>JBIICI010000005.1:0-106341 GCA_044238935.1 Gemmobacter sp.
GCTTCTCTAAACTCAAAGACTGGCGCCGCATCGCAACACGTTATGACCGATGTGCCCATACATTCCGTGCCGCAATCATTGTAGCCGTCATCGTTATATGGTGGATTTAATGAGTCCTGAGCCTAGAATTAAAACAGCTCTTCTATGAATTCTTCAAAGATCAACAATACCAAGAAAAAGATCATATGACGATCGCCTGTGTTCAATTTTTCTGTTTTGCGTGGGATTTTTCTGATTTTTTATTAAATGACATTGAAGAAAACAATCCTAAAAAAACAATCATTGATTATTACCAAAAACTAGATGATCCTAAAAAAGAAGAATTTATCAACATACTACTAAACCGTAATAATGAAATCTCAATCCACTTACATCACTTTGGAAGACAGTTAGAGTTTCAATGCCCTAGCATGGCTTACGCTGTCCTTTTTGACTTACATCCAGATCTATTGGGAAAACTCTTTACAGATAATACACAACAAAATTTCCATTGGATTATCGGGGGAATTTTTAAAGAAAAGTATCCTCAGGAAAGTAAGGTTTTCGTATTGGAGTCAAGATTACTTATTTCATTATTTAATAAAATGCATGAAAATCCCGATATTGATTATCCAAAAATTTTTGATATGCACGGAGATAATTATAGATCATTTTTCCCTCTTTTCATCAATGAAAATAACGAAATCGAAATGGGTTTAATCAAACCCTACGAACCGATTGCAAGGGCAATTATTGATGACGTAATTACCCATAACAGAACATCGAAAGACGAAAAACCTGCCCTCGAAAAGTATAAAGAATCCCTCACCTAACCCATGAACCATTCCCCCCTCCCTCCTTTTCTCTATCACTGGCTACATAGCCTATCCCTGCATATCAGTGCGTTTGAGATTATGCAGATCGCGGATATTGTGTGGCTGTTGATTGTGCCGATCTTGATTTTCAGTGCCAAGCCTGACGCAAAGGATTGGATCAAAGCGGCGCGGTTTTGGGGGACAGAGCCTGTGATTCTATGTTTCCAGCTGGTTGCATTTAAAACGCGCTATTATTTTTAACAATTGACGCGCCACGATAAACGCCAAGATCATATAAAACACCGGTACGCCGTATAAAGGCAAAGCCATATAAAATGCTAGTAATGCCACCAAAACGTAACCCGTAAAAAGGATCAACGCGATCAATATCCCAAAGATACGCTTGCGCATATCCGCCTTGATTGCGCCACGCACAAAGCGTTTCAACCCCCAAAACGCCAAAATAAACCCAGCCATCACAGGCAATAAAAACCAGCAATCAATGGCAATCCAAATCATGCCGATCATCAGCCTAATAATCGGGCGATAGGGTTCGTGAAACCCATAGGATTTTTCATTCCAACCATAAGGTTCATAATGATCAAACGCTGGGTCAGTAATGATGGATTGAATAGGCGTTGAAAGCCTAAGCAGCTCCCCCGAAATAGAAAAACCATTATAAATCAACGCATAGCAAGACGTAATTTTCGGACAAAAAATTTCCCCCCGCGACCCTTGAGGTGTGGAGGCATAAATTCGATTGTGACCATCCACCACCTGCACGCGCATCGGATCAACCCAAAAAATGCCATCACCATAAAATTCTTCAATAAAAAAGAAACGCCCTTGCTCATCCCTCACCTCTTGCCGATTTTGCCGATAGGGGCTGTGGGCGTGGGCGGAGGGGATGGCGGTTAGGAGAAATAGGATAGTGATAAGAAGGTAATGCATTTATTACCCCTCTCTAAGTAACATTAAAGCCTCAATCGTCGTCGCCGTCATAGAGTCTTGTTCCGTTTCCAGAAAAGATGGTAAGTCGTTTAGAAAAATTTTATGAAGGTTAGAATATTCTTCATGGCTTTGTTTGAATAGCATATCCCCTTCAGCATGTGATAAATTGGCCGTAAAAATACATTCTGGGTGCGGATTCATCAGATCATACGCAATCCCCAGCAAGTAAATTTGTGATCGTTTCAGATCAATGCTTGTTTCCTCAGAAAACTCCCGCTTTGCACAGGCGAATATATCGGGGTTTCCAAGAGAGTCTATGTCCTTTTCAGGTTCAACAAAACCACCAAATGCAAACCATTTATTGGGATTAACATCCAAATTCGCGGCACGTCGTGCCAATATGATGTAATCCCCCTCAATCACAGGAATAACCTGAGTCCCTAACGGATTAGGACTTTCATCTTTCTGAAATAAATGAGGATGGCTGCGGTAAATCGAATAATCACGATAGGATGTTTTACCGATATTCAGGATCAATTGATCCCCTTGCATCTCAAAAGACTCCAAGGAGCATAAGGGCGCATTATATAATATTTTTCCATCTTCTTGGGCTGAGTGCATTTTTTCTGCCCACAGATCATCAATCTGTTTATGTTCATTAGGAACATTTTTATCCACCCAATGTGCATTTATATTCTGACGAATACAAACCCTTAAGGGCGTTAATTGAGATTTTAAACACATAAACATCAACCTCTTAATCACAGGATAAAGCAATTATAATTTACAAATGCTCAATTGCAACAAGGTGATATATCGCGATTGATATTCCTGCCAATCAATCTTTTTATCTTTAAAATCCCGTAAAATTTCCGCTGTGGGGGCAAGGTCAAGGCGATGCTCACAATCAATACCCACCAGATTTTTTAAGAAAAATCCCAAATCTTTTTTCCGTGCAAAGCCTGAAAGCTGCGTATCCGCCCAAAGGCGTGTATCAATGACACGCTTAACCCCTGCTGCCTTTAATCGCGCAAAGAAATCTTCTGCGGTGCAGCCTGTGAAACCGATGGTGTAGAGGGTGTGTTTAATCATCCCAAAACCCTACACAACAATACTGATAAAATAAATAGAATATTTAAAGTGGCAATATCATTTACAAAACCAAAGATGATCTGATAATTGTTGTGGGTCATTTGAATATTTCAAATGATGGGGCTTCAAAACCCTAAAAATCAAAAGCGGTTGGCATCAACCGATAGGCGCGAAATAATTTAAATTGATAAACTGGATACTGAAAAAATGAGAACAATCGCAATTCTTACATTATTGATAATGACAGGCTGCACGACACCGATGACCATTCTAAAAAATGAAAAAACAGGTCAAATAGCCACTTGTGGCGGATCAGCAACTGGATCTATGGTTGGAGGAATTATTGGATATCAAAAGAAAAATGATGGATCTTGTATACAAGCTCATAGGGCACAAGGCTTCAGAATTGAAGACATCAAGCAGTAAATATTCTCACAGGCAGCATAAAACTGCCTGTGAAAGAAATTCAAAATTCCCTAACTATAAACCGCCACGCTCACAACACCGCCTGTGTTGCCTGTCACAATAAAAAATTTCGTCACAGGGGTGCCGCCTGTGGCGGTGGTGACGATCAGTAAATCATTGATGCGCAACAGGTCGGAGGACAGGTTGAAATAGCCTGTGGTGGTGACGCTGGTATCTGTGGTGCGATAGTGCCATAGGGTGAAGTTATTGGCGTATGCCAAGACGCTTAGATTATTGGTGCTAAAGGGCATTTTGTATTCTCCTTAATATTGAATCGTTATATTTTTATACGCCCCCACGCGTCATCCCGTGCTTGACACGGGATCTTGTTGGTTCAGCAGATTCCTGCCGATCAACGGGATGCTGGATCAAGTCCAGCATGACGGAGGGGTGGGCTTGATCTTAATCAGGGGTTTCGTCACATAGGATTTCTACCACGCCTTTTGCCTCGATCAGGGCGGCGCCTTGGCTCATCATATTATTGACGAAGTGGGCGGCGCGGTCGCCGTGCCATGAAATATCCGTTTGCACATCGGATGCGGCGGCGTGACCTATGGCGGTTTTGTGGTACCAGAAACAAGATCTGATATCGCTGCTGTTGACTGGCAATCCTGAATGTGGAATCCAGTATGTGCCTAACCAAAATTTTGCCTGTGTGGTGGCTTGGTACGGTAATTCACCTTGACCGATATAATCGGCACTGGCGAATTCCTCTAATTGCAACAATTCGCTCCATTGCTTCCAGCCCACCACGGCAAAACGCTGCCCATCATCGGGCACATCGGCTTCGCCTAATGTTTCCAGCGCGTTCATGATTTTGGATAGATTTAAGCCCACATTCGCATCGGCAATAATCTGACCACTGGGGACAGATTCCAAAGCCGCGATAATCAGATCATCGGTCTTACGCCCCAAGGCATACGCCCCTGCGCTGGCGATAATTTGACGCTCATCAATATTGATTTTTAATTCATCCAAACGATCCACCCAATCGCCTGCATAATAATCCTGCAAGGCAACCTCAACATGGCTGTGATCCAAATTCATCACCGGCACCATCCCATGCGTGGATTTTGTAGACGCCGTCCCGCGCCCCACCTTTTGGAACACCGCCGTTGATCCGTTGACGTTCGGAATCGTCCGCACCGTAGAGCGCAGCTTTGATCCCATGCGCTGATAAGATTCATGCACTTCGCGTTCAAATTGCTTAATAAAAGCTTGATCCAATGTTGTTGACATATGGATATCCTTTCTGTTATGACTATGAAAATATTAAAAGGGAAGAGAAACGGGTTGCCGTATCGCAATCATACGACCCAAAAAATTACACCAAGCCTGTCACAACAGGTTCTTTGGCAACAAAAAAGCCCCAATGTGTTTCAGACACAATAAGGGCGTTACAAAAACTAATATAGGATAAAATTCCTATTTTGTCAAGAGGAAAATTGAAAAAAAATGGCCAATACACAAGATTTAATCAAAGCCCTAGATCAAGCTTTAAGTACACTCTTAACACGCGGTACTTTTGAAACCGGTAAGGAACTGCGTAAAACGCAACGCCAAGCCTTGGAAGCCTATCATGCTGACATCCGTTCCGATGCATTAACCGATGAAGATAAAATCATTGGTTCCTTTAAAATTCCAACAGGGGTAGGAAAAACAGCCGTATTTGTCGCCCTTGTTTCTGAAACCATGAAAAATTTAAAATCCCAAAATATCGATGCCAAAACAGCGATTGTCGTTCCCATGCGTAAATTGTTGGGGCAAACTTATGATTCATTCAATGATTTCGCCCCCAGCAGCCTAGACATGATCGGCTTTTATGGCGATGGGTATAAGGACATCGAAAAACCCATTACCATTATCACCTATAATGGCTGGAGTGAACTTAGCAAAAACGGATACTTAAATTCTGATGTGCTGGATATGTTGATTTCTGATGAATCACACCGCATTACGTCTGACGCACGGATTGAAGTCAATGCAAACAATTACGATCACCGCACCATCCAGCTTGCGTTCACCGCCACAGACCGATTTAATCAGGAAGAAAAATCTGTCGAAGCCTCCCATAAAAGAACAATTTTTAGAAAACCAATGGCAGAGGCCATTATGGATGATGAATTAGCCTCCTATATCCAAAGCCAGCGGATGATTATTCGCGTTGAACCCAGCGAGTTTATGTTATCCGATGAATTTAATGATGCCACCAAAGGATTAAAAACAAAGGAACGCCGCCTTCAACGTCAAAAAGCATGGAATAAATATGTTACGCAATTTTATATCCACGGCAAGGATGAAAGAACAGGAGATCCCCTGACTGATAACCAAGCTGGTTTTTTCGTTGATGGGATCGACCAAGCCAATGCTTTGGAAAAACTGTTAAACAAAAATCCAGAACTCCAAAAACGTGCCGCCGCCCAAGGATATAAAACGGTTGCCTATGCCATCCATTCTGAATTATCCCCTGACGAACAAGACCGCCGCTTTAAAGCCTATAAAAACGGCGAATGCATGGCGATCATTGGTGATGAACAATTTAAGGAAGGGTTTGACCAGAAAGAAATGAAAACGCTTTTCGATTACCCCAGAAATTCTATCGTTGATAAGGAACAAATTATCGGTCGCGGGGCGCGCAAATGGTGGAATCCCATAAAACAACGTTGGGAAGGCATGACCATTATTGACACCGTCCTGTATATCGGCGACAAAGACAAAGAACAAAATGAATTAAACAGGGAAAGAGCGATCAGAAATTCAATTTCTGTCAAGGATGTGTTGGGCGAAAACTTTGTCTATGCCCCCAGTGCCCCCCCAAAAGCCCCCAAAGACAAAGAACCCCAAGAAGATGATAATATTATATTTGAACCCTATATTGAGGATGATTCAGATTTTCCAGAAAAACCACAAATAAAGAAAAACAACGATTGGCTGGATGATAACGTTGAAATTTATGTCACCGAAGATGAAATCTTTATCCTCGACGCCCAAGTCGCCCGTGCACGGAAAGAGCATATTATTGAGATTACGGAAGAGATGGTTGAAGAGTTGAGGAGTGAGGTTGAAAGAACCAATGTCGGTAGCAAAAAATTCTACACTCTTCACCAAGAAATATGGCCTGAGGACTTAAGTCCAAGTATTATTCATAGTATCTTTAGAAATAAAACAAAAATCGCTGAGTATCATTTAAACTGGATTAAACAAACATATAAAACTCTTGAAACAGTTGAGCAAATGAAGAAGGTGGACATTACCCCACAAATCATTGAGGAATTAAAAAGTGAAATGCAAAGAACCAATGTCGGTAGCCAAAAACTCTACGCTCTTCACCAAGAAATATGGCCTGAGGGCTTAACTCCAAGAATTCTTGATTATATTTTCAGTAAAGCTTCAAAAATAATTTCTGAACCTCATTTAAACTGGATTAAGCAAACATATAAAACTCTTGAAACAGTTGAGCAAATGAAGAGGGTGGACATTACCCCACAAATCATTGAGGAATTAAAAAGTGAAATGCAAAGAACCAATGTCGGTGGCCCAAAATTCTACACTCTTCACCAAGAAATCTGGCCTAAGGACTTAAGTCCAAGTATTATTGCTTGTATCCTTAGAAATACAAAAACAATCGCTGAGCCTTATTTGAACTGGATTAAGCAAACATATAAAACTCTTGAAACAGTTGAGCAAATGAAGAAGGTGGACATTACCCCACAAATCATTGAGGAATTAAAAAATGAAATGCAAAGAACCAATGTCGGTAGCCAAAAACTCTACGCTCTTCACCAAGAAATCTGGCCTGAGGGCTTAACTCCAAGGATTATTGATAGTAGTATCTTTGGAAATACAAAAACAATCGCTGAGCCTTATTTGAACTGGATTAAGCAAACATATAAAACTCTTGAAACAGTTGAGCAAATGAAGAAGGTGGACATTACCCCACAAATCATTGAGGAATTAAAAAGTGAAATTCAAAGAACGAATATCGGTGGCCAAAAACTCTACGCTCTTCACCAAGAAATCTGGCCTAAGGGCTTAACTCCAAGGATTATTGATGGTATCTTTAGAAATACAAAAACAATCGCTGAGCCTTATTTAGATTTCCTCATTCAAACTTACGCCTCCCTCCCCGATGCGAAACCAAAGCTAAAAGGCGAGCTCTCAACTGCCTTTGATGCTACACAGACACAAAATGAGATTGACGAAACACAAGCTAAGGAAACAAAACCGCAACTGCTCCAAAACCGTCAGCCCTAAAAAGAAATAATAGGATAAGAAAAGATGATAAAAACACAAGATTTATTAGAGTCCTTGCGCGAAGCCGTCACCACCCTGAATGAGCGTCAGCATTTTGATAACGGCAAAGAATTTCGCCCCACGCAACACCAAGCCCTAAAGGCCTATAAGGCAGATTTATACACAGATCAGCTTTCTGATGAAGAAAAGATAAAAGGCTTTTTCAAACTCCCGACTGGGGTTGGTAAAACCGCGATCTTTGTTGGAATCATTGCAGAAATGATGAAAGCTTTAAAGAAACGCGGCATTGAGCCTAAAATCGGTGTTGTTGTTCCCGTTATCACGTTACTGAATCAAACGTTGGGTTCTTTTGCTAAGTTTGCCCCTAGCACAAAAAACCTTATCGGTCTTTATGGTGATGGAAACAAGGATGCAGATCAACCCATCACCATTATGACTTATGATGGATGGTATGATTTGACGAAGGCGGGCGTCTTTGGTTCTCATAACCTTCATATCTTGATTTCTGATGAATCCCACAGGGGGACATCTGAACGACGGATCGAAGCCATTTTAGGGGCTTATGATAGCCGCACCATCCAGCTTGCCTTTACAGCGACCTCTCATTTCAATGAGGGAAAATCTGTTGAATCCACGCATAAAAGAAAAATCTTTGAAAAATCGCTTTATGACGCAGTGATGGATAAGGAGCTGGCCTCTTATATCCATGTCCAAGAATATGGCATATGTGCACAACCTACGAAATGGATGTTATCCGAAGAATTTAACGAGGCCTCTAATGAAGAAAAGTCGAAAGAGCGACGCCATCTGAAAAAAAGGGCGTGGAATCATGAGATTAAGAAAATCTATCTTAATGGTCGCGATCAAATCACAAACGATCCCTTTACAGATAACCAAACAGGGTTTTTCGTCAACGGCATTTCTCAGGCTAATCATTTAGAAAAATTACTCAATAGCGATCCTGAGCTGCAAAGGCGTGCTGCCGAACAGGGTTATGAGGGGGTTGCCTTAACCATTCACTCTCGTCTATCCCCAAATGAACAAAAACGTAGACTTAAGGCCTATAAAGCTGGCAAATATATGGCCATTATCGGTGATGAAAAGTTTAAGGAGGGCTTTGACCATCCCCCCATGAAAACTGTATTTGATTCGCCGCGATCCTCCGCTGTGGACAAGGAACAAATCATCGGGCGTGGCGCGCGCAAATGGTGGAATGAGAAAAAGCAGCGTTGGGAAGGGATGACGATTATCGATACATTCCTTTATATTGGCGATCCAGACAAAAAGAAACAGGCTCTCAATCGAGAAAGAGCCATATCAGAAACTATCTTTTCTATAAAAATTCTGGGCGCTACAAATGTCTTAGGGCCAGAAGCTCCTAAAACACAAAATAAACCTGTAAAATCTAAGGGTAATGGCGGTAACTGGGATGAAGATGTTTTAAGAGATGACCCAAACCTAGAATGTTACATCACCGAAGAAGAAACCCACATCATCAGTGCCGATATTTCAAGAATAGCCAAGGAGCATATTATTGAGATTACGGAGGAGATGTATGCGGAGTTGAGGGAGGAGGTTGAGCGGACTGGGATTGGAGGAACAAGATTCTATACTCTTCTACAAAAAAGATGGCCAAAAAACTTATCACCTAATATTATAACTCCAATTGTCCGTGGAGAGCAACAATCCATTAGTAAAGATCATTGGGAATGGATTATGGAACAATACAAATCTTTTGATACAATTGTTCCCACCAGAAAAATTAGAATTACTACAGAAATGCGTAATGAGTTTGAACACCAAGTTGAAAGAACGGGTATTAAAGCCCACGTATTCCACGATCATTTTAAAGAGGAATGGCCTAAAGGTTTATCTCCTCAACTTATAAATAGGATTCTTTCTGGAGACGCAAAATCAATTCTCAAGGATCACTGGGAATGGATTATGGAACATTATAAATCGTTTGATACAATCACCCCTATGACGAGAATTGAAATTACTCCAAAGATGCGTAATGAGTTTAAACATCAAGTTGAAAGAACAGCTATCAAATCTATAACATTTAATAAGCGTTTCAAAAAAAACTGGCCTAACGGATTATCTCCAAGAATTGTAGGGGATATTATTTCAGGAAAAGCAAAATCAATTGTCAAGGATCATTGGGAATGGATTATGGAACATTACAAATCGTTTGATACAGTTGCCCCTATGACAAGAATTGAAATCACCTCAAAAATGCTCAGTGAACTTGAATATCACGTAGAGAGGACGAATATTAAAGACTCCTTGCTCCATGATCGTTTCAAAAAAGTGTGGCCTGAAGGTTTATCTGCAAAAATTATAGCCGCGATACGTAGACAAGATACAAAAACCCTCCCTGAACCCCACTGGAATTTCATCATAGAAACCTATGCCTCCCTCCCCGATGCAAAACCAAAGCTAAAGGGCAAGCTATCAACTGCCTTTGATACCGCACAGGCACAAAATGAGATTGAGGAAACACAAGCTAAGGCAACAAAACCGCAACACCTTCAAAATCGGCAACCCTAAACCCCTAATTGCCAATCCTATTATTTCGCGGTAAAAACAAACTCTAGCTTGGCTTTTATCATCTCATGTGCACCTATAAACCCCTCTCACCTCAAAGTGTCCCCTGCGCTTTGAGGTGAAAATCTATAGGGGGCTATTCAAACAATATTAAACTTATTGCGCCCCTTCTTCTGATAAAATCATTTTCCGTGATAATTTTCCGATCATAGTCTTAGGCAAGGGGGTATTGCGAAATTCGATTACACGGGGAATTTCAGTGGCGGATAGGTGATCTTTCAGGAATTCTTTTAGCTCCGCCTCCGATGCACTCATGCCGCTTTTGAATTTAATCCATGCCTTGGCCACTTCACCGCGCTGCGGGTCAGGGATGCCAGCAACAATGCATTCCTCAACGGCTTTGTGTTTATAAATGGCCTCTTCCACTTGACGGGGATAGACATTATAGCCATTGATCAAAATCAAATCTTTAATCCGATCCACAATGGTGAAATAGCCGTCCTCGTCTTTCACCGCCACATCGCCGGTGCGTAAATAACCATTCATCATCGTTGCGGCGGTGGCGTTTGGGTTATTCCAGTATCCTTTCATAATCTGCGCCCCTTTGGCACAGAGTTCGCCTTTTTGCCCTGTGGGAACTTCCGCATCAGGATGATTTAAATCCATCAATCGAATATCTGTATCGGGCAGCGCCGTGCCGATTGTGCCTGCGCGGTTATCTTTGGGAGAATTTAGCGTGAGGACAGGGCTCGCCTCTGTTAAGCCATACCCTTCTAAAATCACCGCGCCTGTACGGGCTTCAAAGCTCTTTTTGACCTCCAGCGGCAGTGGAGCACCACCTGAAACGCAATATTGCAGCGATTTTAAGTCATACCGATCAATAGAGTCACAATGTGTCATGGCATTTAAAATCGCTGGCACAGCCGCAAAAAACAACGGCTGTTCACGATCAATGATTTTTAAGGTTTGGATTAAGTCAAAGCGCGGCGTGGTAATGATTTGCAATCCCATGCGTAAACTTAAATTCAATGTGGCGGTCATTGCAAACACATGAAAAAACGGCAGCACTGCCACCATTTTATGCCCTGCCCCATCTGTAACCTCAGGCAAGCAAAGGCGGCATTGTTCGGTATTTGTTAATAAATTAGAATGCGTCAACATCGCCCCCTTGGGAACACCCGTCGTGCCGCCTGTATATTGCAGCAACGCCACATCATTTAAGGGGTCAATATCGGGCATCGCCCAAGGGTGATTTGTATCCAGCAAGGTTTGAAGATCAATCACGCGATCATTGCGGGTGATCTTGGCGCATTGCGCATGCTTGAAAATGGGAAATAATACATTCTGCGGAAAAGGAAGCTCTTGAGGAAACGGGGCGATAATCACACCCTCCAGCCCTGTATCATTGGCATCCAATATAATTTTTAATTTATCCCATGTTAAACACAGATCAAAACTGACCATAAAGCGCGTGCCACTATCGGTAATTTGATGCCGCAATTCCTGTACTGCATAAAGCGGATTGTAATTCACCACAATCCCCCCCGCCTTTAAAATCCCGTAATAAGCAATGATATAAAGCGCACTATTGGGCAGCATCACACCCACGCGATCCCCCTTGTTGACCCCCAGCGCCTGCAGCCCTGCAGCAAAAACATTTGAACGTTCATCCAATTCCGCAAAGGATGTGATTTTTCCTAAAAAGTTCAACGCAGGCGCATCACCCCATTGATCTGCGGCATTTTGAAGGAGTGTATAAAGAGGGGCAGGTTTGATACACATAATCAAAAAAATAATCCCCATTTTTTAGGTTATCTAAGATATTATATTATATCATGAAATAACTTACCAATTTATAAAAAATATGACATTTTGCTTGCGAATAACGTTCTTTTTTCATATAACACGAGAGCGGTAAAAATATAAATTGAAAAGTAAATGACCACAGATACAAACCCACTCCTTATTACATATTTATCAAAAAACAATATTCCTGATTTTGATAAAATCAATCTTGATCATTTCTTACCTGCTTTAGATTATGCGATCTCAGAAGCTCGTGGCAAAATTCATGATATTATTGATCAAGAAGGATGTAAGAAATTTAAGGATGTTGTCATTCCCCTTACACAAGCGATGGAATTATTCAATGACATATTTAATATTTATTCTGTCTATCCATTACTAAACACACATCTATTCACAACAGATCTTCATAGGGAAATTCAGAAAAAATCCAGAGAATTTCGGATAGAAATATACACCAACCCCATGCTTTTTTCCCTTATGAATACCATCAGAAATGAAGATTATTCAATAGAGGAAGGAGATGGCGTATTATTTTACGCACATTACAATCTTTTTTTAGAACATGGCGTTCTTTTAAACAATCATGAAAAAGAAGAAATATACGCTATCGATCAAGAAATTGAATCCTTGAAAACCATTTTCACAAACGCCTCTCTTAATTCCAATTATCCGCAAGATAATCAAAAAACAGCGGCGCTTTTAAACATTATCGCGCTTCAAAATCATAAAAGCAAAATCTTTAATTTACATCGTAACCCTTTATTGGATAGAACCATTGGTCATCATGAAACCATTCAGAGATTTATTTTTGATTATATCAACGAAAACAAAAGACAATATCTAAAACAAGAAGAAGAAAATGGCTTAGAAAACAACATAAGTACAGATCAAATCACCCCCTATTTTGAGATCAAGGCAACAGTCACGGGGATCATCGCCCATTTTGAAAGATTATTTAATCTTTCAATCATAAAAAATGATCATGCCCCAAAATATCATCAGGATACGAAATTATTTGAGGTTTACGAACAAGATGGCCGTTTTTTAGGCGGCTTCTATTTAGATCTATATAAACGCCCTCAAAAGGCAGAAAATCCATATTGCACAGAAATTATAAAACAAGGGCAATATAAAGGACATGATCGAAGACCCATCATGCTTATTTCTTGCCGCATACAAAAACCAGAAGATGAAAACACGCCTTTATTGCTAACATATGACGACGTAAAAACCATTTTGCATGAAATGGGACACGCCATGCACGCCATTTTCTCAGAAACCAAACATCAGGTGCGCTCAGGCTTTAATGGATTCAAAGATTTTTGTGAAACCCATGCTTTTTTACAAGAAAAATGGGCGTACGAACCCGAAACGCTTCGGTCTTTCGCAAGACATTATCAAACAGGCAATTTAATCCCCACAGAAATGATAGAACATCTTCGAAAACAAGATGAAAAAAATGAGCCCCTATTCAATATATACAGAATTATTCCCATTGCTTTAGAAACGATGCTGTATCACGAAACAATCTCTATGAATTTGTCCGAACATAACCACCCAAAATTTGAACAAAACGTTTTAGAATATTTTGGCTTACCCCAAAATGTTGACAACATTATTGAAAAAGGCGGCCTTGATCACATATTCACCATGGATTACCAAAGCATAGGTTACAGCCACGCCCTCGGGCAAGTTGTGGCAAATATGATCTTTAAAAAATTTCAAGCAGACGGTTTATACAATCCACATACCGCACAATGCTATAGGAAAGAAATGTTAGCAACAGGAGGCAGCAAGCATCCCACGATTTTATATAAAAATTTTATGGGAACACCGTTAAGTTTATAAACACCACAAAGATATAGCCCACGCCCTACAAAATGATTATAAAATCGTGCGCTATAAAAGGGTTGCTGAGTGGCGCGTAGCCTGCATGGCGTTTGAACGCAGACATAAAATGCGTGCCTTAGCTATAGAGAAATTTCTTTAAAAAATGGCTGCGCCATATATATCATTAAGACGGCATACGTTTCACCAATTCAAGAAGAGCACCTATATTATCAACAATAATATGCGTTGAGGGATTTTTTGTAGCTTCGTTATTAAAATGATTGCGTAAGAAATGAGCCGCGGGGCTGTCTTTGCCCATGGCCACAGGGATTATCGTATATGGACATAAATTCTTGGCATTGATAGCAACCTGCATATCAACATCCATATCCCCCACCATTAAAATAATATCACCTCTCTTATTTTCAAAATGAATATCAGTGATACTCTCCAGCAATCGTTCAGGATCAGGTTTTTTTGAATCAAAAGAAACGACGTTAAACTTCTCTTTTAGCCCAAAATGGCGTAATATACGCTCACCCCATTCTGGATGATTATTACTGAGAATAGCTGTTTTTATATTCATTTCCTTTGATTTATCCAGCAATTTAATGGTATCTTTATGAGGTTTTCCAGAGAGAATTGATAAAACGGCCTTTTTATATGCGCCAGAAATATGAAAATCTGGACATATCTGATTTTTGATGTTTTTTACTGTGACATAAAAAACATTGAGGCTATCCAAAATTAATTTTAACATAGGTACAAATTTCTTTACCATCCACCCCCTTTTTTTAGAGAATTCCGTGATTGTGCCATCATAATCAAAGACAATCAGGATTGGTTTTTTCATGGCTATGTCTCCCGTTTTGTATAAATATAAATTATATTGTTTTTCCATTTCTTATAGATATAAAACACAATCTGTCAAATAAAAAACTTTAAATAAACATGCTGTTTGACTTGTATGCTTACAATCAATATCCTATCTTTAAATACAAATCTCTCACTATAAAGCAGCTGAAATCATGTCCTCTAACAACCCTCTCCTCTCCCTATCCACCCTCCCCAATCTTGCGCCGATGTTTGATCGCATTGAAAATGCGCATTATTTACCCGCGGTGGAGGAAGGGTTGAAGCAAGCGCGTGCCAATATTCAGGCGATTAAGGACAGCACAGACGCCCCCACATTTTTAAATACGATTGTGGCGATGGAGGTCGCCAGCGATATATTGGATAATGCCACAGGCATCTTTTATGCGAATCTCTATGCCAATGGTAATGATGAGATGCAGGAAATATCCTTAAAAATCAGCCCACTTTTATCGGAATTTTCAAATGACATTGCCCAAGACCCTATTTTATTTCAACGGGTGAAAATATTGTATGAATCCATAGATGATTTGAATTTAACCACTGAGGAACACACGATTCTGACCGACAGCTATCGCGGTTTTGTTAGGGGGGGGGCGTTATTATCTGATGATGATAAAGAAACATTACGCAGTATCAATAATCAGCTTTCTATCCTGCCGCTGCAATTCATGGAAAATGTTACAAAATCCGTTGAATCCTATAACTTAAACTTGCTCAACTCAGATCGCCTAAAGGGCGTGCCTGAGATGATCATCCAACAAGCCCAAGAAGAGGCGCAATCCAGAGGGCAAGAGGGATGGACATTAACATTAGACTTGCCCCTGTATATGCCCATCTTGCAATATGCCGATGATCGTGAATTGCGCCGCGAATTATGGATTGCCTATTCCAACAAAGCCAATCATGGGGAATTCAGCAATGCGGATAATATCCGCCAAATTGTAAAACTGCGTCACCAGCGCGCGCAACTCTTGGGCTATAAAACCCACGCCGATTATGTGTTGGAAGAACGCATGGCGAAAAATCCCGAAACTGTCTTTGATTTCTTAGAAGATTGCATTAATCGTTATAAACCCAAAGCCACCCAAGAATTGGCAATTTTAAAAGAATTTGCCGCCAAACAGGGGCTGGAAGATGACATTCAACCTTGGGATTTAAGCTATTACAGCGAAAAATTAAAACATGCCACACTGGATTTTAACGAAGAGGAATTGCGCCCCTATTTCGAAGTCGATGCCACGCTAAAAGGTGTATTTGCGCATTTTGAAAAATTATTTGCGGTGCGCTTTACGCCCAATCTTGATCTGCCAACCTATCATCCTGATGTGAAAGCCTTTGATGTTCACGCCGAAGATGGCAGATTTTTGGGAAATTTATACACAGATATGCACCCTCGAAAAGGGAAAAGACATGGAGCGTGGTGCAGAAGCTATCGTGATCAAGGTCTTTATGCAGGGCAAGTCCGCCATCCCATTAAATCAATTGTATGTAACCTCACCAAACCTACCGCCGATGCGCCTGCGCTCATGACCCATGAAGAGGTTTTAACCATCTTTCATGAAATCGGTCACGCGATGCACGGCATTTTATCAAATGTCACCTATCGCAGTAAATCAGGCACCAGCGTATTATGGGATTTTGTTGAATTGCCTTCCCAAATCCAAGAAAATTGGGGCTATTGTGTTGAAACGTTAAATTTGTTTGCTAAACATTATCAAACGGGCGAAAATATTCCAGAATCCCTAATCCAAAAAATCCGCAATGCCAAATATTTTCATGTCGGGCTACAGGGTTTAAGACAAGCAAGCATGGGATTATTGGACATGATATGGCACAGCGACGTTAAAGATATTGATAAAACCGATATTAAAACATTCGAAGAAGAAGCCACAAAAAATTCACGCATCCTACCCCTTCACCCTCAAGCCGGCGCGGCATCCTACAGCTTCTCCCATATTTTTGCAGGCGGCTATAGTGCTGGTTTTTACAGCTATAAATGGGCAGAAGTTTTAGATGCCGATGTCTTTGCACGGTTTGAGAAGGAAGGGCTGTATAATACTGATCTTGCCCAATTATACAAAGATCATATCTTAAGCCGTGGCGGTACAGAACATCCTGCAATCCTCTATAAAAACTTTATGGGACGCGATGCCGATAGCACCGCATTGTTTGAACGTGAGGGGTTAATAGGATCACAGTAACAATGCATAAACCGGCAATATGGCACCCCTTTACACAACACGGGCTGCAACAACCCATTATTCCCATTTCAAAAGCGCAAGGCGCGTATCTGTACCCACAAAATGGATCAGCGCCGATTTTGGATGGGATTTCATCATGGTGGATCAATATTCATGGCCACAGCCACCCTGCAATTACACAGGCCGTTCAGAAACAATCTGAAAACCTATCCCAAGTTATTTTTGCAGGTTTTACCCATGACACCGCTGAAGAGCTAACGCACGCGCTGCTGCAATTTTGTGGTCACAATATTTACCAGCATATGTTTTATTCCGATAGCGGCTCAACCGCCGTGGAAGTGGCCTTAAAAATGGCGCTGGGTTATTGGCATAATCGGGGCGATCGCCGCAATAAAATCATCGCCCTTGACCATGGTTATCATGGCGATACATTCGGTACAATGTCCACAGGGGCGCGCAGCATCTATAACGCTGCCTATGATCGTTTATTATTTGATGTGTATCATTTGCCCTTTCCTGTTGATGATGGTGAAAATACACTGACCGCCCTTCGGGATTATCTCAGTTGGAATCAAGCCGCGGCCATTATCTTAGAGCCTTTGGTGCTGGGCGCTGGGGGGATGAAAATGTATGAGTCTTCCATCTTACAAGAGATTGTATCCATTGCCAAAAAAAATGATGTATTGGTCATTTTTGATGAGGTCATGACAGGATTCGGGCGCACAGGCACGCGCTTTGCTGCGGATCAGATTGATCAATATCCTGATATTATCTGCCTATCAAAGGGCTTAACAGGTGGCACATTGCCCATGGGGGCAACACTGACGACACGGCATATTTATGATGCGTTTTATGCGGATGACAAAGCCAAGATGTTTTTCCATTCCAGCTCCTTTACAGGAAATGCCCTATCTTGCGCAGCGGCGTTGGCATCGCTTAAGATCTGGCATGATGAGCCTGTGCAGCAACGCATTGATCATATTTGCGCATCGCATGCAAATTTTGTGGAACGGCTAAAATCAAATCCCCACGTTCAAAACCCCCGCCATTGCGGCACAATCTTAGCGTTTGAGGTGATGCATAAACATGATGGCTATTTATCGCCCGTTGCGCCGTGGTTTTATGATTATTGCCTGAAAAATAACATTTTATTACGTCCTTTGGGAAACACAATCTATGTTCTGCCGCCTTATATTATAACGGCGGATCAATTACAAAAAATCTATAATACAATTGAACAAGGGCTGAGCGAATATTAGGGGGTTAGTTTGAGCGCAGACGCGGGTTGTGCTTTTCCCCCACCGCCGTCATGCCGTGCCCCGACACGGCATCTCGTGCGTATAGGCGGGAGATGCCGGATCACGTCCGGCATGACGATTCTTGGTGATGGATTCACAAAAAACACTCAAAAATCGATCCATGCAACAATGCCGATATTTTCTGGTTTTCAATTTCCAAAAGCGCCGTTTTATTCATGGGTAATCCTGCTATAGTTTTTTACCATATTATCATAACAAGACCCCGTGCTCAATCTTTTTATTCCGCCATCAATTTATCCAGCAATTCATCGCTGGCGCTGAAATTGGCGGTGACGTTTTGGACATCGTCGCTGTCTTCCAATAAATCAATCAGTTTTAGGATAGATCGCAAAATATCTTCGTTGACCTCCGTCATCACGTTGGGACGCCAAATCACAGCCGATTTTTCGGGTGCACCGTATTTTGCCGTGAGGAAATCAGTGATAGGCATCAACTGATCGGGCTTGGTAGTAATTTCGTGATACTCATCATTGGACTCTACGTTTTCCGCCCCTGCTTCTACAGCTTGTTCGAAAATTTCATCGGCATCGGCGACATTAACGGGATATAGGATTTCGCCGACATGATCGAACATAAAGCTCACCGAATTGGTTTCCCCTAAATTGCCACCACATTTGCTGAAAGCCGCCCGAACATCGCCTGCGGTACGGTTGCGGTTATCGGTTAAGGCTTCCACGATAATGGCAACGCCCCCTGCGCCATATCCTTCGTAACGAATATCTTCGAAATTATCGCCGTCATTTTTACCGACAGCGGTTTCAATGGCTTTTTTGATACGGTCATTGGGCATATTCACAGCACGCGCGGCGGCAATCGCACCGCGTAAACGGGGGTTCATATCAGGATCGCCACCACCTAGTTTTGCGGACACAATAATCTCACGCCCTGCTTTGGTAAAGATTTTCGCGCGTTTTTTATCTTGCGCGCCCTTGCGGTGTTGAATATTTTTAAATTTGGAATGACCTGCCATATTATAAGAGCCTCAGTTTAGAAATTTGATGCTGATTTTTTAGCCTAAAAAACTGTTTCTTGCAACCATTTCCCTAAGCGGATCGGTAGAATGCGTGTGGCTTTGCCTGTTTGATCGTTTGTTTCAATAAATACGCCGCATAATGTCCCCTCGCCGTCCGCGGGACTCATACGCTCCGCTGGGGGGGTTTTTTTAGTGAATTTATGAATGGGCGTAGCGGTTTTCATGCCAATGATGGAATTGTAATCACCGCTCATGCCTGCATCAGTTTGATAGGCCGTCCCAAGGGGTAGGATATGCGCATCTGCCGTGGGAATATGCGTATGCGTCCCGACAAGGGCGGAAATTTTGCCGTCTAAATAATGTGCCATCGCCATTTTCTCACTGCTGGTTTCCCCATGAAAGTCAACAAAAATGGCATTGATTTTTTGCCCCAACGGATATTGCTGCACCACATTCATCACGGCAGCAAACGGATCATCTAACGGATCCATAAAAATCCGCGCCATGGCGTTGATGACTAAAATACTACGGCCATCTTGTAATGTAAACACAGACGCTCCACGCCCCACTGTGCCAGCAGGATAGTTGATCGGGCGGATCAGGCGTGGATCAGAGTCAATATAGGTCATAATTTCCTTTTGATCCCATATATGATTGCCCGTGGTGATGCAATCCACGCCAATGGCATAGAGATCTTGGCAGATTTTTGCGGTAATCCCAAAACCATGCGCGGCATTTTCGCCATTGGCAATGATAAAATCGGGCTGTAATTTTTCTTTGATGTGGGGCAAGTAACACTCTAAGGCCTCGCGCCCTGATCTGCCGACAATATCCCCGATAAAAACAATCTTCATAAAAAGCTCAAAATTCGTGTTGGTGTGACGACATAATCCAGCTTTTCATCATGTTTTTCAATAGGTAAATGAAATAAAACCGCTTGTTCATCATAGGCATAGCCCACAATGATCGGACGCGCCCCTTCAAAGGCAGGATCGGTGCGGTAATAATGGACGGTCGCATCATAATATCCGCCGCCATACCCCAAGCGATTACCGCGCGGATCAAATGCCAAAAGCGGCGTGACAATGATTTCAGGATGATGAAATATAGGATTTTTAGGTGCAGGAATCCCATAAGCCCCCTGCGCCATGCTATCCTCAGCCGCATTCCAAAACGCAAACTTTAAGATGCGCGTGTTTGGTTGTGTGATGGGCAATAAAGGCGTTTTATGCTTAAGGGATAATTCTTGGAATAAGGGCGTTGTATCCATTTCGCCACGCACAGGATAATAAAGCGCAATATTGTTTTGGTTAGGAAAGGATTTTAAAAAAAGCGCACACGCATCTTCAGCATAGGAAACATCAACGCGTAAATTCAAGCGGTGCTGTTTAGATCGCTCCCGAATGTCTTTTTTCTGTGTCGTAAAATCAGGCATGGTTAAAAATAAAAAAGCCGCAAAGCCGTGTATAGTATGTATTCACATGTGACCCAGTATGACTAGGTGGGCACCGTATTTTATAGACCAAGATCTAATAAAGGCACAGCTCCCGTGTGAAGAGATTATCGGTCGATGGAATAAAAAATATCACGCACTCCGCAGCCTATGATCATTATAGCACAGAAAATTTGAGAAGGTACAGTCTTTTTATCGGAAACTAATCCATTCCATCAAAATAATAAAATCTGTAATCCCCCAAAACCCCGCGGATATAAGACAACAAAGTATAATTTTATGCTTCATCCGCAGATTTGATTGATTGGGGGTATAGATTTTTTGACCTTCGAATTCTAAGCCATCATCATGTTTCATGCCGATAGGCAGCAGGCAGAAAAACACCAGCCACCATATCATAATATAAACCAAAAGACCGCTGGCGATGCCCATATAAATTAAACAACCATAATATGAACAATAATTGTTGGTTTTAATCCCAACATATCATTCATATATCGTTTAATGGCTATTTTAATCTTGCTCTCAACCAAGCTATGGTTTGTTCGGTCGATTTGTTTGATGTCTTCTAATGTTGTTTCAATTGTATCCAGCAATTCTTTTTCCAATTCACAATCTAATGGATCAGCAGGATCAAACAGTCCAACACAGGATAAACGGCTATCTGTCATCAACTGACCTGTATCATCCATAGTAACGGTGACCACAGTTACCCCTGTAAATTGTAACTTGCTGCGTTTTTTCAAGATGGTGGAGGAAACCGATAAAACACGATTGGGCTCAACCGCCAAAACCCCTGTATCCACATGATTGATCACTTCAGCCGCGTGATCTGATGAAATCGCAATCACTTCACCGTTACGGGCAGCAATGGCTTGGGTCACATGACCGCGTGATAAGGCAAGATTACATTGATCTTCGATTTGCGCGCGCTCTCCGTGCACGGCAATCAAAATTTTGGGCTTTAACATGGCAATCATATCCAAAATTTCATCTTCGCACGGGTGACCTGAAACATGGATTAAGGCAGGGGCGTTGCGAGGATCAATCACATCAATACCCGATTGCACCAAACGGTTTTTAAGGTCTAAGATCTCCCGAATATTGGATGGAATGGCACGCGCGGAAAAAATAACATGATCCCCACGCTGCAAACGAATATCAGGATGATCCGCACGCGATACACGCGCAAGGGCGGCATTCGATTCCCCCTGTGATCCTGTTAGAACATAGACAATTTGATCTCTTCCTAATTTTTTGGCGTCTTTGGCACTCATTAATTCCAAATCACGGGGCAAAATCCCACATTCTTGGGCACAACCAATCATACGATTCATGGAATAGCCAAAAACAGCAACCTTACGACCGACGGCTTTTGCAGCTTTGTAAATCGAATAAAAGCGCGATATATTTGATGAAAATATTGTCACCGCAATGGCGTTTTCACAGCGTGAGAATGTTTCTAATAACCCAGCCGCGACATCGGTTTCTGACCCTGATCGTCCCGATACACCTGAATTTGTGGAATCCCCGACATAGGCTAAAATCTGTTCATCTTGCCCTAATTGCGTAATGGATTTTGTATCGGTGGGTAATCCAATCACGGGGCGATCGTCTAAATTCCAATCCCCACTATGCACGACTGTGCCAACAGGGGTTTTTAGAATACTCATAAACGCACCAGGGATGGAGTGTGTTACATGGATGAATTGGAGCTCAAAGCGGTGGTGAAATTTCAATGGTTTTTGATCCAACCCTGTCTTCACAATATGAATTTTCATCTCATGACACTCAGGAAATTCTTGGATTTTTGCACGCAAAACAGTTGCCGTGAAATCTGTACAATAAATGGGGCATTGTAAACGCGGCCATAAATGTGGTAAGGCGCCAATGTGATCTTCGTGCGCATGGGTGATGATCAGACCATCAATTAAATCTGTTTTGTCATCTAACCAACGTGTATCAGGTAATAAAATATCCACATTCGGCAAAGACGCATCCGCAAATCCCATCCCACAATCAAAAATTAAATAACGCCCATCATATTCATAGACATTAAAATTTAATCCAAATTCATCACTGCCGCCTAAGGGAACGAAATGTAATGTTTTTTGAATATCTGTATTACTTTGTTTTGTTTTTTTTGTCATTTTCTATTTCTATCTTTATTGTTTTAAGAGGTTAAGGAGAGGGTTTGATTTTTATAAATACGCCATGCGGCGAGAATTCCTTTTAAAGTTAAATCTTGATCCACACATTGTATGGTGGGAATGGCATCGGCGATCAATGGCGCAAGCCCTCCTGTCGCAATGACAAGAGGCGCAATGGCGTTTTTATCATTAACATCGGGCATCATCTCATAAACTAAGCGCTCAATCATGCCTTCAACCATGGAAACATATCCCCAATAAACGCCTGATTCCATGGCTTGGATTGTATTTTTTCCAATAATCTGATCTGTTTTACGAACAGAAATGCGCGGCAATTTCGCCGCCGCGCGTGATAAGGCATCAATCGATAAGTGAACCCCTGCGGCAATAACGCCGCCATGATATATATTGCCTTCGCCCAAAACATCAAATGTTGTGGCTGTTCCAAAATCAATAATAATGGCTGGCGCTTGATAATGTTCTTTGACCGCTAAAACATTGATAAATCGATCTGCCCCCAATGTTTCAGGCTTTTCAATTTGAACATCAATGCCATAATGATGATATTTTTTATCAATCTGAAAAACATCATCCCCAACAATATATTGACAAAACCCTCTGATATGAAAATCACAATTTGGCACAACTGAGCATATCACCGCCTGTTTAATCAAGGATATATCAATTGATTGATGCTGCGCCAACGGCAAAAAGAATGCAAAATATTCATCCGAACAGCGCGTTTCATCGGTACGCAAGCGCCATGATGCATATTGTTGATCGTCTTTATAAATGGCGATCAGGATATTTGTATTACCAATATCAATTACTAAAATCATTATAATGCCAATTTATTGATTGGGATGAAAACTATGTATATATGAATTTTATGCTTTAATCAAAGAAAACCTGCCCTGCATGGATTTTATGCTGTCCATCCAAAATCAATGCCCCATCATGATCTATACCGCTAAAAATTCCTTTTGTTTCTGTGTGTGCCGTACGAACAGTAATCTGGTTGCCTATGCCAATTGCGTGGTTGATCCATTGCTGACGAATATCTGTAAATCCATCTTTTGCCCATTGATTATAGGTTTGGATAAAATTTTGTATGACAACATCGCGGACTTTGGCGACATTATCTGTCTTCAAACAGGCCGCTCCCTCTGGCGGCGATTGAACATTAACCCCCATGCCAATGATTAAGTAAGAATCTTCTTGTGAAGGATTTTGATGCGTTTCTAATAAAATGCCACTGAGTTTTTGCGTATTTAACAAAATATCATTTGGCCATTTCAGGTTTAATTTCTGATCTGTCCCCACAAAATTTGATAAGGCTTTCCACAAAGCAACCGCGCAAACAAAGGAAATCTGCCCCCATAGTTTTTGAGACACATTAGGCCTGATCAATATGGACATATACAAATTTCCAAACGGTGACGTCCAAACATGACCATGACGCCCACGCCCTGAATCTTGTTGATCGGCTTGGAAAACGATGATGTCTTCATCTTTTAATGTTTTAGAATTTTGTGCAATATATGATTTCGCAAGGTCTTGGGTGCTATTCACCCGTTCTTGGTGGATCAGATGCGACGTCTCAATCAAATCGCTCTCTCTTTACTGCACAAAATTAACAAAAGACAATGACGACACCAAAAACTGTCCAATCGAATAGGCAAAATCAGGATGAATGACTAAGGCAACAATGACAAATAAACATAGGCTCAGAACTAAAATCCCTGCTTTTGATAAGTAAACGCAATTAACCTCTTCCGCAGGGGCGTCAAAGAACATAATTTTAATGGGTTTTAAATAGTAAAAACACCCCACGACGGAACTTATTAATCCAACCACAGAAAGGAAGACGGCACCGGAATCAATGGCGGCTTTAAATAAAATAAATTTTGTGAAAAATCCTGCCAAGGGGGGAATACCCGCCATTGATAATAAAACAACCGATAAAGCATAGGCTAAGACAGGGTTTTTCTTCGAAAGCCCTGCTAAATCATCCAATTTGCTGATAATACCGTCTTTTGTCTGAATTTGAAAAAGAATGCCAAAAAATGCAAAATTCATGATCATATAAAAAACAACATATCCAAAAGACGCCGCAACACTGGCGGATGTGCCCACGACAAAGCCAATCATCACATATCCCATATTGGAAATCGTACTATAGGCAATCAAGCGTTTAATATGCGTCTGACCAATCCCGCCAAAGGCGCCGATGACCATTGATCCAATGGCAAAAACCAAGAAAATCGGCTGTATCACGGCAAAAACAGGAAAAACAGTGGCAAACACAAATTGTGCCAACGCCGCGAAGGCCACAATTTTCGGCAAAGATGCAAAAAAGCTGGTGGTAATCGGCGCAGATCCTTCATACACATCAGGTGTCCAAAAATGGAAAGGAAAGGATGATAATTTAAAGCCAAACGCCATCATCAACATCACAATTCCAATTTTTAATCCGATTAAATTGGTTAAATCCGTTCCCACATTCACGCGTGCCAAAATCATGTCATAGGACAGGCTGCCTGAAAATCCGTAAATTAAGGACATTCCAAACAACATTAATCCAGACGCTAAGGCACTGAGGATAAAATATTTTAATCCTGCCTCACACGCTTCCAAAGAGTCACGGCGGAAGGCTGCTAAAATATAAAAACACAAAGCCTGCAGCTCAATCCCAACATAGAGTAACAATAAATTTCTAGCAGAAACAGCCACAAACATCCCTAAAATAGAAAGCAAAATCAATACAGGATATTCGGGTTTTAATCGCGTGCCTTCTGGGTTTGTTGTGCGTGCATAGACCAAAAATCCAATCCCCGCAAACAGCACAATAAATTTTATGGATTGTGTAAAGACATCAACGGACAGCATTTTTGAAAATATATTTGGGGAGTCAATTTGACAATGCAATGTCAAAATCGCACTTAAAAATGCAACAATCCCTATAAGGCACACATCTTTAAACGCACGTCCTTCTTTTTTTTCGGGAATAAAAACGCCATACATCAGAGCAATCATGGCGGAAACGGCCAAAATGACTTCTGGGAAAAAAGCAGAAAATGCGCTGAAAACAGATAAATTCATAAAATCTTACTTCCCTTCCATCGCAAGTGCTGGAAAATGTTGTGTTGTAGCATCGGCATTTAAAATCGCTTTTACTGCGCCTTCAGTCCGTTTTGTAATCAAAGACGGGTAAACACCCAAAATAAAAATTAAAATCGCAATTGGTAAAAACAACATATACTCGCGCAAATCTAAATCCTTCATCGCCGCAGCATCTTCATTTTCAGCTTTGCCAAAAATAACACGACGATATAAAAGCAACATGTAAATTGCACCAAAAATAACACCTGTTGTTGCAAAAACGGCCATAATGGGATTGGCTAAAAATGCCCCTAAGAGTGATAAAAACTCACCAACAAACCCTGATGTTACAGGCAATCCAACAGAGGCCAAGGTTAAAATCATAAAAAACGTGGCATAGCGCGGCATATTTTTAACAATACCGCCATATCGGGCAATATCGCGCGTATGCAATCGGTCATAAACAACCCCCACCGCTAAGAACAACGCCCCTGAGATCAGACCATGGCTGATCATTTGGAAAATTGCGCCCTGTACACCCTGTTCATTCAGGGCAAAAATCCCCAACGTTACAAACCCCATATGCGCAACCGATGAATAGGCAATCATTTTTTTCATATCTGTTTGAACATAGGCAACAAGCGACGCATAAATAATCGCAATAACACTCAATCCCATCACGAAAGGCGCAAAAAATAGTGACGCATCTGGCAACATGGGTAAAGAAAATCTTAAAAACCCATACCCCCCCATTTTCAATAAAACACCGGCTAAGATAATTGAGCCTGCCGTGGGCGCTTCGACGTGGGCATTGGGCAACCATGTGTGGACTGGCCACATAGGCATTTTTACCGCAAAGCTGGCAAATAATCCCAACCATAACCAATATTGTACCGCAGGCGATATGGTCGGGACAAACTGTGTTAACATTTCAATATCTGCAGAACCTGCTTTGTTGATCATATAAATCAACGCCACCAACATCAAAACCGATCCCAATAATGTGTATAAAAAGAATTTATAAGAGGCATAAACTCGATTTGCCCCCCCCCAAATTCCAATTAACAAAAACATTGGAATCAGAACGGCTTCGAAAAAGACATAGAATAAAATAGCATCTAACGCACAAAATGTGCCGATCATAAACATATTAAGCAATAAAAACAGCGCCATATAATGACGCACATTTTTGGTAATTGATTTCCATCCCGCAAGCAACGCAACAGGCATTAAAAAATTTGTCAGCACAACAAAAAACACGGAAATCCCGTCAACGCCTAAACGAAATGACATGCCTTCCAATGCAAACCATTTATATTTCTCAACAAACTGATACCCCTGCACACTAGGATCAAATTTTGCCAATAAAAAAACAGAAAGGAAAAAACCAATAATGGTTATAAAAAGCGCCGTGATTTTTGAAAATTGTGCAATTTGCGTTTCCGTTCCACGCAGAAACAATAACAAAATTACGCCTGCCATGGGCAAAGCCGTCATCAAGGATAAAATGGGAAAGGCGGAAATCATTTATTACTATTCTCCAAAATTCAATATTCTTTTCATCAATATTCTTTTAATGCGGCATCAATTTCCACAGCGTATAGCTGAAAATTGCAAAAACCCCTAAAACCATCATAAAGGCATAATGATAAATAAATCCGCTTTGTATGCGTCGTAAAACATATGAGAATGTCCGTGAGCATTTTGCAAATCCATCAGGGCCTAATCCATCAATAATTTGCTGATCCCCTTTTTTAGAAAAAAACATCCCTAAAAAACGCGCATCTTTGACAAATAAAACATCATATAAACGGTCAAACATCCAACGATCATACAAAAACGCATGCACAACGGAAAAACGCCCTTTTAACCATAACGGAATATAACGTACAAACATATAGAATAAATAGGCCAACATAATCCCTGAAACGCCCATAATTAAGGGCAAAAACTTAACCCAAGCAGGAACATGGTGCGCGTGTGTTACAGAGTCATTTTCAGGTAAAACGAATAAAGATTTCCCCCAAAAACGATCCCGATTCAAAGGCTCAGCGGATTGGTGATCTGTGGCAACAGTTTCCGTTGCATTATGACCTTCAATGACAACAGATTGCGTCACAGCAGGCGTTTCATGATGCGCCACTGTGCCGACGAAGGGCGTATAAAGCAAAGCCCCTGCCCCCAACGCGCCCAATGCCAATAAAATTTTTGGCGCAAGCATCAAGGCAGGCACTTCGTGCGCATGATCAAATGTGTGATGATCCAATCGCGTTTTGCCGTGAAATGCCACAATAATCAAACGCCAACTATAAAATGCAGTTAAAAACGCAGCGGCAATCCCACACGCATAGGCAAAATACCCAAAGGAGCTATTGGCTGCAAAAGCGGACTCTAAGATCATGTCTTTGGAATAATAGCCTGCAAAAAATGGAATTCCTGCCAATGCGAGAGATCCAATCCACATAAAAGCGTATGTTACAGGCATCTTTTTCCAAATACCGCCCATTTTGTGAATATCTTGTTCGTGGTGCAGCCCATGAATTACAGAACCTGCGGATAAGAATAAAAGCGCTTTGAAAAAAGCATGGGTAACCAAGTGAAACATAGCCGCACTATAGGCTGATACACCAAGAGCAAAGAACATATAGCCCAGCTGGCTCATGGTTGAAAAGGCGATAATGCGCTTAATATCACTTTGTACCATGCCAATCGTTGCCGCAATAATCGCCGTCAACGCCCCAATCACAGTAACAAGCTGTAATGTAAATGGTGCAAATTCAAAAACAGGGGACATACGCGCAATTAAAAACACCCCTGCGGTCACCATTGTTGCCGCGTGAATCAGGGCGGAAACAGGCGTGGGCCCTTCCATCGCATCAGGTAACCATGTATGCAGCCCCAATTGTGCTGATTTCCCAACAGCGCCCATTAACAAAAGCAAGGTGACAAAGGTGAAACCATGCACAGAATAATGTCCAATCTGCATCATTGAATCTTTTAAAACTGGCACTTGTGCAAAAATAGAGTCAAATTGAATTGTGCCAAATAATGCAAAACACGCCATAATCCCTAAGGCCAAACCAAAATCACCGACCCGATTGACAACAAAAGCCTTAATTGCGGCCGCATTGGCGCTGTCTTTTGTATTATAAAATCCAATCAAAAGATAGGAGGCAACCCCCACCCCTTCCCAACCAAAGAAAAGCTGTAAGAGATTTGGGGCAGCAACCAACATTAACATGGCAAAAGTAAAGAGATTCAAATAGGCAAAAAACCGACCACGGGAGGCATCATCATGCATATATCCCAATGAATAAATATGAACACAGGCTGACACAATGGTAATCACATTCATCATGACCACAGATAATGTGTCAAAACGCAACCCCCAATTTACGGAAAAATTACCAACATGAATCCAATCAAATAAGGGTAAGCTGACGGTATTCCCCCCTAAAATAACGGGTTGTATCAGATAGACAGACAAAGCCGCGGACGCACACACAGCAAAAACAGTGATAAATTGTGCACCACGATGTCCTAACCAACAGCCACCAAGACCCGCAATTAAAAAACCAAATAAGGGCAAAAGAACAAGTGCGTAATAATGCATAAACATATAAAGCTTTTCTACCCTTTTAATTGTCTAATTTGATCCATGGCAATAGATCCTTTGGCACGGAAGAAGATTACTAAGATGGCTAAACCAATTGCTGCCTCAGCTGCAGCGATGGTCAGAATGAAAATTGAAAAAATCTGCCCTGAAATATCATTAAGGCTGGAGGAAAATGCAACAAAGTTAATATTAACAGATAATAAGATGAGCTCGATACACATCAACACAATAATCACGTTACGGCGATTTAGGAACAAGCCAAACAAACCAATTGTAAAGACGATAGCAGCTAGAATTAAATAATGCATCAACCCGATAACCATAGAACTATATCCCTTTATAAAGCTCAATTTTCTCAACAGACATGGCCTGCTCAGGTGTGACATCCAATTGCGCGCGCACTTTTTGGCGACGAACATCCGGACGATAACGAAGCGTCAAAACAATCGCCCCAATCATGGCAACAAATAACACAATCGACGCCAAGAAAAACGGAATCATATAATCAGTATATAAGACCAAACCAATTTGCTTTGCATTGCTTACAGTCTTAATCGGCGCTGTTCCAACAGAACTATCAAAGCGTGCAAGCTGTGCTGCGGTATCCACAGGCATCGTTGATGTTCCTGAAATATCATAGACTAAATAAAGCTGCGCTAACATCACAGATCCCAATAAAAGCCCTGCAATCAACAACAGCTTTCCTTGTTTTTTGATTGCTGAAATATCAATATCGATCATCATAACAACAAAAAGGAATAAAACAGCCACAGCACCAACATAGACAACAACCAAAAGCATTGCCAAAAATTCCGCCCCCAACAAAACAAATAATCCAGCAGCATCAAAGAACGCAAGAATCAAAAACAATACCGAATGGACAGGATTTTTTGAGAACACGACCGCAAGGGCACTTAAGACCAGAATCGTTGAAAACCCATAAAAAGAAAGCGCTTGAATCATAATATTTCAGAAAAACACATATGTTTTGTAAATTTAACTTTGTGCGCAAACACAAAAACACAGCTATTTTTACTCTTTTCAAAAGCATTACGCAAGAGGGCAAAGTGCAAAAAGATTTTTGATCCCCTGAAATAGTGAATTTATTTTTTGAGTGACTTTATTTTAAAGAAAGAGTTACTCAAAAATAGACTAGCCTCTTGTCAACACAACAACATTACTTGAAGAAGAACTTGGCGATCTGCCATCGCTCTTTGTATTATTATTCAATATATTTTGTATTTTCTTTGCCTTGAGCAAATCCTCTCGGCTACCTGATTGCCTATATAATGCCATGAGTAACGAATCTAATGGAGCATGAACCTCTGGAAATTTTAACTTTTGCTCTAACCCATGCTTTATAGCCGCATTCAACAGATCATGATGCAACATGGTTATATCCAAACAATCACTACGACACACCTCAAGTCTAGCGACATCATTTTTTTTACTATACAAAATTAACGCATCTATATTCAAAAGAGCCGTTTCTAGAAGAGTTTTTCTCAAATCATCATTACCCAAATCTATTTGATCATCAAAGAGATTTTTAAGAATTTTTTCCTGATAATAATCATAAAGAACATCATTTAAAACAATAACTTGATCTACACCCCCCGCATCTTTTCTTCTTGCCAAGACATTAAAAACATTTCTTAATTTACCTATTACTAAGGGCGACAATTCATCCTTATATAAAAAATAAGCAAGGGCGTTCATTGAGTCTGCATCGCCTTTTAAGGCTGCACGATAATAATACTCAATTGATTTTTCTTGATTGTCCAAAAGAAAATCGTAAAGACCTGCGATTAAAAAATAAGAAGATTGCGCGATAAAATCACTAGCTTGCTGAGAAAACCCCTCTAAACCTTTAGAAACTTTCATATATTACCTCCAAGTTATTATTTATTAGAAACATAAATAACGAAGACACGCGAAAGAATCAAGGAATATGTTAAACTTAGAGAAATAAAGGGGGTTTTAAAAACTGGTCGGAGTGACTGGACTCGAACCAGCGACCCCTTGCACCCCATGCAAGTACGCTACCAAGCTGCGCCACACTCCGACAAGTGTGAGATTCTATAAAGGATTCGCAATTACAATGCAATTGATTTATTTGAGAAAATAAGAATAAGAAAAAAAATGGTGCCTGGAGGCGGGCTTGAACCGCCGACACAACGATTTTCAGTCGTTTGCTCTACCAACTGAGCTATCCGGGCACATTATTTTTTAGCAGAATTTCCGCCACGCCACCACTTAGCGGCGTATCCGTTTTATGGGATAAACAGTCTTATAAACAGATTCATATTCCTTGTCTAGTATTTTTATCATCAAAAAAATGCATTTTGGTAAGAGCCTGTTAACCTAGTTTAGGCATGATTGTCTAATAAAATAAGTACCAATTCAATTTTTGGATGCAACATAAAATACTTAAATCAAATATGGAGCCTACATCGTGGATGATCTGATTACCGAATTTTTAATGGAAACCAATGAAAATATCGCCGAAATTGATGCGGATTTAGTATCCTTGGAACAAAATCCCAATGACAAAAACTTGCTAGGGAAAATTTTCCGTTTAATGCACACGATTAAGGGAACATGTGGTTTTTTAGGATTACCCCGCTTGGAAACCGTTGCGCACCGCGCCGAAAATGTTTTAGATGATTTTAGAAACGATAAATTAGAAGTCACACAACCTTGTGTGACCTTGATTTTCGAAAGTATTGACCGAATCAGATTGATTATCGCAGGATTAGAAGCAACAGGCGCAGAACCAGAGGGCGATGACAGCGATATCATTACCAAGCTGGAAAATGTCGAAGCCATCTCAAAAGGCGAATTTGTTGAAAGCCCTACAATTATAATCACAGAAACGACCCTAGCCGATAGTTTAACGATCACAACCGCCGATGATCCATCTTTTGATGCGGCAGGGACATTACAAAACGAATCAGCAAACCCCACCGACACCGATGAAGTTGCCGCCATTGCCAAAGATATCATGGCAAGCCTTGGGATTGAGATCAGTGCAACAGGCGAAGTCAGTTTAGATGATTTAGATGCTGCCTTTGCTGCTGCCCCCGCGCCTGAATGGATGAATCAAGCGACAACCCCTGTTGCAGTGATTGAAACGCCCCCTGCCCCGATTATAGCAGAGGCAGAAAAACCAAAACCTGCCGCCCCTGCTCCTGCAAAACCAGCAGCTGCTGCAACACCTGCTGCAAATAATGGCGAAGAAGGCGGTCTATCCGCCCAAACATTGCGCGTCAATGTTGATGTCTTAGAAGATTTAATGACCATGGTCAGTGAATTGGTGCTCACGCGGAATCAGCTTTTGCAAATTGCGCGTACCAATAATGATGTTGAATTTGGCGTACCTTTGCAGCGTTTAAATCACGTTGTATCAGAGCTGCAAGACGGCGTCATGAAAACCCGTATGCAGCCCGTGGGCAATGCTTGGACAAAGCTGCCACGGATTATTCGCGATATTAGCATCGAATTAAACAAAAAAATTGATCTGGAAATGCGCGGTCAAGACACGGAATTAGATCGCCAAGTTTTGGATATGATCAAAGACCCCCTAACCCACATGGTTCGCAATTCCGCCGATCACGGCATCGAAACACCTGAGGATCGTATCAAAGCGGGAAAAAATCCTGCGGGACGGATTTTGTTAAACGCATACCATGATAGCGGTCACATTGTGATTGAGATCAGCGATGATGGAAAAGGATTATCCACGGAGCGAATCAAACGCAAAATTATCGAAAACGGGCTTGCAACAGCGGATGAGCTGGAAAGCATGTCCCTGCAACAAATCCAGCATTTTATTTTCAAGGCCGGCTTTTCCACCGCCGAAAAAGTTACCTCTGTTTCAGGGCGCGGCGTGGGTATGGATGTTGTACGCCATAATATTGAAAAAATTGGGGGCTCGATTGAACTGAAATCCGAAGAAGGCAAAGGATCAAGTTTTACCATCAAAATTCCATTAACCTTAGCCATTGTATCCGCCCTGATTGTCCAGTGCCAAACAGAGCGCTATGCTATCCCACAATTGGCGGTGCGCGAATTGGTGATGATTAGCGCCAAAAGCGATCAAAATAAAATTGAGATGATTAACAATACCCCCGTCTATCGTCTACGGAATCAGTTGCTGCCGTTGGTGTTTTTGAATCAGTTGCTGGGGTTAAAGCCCGCCGAAGATCCCAATGGAATTCCAGAGCTTGCGCATAATCAATATATTGTTGTCACCCAAGTGGGGAAATATAATTTTGGGATTATCGTTGATGTTGTCCATGATACCGAAGAAATCGTGATTAAACCTGTATCCAGCATGATTAAAAAAATTGGACTGTTCACAGGAAACACGATTTTAGGGGACGGCAGCGTGATCTTGATCCTTGATCCCGTGGGTGTTGCCAAAGCCACAGGTGAAATTGAAAATACAGGCGATCACGAAGATGAGATGGAGCGCGTTAAATCTGCCCAAGAAGCCAGAAAATCATCAATCCTGTTGTTCAAAACCAAGAAAAGCAGTCCCAAGGCTGTGCCTTTATCCCTGATTTTACGGATTGAGCGCATCAATACCAAAGATATTGAATTTGCCAATGGGAATATGGTTGTGCAATATCGCGGCACATTGATGCCCTTAGCAACATTCGATGAGTCTGTCGAAGTCGATATTGACGCCGCAAAAGAAAAACCCGTTTTAGTTTTTGCGGATGAGCGTTATTCAATGGGATTAATTGTTGATGATATTATCGATATTCGTGAAGAAATGATCAATATTGAAATATCAGGCGAAGACGATAAAACCATCGGCAGCTGTATCATTAACGGTAAGGCAACAGATGTCATTAACGTGGCGCATTATTTAGGAAAAACCAATAAAAACTGGTTCCGTGAACCTGATGGTCAAGATTTTTCAGGCTTTGAATCCACGGATCGTCGCAATGTTTTATTGGTTGATGACAGTCCCTTTTTTCGTAATATGTTAACCCCCATTCTAACCATGGCAGGATATGATGTGGTTGTCACAGATGGCCCAACAAAAGCCTTAAAGATACTAGATGAAAACAAAAATTTTGACCTGATTATCAGTGACATTGAAATGCCTGATATGAATGGATTTGATTTCGTCAAAAAACTAAAGAATGACGGAAAAGTCCACATCCCCGTCATTGCCCTTTCATCCCATGCCACAGCGGGGGATTTAGATCACGGAAAGGCAGCAGGTTTTTATCGCCACATTCCAAAATTTGACCGTGATTTACTGATTGATACACTTTCTGAGGCCTTAATAAGCCTTGATAAAGAAAAATCCTTAAAAGCAGGAGCGCAATAAAATGTCATTTAAAAATAACAGCCTCAGATCCCGTGCCGCTGATGATGATTTAAATCATGTTGTCATGACAGATTACCTTACGATTCATATTGGAGATCAATTATTTGGTATTTCTGTTTTACAAGTCCAAGATGTTTTAGGGCCGCAACGGTTGACGCGCATTCCTCTTGCCTCCCCTGAAATTGCAGGGATTCTCAATCTACGCGGACGAATTGTCACGGCAATTGATACGCGCAAACGCTTAAACCTTTCCCCTTTCCCCGATTACGACAAAACCATGAGCGTCGTTATCGAATATCACGGCGAACTTTTTAGCCTGATTATCGACAAGGTCGGGGACGTTATTAAATTAAATGAACAAGATTTCGAAGACACGCCCGCCACACTCGATCCTTTATGGCACAGCGTATCCGATGGCGTTTATAGGATGGAAGGAAAATTATTGGTAATTTTGGATGTTGCCAGTATCTTAGACGACTCCCCCAAAAATGCATCCTCTGATACAAAGGTTGCATAATTTAAATATAAATAAAAATAGGAAAACACATGCAAAATTTTTTAGTCGTTGACGATAGTTCCGTCGTTCGCAAAGTGGCAGGGCGCATTTTAAAAGAACTAAAGTTCAACATTATCGAAGCCGAAGACGGTCAAGTTGCCCTGAACCATTGTTTAGAATCCATGCCTGATTTTGTCCTCTTAGACTGGAATATGCCGGTCATGAGTGGGATTGAATTCCTGATTGCCCTGCGTGCCTTAGGTGGGGATAATCAACCAAAGGTCATTTTCTGTACCACTGAAAACGATATGGATCACATTCAAAAAGCCCTGATTGCAGGCGCGGATGAATATATCATGAAGCCGTTCGATCATGATATTTTGAAAACAAAACTGATTCAAATTGGGGCTTTAGAAGCCGACGATTCTTAAAATATCTGACGACACTCAATAAAAAAATAAAAATAAAAATAAAAATAAAAACGGAATGTCTTGAATTTATGGTCGCACAACTTAAATCCCCTGCAAGAATTATGATTGTTGATGATTCAGCCGTCATGCGTGGGATGATGTATAAAATTTTGGAAACTGATCCGATGGTTACCATTGTGGGATCACACGGAAATGGTCAAATTGCCCTTGATGCCCTATCTAAAACTGACACGGATATTGTGATAACAGATATTGAAATGCCTGTGATGGACGGCTTAACGGCGATTCCAAAAATGCTGGCGCTTAAGCCTGATCTTAAAATCCTCGTTTGCTCTAGTTTAAGTGCAAAAAACGCCGAAGTATCAATCAAAGCGATGTCATTGGGCGCATTGGATTGTCTTTTAAAACCCTCCACGCTATCAGGCGGCGCGGAAACCTTTCGCGAAGATTTGTTTTGGAAACTGAAAACCATTCAAAACGCCACGCCTTTGGCGCGTTTGGCAAGCCGCAGCCATGCAACACCCAGCACCGCAACGCCAAATAATACCATCAGCCTGCATAAGAACATCATGACCTTTAATGGAAAACCTGATATTTTGGCAATCGGCTGTTCGACAGGTGGGCCGGTGGCGTTGCAAAAACTGATCCCCTATCTGAAAGGCGTGAACATTCCTGTTGTCATCACCCAACACATGCCAGCCACATTCACAAAGATTTTTGCAGAAAACCTTGAAAAGCAAACAGGCATTCCCTGTTCCGAAGGGATTGACGGCGAATCCCTTAAAGCAGGGCATATTTACATTGCACCGGGAAATTATCACATGATCCTTGAGCGCAATAACGGTATTCCCACCATTCGCCTGAATCAAAATCCGCCTGAAAATTTTTGTCGTCCTGCCGTTGATCCCATGTTCCGCAGCGTGGTTGAGGTTTATAATAACCGTATTTTAGCCGTGATCTTAACAGGCATGGGGCAAGACGGATTGGAAGGCAGCCGTGCCATTGTTAAAAACAACGGCAAATTGATCGCTCAAAATGAAGCCAGCAGCGTTGTTTGGGGAATGCCCGGTGCCGTTGCCAAAGCCGGCATTTGTTCAGAAATTATGGATTTAGAACAAATGGGCGCATGGTTACGCAATACATTGCAAATACGATAATCGATATAAAATAGGATACACCATGCAGATCACCGATTTTAACATTTACCAAGATATTTTATATAAAAAATCAGGCTTTGCGATTACGCCTGAAAAATCATATTTGTTGGAAACGCGCCTAAAACCCATTGCCCAAAAACATGGCTATACAGATTTAACGGGGCTTACGGCGGCGCTGCGTGGCTTCCCACCTGCCAATTTGGTGGATGATGTGGTTGATGCCATGACCACGAATGAGACCTTTTTCTTTCGTGATAATAAACCCTTTGATACGTTCAAAGACAAGCTGCTACCCCACCTAATGAAAACCCGTACCGATAAGAAATTGCGTATCTGGTGCGCGGCGTGTTCCAGCGGTCAAGAACCCTATTCCTTGGCAATGATCCTGCGTGAGAAGGGTTTACATACCCAAGGCTGGAACATTGAGATCAAAGCCACTGATATTTCACGCGAGATTCTAGCCAAAGCCCAAAAAGGGCTTTATTCCCAATTCGAAGTCCAGCGCGGTATGCCGATTCAATTATTGGTCAAATATTTCACGCAAACGCCGGAGGGCTGGACGATCAATGATGATATTAAACGCATGGTCAATTTCGGGACATATAATTTATTAAATCCCATGTCCAGCATGGGCAAGTTCGATATTATTTTTTGCCGCAACGTGTTGATCTATTTTGATCCTGAAACAAAGAAAAAAGTCCTTGATGAAATGGCGGGATTGATGAAACCTGATACCACTTTGTTACTGGGTGGTGCGGAAACCGTTTTGGGGATCAACGATAAATTCCGCCCATCTTCGCAAATTACAGGCGTTTATGTCTTGGCAAATGCGGATGATGCTGTTAAATAAGAAAGCATGACAACTGACCTAATCCCCATACGCCGTGCCCTTATTTCTGTTTCTGATAAAACAGGGCTTTTGCCTGTTGCACACTATTTGCACGCACAAGGCATTGATATTATATCCACAGGCGGCACCGCGCAATTTTTAAAAGATAATAATATACGGGTCATTGCCGTGGATGACATCACGCAATTCCCCGAAATGATGGATGGGCGCGTCAAGACATTGCACCCGAAAATTCATGGCGGTATTCTTGCGAATCGTGCAAACCCATCACATTTACAAGATATGACAGATCACGGCATTACCGCCATTGATTTGGTGATTGTGAATTTATATCCGTTTGAAAGTACGCCGTCCATTGAAACAATCGATGTGGGCGGGCCTTGCATGATCCGTGCGGCGGCAAAAAACCATCATGGCGTGACCATTATCACCGATCCCGATGATTATGCAGATTTTTTGCAGATTTTATCAGAAAATCATAATCAAACGTCCCTACCCTTCCGCCAAGCCATGGCCGCCAAAGCTTTTGCAAGAACCGCCGCCTATGACAGCGCGATTGCAGCATGGATGACAAAGGATAGCAACGCTTTCCCCAAAGATTTTTCTATGGCTGGTACACGCTTACAACCCCTAAGATATGGTGAAAACCCTCACCAAAGCGCAGCATTGTATAAAACCCCAAACGCCCAACAGGGCATTTGCCAAGCTGTACAAATTCAAGGCAAAGAGCTGTCTTATAATAATATCAATGATACCGACGCCGCGTTTGAGCTGGTTAGTCATTTTGATGCCCCTGCCGTTGCGATTATCAAACACGCCAATCCGTGCGGCGTTGCCATAGGTGACACGCTGCATGATGCGTACAAAGCCGCCCTGCGTTGCGATCCTGTCAGTGCCTTTGGTGGCATTATCGCTGTCAATCGTCCGCTTGATGCGATCACCGCCGCTGCGATTATTGAGGTCTTTTCTGAGGTCATTATTGCACCTGCCATCAGTGAAGAAGCCGCCGCGATTTTGGCAACCAAGAAAAACTTGCGTGTGTTAATCACAGGTCAAATGCTGGACATCACCCAAAAACGCCCGCTAATTAAGCCTGTTTCAGGGGGTTTTTTGGTGCAAGATAGCGATAATGGTATCTTAACCCCCGATATGATGCGCGTGGTCACAAACCATGCCCCTGCCCCTGAATTGCTACAGGATTTACAATTTGCCTTTACAGTCTGCAAAATGGTAAAATCAAACGCGATTGTCTTTGCCAAACACACAGCCACTTTGGGCATTGGCGCAGGGCAAATGAGCCGTATCGACTCCACCCAAATCGCCACCGCAAAAGCAAATATGATTGAACACGGTATTTTAAAAGGGGCAGTTATGGCATCTGACGCCTTCTTCCCCTTCCCCGATAATGTCGAAGCCGCCGCAAAATCAGGCATTGCCGCCATCATTCAACCAGGCGGATCCATCAAAGATAATGATGTGATCCAAGCTGCGAATGATTTAGGCATCGCCATGATTTTTACAGGCATGCGGCATTTCAGGCATTAAATTTTAACTACAATCAAATCCTTGGAAATTTCTTGAGACAGGTTTCTTTAAAACTTCTTTTTTTAAAGATTTATCCGTTATCGAAATCTGACCGTTATCAATAACTATTCTAATATTATCCATTTTATTAGGGTCTATTCCAAGACTGCTACAATGATGCGCCTGAAACTTTGTAACACGATTATCTGCATTAAAAACCTTTGAATCAATTATCAAATTATCTTTTTGTGGATCAAAATTACGCATCACATCATTACCAAATTGTCCAGCAGCATTCAACGCATCGCCAGCCTGTTTCCAAAGCGCCATAGGGTCAAAGCTTTCTGCCCAAACAGGGGTTACTATCATCAAGACCGCAGCACTCAAACAAGCAACCGCAACCGATTGAAATTCCATTTTTATTTCCATTTTTATTATGTATCCTCCATTTTTATATGATATATTGCAGCCTTGCTATCATAAAACCGCACTAAAAGACAAGACATAAAACCATGAATCCTGATTTAATCCATTTTTTAAACACAAGACGCTCCACAAAATTAACACATTTTGATTTAGATCATGCCGCCCCTGATGCGGATGAAATTCAGCAAATCCTGAGTCTTGCCACGCGTGTTCCCGATCATGGGCGAAAAGCGCCGTGGTATTTTATGGTGTTTGAGGGCGAAAACCGTATCCATGCAGGGGATCTGTTGAAACAAGCCTATGCTCAGGATTATCCTGAGGATGCAAGCCCTGAAAAATTAGAATTTGAATCTGAACGCTTTACCAAAGCCCCCGTGGTGATTGCCGTTATCTCACGCATTAAAAACGGCAAAATCCCTGTGTGGGAACAAATCTTAAGCGCAGGGGCAGTCTGTTATAATTTATGTATCGCCGCCAACAGCTTTGGATATGGTACAAATTGGTTGACGCATTGGTACGCATACAGCCCGACTTTCAAAAACTTACTGGGCTTAGATGGGCGCGATCATATCGCAGGTTTTATCTATATGGGCAAGGTTTTGGATACCCAAGAAGAGCGCGAACGCCCCAATATTGATGCCATCACCAATTTCTGGACACCCGCCCTGCCTGCTCTCAACAAAGAATCTGAGGATACAAGTGATCAAGACGTGCCTGTGATGGGGTTTGGATTTTGAAAGAACAAAAGACGGATCACATGAAACAGACAAACATGCAGCACATAAATTTCTAAACTATAACGCCCCATAATCTGAATCGGGATAGCAAGGATGGAGGCTTTCCATTGTTTTTGCGCAGCATAATCTGTAAACAGCCACAGACCCGCGATTAATGCGATCATGCCAACAGCAAAAATAATCATCACCAACACAGGCAAGGCAAATATCAAACTTTGGATAAAAACATAAGCCCCCCATACCGTCGCCGCCGCCATCAAACGCACAGAATGCGGTACATTCGGCATTGCCAGAACCATCCCGAAAAACGCCCATAATATCGCCACACTGCCATAATCAAACAAAGCCAGTGTAGGAAAGAGTAACAAGATCATAATCCCTGCATAATCCAAAAAACCACGCGGTGATTGATAATGATGAGGGCGCGCCAAAGGCAAGGCCGCTCCTGAAATCAACATGATTGTAAATAATATATTCAGCGGAAATAAAGGCAGCCCCAATATCATATGAACAATCAACAACAAAGTCCCTCCGATAAATAAGGGCTGTAACCTTTTGACATTGCGTGATTTGAAATGATACCCGATCAAAAACAACCATATGGGCGCAGAAAAGCGTCCAATCATTCGTAAAAATAATATGTCAGGAAACAAATAAAACCCAACATGATCAATGATCATGAAGATCATGGCGATTGATTTTAAGACATCTTCTGATGTGAGTTGCCCCTGATATTTCCTAAGACGGCAAAACATGTCTGAGAGCCCCCTTCTTAAAAATATCTTATGGATGATGCGGCACAACCTCAAGAGCATAGGGTGTTCCAGAGAATTTATCAATCATCAATTGATTTAAAGCCCTCTGATCCTGTGTAAAAAATTGATTGGAATATAAAAAATCAACCTGCTGCATGCGTAAAAAATCAATCTGATCTATCTTTAAATTTCCATCTGAATTGGCAGAAATAACGCCTCCCTTTATCTCTAAACTGGCTTTTTGCGTAAAGGGGTCTTCTTTGAAATCACGGGTTTTATCAATGGTAATATCACGCGATTGTAATTTTAATCCATTACCAGCATTATTCAAAATAATATTATCGCGCGCAAAAATATCCCATGAATTTCTAATGCGTAACCCATTTTTGCCATTTGAAATTAAGGTGTTGTTATTGATAAAATTCTTCTCACTCTCAAACAAACTTAATCCATCTCCTTGGTTCATATTGGATATATTATAGGCGACTAAATTCCCCGTGCTGCTGCGATCCAGCATGATTCCTGATCCTGCGTTATCATAGCTATGATTATGCGTAATCCAACTATCCACTACCCCCCGTGAAATAATAATGCCATGCTTTTTATGCGTTCCTGAAACATCATTATGATCAATAATTAATCGTCTGGAATAATCATGTGGATCAATGCCATACACAATATTATTGATATAATGATTGCGTACAATCACAATATCATCGGCTCTGTATGAATAAAAACCATAATACATGCCTTCGAATCGACATTGCACGATCCAGCCCGTTGGTCGTTTGATAATGAAGTTTTCTTCCTCTGCCGTACTGGATGTTAAGGAAAAACCATAGGCCTTTGACTGCGCATAGCCCATATCATAAAAATGAACACCGCCAAAATAGCTTTTTGACCGGCTCCATGCGACAAAGAAGGGGCGAAAATTATTCTTATCCACGAATATATCCCGTGCCTCTTTCGCCATATCCCACCCATAAATATCGGCATTCACCCCGAATATTGTGCCTGAATTGGAAATAAAGGCGCCGTCTTGGGTAGATAATTTTAGAGATATACGTTTCTGATTATCCTGTGATGATGCGGTATCCCCGATAATTAATGTGGCACTTGATCCAATAATTAAGGGACGACGCAAATAATATTCATCATGTTTCTTAAAAACCAAAGATTTGTCTTTGAGAATTTTAACGACATCATCCATATCAAAAACACCATTTTCCAGCACGATCATTTTGGGATCTGCGCCTTGTTTTTTTCGATATAGATCATACCCTTTATCCACCATAAACTTTGCCACGCTGGCATCGCCGCGCATGGATTTAAGATAGATTTTTCCTGCCGCTGAATCTGGAATTTTTTGACGAATGGCAGAAATTGTATAAGGGCTGGTATCAGGGATTTTAGGCTCATTCTTTACAGCCGATTCTTTGTCTAAAGCTCTGATCTGATAGATATTCATACTTTTTTCGGCTTGAATTTGTTTTTGCTCCGCAAAAACAGGACGCATAAAAAAGATCAAGCACAAAAAACATAGACCAAAAATCGTTGGCTTTACAAAACCCATTTATAAACCGCCACAGTAATCAGACATGGGATAGACATATCCTTATCCTAAACCGTGAAGTCTAAAAATATAATGAACGGCGATAAAAACGTTTAAAAATGCGTATCTATGTCACCACGCGCCATTGCGGCAATCCCTGTTCGGCTGACCGATTTTAACCCTAAGGGGCGCATCAGTTGAATAAAGGCGGAAACTTTATCCGATCCCCCCGTGACCTCAAAAACAAAAGATTGCAGCGTCGAATCCACCGCACGAGCGCGGAATATTTCTGCAATACGTAAGGCCTCAATACGATTATCACCCTCACAAATGACTTTGATCAACGCAAGTTCACGCGCCACAAATGCACCATCTACGGTTAAATCGGCCACATGGTGAACGGGCACCATCCGCGCCAATTGCGTTTTGATTTGACGAATAACCAACGCTGTGCCAGAACATGCAATTGTGATCCGTGATAAATGCGCCTGTAAATCGACTTCAGCAACGGTTAAGGTTTCAATATTATATCCACGCCCCGAAAATAAACCAATGACACGCGCCAAAACCCCTGGTTCATTATCGACCGTAATCCCCAAAATATGGTTATTAATGGGATCGATTTCAGGGGTTTCCCCATAAACACTGATGGAATCAACGGTATTTTGACGGTGCGGCATGATTATATCCTTAATTTAACGCGACAGACAAAAAAGCATAAAGCATGCATGAATGCCTATCAATCGATTTTTACATTTATTCTAACTTAATTTAGCCATAGAATTTGATCTTTATTTCCTTAAATTCCCTCCCGTAACCATTCCCAGACACGGGATCTCAGGCTTATCAGCGGTTGCCATTATGCATGAAAAATGCACATATACACATAAAAAATCAACGCCGCCATAATCAGAGAATCGATACGATCCAGCACGCCGCCGTGACCGGGGATGATAGTGCCTGTGTCTTTGGTATTGGATAAGCGTTTGACGGTGGAAATTAATAAATCACCTAACTGCCCTACCGTGGCAATCAATGCCCCCACAAAGACGGATTCAATGCCTGAAAACTGGGTTTTTAGTTCCGTTAGATCAAAGAGCGCAAAAATCGCAATCGCGCCCAAATACGCGCCGATTAAACCCACCCATGTTTTATTAGGGCTGATCCAAGGGCACATCGCGCCTTTGCCATATTTTAACGCACCAGTTTTTGACCATGTTTTCCCAAAAACATACGCCAAAATATCCGATCCCCACACGCTGGCAATTAACGCAAAGCATAACAGCCCCCCATGGGGAAAGGCAGACGTTAAGGCATAGGCACGAAAAGCGGCAATAAAATATAAAAATCCCCCCACACGCCATAGCATTTTATGGGGAATCGTTCGGGTTAGGCCTATCCATTCCCAAATGGTGACAATTGCAAACGCCGCCATTAACGCTGCCATCCACCAGCCACCTTTTAAGATCATAAATCCCGATACAGGCGCAAGGATTAGCGCACTGCCAAGGCGCGTGAGGAAGGATTTTGAGGGGGTTAAGTTCATGAAATCTCCGATATTTTCCCAAAACGCCGATCACGTCTTTGGAAGGCAACAATAGCCTGTTGTAAATCTGTATCCTGATAATCAGGCCATAGCACGTCTTGGAAACACAGCTCCGTATAGGCCATCTGCCATAGCAGGAAATTGCTAATGCGCTGCTCACCACTGGTGCGGATTAACAGGTCAGGATCAGGGATATTTGCGGTATAAAGGGCGTTTTGAAAGGCTACGTCAAAATCTGTATCGGCCGCCTTCGCTGCTTTTTGGGCGGCTTGTAAAATATCATCTCGGCCACTGTAATTCAGGGCAATGATTAAATTTAATCCTTGGTTATCGCGTGTTAAATCTTCGACATGCTCAATGAGGGATACAATATCGGCATCAAATTCATGGCGGTTGCCAATGACCTGTACGCGCACATGATTTTGATGCAACGCATCGGCCTCAGCTTTTAGGTAATAGCGCAACAGGCGCATAAGTTCTAACACTTCAGGTTCGGGGCGTTGCCAATTTTCCGTGGAAAATCCAAAAAGCGTTAGATATTTGATATTGAAACGATGCGCGGCCTTGACCACGCGCTTGACGGCCTCCGCCCCTTGTTGATGCCCTAACGTGCGCGGCATACCGCGCTGCTGCGCCCAACGCCCATTGCCATCCATGATGATCGCCACATGATGCGGAATCGGATCAGGCGCAGGCAAAGCAGGCACATTGGGGCGGCGGCGCGGTAAAAGCACCTGAAAAATACGTCCCAACGCAACAATTTTCAAGAAAAAAGCCTGCATCCCTTAAACCGTCATGATGTCTTTTTCTTTGTCATGCAACAAAGCATCAATCTTATGCACAAAATCATCGGTCATTTTTTGGACTTCGTCGGACAGGCGGCGATGTTCATCCTCGGAAATCTCACTGTCTTTTTCCATTTTCTTTAGGGCATCCATCGCATCACGGCGAATATTGCGCACGGCAATCCGTGTGCTTTCCGCATATTTCCCCGCAACCTTGACCAAATCTTGGCGACGTTCGGCGTTAAGTTCAGGCAAGGGAACACGGATCAATGTGCCTTCCCCTTGGGGGTTTAATCCCAAACCTGAATTCATAATGGCTTTTTCAACGGCCTTTGTGTTGCCTGCATCCCAAACTTGCACCGTCAACAGGCGCGGTTCAGGGGCGGATAAAGATGCCACTTGGCTGATAGGCATTTGTGCGCCGTACACATCCACCGTGATGGCATCCAACAAATTCACCGATGCGCGGCCTGTGCGCAATCCTGAATAATCTTTTTTCATGTTTTCCAACGCGCCTTCCATGCGGCGTTGGAGGTCTTTTTTATCAAATTCACTCATGGCTTTGATCCTTTGTTATTTACCGTTTAATTTTCAACAATCGTACAGGCGCCTTGACCCGTGATGACTTTTTCGAAATTGCCTTCCTCAAGCACAGAAAAGACAACAATCGGGATATGATTATCCCGTGCCAAGGAAATCGCCGTGGCATCCATGACTTTTAAATCCTTGGTTAAAACATCCATATAGTTTAAACGATCATAGCGCGTTGCGGTAGGGTCTTTTTTAGGATCAGCCGTATAAACGCCATCAACCTTTGTCCCCTTAAACATCGCATCACACGCCATTTCAGAAGCGCGCAAGGCAGCGGCGGTATCGGTGGTGAAATACGGGTTTCCTGTGCCAGCGGCAAAAATCACCACGCGCCCTTTTTCCATGTGGCGAAACGCCTTGCGACGTACATAGGGCTCACAAATCGCATTCATCGGGATAGCGGACTGTACACGGGTCGGCACATCCAGTTGCTCCAATGCATTTTGCAGCGCAAGGGCGTTAATGACAATCCCCAACATCCCCATATAATCTGCCGTTGTGCGATCCATACCCTGTGATGCGCCCGATACGCCGCGGAAAATATTCCCTGCGCCCACGACCACACAGACCTCAACGCCCAAATCAACCACGTTCTTAATATCGCGTGCCACACGCTTCACTGTGGCAGGATCAAGCCCAAATTCCTGCGTCCCCATCAACACTTCGCCAGACATTTTCAACAAGACACGTTTAAAACGAATATTGGCTGATAAAGGTTTTTTAACTGATTCAGTTTCAGACTCGGACAGGGCAGACAAAGACATAGGGGGATTTTCCTCTTTTTCGTTATGATTTCCAGCCTACCCTATAATAGTTGTTTTGATTCCGCAAGAATCTTATGATGGGGATCAATTTTTATAAACAAAGAAAAAGAGGAGTCATCGCCCAAAGCAATACCCCTCTTTAAAATCATCGGTTTAAAAATCGAATTAATCCATCATCGCTGCCTGTGTTGTCATAAACTTAACATCATAACCTTGACCGTGTGGGATAATGTCAAGCTCATTAAAGGGGATGGCTTCCATATAGTTGTTTTTCCCATGTGAAATCACAATATCCTTGGCTTGACCGTTAAAAAAGACAATATTATCAATCTCAGCAACTTCGCGGTCACGATCATCGCGCAACTGCCCTGCCAATAAATCATTAACACTATAATCATTGCCATTGATAATATAGACATTTGGCTTTGGTTGATCAGCCGTGTCATAGCTGAAACCCGTCGCTTGGTCAATGATAGCACGGGTAAGAGGTGTAATCACATCACCACCATAGCTGCGTTTGGTGATCATATTGTAATTAAACGCAACTTTTTCACCCATACCCATGCTTTCCCCAAGGCTAATAACCGCCATTTTGGCTCTGCCGCTGCGATCTAGGATAATGTCATAAATTTTTCCGATCTGTTGACCATTTTCATTATAAACATCCTTATTGATCATGCCTGCTGTGGTCACGCGAATGTCAATGGGTTCAATCACTGTGCGCTGTGTAACCGTGGTTTTTACAAAAGCCCCCAATGTGTGATCATATCCGCTTTTTGTAACAGAGGATGCAGAATGCACAACGCGTGAGGCTGTTCCCTTTGTGGCTTTCCAGCCATTTGATAATGTTCGTTGTAATGCCTGTGGCAGAGAATGAACATCATCCACGACATGCTCTTCATGCGTGGTGACGGTTGTTGTCTGCTCCGCCGCAGAACTTGTTAAGGGGGATATTGCAATACTCAAAGTAAGGGCAGAAGCCGTTATTAATAAAATTTTACGCATAAAACAATCCTTTCGATGTTTTTTATGAAACTAACTATTCTATTGGTTTTAATGAGGAATTTAAGAGTCATTCACGTTCTTTTAAAGGGCATTCAAACGATGTTTGAGATACCGTTAAACCTACGCACAGATGACATGATCTATCTTTAGTTAAAGTGACAATTTGAGTCTAAAAGCTTTCAATACTGCTTAATATGACTGACCTCATTTAAGAACAATTTTGAATAGCTAATAATATATTACTTAACCTAAAATGTCAAGGATATTGTGTTTATACAAAACTTTATGACTTTACTTTTAAACATTGCAGTTTCGCGGATAATCCTATAAACATAATCATCATGACAAATAAACAACATAAACCAAAATTTATTGGTAAAGACCTGCTGAACATTGATGCTATTGGTCATAAGGGGGATGGAATTGCCCATTATTGTGACAAAGCTGGGCAGAGCCATATTGTCCATATTCCGCGTACCGCCGCAGGTGACGTGGTCAATGCTGAAATGCATCAGCATAAAGATAAGAGCGAAGGCGTATTGGGAAGCCTGATTCACATCCAAACGCCCTCCCCCAATCGTCAAGATGCGCCCTGTGTGCATTATGCACAATGTGGATCTTGTGCATTGCAGCATATCACGCCCCAAACCTATGAATCATGGACAGAAAATGTTGTCCAAACAGCCCTTGCACGACAAAATATACAGGGATTTGACTTTTTGCCCTCTCTCTATATCCCTGCATCGACACGCCGTCGCGCAACTTTTGTGGCACTAAAGCAGCATAAAAAAGTGATTTTGGGATACCATCAATTCAAATCCCATAATGTCACGGCGATTGAACACTGCCTTGTCTTATCTCCGGCCTTACAACAATGTTTTGACCAATTAAAAACAGCCCTATTGCCCTTACTCACGGACAATAAAGCCTGTGATGTGTTGGTGCAGGATATTGACGGCGCTATTGAAATTGTTTTAACAGGGGCAATTGGTCGATATGGTGTTGTTGATGTCGATGTGCGCATGGATATTGCCGAATTTGCACAACGCACAGGCGCGGCGCGGATTGCATGGCGGGCTAAGGATTTTACAAATCCTGAAGTTTTATTCGAAGACCATAAGATTTATAAAAAAAATGGCATTTTACAAATTGATATGCCTCCCGCTAGCTTTATGCAACCCTCTTTGGAAGGGGAAACGGCTTTGGTCAATGCAATTCGTGCCCATATTCAAGATGCTATTGCAGCAAAGATTGTTCCCCCTGCCCCCAAAATGCTGGATTTATTTTGCGGTAGCGGTACATTTTCGGGTCATATGCTGGATTATGGCACGGTGCACGCAATCGACAGCGCCGATTTCGTCATGGCATCTTTGTTGCGTGCAACCCATCAACTGCCTACGCATAGCAATGCCATGAGCATACAAAAACGTGATCTGTTCCAAGATGCGCTTGCGCCAAAGGAACTTGCCCCTTTTGATATTATTGTCTTTGACCCACCGCGTGCTGGCGCAAAAGATCAAGCAACGCATTTAAAAGAGGCAAAAGCCGCCCTGATCATTGCCATCAGCTGCAATCCCGTAACCTTTGCCCGTGATGCACGGATTTTGACGGAGGGCGGACAATATAGCTTAAAATCCATTCAGATTATTGATCAATTTATCTGGTCACCGCATATGGAAGTCATTGGGGTTTTTATCAAAAATCCCTAATTGCGTATTGATTGATATTCTGCAATAATTCACTTTGTTGTAAAAAATAAACAGGATTGCATGTGGTTGGTTTTTTAATTTGGATTTTGATTGCCGTAACTGTTTTTGGCGTTGTTGTATGGTCACTGATCATTACCTTACAACAAAAAAAAGTATGGAAAGATTTTGCCAAAAAATATGGATTCCAATATAGCGCCCCACGCTTAACAGAACCGCCTATGGTTACAGGCACAAAAGACGGAACCAAATTTTATTTTTATACCTATAGCTATCCCACCAACGATAAATTATACCGAAATGTTTTGGTTGTTGCGGAAATAGATGCCCCTTTTGTCAATGAAACGGATATGCCGCCACGCATGATTATTCTGAATGAACGCAGCGCAGCCTTATTAAATGCACCCAATTTAACCTTTTCTACACAATATAAGCACGGGGATCATATGTTGATTGGCTGTGATGATGTTGATGCAATACAACATTATATCGCAGATCCCAAACGGCAAAAAGCCTTTACCGCCATGATGGATTGGAAGAATATGGATGTCGCTCTCTTAATTGATAAAAACACCCTCAGCCTAAGGTTTGAAATTAACAATGCGCTGAATACAACCGACTCCCTCGAATCTGTTTACAAAAAATTGCTCGCGATCCGTTCTGTGGTTTAAAGATTTTTATACACAAACAGTGACACACCTAATTTAGGGGCACAGGGAATAACTTCATGCGCCTTAACTTGGGAAAAAGCAAAAGCATTCGATAAGACAACCAAATCTGGATGTTTTGAGTTTTGTAAATACAAATATAAAGCATCCATATGCACCGATGATAAATAGGTATAAATAAACGGATACGCTGATAAATCCGCCTGCATAAAATCGGTACGCCGAATCTGAATATCAGGATAAAATAAAAACCGTATTTTACAAAAAAGATACGGGATCAATGATGTTTCATACCCTATGATTTTGCGAATCCCTTGCCGATGAAACAAAGAAATCATGCCCCCCCAACCACAACCTAACTCTGCCATTTGTACGTTTTCAGGGATTAGATTATCAGCAAGCCATTTTTTCAAAGGTTTCTTGACAAAAAACAATGTCGGCGCAGGCACAATTTTTGCCTGTTGTGAGCCAAAGCCACATGAAACAACCCCTAAAAAAATTAGAGGGGCAATCACGCAGTAAATTATATCAATGATTGTCATTAGACCTCTATTCTTAATACATTCTGTGTCCCGAATTGCCGCCGCATTAAATCCAACGCCGCCTCATGAAAGCTTTCTCCGCCTGAGGATGCACAATAATCCGCCAGAATAACAGACGAAATTTCTGCATCCCACAATGCAAAAAATGCCGCCATGACACAGGCATCCGTATCAACACCACAAATAGCCACTTTTTGAAACTGCCTAAGGGTATTTAGCGCCTCCACGCTCGGTAAATAGCTGTAATGATCAAAAATACGACCACCCTCACGATAGACAGCAGGGACAATGGCAATCTCATCCCCCGTCATCACGGAATCCCATTGCAAATGGCGGGTAAAAAAGCTGCCCGCATAGTTTCGGTATCGCAGATAAATAACATTTTCAATGGGCATTTTATCCACCAACTCAGAAATCGGCGCAACCACATGATCCGCACCGTGCTTCATAAAACCATTTTGGACATCCACCACCAATAATGCATCAAATAGATCTTTCATAAATTTATCATGTCCAGCATTACCGCATAAGTCAAGATGTCTCTGAATAAGAGATGCAGGTTGAATTTTTACAATAAAATCTTTATGCTCAAATCATGAATAAAAATCTAGCCATCATCGCAGGCGCAGGCGCATTGCCAGTTTCCTTGATCCAAGCCTGTCAATCCCAAGGCATAAGCCCATTTGTTGTCGGGCTTTTGGGATGTGTTACAGCAGATTTACCTTGTGACATCATCCTATCCGTAACGCGCCCTGCCGCGATTATGGCGACATTAAAGAAACAAAAAATCACCCATTTAATAATGATTGGCGCTGTACGCCGCCCTGCCTTGGCGGACATTGGAATGGGATTATTGGACTTTCGGAATTTGGCGTATCTGAAATATCTAAAAGGAGGAGATGATGCTCTATTGCGCAGTATTCGTGCCATTTTCGAAGCCGCTGATATTCAATTATTAGGGGCACATCATTATATGCCAGACGCCCTATGCCCCACAGGGATTTTAGGCAAACATGCGCCCACCACGGCACAATGGCGCGATATAAAAATCGGCATGCATGCCGCGCAAACATTGGGTCAATTGGATATTGGTCAATCTGTTGCCGTATATCATGAACAAGTTTTAGCTGTGGAGGGCATCGAAGGCACAGCCGCTCTCATTGCTCGTACCGCCGATCTAAAGCCCAAAGACAGCACCCCTTTGTTAATTAAATGCGCAAAACCCACCCAAGATTTAGATCTCGATCTGCCTACCATCGGCGTTGATACCATCAAACAATTACACGCAGCAGGTTTTGGCGGTCTTGCCCTTCAAGCCCAAAAAACATTTATTGTAAATCCAATGGACGTTGTGCAGGCTGCCAACGAATATGGAATGGTGGTTATTGGGATTTAAGGGAATTAAAACCCCTGATAAAGAAAATTTTTTTCTTGCCTTTTCCATCAGCTTTGAATTATTATCACAAATATAATAATTGAAAAATCAGGGAATTTAGACCATGAATACAGAGCAGCCAGATATAAAAATAGCCTATTTATTTAACAATGCGATTAACTTTTGTGAAGTTTCTGTTCTCGAAAATTCAGAACAATTTGAGACGCTTTTCCCCGATCCCGACGCAACGCCTGCATTCTTTATAAAATGTGGATCTGATTGCTCAGAAGGAGACGCTGTAGATTTTCTTTTATCATTTCAATCTCTATCAAGCCCCTCATAAATCCTTATAAACATGCGTTTCCATTTTTGCACCGGGATGGGTAACGGCGCCATTTTCAGCCGATCCCACCAATTGCGCGTATTTCCACAATGCACCTGATTGATAATTATGGGTTTTGGGTTGCCATTTTGCGCGGCGGGTGGCGATAATATCCTCACTCACGTTTAAATTTAATGTACCGTTTTCAGCGTCGATTTCGATAATATCACCGTCTTCGATCAAGGCAATCAATCCGCCCACGGCGGCCTCGGGCGCGACATGACCGATACAAAACCCGCGTGTGCCACCTGAAAAACGCCCATCGGTAATCAGGGCGACTTTGCCGCCTGTGCCTTGACCATACAAGGCGGCTGTGGTGGAAAGCATTTCACGCATACCGGGCCCGCCTTTGGGGCCTTCGTAACGGATCACCAAGACATCGCCCTCTTCATATTCACGCTTTTGCACTGCCTCAAAACAGGCTTCTTCGCTATTAAAGCATCTGGCTTTGCCTGTAAATTTTAATTCGCTTAATCCTGCGATTTTGACAATTGCGCCCTCCGTTGCTAAATTACCGCGCAATCCCACAACGCCACCTGTGGGGTGAATAGGATTATCAATCGGATAGACGACCTTTTGATCTTTGGGGAAGGTTACATTTTCTAAATTCTCTGCCAAAGTTTTACCGGTCACGGTGATACATTCGCCGTGCAAATATCCCCCGCGCAAGAGTTCTTTCAGCACCACAGACACACCGCCCACATCAAATAAATCCTTGGCAACATAGCGTCCACCGGGTTTTAGGTCGGTAATATAGGGGGTTTTCTTAAAAATTTCGGCGACATGGTGAATGTTAAATTCAATCCCAGCCTCATGCGCAATCGCAGGTAAATGAAGCGCAGCATTGGTTGATCCGCCTGTTGCAGCAACGATAGCGGCGGCATTTTCCAAAGATTGGCGCGTGACAATATCACGCGGCAGCGGTGCGCCGTTGCGGATTAAATCCACAACCGCTTGACCTGAATAAAACGCATATTCATCACGGCTTTGATACGGCGCAGGCGCACCAGCGGAACCGGGGAGCGCAAGCCCGATAGCTTCTGATACACACGCCATCGTATTGGCGGTAAACTGCCCCCCACATGCACCCGCAGACGGGCAAGCATGGCATTCCAATTCCTTTAAATCTGCATCGGAAAATTCACCTGTGGCGTGCTTGCCCACACCCTCAAACACATCAACGACCGTCACATCATTACCACGGAATTTACCGGGTAAAATCGATCCGCCATACATAAACACGCTGGGCACATTCAGGCGCACCATGACCATCATCATTCCGGGTAAGGATTTATCGCATCCTGCCAAGCCTACCAGTGCGTCATAGCAATGCCCGCGCATGGTCAATTCAACTGAGTCCGCGATCACATCACGCGATACAAGGGATGACCGCATCCCCTCATGCCCCATAGCGATCCCGTCAGTGACTGTAATGGTTGTAAATTCACGCGGCGTTGCGCCTGCTTTTTTAACACCCTCTTTGACCGATTGCGCTTGACGCGATAGGGCAATATTACACGGTGCGGCCTCATTCCAACAGGTGGCAACACCCACTAAGGGCTGGTGAATTTCCTCCTCCGTTAAACCCATCGCATAATAATAGGAACGATGCGGCGCACTTTTTGCCCCTTCGGTCACATAACGGCTAACGAGTTTTGATTTATCCCATTTTTGAGTCATCGATTTATTCCTTTAACGTTTTTATTCTTTCAACAAAGCAATTTGATTAAAATGATACTGAATTTGACGGGCGTTTAGGACAAAGGGGATCACCACCCTTTGTGTGCCAACGCCTGTAATCATCAGGCTGGTATAGCCCAAAAATTGTCCTAAAATGGTTGTGCCGGTTTGGATGGTTTCAATTTGGGAATAGCGAAATTCAACGACATCCAGCTTTAAAATTCCGTACCTTAAAAACACGCGTTTATTGGTCAAAACCACCAGCAAAAAATGTTTCGTTAAATAGGCATAGCCCAATAAACCCGCGGCAATCATCAGGAAAAACACCCCCAACATCCCTGCCCCCATCAAGATTACAGACAGGGCAAAAACAGCAAACACCCCCCCTTTTAGATAAATGGCAGGGTGGATGACGGCTTGAGAAATCATTGATTCGCCCTCCACAAAGGGCGGTAAAATCGTGCGGAGATCAGAAACAGGCGTGGTATTTTTATTAGATTTAGGCGCAGATTTCATAAAGAAAACCTTTGATAGGATTTAATCTTTATTTTCATGGATTTGCCGCGCTTTGTCAATGGCTCGACGGAATTTCACAGGATCAGCCATGGAGGGCATAATAATTTCCCCCTGCCCCATACCGTGAATCACAATGCGCCCATAATTTAGAAAACGCCCTGTAATCCCCTGCAGAACATCAACCCCCTCAATTGATCCAATGCGCATTTCTTGGATCACACGATTAAAAATACCCCATTTTAAAATTACACGTCGATCAGTGACCGCCATTTCTGTTGTGGATTTAAACGCCATCATGTGAATGAATTTTAAAACACCAAGGGCAAAAAATATCAACGACCCCGCACGGATTCCAACATGCAAAGCCCTTAAACTTTCGACCCAAGGCAAATTTGGGTTTATCATCTTAAATTGCTTGTATAAAAATACAGCTGCCACCAGAATCAAAGCAGAGAAGAAAAGCCCCCAAACAATCGACATAAAGGCACGAAGTGAAAACAGCCAATGTAGGCATGCCATATGAATCAGATGTTCATCACCGCGAATAACTTCTTGTAGATAAGATTTCTGCGGCATAAAGCGTCTTTCTTAATTAACTCTCTTCACCCACATAAATCCCAAGGGCGCGCGCCGTATGCACAAGGGGGCTGTCTTTTTCAACATCTTGGTATGCGGCAATCGCCTCATCAATGGATACATCAATAACCTTGCGATCTGACCATGCAACCATACGGTCAAACTTCCCTTCTTCGATCAAATCAACGGCTTTGACACCAAAGGCAGATGCTAATAAACGATCATTCCATGTGGGGGCACTGCCGCGTTGAACGTGACCCAAAACTGTTACGCGCGCTTCTGATCCTGTGGCTTTGCTGATTTGGCTGGCTAAATAATGCCCAATACCGCCATAGCGTTTTTCACCGTCTGCATAGGTAATCTCTGCTTTATTCCCATCTTGGGTCTTAACCGCCTCTGACACAACCACCAAAGCAAAATTACGCCCTGATTTTTTGATCTCACTAATTTTCTTGGCGATGCTTTCAATTTTGTATGGAATTTCAGGGATCAAGATCACATCTGCTCCCCCTGCAATCCCTGAGGCAACGGCGATATGCCCTGCATCACGACCCATCACTTCCAAAATCATCACACGATCATGGCTGGCTGCTGTGGGCTGTAGGCGGTCTAAAGCCTCTGTTGCCACAGAAACAGCCGTATCAAAACCAATGGAGACTTCGGTTTTCCCAAGGTCATTATCAATGGTTTTAGGAATCCCCACCATTTTCAAGCCACCCTGATTCGCAATTTTCTTTAAAATTGCAAAACTGCCATCGCCACCAATACCGATCACGGCACTGATTCCTAATTTTTTAAAGCCATCGACGATTTCACCTGAGCGATCTTTTAACGTGCCATCAGGCATAGGATACGCAAAAGGATTGCCCTTATTGGTTGTTCCCAAAACAGTGCCACCCATACGCAGCACATTGCCATCAAAATCATTGGGGGTTAAAATACGGTAATCAGGATTTGGTTTCAGCAATTCCGCCGTGCCGTTTAACAAGCCAATGACTTCCCATCCCAAAAGATGCGCATGATGCACGGCAGCCCGAATCGCGGCATTTAATCCCGCACAATCACCACCACTTGTTAAAATCGCCAGACGTTTCTTAGACATATTTTCTATTCCTGAGTTGCTATACTAAATTGAATCTTTATATCCCTAATTCATAGCCGATAATCTATCATTTGGAAATAGGGTTTTGAAAAAAAACACATCACAAAAAGAAAAGAATAGAAAAAACGCACAATCTATGTTAGGATTAATGCTTAAAAATAATTGATAAAGCGATAGATTATAGATATTTATGGTCACAATGGACGAAGATCAAATTCTGGAAAAAATTGCAGCGTTACGGCAGGAACACGCTGATATTGAAACCCTCCTTTCCCAAGCCTTAGACAGCAAATCCGTAGATTTTTTGCTGATTCAACGGCTGAAAAAACGCAAACTGGCGTTAAAGGATCTAGCAGAGCGCTTGGAAAGCGGGCTATTGCCTGATATTATCGCCTAAAATCTTATGCAAGCCATTTACAATAAACATATTGGCATTATCGGATCAGGCATTATTGCACGATTTTTAGGCATATCCGCCATCAAATTAGGCTTACAATCTTCAATTTTAAAATCAGAAATAACATATAACGAATTAGAAAAATTCGATAATTTAACATTATCAAATCTAAACACCTCGCGAAATGACATTGACCAATTGGGGATGCATAAACCCCTATGGCCCGATGCGCACAGCCTGATGCGGCTTTATGATCCACTGGAACAGGCGATTTTTTTGAACAGCATCAATATTGATATTCCCGATTGGGTCTTAGTGGAAAAGCCCAAAGATTTAAAAAAAGCCCTCAAAGCCTTAGGTGAGAGCGAATGCATCTTATATAACGGCAGCACACCGTACGGATACACACCACATCAAACAGAAGACGCCTCCTGTTTGGCATTACGAAAACATAACATTCAAGCCCATTTATCCATTGCCATGGCGCGTGATCGTATTTCCCAAAGCGTGCATTATAATATGGTACAATGCCAATATCACCCAGATGGAAGCCTTTCGCACGTTGAATTACCCCATAATTTACAGCCACTTATCGCGATAGACTGTAAAAAAATTATAAACCAAATCGTGCAATCCATTGATTACATTGGAACAATAACCGTTGACCTTATCTTAACCGATGATCACCAATTACTGGTCACCCAAATCCACCCCTATCCAACGCTTGCCTTTTTATGGACATTGGATGCCTGTCTATACAGTGTTTTTGACCAACATATCCGCGCCATCAGTGGCCATTCCATCGTTGCCGCGGGGCGTCATTCCGATTTTGAACAACAAATATTAAGAACATCCGAAAAAGACGACCTAGCCCATTTTTTCGCCCAAAGCGGTCAAGTCGTGCATTTATACGGCGATTACACCCAAAACCCTATTGGTCATGTGACTGTGATTAAACCGATATGGGATCAGGCGGTTATTCGGGATTAAATTTAAAAATTCATATCATCCCAGCTTTGCACAAGGCTGTTATAACTGCTTAAAGCCGCGTCGTCAACCAGATCAGGTAAGTTTAATGATTGCCCATTGGTGCGCCCAATGGGGGTATAATTCAAGGTAAAATTACTATTTTTCGGCAATAATCGGTGACCATTATAGGTAAACATCAAAGGATAGCTCCAAATCATGCCGGCATAGGCACGAAAGCGTTTTTCATCATAATAAGTATTTAGGGTTTGATTGGGTTCATTATCAAAGCTGGCGGTCAGGCTGGCTTTTAGGGTACTGCCATTATCAAAGCTATGTCCTAAACCCATTGTGCCGCCATAATCTTTTGCTAAAAAACGCCCTAATTTCAGGGATGCAGTGGTTTGCCCCTCCATAATACGGTCAGGTTGCAACAGATAAGATGCGGTGACAAATCCTGTGATCACTTGCCCGTCTTGGTAAAAAGCGGGTTGAAAGGCAGGGATAATATCACGCGGCACGGCATAATGTGCGCTTGCGCCCAGCGCGTATCGTTTCGCGAAAGGACGATATAAAACCGCGCCGCCATAACCGCCATACATTTCATCTAATAACCCTGCATCCAGCCGTAAAAAGCTGTTGGTGGTTAGGCTATCGCTCCATTGCAGCATGGCTTGGTCTAGGCGGATTAACGGCAAGGCATACGCCCATTCATCCTCCCGCACGCTGTCGCCTGTGCGTTGTCTGGTTTGCGTGATGCGGTCTAAATTATTCGCGACATTCACGCGAACCGATGAAACCCCTGCCAAATGCCGCCATATCGGTTGATGGTTTTTGACCAAAACTGACTGGCGGTGTAGGATGCCTGTATCTTCTTCGCCCAAGGAAATTTTTGATTCATAATCAAATTCAAAATGATCGCTTAAAGACGGTAAGACAGGCCGCGCATTATAATGATTGGGGGCGTCAATATCGCTGCTATGCCAAATCTCAGCAGGGCTGCCCTGCCCCTTGGCGGCGCGCGCCATCGATTGCCGCGAAAATCGCACCGATGGCGCTTGGTATCCCATGCGATAGGCATGGATATTCATATAATCAATATCTTTTGAGGCTTCATTGGATAAATGTACGGCGGCATCACGATATTGGGTGGAGACGGATCCATAATGACTGTAATCCTCCAGCGCAATCGTGGCTTTGGCGGAATCCAAATCAAGGTCAAAGCCGACATCATCAATGACTTGTCCGTATTGTTGGGCTTTTGTAATCACACGTTCAGGGCGATTACGTCCTGCGGCAAAGGGGCGAAACGTTGGATGATCGCTTGCACCTGCATTATTCGCGTGATCCCAATTTTTAATGTTGGTACGCAACGTCAATCGCGCCCCCAAATGCGTGCCGCCAACATACCCAAGACCTAGATTTACATGTTCATGTGCCTCAGGTTGCCATGTGATCCCCAATGCCCAAGGCTGGCGGTTACGGCTGTTATTGGGAAAAAAGGCATCTGTTTGTTCTTGGTTGTACTGATCGCCACTCCATTCCGCTTGAAATCCCCAGCCCTTTAAATATCCGTTTGAGGGGCGATAGTGCAGCCCACCAAAAACCCCGATTTGATCGCCTGTGAACCAGTTTTTAATTCCGTGGCTATCATCAACATCCGCATAGCGATTATCATCAAAATGGCCATTAAGTTTTGAGAGCGGATTGTCAATCACCCCCTGCTCCGCCAATCGCCCCCACCCTAAACCGCCTGTAAAATCCAGATCATAAAAACGCTTGGATGCTACCAAATACTCCGCGCCTGTGCGGCGGTGACCGATGGCACTTTGTAAACCGATTGCCATTTGCGGTAAAAAAGCGCGTTCCTCGTTTAATGTCCATTTGACATCAACGGCAGGATAAAAACGATCCGAATCTTTGGTAATGCTGTTGGCAGGGGTGGTTTGGCGGATATTCAAATAAAACCCATCCAACAATTGCGCCCCTGCGCTGATATGGGTATAGCCTGCCATATTAGCGATTTGCGTCTGTACATACCCCGCCGAAAACGCCCGCGCATCAGGAAGTGTCACCAGCCCCGATACGCCCAAAACATTCGGTTGATACATTTCTTGTGCCTGCACTGGTACAGCACAGAGCAGAAGAAAACTGCAACAAAGAGGTTTATAGAAAAACGGCATGCGCGGATCGTACACAGAAATAGATGTCCGATCAAGAGCAGGTCTTACGATTTGGGGAACTTGCTGTGTGGGTGTTACTCTTGCTTTATTTGAAAAATGGTTTGGATTAGCGTAAATATTTTTTCTTAAACATTAAACCTAAAATTCAAAATATCGCCGTCAACCACCACATATTCCTTGCCTTCTTGGCGAAATTTTCCTGTGTCTTTTGCGCCTTGTTCGCCGTTACAGGCAATGTAATCATCATAGGCAATGGTTTCGGCGCGAATAAAGCCGCGTTCAAAATCGCTGTGGATACAGCCTGCCGCTTGGGGGGCTTTGGAATTTTTGGTGATTGTCCATGCACGGGTTTCTTTGGGGCCTGCGGTGAAGAAGGTTTGTAGACCTAGTAATGCATAGCCTGCCTTAATAATTTGATCCAAGCCTGATTCGGATAAGCCCAACGAGTCCAAAAATTCGCTTTTTTCTTCCGCGCTTTCCAGTTGCGCGATTTCTGATTCAATGGCAGCGCAAATCACCACGCTGGATGTGCCTTGGGATGCGGCAAGGGCGGCCACTTTTTTGGTCATTTCATTGCCCGTAGCGGCGTCATTTTCATCGACATTACACACATATAAGACGGGTTTTGAGGATAAAAGTTGTAATTGGGAAAAGGGCTTGATTTCATCCTCACTTAGTTTCATGCTGCTAGCACGCGCAGGTTTACCATCCACAAGCAACGCATGGGCGCGTTCCAATAAATCATGTTGCATGGCGGCGTCTTTGTCGCCGCCTTTGGCTTTTTTTGCCAAATTGGTCATGCGTTTATCAAGGCTTTCCATGTCTGCGAGCATTAGCTCAATCTCAATCGTTTCGGCATCGCGAATGGGATCGACGGATCCCTCAACATGGGTGATGTTTTCATCATCAAAACAGCGCAGCACATGGATAATCGCGTCCGTTTCACGAATATTGGCAAGGAATTGATTGCCCAACCCTTCCCCACGGCTTGCGCCCTTGACCAGCCCTGCAATATCCACAAATTCTAATTGCGTGGGTAAGATTTTCTGAGATCCCACAATCGCAGCAATCTTATCCAGCCGTGCATCGGGCACGGAAACACGCCCCACATTGGGCTCAATCGTACAAAACGGAAAGTTCGCTGCCTGTGCTGCCGCTGTGGCGGTTAAGGCATTAAATAAGGTTGATTTTCCAACATTTGGTAATCCAACAATCCCGCAATTAAAACCCATTTTGTAAATCCTTTTTGTGTTATGATAAATATGATTGCATAGAGGCCGCAACACGCGTCATATAGAGTTCATGATCACCCTGTAAAATCAACGGCAATTCCTTTATGCCGATAGAAATCAATTCAGGCAACCATTTTTGTTCGTCTTTGGAATAATTCCCCAACACATGACCCGTCACGCGGTCTTTATGCCCCGGATGCCCAATGCCAACACGGATGCGGATATAATTGTTATCTGGCAAATGTTGATCCATAGACCGCAGCCCATTATGCCCTGCATTACCACCGCCAATTTTGACCTTGACCTTGCCTGCCGCTAAGTCAAGCTCATCATGGAAAACGATAATATGGGAGGTAGGGATTTTGTAAAACCGCGCAGCTTCTGCCACCGATACGCCTGATTTATTCATAAAGGTCTCAGGCTTTAAAAACCCAACCTTATACTGATCGATGCGTCCCTCAGAAAATTGCCCTTGATATTTCTTTTTGAACGGCGGCGCGTTGAAATGATCCCGCGCCATATCCAGCATCATAAAACCAATATTATGGCGATGCAGCGCATATTCATTCCCCGGATTACCTAACCCAACGCATAGAAACATGATTTTTTGCCTGAAACAGAATGTTTTCAACACTAAGGCGCACTAAGTTTTTCTTCCCCATTCCGTCATCCCGTGCTCGACACGGGATCTTGCGCTTATGGGCATTGAGATGCCGGATCAAGTCCGGCATGACGGTTTTGGGTTAGATAAAATTTAGGAACTAATCCTTACTTCGTTGGCTTTGCGCGTTTTGGCGCAACGATATTTGCCACAGTAAAATCGCGGTCACTCGCAGGGCGCGCGCCTTTGGGCATGATGGCGCTGCTGATATTGACCGTTTCGCCATGATTTTTACCGCTTAAGTCAACTTCGATAAAATCAGGGATATTCACGGCTTTACACACAACTTCAACTTGGTGCGCAACAACGTTCAATGATCCCTTGTCTTTCAGACCGGGAGATTGTTCGTGATTGATGAATTGCAAGGACACATGAACCTTTAATTCTGTTTTATCGGTCACGCGTAGGAAATCGACATGTTCCACGAAATCGGTCACAGGGTGTAATTGCACATCACGCGCCAATACAATGTGTTTTTTACCGTCCAAATCCAATTCACAAAGGGATGTAAACATGTGGGCTTTGTGGTACTCTAAATTCACGTTATGTGCAGAAAGAGCAATTTTAACAGGGGTTTTATTGTCGCCGTAAATGACCGCAGGCAATTTACCTTGACGGCGCAATGAACGGGAGACCCCTTTTCCTGCCTCTTCACGCGCTTCAGCTTGTAATGAAAATGATTTTGACATGATTTTGTTTCCTTAAAATAAATAATCAAATTGCGTTTTAACCTCCAGGGGTGTTAAAACTTATTGAGTGATAAACAGATTTTCAAAGAAAATCAAGGATAAAATGCGCTATTCATCCATTGTTGTGCTAACAGGCGCAGGTATATCAGCGGAATCAGGACTCCAAACTTTCCGCGCTACAGATGGCTTATGGGAAAACCATAAAATCGAAGACGTCGCCACGCCACAAGCCTTTCATAAAAACACTGATCTGGTGCATGAATTTTACAACCAACGCCGCGCCCAAATGCATGATCCTGCCCTTGCCCCCAATGACGCGCATCACGCCCTTGTGATTTTAGAACAATATTGCCAGCAAAAAGGCGCAGAATTTACCTTAGTCACGCAAAATATTGACAATCTGCATGAACGCGCAGGGTCAAAAAACATCATCCACATGCACGGCGAAATTTTCAAAGCTCTATGCACTGCCTGTCACACACGCCATGAATGGACATTGGATATGAGGCAAGATTCCGTTTGCCCCCATTGCGATACTAAGGGCAAAATGCGCCCTGATATTGTATGGTTTGGGGAAATGCCTTACTTCATGGATCGTATCGAAGATGCCCTGATGGGCTGTGACCTCTTCCTATCCATCGGCACATCCGGCAAAGTCTATCCCGCCGCAGGCTTTGCCCATATCGCCCACCAATCCGGCGCACGCACCATCGAATTCAACCTTGAAAAAACAGGGGGGTTTTTCAGCGAAGGCATTTATGGCGCGTGCAGTCAGACGTTGATGGATTGGATCAAAAAATTAAAACAGATCTCTTAAGCCGCAGCCTTATAATCAACCCCCTCTATCGCAATTGCTTTTTGATAGGCAGGACGTGCCGTTACATCACGGATCAGGCGTTTAACATGATCGCCAAAATGCATGGGCTCAGGCAACCAAGCGTTCCAATTGGCAATGACGCATAATAAAATATCGGCCGCACTGATTGCATCCCCTGCTAAATAGGCATTCTTTGAAAGACGAATTTCAGCTTCATCCCATAAACTTTGTGTGACACTCAGGGATTCTTTAATCAAAGCCGCCTTTTGATCCGTATCTTGCGCCGTACGACTCAACCAGAAAAACCGAGAATAAGAGGGATGCAAGGTTGCATTACACCACATTAACCATTCCAATGCCGTTGCACGCGCTAATCCATCCCGTGGTAACAAAGAAGATTGGTGCTTATCACATAAATAGCTCATAATCGCAGCCCCCTCACGAACAGGTGTCCCATTATCGATTAACACAGGCACAGAACCGCGTGGATTAATCGCCAAAAGATCTGCTGGACGAGGCGCTTTTGTATCGATTTTGATCAAATCAACAGGCTGATCGAGCTCATTTAAAATAACGTGAACCGCCATGGAGCAAGCACCAGAGGCATAATAAAGTTTGTATGACATTTCTAATCAAATCCTTTCATTAAAGTGATAATATTAGAAAGTAGATTTTAGACAGTCAACATCAAGAGAAAACGCACAAATTAAACACAAGAATCAAAAAATCCCTGACAAAAAATTATCAGGGACTTTTAAAAAATAAACGCTTAAAAAATTAGGCTGCTTTTTGCTGTACCGCTTTGATACGGGCAGATAAGCGAGAAATTTTACGAGAAATTGTTTTCGCGTGAAAAATACCCTTTGCAGCGCCACGTGCCATTTCAGGCTGAGCATTTTGCAAAGCGGCTTTTGCTTCTGCGGCATTACCGCTGGCGATGGCCAATTCAACTTTTTTGATAAAAGTTCTGATGCGGCTACGACGCTCATTATTGATCAATGCGCGGGTGTCGTTACGACGAATACGTTTTTTTGCGGATGGGTTATTTGCCATTGTTAATCCTGATTCTTTTAAAATTTGTCTGTAAAAATTTGAATTTCAAGGCGGAAACATAACGAAGTCCGCTTTGGAATGCAATATAAATATGCATGTTCAAAAGATTATTTTTGAACTTGGTATGGCTTTTATCCTATTTAATCTGTTTTTGTCAAGCTTTGTTTCCATTCCTTTAGTACAAAACATAACTGTGATATTTTTGCAACAGTTTTTAACAAATGCGGCAAAAAACGACACAATCCTGACAAGCTCCCTAGACAACATTCCCCAAATAATGGTAAAAGTTTAAGAATAAAAAATGACCAGAGGTATATCACATCTCTTTTCAGAAACACCAACGCTCATACCTTTAAACTCTATATATTATCTTTTACTTTTAGGAGAATACAAACATGACGACAAATCTTAAGAAGAATATTCTTCTTGGTGCTTCAGCAGCAGCAATCATCCTTGGTGCAACAGCACTGACCCCATCAGTGGCAAATGCTGCGCCGTGCGCTACAAGCGGCGCCATTGTCGCGAACTGTGAATTAGACGGTGATACATCTGGGGCAATCACCATTGCAGCCTCCACAACAGTCTTGGCACAAGCGGGTGCGGTTATTGATGAAACCATCAACGGCGCGTCTGCAAACGTTGGAAATTTGTCAATTGATTTGAATATTGTAAATACAGGTGTCATTGGTGGTATTGCGCCGTTGTCAACTTTGACAATTCTTGATACGCGCGTGTTTACATTGGGTGCAAACGTATCCGCGCAATCTATTGTGAACAATCAAACAGTGAGCACAGATACGTTTAACCTGACGGGGACATTGACCCAGAATTTGACAGATGCGTTGTTGGAAATTTCAGGGACAAACGGAACGTTTACGGGGAATGTTTTGGCGGCAACAAATGGTTTTGGGACGATTGCAGGCACAGAAACAGGATCTGTCACAGGCAATGTCGGGGCATCTGGCGGTAATGCCTTAGGAGCAGTGACAGTTGCAACAGGAAGAACTTTAACAATCGGTGGATCTGCTTTTAATGTTGTTGATGCAGATATCACAGGAACATTGGCGTTTTCAAATACAATTGCGGTTGCAGGTGCGCTTGATGCCGCTGGTGGTGGTGCGCGTAGGCTTGATTTGAATGGCAATGCAACATTTAACGGCGTTGTTGGTGGAAACACAGCATTTCAAGTTACAGATATTGCCGCAGGAACGGTTGCCACAATCAATAACAATTTTTCATCTGTTGTTATTGATCTTGAAGGCGCAGCATCTGAGTTAAGAGTGGCAACAACAGGAAGAACCATTACTGGAGCGATTGCGCCAACAACGGCTGATACTGGGGTTTTGAATATTGACGAAAGCGTCACGATTGCTGGAACAGTGGGATCTGGATCACGTTTGGATGTTACGGATGTTGCTACGGGTCGTGTTTTAACAGTTTCTGGTAACACCTACAATGTTAAAACAACAACATTGGCAGGGGCAGCTTCTGAATTGAATACAACGGCAGCAACGACAATCGGATCGACAGGATCATCAATTGTAGCTGGATCAAATGGAGTCGGAGTTTTGGATATTGACCATAATACGACTTTGAATGGTAGTGTTGGAACATCCACTGTTGCTTTGGCAGATGTTCAAATCGCCACAGGCAGAACCTTAACCAATAATGCTGATATTTACGCAAACGCGATTACATTAGAAAATGCCGCGACCTTGGATATTAACACAACAGGCAAAACAATCAGCGGTGCGATCAATGGCACAGTTGCCAATAACGGAACAGTTGATATTGATGAAAATGTGACATTCAAGGGCAATATTGGTGCGACGACTAAAATTGGGACTTTTGATGTTGAAACAGGCAATGTTGCTACATTTGATGTTACCAGCAATGTGTCATCCATTGGGAATGCCAATAAGATTTTATTGGTTAATGCCGATACGATCACATTAGGCAATAATTTAAATACAAATATTGCCGTTGTAACGGGCGATAATAGCAACAATTTGTTCAATTATACGACCCTAAGCAACAGCGATGATAAGATTGAACTTAACAGAACAGTTGATACCACAAAAACAGCTGCTGTCACGGGCAATTCGTCAAATGCTTTGGCACAAACACCTTTATTGGCATTGATTACATCTTCTTCTACGGTTGCAAGCACATTGAACGGGTTAAACACACAAGCCGGTATCCAATCAGCAGCTGAGAAATTGTCTGGTGACGTTTCTGGTGCGGGTGCAGCGGCGGTGGCTTCGGCAACAGCGGGTGCGTTGGATACTGTGGCAACACATTTAGCGGATGCACGTAATGGAAACACAGGCGTTGCAGCGGGTGAAGGGTACACAGATTCTGGTTATGCATTCTGGACACAAGCCTTTGGTGGTGCAGCGGATCAAGACACACGCGATGGCGTGAAAGGATTTGAATCTGATACAATCGGTTTTGCCGTGGGTACAGATACAGCCCTTTCCGAAACATCACGCGTTGGGGTTTCCTTTGCCTATGCTCAATCAGATGTGGATGGCGATTCTGCTGCCCAAACACAGTCTGATATCGACACATACCAAGCCACATTGTATGGAACATACGCCCCAGCCGACAAAGGATACTTTGTTGACGGGTTCTTGTCTTATGCTCTAAACAACACAGAAGCAAATAGAAATGGTGTTGTTGCAGGCAGCCGTATCAATGCGGATTACGACACATCTGTTTACCGCGCTGTTGCCAGAGTGGGTGAAGAATTAAATGCAAACTTTGTCAAATTGACACCAAGTTTTGCATTGGATTATGCCCATATCGCAACAGAAGATTACAATGAAACTGGCGGTGCTGGTAGATTGAATGTTGATGCGGATGCTCAAAACATCTTCGTTGCCCGTGGTGAATTAGAAGCCGACCAAACATTTGCGTTGCAAAACGGATCCCATATTCGTCCGTTCGCCTCTGTGGGTGCTCAATATGACTTCATTGGTGATGAATATTCAACAACATCCACCTATGCTGGAACAACAGGCACATTCACAACAACAGGCGCTGATGTTGCGAAAACATCTGGCTTGTTTGGAACTGGGGTTGACTGGGAAGCCAATGGCGGCGCGTTCGTCCTATCTGCTGAAGCCAACGGTCAAGTTAAAGAAGATTTCTTTGGCTATTCAGGTTCTGTTACAGCGCGTTGGAAATTCTAATTTCCACGATTATGTTGGAAATTTTGATTTCTACATTCTCTTAATACAAAAGGGGTCTTTTAAGACCCCTTTTTTTATTTTCCCCCTGCATATTTTCTGCACAAAAACACCTGACTTTCTGTGAAAAGCGCCCATATTCTCTGCACAAGGATTTGTTAGACTTAAATCCATGAGCAACAATCCCAAACAATCTTTAGTCAATATAAGTGTCACAATGCCCACAGGCATCGCCCCTATTCTTATTCATGATTTTTACATGATCCCCCGTAGGCTACAGCGCGATGCGTGGTGGTTGGTAGATGAGTGTGATTTTTGTATGGGGGGCTCACCTATTCTAACCCTAACGAATATAAGAAAAGAGAGATCATCTATATGAATGCAATGACATCAAACTTTAGGAAATCATTTGAATTGAAAATCTTTGTGATCTTAGGACTCATGGCGTTGATGGATTATTTATTTTATCGTCATGGGTTAGGTTGGACGGTGGGAGCGTTTGGGATTTTGGTGACAAGCTTGATTGTGTTTTATAACCCATCCCTTTCGAAATCCCCTATGGGAAATATTGTGATTATTTTGACCTTAGGACAAGGCATTTTACAAATTGAGAAAACCAGTCTCTTATCCTTTACGCTGATGTTTTTAGGCATAGTAACGCTTGCGGTCTTATCCCAAGGGGGATGGGGACATCACGCAGGACTTTGGGGTCGCAAGGTCTTATCCGCCTGTTTTCGTATTTTTTATCCATTGAACAAGGCCTTTTCAGGTTGGAAAACCTATCGCACAAAACGGATACCGCCAAATCCCTTGAGCATGTTTGTGCGTGGGTGGTTTCTACCGATTATTTTCTTTTGCCTATTTTTAACCTTATTTAACTTTGCAAACCCGATTATTGCAGGATGGTTCTCACATTTTGACATCATGCATATCATAGACGGATTTTCATTAAGCCGAACAATATTCTGGGTTTTGGGGATAATGATTTTATTTTGTGTCATCCGCCCTAAGTTAAAACGCGCAAAATGTAAAAACCCCCCTTCCGAAAAAGCTATAAGCACGCAAAAAACAGGCGTTTTTGCATGGGCGTTTACCAAACAATCCATTATGCGGTCTTTGGTAATTTTTAATCTGTTATTTGCGTTTCAAACAGGAATGGATCTCTATTATCTTTGGATCGTCAAGATTCTTCCCAAAGGCGTAACCTATGCTGGCTATGCGCAACAAGGCGCCTATCCATTGATTTTTACAGCATTATTGGCGGCCTTTTTTGTTTTGGCATCTGAAAATGCAGGAGATAAAGTTTCAGAATCAAAACCCATTCGTATCTTGATCTATGCGTGGGTGGCACAGAATATTATGCTGGTTATCTCCTCCATTTACCGCACATGGCTTTATATTGAAATGTATGAATTAACCTATTTACGCGTGGCAGCATTGATTTGGATGGGGTTGGTTGCTGTTGGTTTGGGGGTGATTATTGCCCGCAGCATCCTGCGTCAATCCCATATATGGTTGATTAACGTCAATGCACTGACATTATTGGCTGTTTTATATATCAGCAGCCTGATGAATATAGGGGGACTGATTGCGCGCTATAATGTTATCAATTCTATGGAGTTTTCGGGCATAGCCTCCAATGATGATAACAAACCAATACTTGATCGTGCCTATATGAAGCGCATCGGCTCACCTGCCATTCCGGCGATGATACAATTGATTGAGAAAGAAAAAATTGATGGAAAATCCCATGAAGCTGACAAGACAATTTTATTGCAGATGCGCGCGGATCTATCGGATAATATTGACGATTGGCACCGCTGGACGTATAGTCAAGATCGTTTATGGCATGCTTTAGAAAGCAAAAAGAAATGAGTAAACAAATTCTAATCGCCGATGATGATCCGCATATTGTGGATGTCGTTACCTTTGCCCTTGAAAAAGCAGGTATGAAAACCAAATCTGTATTCGATGGGAAGGCTGTTTTACAGGCCTATGATCCGACGATACACCATCTGATTATTTTGGATATTAATATGCCAGAAAAAGATGGGCTGGATGTGTGTCGTGAGATCAGAAAATATGCTGATGTGCCGATTCTGTTTTTATCCTCACGGGATGAAGAAATTGATCGTATTATTGGCCTAGAGCTGGGGGCAGATGATTATATCACCAAGCCCTTTAGCCCGCGTGAATTGGTGGCACGCGTTAAAGTAATCCTAAAGCGTGCCTATCCCATAGAAACAATCCAACCGCAACAAGAGGCAGAAATTATCAAAGGCGACCTGAAAATTCAACCTGATAAACATTTAGCCTTTTGGAATCACCAAGCCCTTCACTTAACCGCAACGGAATTTTTGATTTTATATGGTATGGCAAAATATCCTGATCATGTTTTCAGCCGTGATAAGATTATGGATATTGCTTATGATCCCAATATTCACGTCAGTGATCGCACCATTGATAGCCATATCCGCAACCTAAGACAGAAATTTGCCGACAAAGGCTGCCTTAATTTAATCCAAACGATTCATGGGGTGGGGTATAAATTATCCCTATGAACCGCGCAACATCAGCAATCAAACTTAAATTTCGGCTGCGAACTATTTTACTGAGCATTAATTTGACAGTTTTATTACTGCCCTTGGTGGGTATATTTTTCTTTCGCTTTTATGAAAACGCCCTTGTACGGCAAACAGAAACAGAATTAATGATGCAATCTGCAGTGATTGCCTCATTCTATAAACATGAAATCATACCACAAAACCTTGATACCCCCTTTTCTAAAACATCAAAACTCAGCGCTGAATATTATACACCGATTTTGCCACAGATTGATTTATCCAAAAATCCTATTTTACCGCAAAGACCAGAAGGAATTTTCGACAAAGAAGCTGATCCAAGTGCGCTCGTTGTGGGTCAAAAACTAATACCGATCTTAGAAGATGCAAAAAGAACAACACTTTCTGGGGTGCGCGTCCTTGATTATCAAGGTGTCGTGATTGCAGGGAAGGAAGAAGTAGGCAAAAATCTTGCTCATATTCCTGAAATATCCACAGCCTTAAAGGGGGCTTATGCCAGCGTTATCCGCCAAAGAATATCTGATAACCCTGTGCCTGCTATTGCATCCATCAGTCGTGGCACAAATATCCGAATTTTTACCGCCTTTCCTATCGTTCATAATGGGCGTGTTTTGGGCGTGGTCTATATGTCGCGCACGCCTCAAAATATTTTGAAATATCTATATTCCGAAAAAGAAAAAATAGCACTGATTGGCTTGATTTTGCTGGTGCTTACCGCCACAATTGCCTTGGTGACATCGTATATGATTGTCCGTCCTATCCGTGTTTTGATCCAGCGTATCCATGATTTTGCCACGGGGGATAAGGATGCCTTTGTACGAATTAAATATTCCAACGTGTATGAGCTGGAAACATTAACACAATGCTTTGCTGATATGGCGACATCTCTTGATCAGCGTTCTGACTATATCAAAAACTTTGCAACGCATGTTTCGCATGAATTTAAAACGCCCCTCACCTCCATTCACGGCGCGGCAGAAATTTTGGGCGATCATATGGATGATATGGATCACGCGCAAAAGCAAAAATTTATAACCAATATGATTGCAGATACAACACGCCTCAAAAATCTTGTAAATCGCTTATTGGAACTGGCGAAACTGGATAATCTAAGCCTCCCAAACGCACAGGCTGATCTGTATCCTGTCTTGATAGCATTAGAATCCCGTTACGAAGAAAAAGGATTACAGATTATGACTGAACCATTTGATCATAATCTGAGCCTGCCGATTGCCGCGGAGCATCTTGAAACACTCTTTATAAATTTATATGACAACGCCCATCAACATGGTGCAACAAGGATACACATATCGATTACACAGGATTCCTATGAAACCTTTATTATTGTGGAAGATAATGGAGAAGGCATTTCACACGGCAACCAAGACAAAATCTTTAATCCTTTTTTTACGACAAAACGAAAAACAGGCGGCACGGGTTTAGGGCTGGGGATTATTCAATCCATTCTAAACAACCATGGAGGCAAGATCAAATTGATCCCTAGTATATCTGGGGCTTGTTTTGAGATTTCAATCAGAAAAGGTGCTACAATTGATGGTGCGGACAATAAAAACTGGATCGTCCCGACTGGATAATACGGATAATCACAGCATCTTGCGCTGGGCTGCAATGACGGCACAATTCCCCCGCGCGGTCATAGACATGGAAATCATGTTGGAAATACCCTCCATTCCCCTGTTGATCACGGAAATCGCGCAAGGTGCTGCCGCCACTGATTAAAGCACGTTGCAACACGTCTAAAATCGCGGTGTGCAAGGCATCCCATTCCAACTTTGTGACCCGTTGCGCGGGTCGAATGGGCGATATGGAGGCTTGATATAGCGCCTCACACGCATAAATATTGCCAATCCCTGCCACAATCGATTGATCCAATAAAAAATTCTTAATCGGCACGCGACTTTTGCTGGCTTTTTGAATCCAAATTTCAGGCGTCAAAGCAGGATCAAGCGCATCTATCCCCAAATTACGCGTGTATTTGATATAATCAGGATCATCTTTCCCCTCAAAAATACGCAAATCCCCAAAACGTCTGGGGTCATGAAAGACCAAAAATGCTCCTTTATCCAAACGCGCGATCAAATGATCATGCTTGCGTTTTTCATGGCTGGGGGTATCAATCATTTCAAACATCCCTGACATACCCAAATGCACCAGCAAAATATTGCTATTATTCAAATGGATAAAAATATATTTCCCCTGCCGCGTTACAGAATGCACCCCCTGCCCCACCAATCGCGTGCTAAAATCTGATTGTATGGGATAGCGTAAAGAGGGCGATAAATGGATAATCTCCCTCACCACCCCTCCTATTAAAATAGGGGAAACACGCCTTAAAACCGTTTCGACTTCAGGTAATTCGGGCATATTTTAAGGCTGTCCTTTTTGATAACGCTGCCATATCATTTGCGGCTGTTGTAAGGTGATAAATACAGGGTGTGCTACCGCATTTGGCGACATGGCATGCGCCGCCCGCTCATTCTCAGAGGGGACAGACCATATTAAAGACTGCCCCTTTGGCGTCAAATGCACCCAAAATTGACCATAGGTCATAAATTGATACAGAGGCAACAATCCACGCGCATCGCGAATCTGAGGTGCAGGAAGGCTTGAATCAGGCTTTAGCAACACCACATCATTTTCAAAACGCATTTTCCCTGTGGAATATAGTCTTTTGTTCGGCTCATCTTTCAAAACCTGAATCAGTAAAAAATCATCTCCCTTGATCAACAGGCTGATATTCTGCCCTGCTTGTTGATAAATCCACAGCCCCTGTGCGCCTTTTTGAATAAGATCCGCTTGTTTTTGCCATGCGGCTTCTGTGGGTGTAAGCTCATCTGACGCATAAACGCGCACAGCAGGCGCATGATACAACGTCTTTTGCCCCATCATCACCGATATGATCACCAAGATCAAAAATGCGCTTATCTTTAATCGTTTTCTATATTTTGGATCAGGGTGATTTTTTATGTGGATCACTATGCCCTGCCCCTTGATTAAGGCTTGACGAAGTGATTGGGCTAAATTTAATATTCTATCTCTCATATCTTTTTATATATAGCGGTTTTATGAAACAATATCACGATTTATTACAGCGCATTTTAACCGAAGGGGTCAAAAAGGAAGACCGCACAGGCACAGGAACATTGAGCGTTTTTGGTCATCAAATGCGCTTTAATCTATCCGATGGATTTCCTGTTTGTACCACGAAAAAACTGCATTTAAAATCAATTATTCATGAATTATTGTGGTTTTTAAAGGGTGATACCAACATTACCTATTTAAAAGAAAACGGCGTGCGCATTTGGGATGAATGGGCAGATGAAGACGGGAATTTAGGGCGTGTCTATGGCTATCAATGGCGCAGCTGGCCGTCAGGCGATGGCGGCACAATTGATCAAATCAGCAATCTGATCCAACAAATCAAAAGCAACCCCGATTCGCGGCGCTTAATTGTATCCGCATGGAATGTGGCCGATATTGATCACATGGCTTTACCGCCCTGCCATTGTTTATTTCAATTTTATGTGGCAAATGGCACATTATCTTGCCAGCTCTATCAACGCAGCGCCGATGTATTTTTGGGCGTGCCGTTTAATATTGCCTCCTACAGCCTGTTGACCTTAATGATCGCGCAAATTTGCGGCCTTAAAGCAGGGGATTTTATTCATACATTAGGGGATGCGCATTTATACAGCAATCATTTGGAACAAGCCCATCTGCAACTAAGCCGTGATTTCTATCCCCTGCCCTCTATGCGGATTAATCCTGATGTTTCATCGATTTTTGATTTTGTTTATGATGATTTTACGTTAGAAAATTATCAAGCCCACCCCCATATTAAGGCAGAAGTCGCCGTTTAACAGAAAAGTATTCTATCGCTATGCCAACCCCCATCATCAGCATCATCGCCGCCACTGCAAAAAATGGTGTGATTGGTATGGACAATAAAATGCCGTGGCATGTGCCACAGGATTTACAGTATTTTAAACGCGTTACCATGGGAAAACCTATGATTATGGGGCGCAAGACCTTTGAGTCTTTACCCGGTATTTTAAAAGGCCGCCCCCATATCATCATCAGCCGCACAGATTATGACACGCAAGGGCGGGAAAATTTATACAGCGCCCACAATATAGAAGAGGCAATTTCCATTGCCGCAACCCTGAACCAAGAGGAAATTTTTATCGTTGGTGGGGCACAAATTTATGCACAATCAATGGATTTAGCCCATCGATTTTACAAAACAACTCTGCATATCACCCCAGAGGGCGACGCGTTCTTTCCTGAATATGATCCCTTACAATGGCAATGCATCCAAACAGAAATGCATTTAGACGCCGAAACACCCCATCAATTCGATGTGTTTGAGAGGGTAAAATGATGCCTTCATCCACAAATTTACACAAACCCCGCCCTTTAAAAAAAGGCGGCACAATCGGCGTTTTTGCCCCGTCCAGCTATGTTGACAAAGACACAATATTAGACACAAAAAACAAAATTGAAACAATGGGTTATAATGCAAAAATTCACCCACAAACTTATAAAAAAAATCACCAATCCGCAGGAACACATGATCAGAAAATACAGGCCTTTTACGATCTGTTACACAACCCCGAAATTGATGCGATTATTGCCGCAGGGGGTGGAAATCGCGCCTTGCACTTGCTTGATCAAATTGACTTCCAAATCATTGCAGATAACCCAAAAATTATTATGGGTTTCAGTGATGTAACGGCACTTTTAAATGCATGCACAGCACATGCAAATATCATCACATTTCACGGCGCAACCTTTCCGCGCCTCTTAACAACCACAGGCACAGATTTTTGCTGGGATTTGTTGGCAGGCAAAACAGACCTATCCTATCCAATGGATCAAGGCAGAGTCCTCAAAGCAGGACAAGCACAAGGGCGTTTGGTGGGAGGAAATCTATGCCTCTTCCATTATTTAGCCGGCACAAAAGACGCGCCTAATTTTGAAAATGCCCTGCTGTTTATCGAAGATATTCGCGAAGAAACCAGCCGCATTGACCGCATGATGTGCCATTTGCGCCGCACGGGATTTTTAAACCAAATTGGCGGCCTGATTTGTGGCAATTTCGCACAGATTGAGGATACAGGTCGCCCCTTTGGCTTTACGCTGGATGATATTATCTTGGAACATACCGCCCATTTGGATATTCCCATTATTATGGACGCCCCCTTTGGTCATGCGGATATGCTCTATCCCTTTCCCATTGGGGGCATGGCAGAAATGCGTGCGAATAAGGATACAATCACCTTACGTCTATTGGAATCCCCTGTTGAATGATCCTGCGTTTATGCTATATTTAGAAATTATTTGAAAAGGGTTTATACCATGCGGATTTTCTGGATACTCATCATTTTTTTGTGCCTATCACCCTATAGCACAGCACAGGCGCAATATTTATTTGGCAATGATGACACCCCCGTCGAAAAAACAGCCCCATCAGAGCCAAGACCAGAAAATGGCATATGGTTTGTGCGCTGTGACCGTGACAACCCTGACCATCATAAAACATGTGAGATTTTCCAGCGCATTATCTACCAAGAAAGTGGTACACAATTTTTAGAATTTGCCGTCCATTACCCCAATCAATTCAGCGATCAAGCAGAAGCCGTGATCAACCTACCCTTGGGGGTTTGGGTGGAAAAAAGCGGCACAATTCAAATTGATCAACAATCCAGCCTTCCCTTTAACGTTCGCTATTGCATCGCCAGCGGCTGCTTGGCCTTTGTGCCTTTATCATCGCAAGTGATCACCGATTTGAAACAGGGGCAAAATTTAAAAGTATCCGTTCCTTTATTAAATGGTGATTTCCAAAAAGTTGACTTAGGGCTAAAAGGCTTTAAACGCACCATCAAAGAAATTGAGGAATAGAACCATGCCTGATTTAAAACCCCATTTATTCCCATTAATCACAAAATTCACAACAGGTCACGCTATCCCCTTGACCTTTATGAATGCGGATTTATTCAACGCCTCACCTTATTCAAACAGCACGACCTTATTCAGCGGCGCACAGGGCAGCGTGTTTATCCTATACGCAAAAAATGATGCCGAACAGGCAATCACAGGATTAATCATTGGTTGCCAGAATCCTGATGCCCTCACCTATCACGATGCCGCCGCCGCGCGATCTGCGATCAAGGCACGTTTTCATGCGGATTTTTTGGCGCAACATCATTTTGTTATCAATGACGCCCCGCGCTCCTATACAGCCGCCGAATGGCAAAATATCGCGCTGGGTTGGGCGCTGGATCAATATGGCTATGATCTAAAAACTAACAAAACGGAAAAGACTGCGAATCCGTATTTACTGATCACAGATCAATCGCTTTATCACCGAACAGAATCTATCTTTCATGGATTATGCCTAACACGCGATTTGATCAATATGCCTCCCAATATTTTGGGCACAAAGGCGTTGGCAGATTATGCAGCGAAAATCGCAAATTCATTTGACGCCACCTGCACGATAATCGAAGACACGCACCAGTTACAAAATGAATTCCCCCTAGTTTGGGCGGTTGGTTGCGGCAGTGATCAAGCACCTTATGTTGTGGATTTTACATGGGGCAATCCCGATCATCCTGCGGTAACGTTGGTTGGCAAAGGCGTTTGCTTTGATACAGGCGGGCTGGATATAAAACCGCCCTCTGCCATGGCGTTAATGAAAAAAGATATGGGCGGTGCGGCGCATGTTTTGGGGTTAGCCTCAATTATAATGCACTTAAACCTGCCGATTGCCTTACGCGTGATTGTGCCTATCGTTGAAAATGCGGTCTCAGGCGGTGCATTCCGCCCCAGCGATGTGATCAAAAGCCGCAAAGGATACACAGTTGAAATTGGCGATACCGATGCCGAAGGGCGCTTGATTTTAGCTGATTGCCTGACCTTAGCATGCGAAGAGGATCAGAAACCAAAACTCTTAATCGATTTTGCAACCTTAACAGGGGCGGCGCGTGTCGCGACGGGGTTTGAGATTGCACCTATTTTCTCCCAAAATGATGCCTTGGCGCATGATGTGCAAATATTGGCGATGCAGATCAAAGATCCGTTATGGCATATGCCCCTATGGCAGGATTATTTCAAAGATATGGACAGCCCGATTGCCGATTTTTCTAATATTGGTACAGGTCGCGCAGGGGCGATTGAAGCTGCGTTATTTTTATATCAATTTATTGATCCTGCCATTGATTGGCTGCATTTAGATGTGTATGGATGGGAACAAAAAGGCAAAGCTGGTCGCCCCCGTGGTGGTGCTGATTGTGGCGTATTAGCGATCTTACAATATCTGGAGCAAATATGGCTGCCCTCCCATTCTCAGGCTTCTTAAACACAGAAGCAACGCACTGTGTTGGTGTGCCCTTTTGTGATCTTTTCCCTCAAAAAAAAGCGGATTGCCTGCAGCAATTCCCTGATACACAGCTTTTATTTGGCGAAGATTTCACCATTCATGATCAAACAGAAACACAATATTACGGATATTCGAAAGCAGGGCAATATTGGGGGTGGATTGATCAATCTGCCTTAATGCCCTTTATCCCTGCAAATATATGCGTGAGCGCGCCGTGGGTACAGATTTATAGCTTGGCGAATATGAAATCAACCTGTCTTATGACTCTGCCTATGGGGGCGTTTTTACAGGCGCAACTTGATCAACTTGAAAATGGATTTTATTTTGTGCCTTATCTCAATGGATGGGTGCATCATACGCATATCCTGCTTAATCCTACCCCTCATTTTATAGACCACAGCCAAAAATTTCTATACGCCCCCTATCGTTATGGCGGCCGCACAGCGCAAGGGATTGATTGCTCAGCCCTTGTTCAAGTGGCGGCGCGTTTGTGCGGCATTGCATTACCGCGCGACACAAAGGATCAAATCAATAGCCCTTACGCAATATCATCAGAAACCCCCTTAAAAACAGGGGATATAATCCATTTTAAAAATCACGTTGGAATCATGGTTGATGACCATCGCTTTATCAACGCCACAGACCGCCATATGCGCGTCATTATCGAAGATTTTGAGTGGGTACAAAAAGACTATCAATCCTTGTATAACAGCCCGATTTTAGCCATCCATAATCTCTTTAACCCTCTATCCGAATAAGTCAACCATGCCCCCATCAATTCCCCCTATTTTTGTTATCTCTTTGGCGCAACCTTCACAAAGCCCAAATATCCGTCGTGATCTGATGCAACAGCATTTGCAAGAATTTGGATATACCGCGCAGAAAGATTTTGAATTTATCGATGCCATTGACGGACGACAAATGGATATACACGCCCAAAGCCTGTATCGTGGTAAAAAACGCCGTGCTCGTTTTGGCAAAGATTTAACGGGTGGTGAATGGGGCTGTTTTCAATCACACTTAAAAGCCTGTCAAATTCTATTAGATCGCGGCCTCAGCCACGCCCTTATTTTGGAAGATGATGCACGGTTAGATAAAGATTTTCATGCCATTATCAAAAATATGATGGCGCAATCCCTCCCCTATGATCTTATTCGATTATTTGGCAGCGCTAAAATTGCCCGTAAAAAAGCAAAGAAAATCGTGGATTTAGGACATGGTCGCCATTTATTAAAGATCCCCTCCCTACATGGCGGCGCCCACGCCACCTTAATGACCGCACGCGGCGCACAGCGTTTGCTCAATTATGTGCAAAAACATGGGATTGCCTATCCGATTGATACATTATACGGCCGTGTTTGGGAATTGGGGATTACCAGCTATGCGATTAATCCCCTTGTGACCCCTGATGAGGCCTTAAATTCTACCATAGAAGCCGTCAGATTTGACAAAAGCAAAACCAATACACGCCCCCTGCTCTATCCCCTCACACGCGCATGGCATAAGACCGAAGAGCTGGTGATGAAAAAATTATGTTATTATCTGCCTTAGAATAAATTTATATTGACAGAACTCTTTACGATAGGTAGCCTATCACCTTGATTAAGCATAAAGGCTGTATAATGAATTTTATAAATACCAACATGATGATGATGTGCATGCCACACGCCCAAATGGGGTTGTGTGCTGCTGGTATTTATGAGCGAATGTGATTTTAAAATCCATAAAATAACCACCCAGCAACCGACCCAAAATAAAAAGGTCGGTTTTTTTATGTCTTTTTTATCACATGCTATAAAGGTCAAACCTTATGAAACTTCATCCTGCTTTTACACAATCTTCTTTGTCCTCTCTGCCTGCCGCTGCAAACAGATCTGGTCACCAAGTTGATAAAAAATCGCCTTTTTATTTACCACCCAATGCGATGGATCAATTTTGGCATGATACGGCGGGGGTTTATGTGCCTAAAATCCCCACATGGCGCAGCCATATCCAAGCCTTCAAGGACACATTCTTAGAATTTGTTGAGGATGGCGCTTTTTATTTCTCAATCCCCCTAATGGGTCCTTTATTAGCACGCGCTTATGTTGATATTCAAAAATTAGAACCCATGTTAAAAAAACATGCCATCAGTGACTCAGTGCGTACAGATGCAAAGGGCACGGCGTTGGAATGGCTGGGAACGCCCTATCATATCTTAGAAAAAAATATTGGTGATCACATCCATGAATCAGGCAAAGCTGAAGTCCTTGCTAAAATCGCGAAATCAAAAGTCGGTGTTTTGGTGGGTGCCGTTGCCTTTGCCAGTGGTCTGGAATATTCAATTCAGCATACCAATAATTTATTAACAGCAAAATTTTTCCACGCGAAAAATTTTACAGCCACAGCAGGGCTGGAAGCGCCCACAAATGAAATTCGTGATGGCGAAGTTGATGTCGTGGCACGGGGCAAAAAACGCCTAAAACAGGTTGGTTTGGTAACAGGGGCACTCATGATCGGCTCTTTTGTCTTGCCTGCTTTATTAAAGGGAAAAGGCATCGATCATGCACAAAAGATTTTAAGATATGTTGATTTTTCTGCCCAGCCCAATCAAAAAATATTCTATGATCTATCAAAACCATTGCTGGCGCTGGTCATCGGCACAGGTATTGTCAGCTATTTAGATGCCGCCCAAAATGATATGGAACGCAAAGAAGTCGCCGCACGACTTGCCATTGTTGCCCCCTATCTCTTGGTTGGCGGCGAATTAACCAGAAACGGCCTCGCATGGTTAGCCCAAAATAAAATGATTGTGCAGGAAGGCAAAAAACTGATTATTGGTGACGGCAAAAATATCCCCAAATTCCTAAAAACAATATTAGGACATGACAAAGCCGATGGTGTGCTGGGGCTGAATTTCTTAAAAGAGGGACGAAATGTCAAGCAATCCTTGACACAGCCCGAGCATTTTTTAGATATGAATTTCTTAAAAAACGATGCCGCATTCCAAAAAATGATTGATACCGCCCAAAAAGAAGGGCGATTAAGCGCCGATAATGTACGGCAAATTAATCGCGCTTTTGATAATATTGATGCACAATCAAATTTTATCAAAATCTTTGGTATGGGCATATCCACAACATTATTAACCTATGCCATCACACGCGAACGATTTAAAGCCCAGAAAGAAAAAGAGTTTCACGAGCAAAAAAGCAAGAATCCTGAGCAGAAGAGAATTGACTTTCACGCATAATCAGTTCATATTTTCAGGTATGGAACTCACTCTTTTAAAAGCAAAAATCCACCGCGCAACCGTCACGCAATGTGATTTACATTACGAAGGATCGATTACAGTGGATGAAAATTTACTGAAATCCTCTGGCATCTTGCCGTATGAGCAGGTGGATGTTTTAAACATCACAAATGGTCACCGTTTTACGACCTATGCGATTAAGGGCGCAGCGGGATCGGGCATTATCGGTATTAATGGCGCTGCCGCACGATTGGCACAAACGGGTGATAAAGTAATCATTTGCGCCTATTGCCACATAAGCGCTGAGGACGCACCCCATCACCAACCAAAAGTCGTGATGGTTCATGATGATAATCGTGAAAAAATCTAATGTCTTTTTTTATTCAAAATAAATTGCTGGTTGCCACAAACGCAATGACAGACACGCGCTTTGATCACGCCGTTATTTATATAGCCGAGCATAATGAGAATGGCGCCACAGGGTTTGTGATTAATCATCCGCACCCCAATATTGAATTTTCGGATTTAATTGATCAGCTTATGGCTTTGCCACTGGAATCATCCCCACCACAACCCTTATCACATTGGGGCGCAGATAATGTTTTGGTGATGAATGGCGGCCCCGTTGAGGAAGGACGCGGTTTTTTATTACATGGCAATGATTATCAGACAAAAGACACAATTATCCTGAATGATCAATTAAGATTATCCAACACAGTCGAGTCGTTAAAAGCCATTGCATTTGGCAAAGGCCCTGCGGATAAAATCTTTTTACTGGGAAATTCAGGTTGGGGCACGGGTCAATTAGAAAATGAATTGCGCGGCAATTGTTGGATTGTTTTGGATTACCATTATGATCTGATTTTTAATACCGCCCCGAATGAAATATGGGAAAAATGCTTATTACATAACGGGATCACGCCCTCATTTTTATATGCGGATATGGGGACGGCGTGACGCATTTTTTATAATTCCCTTGACTTTTTATAGCTCTTATGAAAAGATGTATTTTATATAGAATTACAGGAGAGTTATAATGCGTAAAAACCAGTTTTCATTGAAAAATACCTTTCAAAAGGCTTCTGCTGTCACAAAACGCGCTCTTATATGGAGTACATGGATCTGGTGTGCATCGACAATTTTTGCTTTGATAGAGCCTGCCTTTGTAACCCCTGAGAATTTAGATCCTAATGCTATTGCCCCTACATCTCTACAAAAAGAATTTTTACGTGTTGCTGCAGCGGATACTAAAGACTATCTCTTGCTGGGCGATACAGATCATAGAAAAGCCAGCGTATCAATGTTTTCTAATGCCCCTGATGTTTTAGAGATTTTGAAAGGTAAAGGGTTTCATACTTATATGATTGAGTCCAGTCCTGATGATGCAGGCAAGATCACAGATATTGCCAATTATAAAAAAAATGCCCAACAAAACGCTGCGGATTTTCACGGTTCATGGCTAAACCGCGAACAAAAAAAAGCTGTAGACGAGAATTTTATAAATGCAATTCAGCATAATAAAGACATTGCCTTTATTCCAGTCGACACAAGACTCGAGAAAATGGGATCAAATTCCTTACGGATATTTTTACTTGCCACCCTCCCCTCTATCCCCGCAGCCTTAGGGCAAGAATTAATCTATGGAGGAAGAAACGAATCTTCACTCCTTCCTTCTTTGCCATTGATAATTCCCATTGTAAATCAATTAAAGTCTGATAACAAAGAAGGAACTATAGCAGACGATCGAAAAACGGCAGAATTAATTCTTGAAAAATCAGGGAACGACCCGAAGACTGTTATTTTTTATGGTAGAGGTCATTTTTCGGATGATCCTGTTTCTATGCGCCAAATCCTTATTAAAAAAGGGTATTCTGTATCTCAAATTAATTTAGTGGCTGATCGAGGAACCGCTTTAGAGAAAATAGGTACGGCAGATGCATCCCTTGTGACGGGTGCTGATAAGCGTGAAGAGGTTTTTGCCCATACTCCAAAAGCTGAAAGATGGCTAGAAACAGCAAAACATAATTTAAGAAGGCCTACTTAAGATTTCAAACCGCCCCGCCATCGCCCCGTATGGTCCCGTCAGTAATTCATACCCGATCGTCCCGATGGATCGCCAATGTATCAATGCTTTGATGCGTGCCGATGATTTCAACCCTATCAGCCTGTTTGGCGTGATACGCCGCTTTAGGGATTAGGATCGTTGTTAAGTCCATGAATTTCCTGCATTCGCAGGTAATGACATATTGAGGTAAAAAAATCGTTGGAATATCATCAGCAAGCAGCATAAAAGCTATAACCAAATTTATTTGGTTTGGATATGGGGGGCATGAATGATGTATTTCACAAATAATGACCTAAATGAATATGGATATTAGGTCATTATTTGTTGTTGTTTTTATTGGGATAATTACGGCGTACTAGGTTTCAATAAAGAGTGTCTTTCTTGTGTCTGCCTTATTATTTCATCTTTAATTTTTTTAAAAACTGGGTTATCTTTCATACAATGGTTTATAAAAGAAGTTATGCATTCTCTATAAAAACTGTCCAACTCTTGATTTTCTGTATAGGTTGATATGATCTTTTGGTTTTGAGAATCATATTTAACGATAGTCTGCTTTCCATCACAGGCTACCGATTTTTGGTCTTGACCTAATCTGGGGTTGATAAGCTCAGATTTTGTTTCAGGACAAATATGATTAGTATCATGATTGGAATAGTTTACATAGATTCTATTATCAGTCCCTAGTGCTAATAAAAGAGATCCTCGTGAGAAACCATCGTGCGTATAACTACATCTGCCTGCAGACGGATCGAGATTACTGTTACCGAAGTCATATAATTCAAGTCTAGTTTTTTCAAATAAAGCTTTATTATTTTTGAATAACAAGTCGTCTGGAACGTTGCACTTAGCTTTAGCTTTATCATCTATCTTATAGTAACCAAATTTGTGATAAATCCAAATTTCCCCATATTCTACACCAGTCCAACCTCTACAAAAGTTAGGAGATGCTGGATCATTCATTGGGAAAACTTCAAAAACACCCGAATCTTTTGTTTGTTCCATTTTTGCCCATAATTCACGAAGCATGGCTTTTCCAATTAAAAGAGGGTCGCTCTGAGTGACTTCAGCGAATGTCGTTAAAATAGACTCTTGTTGTGACATTTCATATTCTCCTGCTTGCTGTTTTATTATATTTCCAGCACATTATGCAAAAAAAATAGATATGTCAACAAAAAACAAAATAAACCTATACAATAATATTCTTCTGAAACCGCCCTGACATCCCCCCACACAGCCCCGTTAAGAGCTCATAATTGATTGTATTCATGCTGCTAGCTAAGGCCTCAATTGTTTGATGCGCCCCTATAATTTCAATCATATCCCCCGTTTTACAGGCGGCGGCAGCACTTGGCAGAGCAATTGTCACCAAATCCATCGACACACGCCCGACCACAGGGCATGGCTGCCCTTGCCAATATAATATGGCCTTGTTACTGGCGCTGCGTAAAAACCCGTCCGCATAGCCAAGGGCAATGGTTGCCAATCTTTGGGGCTGTGTTACGCGATATGTGGCATTATACCCAACGCTTTCACCCATTTGCGCATCCCGAATTTGTAAGATCGGCGCATAAAGACTCACAACAGGGTGCATAGGGGTATTGTTGGGGTTCAATCCATACAGCGCCATACCGGGGCGAACAATATCGTAATAGCTTTGTGGATACTCAAAAATTGATGCCGAATTTCCCAAAGAAAATGTTGTTTTGGCATGAGGATGCACGCGTTTAAAATCTTCAAAAATGCTTCTAAATATTTGTTTTTGAACTGCATTTATGGGATCAGCCGGATCATCTGCACTGACCATATGGGATAAAATCATATGCGGCACAATCCCTGTTTCCAGCAACATCGGCCAATGCGCCATGGAAACGCCCAATCGATTCATGCCTGTGTCAATATGCCATGCATGTTTTATATTTTTTGATTTTATATCAACAACTTGTTTTAATGCATTAATAATTGGGATTAAATTATATTGCTGATAAACAGCATCATGTTGCGGACAATATCCACTCAAGACTAAAATCTCATGTTGCGTAAATCTACGGACGTCGATGGCCTCCGATAGGTTGGCGACAATATATAAATCACATCCCTTTTTTTCTAAGATTGGCACAATATGCTCAACCCCCACCCCATAGGCATTGGCCTTAACCATCGCAGCAATGCGCGATGATGACGGAATATGGGATCTAATTTTCTGATAATTACTTGAAACCGCCCCTAAATCAATTTCTAAAACCGCTTTATCAAAAAAAAGCGGATCAGACAGATCTGGGGCGGGATATAGCTGCATTAGAGCCTCAAGACATAAGGGAAAAAATTAATTCCCTAAATCCTGAATGATTTTTTTGTATAATTCAACTGATTTATGCGCCATAGCATCATCGGCGGCGATTTCCACAATCTCACGCCCTGCCATATCAAACAGGCGGTCATTGTCTTCTTCGCGGCAGACGCCCATTTGTTTTTCATAGACAACAATTTCGCCGTGGCTCATATTGACCATGCAGTGAGGGGCGTGTAAAGGGATATGAATGCTCTCGCCCTCATGCACTTCGTGCAATTCGCCGTTGACGATCACGGTCAATGTGCCGCGCACAGCCGTCCATAATTCACGGCGACCATGGTGACGTTGCAAGGACAATGCCTGACGCGGTAAAATACCAATGCGTTTTTCACAAAATTCTTCATCGCTGTCCATCGTGCCAACATTCGTGACCTCATACCAGCCCCAAACGCGCTCATCACGGTCACCGATTGTATATTCTTGTGTTGCAAAACGATTATCTTCTTTCAAAGCCACCACAGACATGCTTAATCCTCTTTATTAAGTTATTAAGAAAGTTTAAATATCAAGTCATAATTATTGACAGAATACACATGTATTTGTCAATAAAAAAATGCTGTGTTGCACAATGTTTATATGATTTTTTTCATAACCAAAACCTCAATCATCTGATCGCCCATTGCTACAAACTCTTCTTTGATCGCCCCATATCCATATTTTTCGTAAAACGCAAAAGCATTTTTGCTGGATTTTACGGTCAAATAGGGAATATTGAGATTTAATCTTATGGCTTCATCTTCCATACGACAAAATAATGCGCGCCCAATGCCACGCCCTGCAAACTGAGGATGGACATACAAATGCCATAAAAAATCAGGGCTTGATAAAGGTCTGAGGCTGGCAAAGCCTACCTTTTGCCCATTGATACTAGCAACCACACAGCATGGACTTTGTTTAATGACGCCAAGGAAAGCCTTATTTTCAGGCTTCAAATTTTCCGCCGATGCCCAAGCCTGTAGTTGCTCAGGCGTATAATCACCCTTACACAAAGTTCGGACGGAATGATAGTGAAGGGAGGCAATATCGGGGGAGTCTTTGGAGGTGGCAATATGGATATGCATATATTTGTCAATAGAAAATTCTGTATCGTATAATCCTTTTTGATTGCGAGCCCTACGAAAAAACAATTTTTTCCTTGCTCACTTTTCTTTTTAAGAATATTGCCCCTATACAAATTTGTACACCAATAAACATAAATTTTAGCAGCACAAGGTCAAAAGTTCTAGCTATGGTGCCAAAAGGCATTATTGGGAATACATAATATATATTCTGAGGTATCCCCATTGATATTATTAAAATGGGTACAACCATATAGCAAAGGATGTAAATAAAAATACTTTTCCTTGCTGCAATTGCTGGTGTGCGGGATGATATTAGAAAATAGACATAAATGATAATATCACGAACAACAAATAAAAATGCAAAAAGAAATCTACCTATGATTTGATGATGAATATTTTGAGAATGGAGCGTCTGGTTTATATTTTCTGGCGGCAGGAATAAAGCAATAAAAAGACTAAGAACAGTGAAAACAAAAAAACACACAAAGCACACGATCCAAGTTGGGCATGTTGTCCACGCTTTGGCAAAATTATGGGTTAATGTATGTTTTATGAAATATTTGTGATCTACAAACGACGATCGGTTACTCAGTAACGCAATGTAAACAAAAGCCAAAGCAATGGAGCATGTTCCCATTATAAATGATATATAAATATCGATTAGATTATCTGCCTTGGATAGCACCCCTTGACCATAAAACCCTAAAAATAGAATAAACCCAATCAGTAAAGCAGGGTTTTTACGATGAAAAAATTCATTTTTTAAAGCATCAACTGACCATAAAATCATCCATAATAAAACCAATCCCATTGAAACCATAATAAACCCATATGCATCAAATGGGCTGTGATAAAAATTGATCATTTTTGTATCAATCGGCGAAGGTAATGAGCCTTGATATATATGCTTAAATGCAGCGATTCCAAAAACAACAATCAAAGAAATCATAAAAAGGGGTAAAAAAGCATTCACTTTTTTATTGGCACTTTGATAAGAAATCCAAAATCCACAAAAATGGAGCATAAAGGAGGCCAGAATGACAAAATTTATGTTTTTGACAAGATCTCTTGCAGGAAGATTTCCGATATTATTCGTTATATAAACGACAATCATCACAATTCCGATCATCCACGCAAAAGATGTACGACCCAAAACAGATGCTAGCACAAAATTCAATGGTTTCATCGGTGATAAGGCGATCATGTTCCAGCAATCTTGGGATTTTTCATTTGCAACAATTTGAGTACACCAAAAGAAACCCATTAAAAATGTTGAAGCAAAAAAAACGATGGACACAACCTTATTGACGACATCCTGCCGCATTGCCAAATCCTGAATCTGAAAAAGCGCAAAAAACACCAATAAAAACAAAGATATAAAACCAATAACACGGAATTTTGAGAACTCTTGCCAAATATTTTTTTGAATCTCCGCACGGAAATGTGGGTCTAATTTAAAAAAGTCTGAAATCTTATGCATCATGGCCGTTGCCTTTTGCTGTATTTTTATCGGATGAAGTGTCCCCTGTATAGATTTGATATAATGATTTTGCATTTGTAATTTTGGTATGCTGAACAATATGTCCTGATTTTATGACGATGATGTCGTCACAATAATCTTGCAGTTCTGATAGGATATGGGAGGAAACTAAAATTGTTTTCCCACGCTGTTTTAAAGTTAGGAACAGTTTGGACAAACGATATCTTGCCTCTGGATCTAACCCTGATGCTGGCTCATCTAAAATAAAAATTTCAGGATCAAAGACTAAAATCTGAGCAATACCTAAGGCTTGTCGTTGCCCTCTTGATAAATCCTCCGTCTTTAGGTGCATTTTATCCCCTAATAGCAAATAATCCTCAATATCAAGCAAGGTTTTGGCAAAATGATCAGGGCTGATTTCATACAGGCCTGCAACATATCGCAAGCATTGACGAACAGTTAAATCCTTGTAAACACCAAAATGATCCGATAAAAACCCAATAATTTGACGCGGTTTCTGATCGGTGGTTTTTATACTCTTTACAAAAACATCGCCTGAAAACGGAATTTCTAAACCCGCAATGCAACGCATTAATGTTGTTTTGCCCGCACCATTTTCACCCACTAGGGCAGTAACGCTACCTGCTGAAATGCTTAAGCTAACATTGTGTAACGCTTTTTTTGTTGGATATTCAAAATCTAGTGATTTGATTTCAATGATAGGCGTTGTCATATAAACCCTTACCCCCTAAAACTCCTGATCCGAATGTGTCTTATCCAAATCGCCAAAACGCGTGTAATTCCCATCAAAGAACATTTGCACCGTGCCAATAGGGCCATGGCGTTGTTTGGCGATGATGACTTCGGCTTTGTTGTGGGCGCGATCCATTTTTTCTTGCCACTGGGCGTATTTTTCGGTGTCTTCGACATCGGGCTGTTCGCGCTCAAGATAGTATGATTGGCGGTACACGAACATCACCACATCCGAGTCTTGTTCGATTGACCCTGATTCCCTAAGGTCAGAAAGTTGGGGGCGTTTGTCTTCGCGTTGCTCCACAGCACGGGATAGCTGGGATAGGGCGATGACGGGGATTTCCAGTTCCTTGGCGATGGCTTTTAGGCCGCGCGTGATTTCAGACACTTCGTTCACGCGGTTGCTGACCGATTGCGATGATCCGCTGCCTGATAAAAGCTGCAAATAGTCAATCACCAATAACCCCAAGCCAAATTGGCGTTTCAATCGCCGCGCACGGGTGCGGACAGCGGCGATGGATAAAGCTGGTGTGTCGTCAATATAGAGCGGCACTTGCGACATACGCTGCGTTGCCTCAATCATGCGGTTAAATTGGCTTTGATCTAAATTCCCTTTACGAATGGAGTCGCCTGAAATTTCGGCTTGGTCGGCTAAAATCCGCCCTGCCAGCTGATCGGCGGACATCTCAAGCGAGAAAAAGCCTGTGATCGCGCCTTCTTTGCCGCCTGTTTGCGCGTATTTCTGGGCGGCGCGCCATGCAATATTGACCGCCAAAGCCGTTTTCCCCATCGAGGGACGACCTGCCAAGATCAATAAATCCGAAGGGTGCAGCCCCCCCAATTTATAATCCAAATCGCGCAGCCCCGTGGTGCAGCCTGTGACATGGGTATCGGATTTAAAGGCTTGTTCGGCGTACGCAAGGGCGGTTTTGACCGAGTCGCGTAAGCTGATAAATCCGCCCCTAGCATCGCCACTTTCTGCCAGTTTAAACAATCGGGATTCCATTTGCTCAATGGTCTGGATTGCCTCAATTTCTGATCGCTGATCCATCGATTCGGTGATGACATCTTCCCCTAAGGCAATCAATTCGCGGCGTAAAAACAGATCATAAATCATGCGGCCGTAATGCTCAGTATTATAAATCGATACAACACCGCCCACCAAATCCGATAAATACGCCGCCCCGCCCACAGGGGCAAGATCGCCATCATTTTCAAAATAGCCCTTTAACGTAATCGGATCGGCGACTTGGCCGCGATTATACAGGTTCAAAATGGCTTTGAATAAACGCTGATGCGCGGGGACAAAGAAATGATCTTCACGCAGAAAATCACTGATGGTCTCCAGCGTTTTATTATCAAGAATGAGTGCACCCAGCAGGGATTGTTCAGCCTCCATATTATAAGGGAGCTTTTTTCCGTCAATCTCTTGAGGCTGTGTTTGTAAGGGCGATGCGTGAATCATAATCTTACCTTAGCACAAATAAAATGACACGATAAACATTGATTTATGATTTTTTGTCACTATGTTTAATAATGAAAAATTTAAGTGTTTATTTTATAAAAGGAGCATTAAGCAAATGACAATCAGTGTTGGTCAAAAATTCCCCGAATTCAATCTTAAAGCCGTGGACGGCAAACCGTTTAAGGATATTACGATTGATAATGTCTTTATTGATGTATCCAACGATATTCATAAAGGAAAATGGTTGGTCATTTTCTTTTACCCAAAGGATTTCACTTTTGTTTGCCCCACTGAAATTGCAGCTTTTGGCGCGTTGAACGGCGAATTCAAAGACCGTGATGCAGTTTTGGTGACCGCCAGTGTGGATAGTGAATTTACGCATTGGGCGTGGCGCAAGCACCAAGACGAATTGCGTGATCTGCCGATCCCGATGATCTCAGACATTAAGCGCGAATTATCCACAGCTTTGGGTATTTTAGATGAAAAAGCAGGCGTTTCCCAACGTGCCGTTTTCATTGTTGACCCACAGCATATTGTGCGTTTCAGCATGGTCACGGATTTAAGCGTTGGGCGTAACCCGCGCGAAGTGTTGCGTGTTTTGGATGCGCTGCAAACCGATGAGCTTTGCCCTTGTAACTGGAGCAAAGGCGATTCCACCATTGATCTTAACGAAGTTTCAAAATAGGTAAGGAAAATAAATATGTCTATTCAATCAATCCGTGACTTGCTTCCAGAATATGCCAAAGACACAAAGTTGAACTTAGGTCGCTTGGTCGGTGAAGATGAGGTTGAGGGCTTGCGCAAAGATCAAGCCCTCATGATCGCCCTCGCCAGTGCCTATGCCACGAAAAACGCTGCCTTAATTGCTGCCACAACAGCGCAAGTCAGTGATGTTTTAAATGAAGCGCAAATCAATGCCGCCAAAGGCGCGGCAACGATTATGGGTATGAATAATATCTATTACCGTTTTGTGCATTTGGTGAGTGATAAGTCATACAGCTCCATGCCTGCGAATTTGCGCATGAATATTATTGCCAATTCAGGTGTGGATAAGGTTGATTTCGAGCTTATGAGCCTTGCCGTTTCTGCCATTAATGGCTGCGGCATGTGCTTAGATGCCCATGTCCACGAAGTCAGCAAGGCAGAAATCAGCAAACAAGGCATTCAATCCACCATCCGTATCGCGGCCGTTATCAACGCCACGGCACAGGCTTTGGTTATTGAGGGGCAGATTTAATTTAAGTTTTCATGGAGCAGCTTTTAAGAGCTGCTCCTTACTGCATTCCCATTTTCGATATACGCCAAAATCCCGCCCTCAATTACATAGGCATTGTTATGATTGACACTTGCCAATAAATGCGCGGCATGAATGGCGCGTTTGCCACTGCGGCATAGGATATAAATGGGGGTGTCCGTATCAATTTCATGTTCACCTAAAAAATCATCCGCCTGAAATTCATCAATCGGGATCAGGATGTGATCTTGCGGGATCGACATTTCAGCGTGCTCCCCTGCCGTGCGGACATCAAGGATAATGCCTTGTTCTGCCATGGCATCGAAATCTTGGGCGGGGATGGATTTGTAATCACTCATAAATACTCCTTTTTTCTTATCATTCATCTTCCAACAAAAACCCGCCTGATTGCAATGCCCATAATTGTGCATATCGACCATCGGGGTTTTTGATTAAATCGCTGTGATGCCCCTGCTCCATGATTTTTCCTTGATCCATCACGATGATGGAGTCCAAATGGTTGATGGTGGATAGGCGGTGAGCAATGACAATGACCGTTTTGTCGGTCATCAAATTTTTAAGCGCATCTTGGACTTGTTTTTCGCTTTCGCTGTCCAGCGCGGATGTTGCCTCATCTAAGATCAAAATCGGGGCATTTTTCAGGATCGCGCGCGCAATCCCAATCCGTTGCCGCTGCCCACCTGACAGGCGCACGCCGCGCTCCCCCACAATCGTGTCATAGCCATTTTGTAATTGTGGGGCGAATTGATCGACATAGGCTAAACGCGCCGCCTCTAAGACTTCGTCATCCGTGGCATCCAATCGCCCAATACGGATATTTTCTGTGACGCTGTCGTTAAACAGCATAATATCCTGTGGGATCATGCCAATTTGTTGATGCAAAGAGAATTGCGTGACATGGGCAATGTCCTGTCCGTCAATCAAAATGCGCCCTGATTGAATATCATAAAACCGCAATAAGACCTTGGCGACTGTGGTTTTCCCAGCCCCTGATCTGCCCACCAGTCCGATTTTTTGCCCCTTATCGATCGTCAATTCAAAATCAGCAAGCACATCTTGGTCGTCATTATAGGCAAAAGAAACATTTTCAAAGCATACTTGCCCCTGTGTCACTTTTAAATCGACCGCATCCGCGCGATCCACCAAATGCGATTTGATATTTAAGGTTTCAAACAACCGCCACACGCCATTAACATGCTCCACCAAAGACCCAAAAATGCGCCCGAACCCTTCGATCTTATCCCAAACGCCAAAGGCCATAAAGGCAATCAAGGTAAAGAGGCCAATATCAATGCGATCATGCGTGACATCATATAGCGCGACAGAGATAATCAGCATGATAAAGGCAAAGCCCGTGCTATTCACAATCATCCAACGAAAGGAACGCACATGCGCCAGTTCCTTAAACGTTTGGTGACTATGCCACTCAGCAATTTCAGCGCGTTCATTCACGGGCTTTTGAATATTAAAAATCTTAACCGTCGCCACTCCATTGGCAAATTCATAGATTTTTGAAAAGACATTTTCCAAGCTCTTATTTAATTTATCTTGCGGCGCGTACATCCATTTTCCCGTTATCGTGCTAATGGTCATATACACAATAACATACGCGGCAAACAGCGCATAATAATGCGCAGGCGCACGCATCGCGGTAATGGAAATTACCGCCGCCAACAATGCGGCAATCAGCGGCAAAATATCCCAAAACGCCATATAATAAAGCTCAATCAGGCTTTTTCGGGCAGTGGATATTTGCTGCATCCGCGCCCCTGATCCCTTCATTTCATGCCAATCCAACGGCAAGGATAGGATATGTTTTAACGCATACAGGCTCATGTTCCGCACCGCGCGATCCATGGCAACAGCCATATACTTTAAAAAATAAATGCTGCCATTGGCGGCAGCAAATAAACCAAAAAAAACAATCACCCAGATCAAAATGGTTTGAAAATCGACTTTATCTTCCAACAATGATATAATTTTCGCGATAAAAAATGGCTCGGAGGACATCACCATCCGCCGTGCCGTTTGCAGCACCGCAAAAAACGCCATCACGCCCCAAAAGGGTTTAAAGAAAAACCAAAACCAATGGTAAAAAGAGCGTGTTTGGGGGGATAGTTTGAACATGACCGCCTATGCCGCCATCATATCAAAAAAACGATTAAATAAATAATGGCTATCATGCGGGCCCGGTGAGGCCTCAGGGTGATATTGCACGGAGAAAATGGGGCGGTCTTTGACCTTAATCCCCTCATTGGTTTTATCAAACAGGCTGATATGCGTGACCTCGACATGATTGGGCAAGCTATCAGGGATCACATGAAATCCGTGATTTTGGGAGGTAATCTCAACCTTGGATGTTTGAATATCCTGCACAGGGTGGTTCGCGCCGCGATGTCCCAAATGCATTTTTTCCGTCCGTCCGCCCAATGCCAAAGCCAATAATTGATGCCCCAAACAAATGCCAAAAATCGGCAATTTATCCTGTTTCATTAAATCTTGGATCACAGGCACGGCATAAACGCCTGTGGCGGCAGGATCACCGGGGCCATTGGATAGGAAAACACCATCAGGGTTTAACGCCAAAATATCAGTGGCACTCGTTTGTGCAGGAACAACCGTAACACGCGCCCCCTGCCCCGCAAGGCAGCGCAAAATATTATGTTTTGCGCCGTAATCCACCGCCACAATATGCTTTGCACCCTTTTGTCCGCTCGCCCATTCATAGGGCTTATCACAGGTCACCTTGATCGCCAAATCCAAGCCGTTTAAGCCTGAAAATTCCTGTAATTGCGCATAAAGGGCAGGCAAGTCAAATTGCCCATCCGCATCATGCACTAAAATCGCATTGGGTGCGCCATTATCGCGGATATATTGCGTCAAAGCCCGCGTATCCAGCCCCGCAATGGCAGGTAAATCATTGAGCAACAACCATTCATGAAACGGCATCACCGCGCGCCAATTGGAGGGCTGCGTGATGTCCTCAGCAAAGATCGCGCCCATACAACGCGGCTTTGCATTTTCCAAATCTTCTAAATTCGCGCCAACATTGCCAATATGCGGAAAGGTAAAATTGATAATCTGCCCTGCATAGCTGGGATCCGTCAAAGTTTCCTGATAGCCTGTCATGGCGGTATTAAAACAAACCTCCCCCACACGAACCCCTTGCGCCCCCATACCACGCCCCCAAAATACCGCCCCATTGGACAACATCAATAAAGCATTGGCATTATCTGGTTTTTCAATAGTATCAAAGGAAATGGTCATAGGAATCTGCTCCGATCAAATATATTTTGATATATTTAGGGCATACAGATAGGGATGTCAAAGATTATATAGATTGATCTTTTTCAGGCAATGTTTTAGGGTAATCCTATTCAAATTTTAACGGAGATCCCCCATGAGCTTAAGAGAAACCCTAAACGCCGCCATGAAAGATGCCATGCGCAGCAAGGATACAGCCACCCTGTCCACCATTCGTTTAATTAACGCCGCCATCAAAGACCGTGATATTAACGCGCGTCCGAATGGCAATGGGGAGGGCATCAGTGAGAATGATATTTTGTCCCTGCTGCAAACCATGATTAAGCAGCGTACAGAATCCATCAAAACCTATGAACAAGGCAACCGCCCTGACCTCGCCGAGCGTGAAGCGGCAGAAATCGCGATCATTCGCACATTCTTGCCTAAAGAAATGGATGAGGCGGAATTAGCAACATTGGTCAACAGCATTGTGGAACGCCTGCAAATCGAGTCCATTCGTGACATGAGCAAAGTCATGGACGTCCTGAAAAATGATTATGCCGGTCAAATCAATATGGGCATTGCCAGCAAAATTATCAAAGACCGCCTAGCAGCATAATGTCCACGATCTTCCCCCCGCGTTTTTTGGATGAGCTTCGCACCAGACTGCCTTTATCCGGCGTGGTGGCGCGGTCAGTCAAATTGGTACGCGCGGGGCGGGAATTTAAGGGCTGCTGCCCGTTTCACAGTGAAAAAAGCCCCTCATTTTACGTCAATGATGATAAGCAGTTTTATCATTGTTTCGGATGCGGTGCGCATGGCGATATTATCGGCTTTACGATGCAAAGCCGTAATTTATCTTTCCCTGAGGCGATTGAGGATTTAGCTACACAGGCAGGGCTGGACATCCCCAAAGCTGATCCCAAGCTGATCCAACAAGAAGAAAAGCGCAAGGATTTATATCATTTGATGGAAACAGCATCGCTTTGGTTTCAATCAGAATTACACGCGCCGCAAAACCGTAAAATCCTACATTATGTGCGGGAGCGCGGCATTGATGAGGTGACACACGATTCCTTTCGTATTGGTTATGCCCCTGCCGATGGGCAAGCCTTGATTAAAATGCTGCGAACAGAGGGCTTTAGCGATGCCGATATGATTGCCGCCGGCATCGCCAAGAAATCCACAAAAAACAATGATCTGTATGCGTTTTTTCGGGATCGCTTGATGTTTCCTGTTGCTGATCGACGTGGGCGTATTGTTGCCTATGGCGGGCGTGTTTTACCTGAGTCCATTGCTGCCCCCTCATCAGGCGATTTTACGCCGCCCAAATATATCAATTCGCCTGACACGATTTTATTTCATAAGGGACGATTACTCTATAGCGAATCCCGCGCCCGCCTTGCGCTTGCGAATAATGATGATGCCTTAATAAAAACCCCGATTGTAGTGGAAGGCTATATGGATGTAATCGCCTGCTGGAAGGCAGGCTTTAAAACCGCTGTTGCGCCCTTGGGCACAGCGTTAACAGAGGATCAGATCACAGCCCTATGGCGTTTAATCCCCCATACACCCAAAATGCCCATTCTATGTTTTGATGGTGATGCCGCAGGGCAGCGCGCTGCACAGCGCGCGGTTGCTCGTATTTTGCCGTTATTGCTGCCCGATCAATCTGTACAAATCGCCTTCCTGCCCAAGGGCGAAGACCCTGACAGCCTGATTCAAAAGCACGGACAAAGTTATTTTGCACAGCAATTACAACAATCCATGTCCTTGATTGATTATTTATGGATGATCCGCAGCACTGCTGCCGACCTCAAAACGCCTGAGGGACGCGCGGGGTTGGAGCAAACCTTGGAAAATGACACCGCAACCATTGCCAATGCGATTGTGCAAAAACATTACCGCAGCATTTTACGGTCAAAATTATGGGAGCTAAGCCGTGAATCGACTCGCCCCGTCAACAAAAACACCAAATCTACAAAATCAATAAAAACACCTCTCCCACCCAGTGCCCCCTTGCGCCCCCGTGCTGTTTTCTCAGAATCAGATATGGCCTATTGCCTATTTTCAATTCTGATCCGTTTTCCAACATTATTGATGACATTAGAACATGATTTAATGACCCAAAACATCACAAAACCCCATGATCAACATATACGAACTTTATTTTTACAGGCCTTAAATCAACATCAATTTACAGATAGCCCTGCGATACAAGAATTTTTGAAACAAAGCCTAAGCCTCGATGATATTCAAACGCTGTTGAATAACAACAACATCCCTGTGCGCCCCGATATGAATGAAGATGACGCGTTAGAATTCTGGCACAATCTGAAAAAAACGCGCTTACAACATCATTTATTGCATGATCAAAAAAATCTATCGAAAAATATTTTTGACGAAGACAGCTTTAAACAACTGCAAAACATGCACAAGGCCAAAAAATCCCCTGATGAATAAACAAACACAGATTTCTTAAAAATAAACTTGCATAAAATAATAAATATATGTAAATTTATAAAAAACAGGGAGAAATAAAATGAATCAACAATCACCAAATACCAATGATGCAAAAACCGATTTAGAAAAAATTGCAAAAGACTTTGAAGCGTTCGCAAAATTCGCGGATAAGGTAACAAAAGAATTTACAGCACCCAAAAATCCAACCCCTAATCAACAATCACTTCAGCGCTAATATTAACAGATACGGTGCTGTTGCCGGCTTGTGCCACGGGGGCGGAATCCATGGATGATTTTGCACTCAGCATTTCTGCACCGCGTGACATAGCAACAAAAGGCTGTGGCGCGGCATAATCAATATTAATATGTTTGAAATCATAATCATTCACGCTGTGCCCTAATGATTTTGTGACCAAAGACGCACGGTCTTTTAAACTTTGGATCGCACGCGTAATCAGTTTTTCTTTGACTTTCGCCTCTGCCTCAGGGGACAGGCTGTAATAGGTTTGCTGCACAGCAAATCCCATCGCTTGTATCTTACCCATCATTTCCAAAATGGATGTCGCATCACGTCCCCGAATATCTAAAGATTGTTGACCTTGCCACAAAAGCGGGGTTTGTATGACTGTACCGTCTTTTTGTGTGACGGGTTGGTCTTGGTATTGATACACATTATATGACCCTGTTGAAACCACAACATCGGCACTTGTTTTTTTCAAAAGATTAGCGCTATCCAAGGCTTTTTTCATGGCTTGGTTAATTTCAGATTGTACAAGACTTAGATCTTTATCGCGCTTTTGAATATACAGGGACACATTAATCTGATCCTGCTCCACCTCTTGCTGTTCTTGGACAGATAGGCTTATGCTCGTGCCTTTTTGCGCCCCTTCCTCTTTGCGCTCAGCAAAGGCGGGCACAGAAGAAAGTAATGTCACAGAAATAACAGACAAAAGGAGTATTTTTTTAATCATGATACGATGCCTTACTGATGTTTTAAAGAAGATGAATTTGAACTATAAACCTCATTAGCGCGCTTTTCAAAAGCAAAAACCATGCGCCGTGTAATTTCATTAAAAAATAATCCCATCAATTGTTCCAAAACGCGGTTTTTAAATTCAAATTCCACAAAAAAATCAATGCGACAATGATTATGCTCAACATCCGTAAATCGCCATTCATTATTCAAATATTTCATGGGCCCGCGCAAATATTGCACATGCACTTTTTGTGAAGGCTGATAGGTCACGCGCGAGGTAAAGCGTTCCCGAATCATTTTATACCCAATAACCAAATCGGCATCAAAACAATGATCATCAGGGCGAATATTGTAAACGCGTGATAAAGTACACCATGGCAAAAAATCTTGGTAATCTTGAACTCCAACAACTAAATCATACATTTGTTGGGCGGTATAGGGTAAAATTTTTGTTTCAATATGTGTATTTGGCATTCACAAAGACCTGTTCTAAAAATATTGATCAATCCTATAGCGGTTTTTACAGCAAAACAATATGATTTTCTTTTTAAAGCCTTTTGATATAATCCCTGTTGTCATAGAATGAAAAATATGGAACATTGAAATCGAAATTCTTAAAAATTAAATGATAAAGAGCCGATAACCATGAATAACCCGATCCTTGCCGAATCCAATACGACCCCTGCCCCTAAAAATATGAAAGACATTGTCGCGCTATGCAAACGCCGTGGCTTTGTGTTTCAGGCGTCCGATATTTACGGCGGATTAAATGGGTTTTGGGATTATGGCCCTTTGGGTGTGGCGTTAAAGGATAATATTCGCGATAGCTGGTGGAAAGCGATGGTCTTAACGCCACCGATTGGCGCAGATGGTCAGCCGATTGAAATTGTGGGCGTGGATACCGCCATCATCCAAAACCCCAAATGCTGGGAAGCCTCCGGTCATGTGGGCGGATTCAACGACCCAATGGTGGATTGTCGGGAAACCAAAAAGCGTTACCGCGCCGATCATGTGGTTGTCTATCAACCCAAAGACGGCAAAGGGGCAAATTTTGCCCTGTTAAAGGATACGGAGCATGAAGATATTGTGCGCCATATCAAAAAGCTGAATTTACAAAAAGCGGTGGAGGATTATAATACGATTGCCCTCACCGATTTACCTGTTTCCGAATATGCGCAAATTATCGCCCCTGATACGAAGACATTAGGCACATTAACTGAGCCTCGTGCGTTTAACTTGATGTTTCATACCTATGTTGGCGCAAACGCCACCGAAGATGACAAAGCCTATTTACGTCCTGAAACCTGTGCAGGAATATTCCTGAATTTCAAAAATATTATCGACAGCAGCCGCGTGCGCGTCCCGTTTGGAATTGCGCAAATTGGTCGCGCGTTCCGAAACGAAGTCACGCCACGCAATTTTATTTTCAGATCACGCGAATTTGAACAAATGGAATTGGAATGGTTCTGTCACCCTGATGAAGCCATGCACTGGTTTGAGTTTTGGGTCGAGCAGCGCAAAAAATGGTGGCAATCTTTGGGCTTTGATTTATCGGATTTTCATTTCAACGATATTGAAAAATCCGAATTGGCGCATTATTCCAACCGCACCATTGATATTGAATATCGCTTCCCCTTTTCTGAACCCAATTTTGATGAGTTGGAGGGCATCGCCCATCGCGGTAATTTTGACCTGACCCAGCACCAAAATCATTCAGGCAATAAATTGGAATATATGGACCCTGTAACGAATGAGCGTTATTTGCCGCACGTCATTGAGCCGTCTTTGGGTCTAACACGCGCTTTATTGGCGGTCTTATGCGCCGCCTATACGGTCGATGAATCGCGCCCCAGCGGGATGTATATGAATTTCCACCCCAAACTTGCACCTAAAAAGGCAGCAATTTTGCCGCTAACTGTTAAACCAGAGCACGTCGATCCTGCCACAAAACTCTATATGCAATTGCGCGAACATTATGTGGTGGATTTAGACATCAAACAAAATATCGGCAAACGCTATGCCCGCCAAGACGAAATCGGTACGCCCTATTGCTTTACGATTGATAATCAAACCATCGAAGATCAAACCGTAACAGTGCGCGACCGCAATACCATGACCCAAGAGCGCATTCATTTGGATAAGGTTAAGGCGTTTTTGGATGAAAGGATTTAGGTTTTTTTATATCCTCGTCATCCCGTGCTTGACACGGGATCTCGTTGGTACAGATGATTCCTGCTGACCAACAAGATGCCGGATCAAGTCCGGCATGACGCAGATGTTAAAACGCCAAAACCTTAAATGACCTTAGTGGTTCAAAATTTTGGAAACAACCATGCGCCCCTTTGCTCTTACACCCGTCTTTGCCCGATTAAACAGCCTCTCTGGCGTAGGGGATAAGATTTGTGTGGCGTATCAGAAATTGCTGGGGGGGGAGAAAATTATTGACCTGCTGCATCATATGCCTGTTGATTTCGTCAATCGGCAAATGGTGGAGTCTTTGCCCCAAACCATTACGGGACGCGTGGCAACGATCCGCGTAAAAATTCAGCATTTTTGGCCGTCCCAAAAACGCGGGCAGCCGCTACGGATTGAATGTGTCGATCAAACAAATGTGCATCGCATTGATTTAGTGTTTTTTCATGGACATCCGCAAATGTGGCAAAGCAAATTGCCTGTCGGGCATTATGTGACCATCAGCGGTCTTGTGGAAAAATACCGCGATACATGGCAAATGGCGCATCCTGATTGGATGGTGCTGGACGGCGATGATATGGACATCCCAAAACTTGAGCCGATCTATCCGTTAAGTGCAGGCATTTCGCATCGTGTATTACTCAAACATATCGACCAAGCCCTGCAGATTTGCCCTGATCTGCCCGAATGGCATGATCCTGCTTTATTGAAAAAATATAAATGGCAAAGCTGGAAAGACTCCCTCCTCCACGCCCATCATATGCAAAGCGAAAAAGACACCAGCCCCCAAAGCCCCCATCGGCAACGTTTGGCGTATGATGAACTGCTGGCCTCCCAGTTGGCGGTTGCCATGATCCGCCATCATCAACGTAACAATAAAGGGCGCGTCACCTGTGGCGATGGGCATTTTCGGAAAGCTCTTTTATCCAAAATCCCCTTTGATTTAACAGGCGCACAAATCCGTGCGTTGGATGAAATTTATGCCGATATGAAACAGCCCAACCGCATGGTGCGCTTGTTACAGGGCGATGTCGGCAGCGGCAAAACCATTGTCGCGGCTTTGTCGATGGCAGCCGCCGTGGAAATGGGCTATCAATGCGCCATTATGGCACCGACGGAGATTTTAGCCCGTCAACATGCCGCAGGGCTAATCCCGCTCTTTGATTCCATTGGCATTAAGGTGGTTGTCTTAACAGGCAAGGATAAAACCAAAGCCAAAAATGAAATTCTGAATCAAATCGAACAGGGGGATGCCAAAATCATTATCGGTACGCATGCTTTGTTCCAAGAAAAAGTAATTTTCCAAAATCTGGGTTATGTCGTGGTGGATGAACAGCACCGCTTTGGCGTGCATCAACGGCTTGCGTTGTCTGAAAAAGGGCGTGGGACGGATTTATTGGTGATGACCGCCACCCCTATTCCACGTACCCTTACCTTGACCGCTTACGGCGATATGGATGTTAGCCGCCTTGATGAAAAACCTGCGGGGCGAAAACCCATTGATACACGGCTTTTGCCGCTGGAAAAATTGCCTTCTATGATCCACAGCGTTGGACGCGCCATGCAACAGGGCAATCAAATTTACTGGGTTTGCCCTTTAGTGGAGGAATCAGAGAAATTAGACCTTGCCGCGGCTGAGGATCGCTTTGAAACGCTGCAACAGCATTATGGGGATCTGGTGGGATTGGTGCATGGGCGGCTGAAAAATGATGAAAAAGAACACACCATGCAACGCTTTATCGCAGGGGAAATCAAAATTTTGGTCGCCACCACCGTGATTGAGGTCGGCGTAAACGTCCCACAAGCCACCATCATGGTGATTGAACACGCGGAAAGATTTGGCCTTGCGCAGCTGCACCAACTCCGCGGCCGTGTCGGACGTGGATCGGATGCGTCTTTTTGTTTCTTATTGTATGGGCTGCCCTTAAATGATACAGCCAAAGAACGCCTACAAACCCTGCGTGATAGTGAGGATGGCTTTTATATCGCCGAAAAAGATTTACAATTACGCGGCGGCGGAGAGATTTTAGGGACAAAACAAAGCGGTCTGCCCTCCTTTAAACTTGCCATGCTGGACGAACATGCGGATCTTTTGACAATGGCACGAGATGATGCGCGTTTAATTATCCACAACAACCCTGACTTACAGTCGGAGCGCGGCGCAGCACTGCGGCATTTACTCTATCTGTTTGAACGTGATCAAGCGGTGGGATTATTGCGGGCGGGGTAAAACTCTATTGCAAAACATTTTAAATTTTAATACGCTCTCAAAAATCATACTATTATAGGGGGTATATATGTCTATCCAGAATATTTTCAATCGCAACCAAACTTCTCTGGTTTTTTCAGGGGTGCATGACGAAGACATTATTAAGCGGGCGGCACAGTTGGATAATCTGTATAGCCCCATCATCACAACCCAAAAGATTCCTTTTTGCACCCCTGATGGTCAAGAAAAAAATGTCCAGTCCTATTTGTATAAATCACCAACCCAAGACAAAAAGCCGCCCCTTTGTATTATTTTAAACGGCATTTATTCCACCGCCCGTGCAAATGACCATACAGGATATGCCCTCAGCCAGTTTTATAATATCGATGTTTTAGGGGTGGATTACCCCGGAAAAGGTTATGACAGTGATATTTTAAACACAAAAGAAGAATACACCCCCAGTATGTATTCCTGTATGCTACGGGATATTCTGTTTGAAAAAGAGCAGGAATATGATGACATTATCCTGATGGGCTATTCACATGGCACGCGTGTGATCTATGATTTATATGAAAATCATGGAAATTCAGGCGTGGTTAAGGGTTTGATTCTCGTGGACATGGCACCTGATCGTCCTGAAGACGCCGCCGCCCGCAGATCAAAACGCAACCAACATAATCCCCTTTATGGCAACTTAACCGAAGCTGTGCGCAAGCTCAAAAAATTCTATGAAGGACATGGGGAATCCTTACCTGAAGATTTTATCATCAACGTTATCAATCATAATTTTAAAATGGTTGATAATGGCAAGGATGCAGGGCTGCAATTCCATTATGATGAACGATCCATGTTTGGATATTGTGATGAAATTATCAGTAATCCACGCATGAATTCGTGGTTGGGATTTGAAAAAATCGACGTTCCCATTTTATTTTTATTGGGTGCTGAAAGTAATACAGTGGATAATGATGTCTTAACCTCCATGACAAAATTAAAATCAGGCTGCCTGTCTTTGGGGGATGTTTTACGGGAACGTAAATTGCCATATCAGATGCGCAATTTAACAACTAAGCGAGAGCCTGTTCCCATGTCTGTGCTCTCATTCGAGGCGACAGGGCATTATCCCGAACCCCACCGCAACAGCCATTATCACATCTTAAAATCCTTTGTTCATAACCCAACCTCTTTTTCACTAAAATCTGCTTTTACAGAAGTTCATGATCAGGGCATTTATCGCATGCCCTCTTCTAATCTAAAAAGTGCTACAGATAAAATGGCAACATTGCCAATGATTCGTAAAAAAGATTTAAAGCTGGATTTACCTGAATTCCTCAATTCTCATTCAATTTTAGGATAAAGTCACAAAATGAAAAGAACGCTCTACTTATTAAACGGAATGATGTCTGATCACCGTTTATGGCAACCACAAATACAGGCTATGGGTGATAAGTTTGATATTGACGCGCCTGTATTTCGGGATTGTGATTCCTTATTCAAAATGGCGCAGCAGCTTTTGCAAAATGCCCCTGCGCAATTTGCCATTATTGGTACATCGATGGGGGGATATTTGGCACTGGAAATTATGCGCCAATCCCCTGATCGCATCACGCATTTAGGCTTATTTAACACAAATGGATATGCGGATAAATCTGAACGTAAAGAAGTGCGCCAAACCGAAATTGATGCAGGTCAAGACGCCTTTATAAAACACAGGCAGAATCTGGACAATATGAATGTTTTCCTTAGTCCCACAGCGCATGAGAGGGATGATATTAAATCCATTATGCGCGACCAAGCCCTTGATTTGGGGTATGACGTGATGGTCAATCAACAAAAATCTTGTATGACGCGCTTATCATCCATGGCATTGCTACCACAAATAACAATCCCCACGACCATTCTTGGCGGACGGCATGATATTGTTACGCCACCAGAAGGACAGATTGATTTAGCCCAAGGCATCAAAAATGCTCGCCTTGTCTTAATCCCCGATTGCGGTCATGTGGCAACGTTGGAAAAACCCGATCATGTGACCCATGAAATCCTCAATCTTTTAAATCAATAAGGATCACAATCATGACGCAGCCACAAATTATTGTTCTAAAGGATTTTGATAACACAACATGCCTGACCAGCTTTGCAGATAAAATTGCATTGAAACAAACATTCGGTGCGATTATTAAGTCCATTCCTGCGGCCTCAGATATCGATTTTGAAAATGACTTTCGCGGCAAAGATATTAAAAATATTTGTGATGCCCTAAATCAAAAATATAGGACAGATTTAAAAGAGAGTGATTTAAGACAAGAATTCAGAAAAATCTTTTTTGAGAATTTGGATCAAGTCACCTTCACACGCGGCACAAAAGACGCCATCAAAAGATTCCAAGATCATGGTGTAACCCAAGCCATCGCCAGCAATTCGCCTCAGATCCGCATTCAAACGGTTTTTAACCATCTGCAATTAAGTTATACAGGTGGAATTTTCAGTGTGTTTGATTTTGAACCTGAACCAAAATTAAAACCCCTGCCTGATGTGTTTGTAAGGGCAGCCCAACAAAGCATGGAATCGAATGATCCTTGCGTTATCTATATGGTGGATGAAAGCGTTACAGGCATAAAATCCGCCGTTGCCGCAAAGCAGGCTCTTTTAAAAGATAATCCTACTCACGTTATTCATGTCATTGGATACATAGGTGATCGTTTACAAACCAATCAAGATCCTCATCAAGCCGCAAAAGATTTGCAAGAATGTGGAGCAGAACAGATTTTTGATGACATGAATGTTTTTGCTGAATCTGTGATTAATTTTAATCTGTAAAAAAAATCAATGCAACCGCTCAATATCCGCGCCGCAAGATTTTAGCTTATCGACGATATTTTCATAGCCGCGATCTAAGTGATAAATACGGTTGATAATCGTTTCCCCATTTGCAACCAATCCCGCCAGCACAAGGGCAACAGAGGCGCGCAAATCCGTTGCCATGACTTCTGCCCCTGATAAGTTCTTAACGCCGCGCACAATCGCCGATCCGCCATGGACGCGAATATCCGCACCCATACGGCATAATTCAGGCACATGCATGAAGCGGTTTTCAAAGATGGTTTCGCTGACCATCCCTGCCCCACCACATACACTGAGCATCGCCATCATTTGCGCCTGTAAATCGGTGGGAAATCCGGGATAGGGCTCAGTCATAATATCCACACCGCGCAAGAGTTCAGGGTGATCGTTGGATACAATGATCACACCATCCCCCTGATCCTCAATCTTAATCCCTGCGGAACGCAACACGGGAACAAGGGAGGATAGAATATCCAACCGCGCATGATGCAGCTCTAATGCCCCCCCTGTCATACCCACGGCAATCATCCATGTACCCATTTCAATACGATCCGCAATCACATTGTGCGTTGCACCATACAGAGTAGGAACGCCATCAATGATAATGGTATGCGTGCCTGCGCCGCTGATTTTTGCACCCATTTTAATTAAGCATTCGGCTAAATCTTCCACCTCAGGCTCACGCGCGCAGTTTTCAAGGATGGTTTGCCCCTGTGCCAAGGTCGCAGCCATCATCAAATTTTCTGTGCCTGTATGGCTGATTTTTGGAAAGATATAATGCCCACCTTTTAGACCGCCTTCGGCTTTGGCTTTGATATAACCACCCTCAACTACAATATCCGCCCCCATGGCCTTTAGCCCCTCAATGTGGAAATCCACAGGGCGCGTACCAATGGCGCATCCACCGGGTAGGGACACTTCCGCCACATGATGCCGCGCCAATAAAGGCCCCAACGTCAAAATACTAGCCCGCATTTGTGATACCAAATCATAGGGCGCAACGGCCTGTTTAATCTCCCGACTTTCCAGCACCATTGTTTTGGGATCAGGGCATGTAATATCGGTGCCGATATAAGCTAACACAGCAGACAAAGTCTTAATATCCCCCAACCCCACAGGGATGTTTTTCAACGTCAAACGATCCGCCGTCAACAGGGATGCACACATCAACTTTAACGCCGCATTCTTTGCGCCACTAATCTCAATTTTGCCGTTTAAGCGATGACCGCCTGTAATGCGAATACGATCCATGTGTTTTATCCTTTATTTTATGTTTATTTATTTTTATCAATCTCTTTATCAATCCGCGGCAATGTCACCCCTGTTTGTCCCATATACTTACCGCTGCGATCCGCATAGGTGACTTCGCAGGGGCTGCTGCCTTTTAGGAAGAGGAATTGGGCGATGCCTTCATTCGCATAGACGCGGGCGGGAAGTGGGGTGGTGTTGGAGATTTCTAAGGTTACATGCCCTTCCCATGAGGGCTCTAAAGGGGTGACATTCACAATCAAACCGCATCTGGCATAGGTGCTTTTGCCCAAGCAGATCACCAGTACGTCGCTGGGGATTTTGAAATATTCAACCGTACGCGCCAAGGCGAAGCTGTTGGGGGGAATCACACAGACATCAGTTTT
>JBIICI010000034.1:0-9078 GCA_044238935.1 Gemmobacter sp.
GCCTCCATCGGGGATAGGTTTGTGTTACCTAATTTGGCTTTTTGGGTGCGCTCTAAGGCTTGGAATCTCAGGATCATCTCCTTACAGCCGCCCCATCCGGGAACAACGCCCACGCCGACCTCCACGAGACCTGTATAGGTTTCAGCGTGGGCTTGGATATGATCGGAATGCAATAAAATCTCACACCCTCCGCCCAGCGCAAGATTGGCAGGGGCGGATACCACAGGGAACGGCGCATATTTCAATGCCATATAGGCATTTTGTCCGCCCTCCACCAGTGATTCAATTTGTGGCCATAGGGCAATATTGGCGGCAAATAACGCCAAACCTAAATTCGCCCCTGCGGAAAAGGCTGATCCTTCATTATAGATCACAAGGGCTTTATGTGCGCCAGATCCATCACCAATCAGGGCAATGACTTGGTGCATCACTTGAAACACAGACTCATCCAACGTGTTCATCTTGCCTGTAAATTCTAAACATAAAATGCCGTCGCCAATATCCCATAAAGACGCACTGGCGGATTTTAAAACAGGCGTTGCTGTGCGTTTAATATCCGCCAATAACAGCACGCCATCGCCACGGTTTATGGCATGATACTGCCCATCAACCCCGAAATAATGGGCATCTTTGTAAAATGATTGTCCTGCAACCTGTTGCAAGAGCAGCGGAATAGGCAAATCATGGGCTTTTAATTCTGCGATGAAATCATCAACGCCAATGGCATCAATCATTTCAAAGGGGCCATATGTCCAATTATACCCCCATTTCATCGCTTGATCGACATCATAAATTGAGCCTGCAATTTCAGGCACAAGGCTTGCGGCATAATATAAAACTTGCCGCAAAACCGCCCGCGCGTAGCGTCCGCCTGCATCATCAGTATGGATAACGGCTTTAATCCCCTTTTTCCCTGCATCCACGGCATCAGATTTAATTTTGGTGGCTGGATGATAGGATGTGGTTTCGTCAAAATGATCTTTATCCAAAGATAAGGCTTGTTTATTGCGTTTATCATCTAAACGATAAAAGCCACCCTTGCCCTTACGGCCTGTGTATTTCGCCGCAATCATTTGATGGATAAACGGATAATCGACATAGGCTGTGCGATATAAATCCTGTTCAGGCAGATAATCCAACAATGATTTTGCCAAATGCGGCATTAAATCAATCCCTACCAGATCAATCAAGCCAAACACGCCTGTTTTGGGAATCCCCAGCGGCTTGCCCATCACGGCATCGGCAAGTTCAATATCAATGCCCTGCTGCACCGCCTCATTCATCGCGACCTGCAACCAAAATACGCCTAAACGATTGGCGATAAAGCCCGCCGTATCATGGCATTCCACCACGCCTTTGCCCAATTTGACGTCACAAAATTCTTTGATAAGGGATTTCGCACATAAGCGCGTATGGGGGCTGACGACCAATTCCAACAGGCGCATATAGCGCGGTGGATTAAAAAAATGCGTAATCAAAAAGTCAGATTTAAATGTATTATCAAAGGGTTGAGTTAATTTATCCAAAGGAATAGTTGAAGTATTGGAGGATATAATAGATCCTGCTTTACGGTACTGGTTAATTTTCGTGTATAAATCGTGCTTTACAGCAATATCCTCAAGTACAACTTCAATAATCCAATCACAATCAGATAATAACGCCAAATCATCTTGTAAATTGGCAGGGGTAATCAGAGCCGCATTTTTGGGGTGCATCAAGGGTGCAGGATCGGTTTTCAACATCCGTTCAATAGCAGATTGCGCAAAATGGCTGCGCGGCAGGGTTTCATCCTTCGGGACAATATCCATCAAGATCACAGGAATCCCAGCATTGGCCACCTGCGCCGCAATCCCACTGCCCATCACACCTGAACCGATTACGGCTATTTTTTGAATCTGCTGCATGGTTTTGCCCCCTGAGAATCAAATGAGAAAATTTCTGTTATGATTATAAGGAACATTTCTGTCGAAAAGGTAAAGATTGATCAAAAACTTGATCATCGAATAAACACCTTAAAAAGAACCATGACCCGCGCGTCGATGCCCGTCTTCTGTGGATGCCAAACGGAAATAGAGCATTAAAAAAACACGAATTGATGCGGTAAAGCTGGTTTCTTCAGTTTTTTGATTATAAATAAGGCTGCATAATGTATGAATCGTTTGTTTTTCACGATACGCGATTTCTTTTAATGCATCCCACATATGCTCTTCTAATCTAATCGTCGTTCGATTGCCATTGACGGTGATGTTCCGACTGATTAAACCCGATCTTGTCCTATAGTGAGGGGATACAAATAATCGGCGTTTAAATTCAACTTGATCAATAGATTCTGTTTGATCTTGATTAGAAAAAGCAACGTTTAATTTCATGGTTACGCCTTTATAACAATAGAACCCTAATTTAATCATTATAATAAATTCAGAACAAAACACAACCCCATGTTGCTTTTTGTTCGGAAATTTTTTATTTTGCATTTATGGATCGAGTGCTTATATTATAGGCATGAAAAATACGCTGTTTGTTGACATACAAAAACCAATCCCCACTGATTTTTTAAAGGCTGAGAAACAGCATGCTGCTTTATGCTCTGCCATTGCCTATCATAATGATTTATATTACCAAAAAGATGCCCCCCTCATCAGTGATGCAGATTATGATCAACTTTATCGTCGATTATGTGATTTAGAAGAAAAATTTCCTGCCCTTATTAGCTTTGATAGCCCTACGCAAAGGGTTGGAGCGCCACTGCCTAAAAAAATTGATTCCTCATCTACTGGATTTAAGAAAATTCAACATGCCGTGCCCATGCTGTCTTTGTCAAACGCGATGGATTTTGAGGAGCTGCAAGATTTTATCACCCGCACCAAAAAATTTTTAGGCTGGCACGATGATGAAAGCCTTGGCTTATATGCTGAGCAAAAAATTGATGGTCTGTCCTGTTCCCTGCGATATGAACAAGGACGCTTAGTGCATGCCGCCACGCGCGGTGATGGTATAGAAGGCGAAGACATTACAGAAAATATACAATATATCAATGATATTCCCAAACGCCTCTCAGGTGATGCCCCTGATATTATCGAGGTGCGCGGTGAAATCTATATGGCGAAATCTGATTTTATCACCCTGAACAAAGCGCAAGAAGAAAACGGCAAAGCTCCCTTTGCCAACCCCAGAAATGCAGCGGCAGGCAGCCTCAGACAGCTTGATCCCACCATTACAAAAGAGCGAAATTTAGGATTTTTTGGCTATGCTTTGGGGGAATTCAGCGCCCCCATTGCCACCACACAAGAAGGCATTATTCAGAAACTAAAAGAATGGGGATTCCCACAAGCCCTGCCACAAAATCTGTGTAAATCGATGGATGGATTAAAGCTGTATATTGAGGAAATCAATCATTTGCGCCCCACATTGCCTTATGACATTGATGGAATTGTTTTTAAAGTGAATGATCTAAACATTCAAAACCGATTGGGGTTTGTGGCACGCGCCCCGCGTTGGGCGATTGCCTATAAATTTATAGCCGAAAAAGCCGTGACAAAATTATTAGACATTCAAATTCAGGTCGGGCGAACAGGAGCATTAACACCCGTTGCGCATCTAAGTCCCGTCAATGTTGGCGGCGTGATCGTATCGCGCGCCACATTACACAATGAGGATGAAATCCAGCGCAAAGATTTACGCATTGGAGATGATGTTGAAATTCAACGCGCGGGCGATGTGATCCCCCAAATCACACGGTCTTTACGCACAACAAACCAAGAGTCACAGCACAAGCCCTTTATATTCCCCACACACTGCCCCTCTTGTGGTGCAGAAGCCATCCAAGAAATTGGTGAAGTCGTCAAAAGATGCCCCAATGGGCTGCAGTGCCCTGATCAAGCCATTGAACGGTTAAAGCATTTCATCAGTAAAAACGCCCTAAATATCGAAGGAATGGGCGATAAAATTATTCGATTATTGTGGGAAAAACAGATTGTTCAAAACCCCTATGATATTTTTACCCTGAAAACACGGAATCAAACATTGACCCCTCCCCTACAAGAATGGGAAGGTTGGGGCGATCAATCCACCCAAAAATTATTTGATTCCATTGACCGCCGCCGCACGGTTGATCTGGATCGCTTTATCTTTGCTTTAGGCATTCGCTTTGTGGGCGCTGAAACCGCAAAAAAGCTGGCGGCACATTATAAAACATTCCCCGAAATGCTGCATCGCACAAATATCACACATATTGATCCTGATAATAGCGAATATCAAGATTTAATTGCGATAGAAGATATAGGAAACCGTGTTGCCGATTCATTTTTACATTTCATGCACGATCATCACACGACTGATTTGCTTAATCAGCTTGAAACAGAAATGGTTTTTAATCCCCATATTGCACGGCAAAAAAACATTGATCACCCTTTATCTGGGAAAATCATTGTCTTTACAGGAACACTCCTCAGCGTTTCGCGGGCGGAGGCAAAATCACAGGCCGAACGCTTTGGGGCAAAAGTTGCAAGCAGCCTATCTGCCAATACCGATATTTTAGTTGCAGGTGAAAAAGCAGGATCAAAGCTAAAAAAAGCAACAGAACTAAACATAAAAATCTTAAGCGAACAAGAATGGCTTGAATATAATCCTCAATAGGCATAACGATTCTGGGTGCTGGATTAACAAAAAATACTCAAAAATCAATCCATACAACAACGCTGATTATGTCTGGGATAACGTCGATTTTGCTATAACTTCTAAATCATAGCGTTCTTGCGGCATGCCTTGGCTGTGCTGTTGAAAGGCGCGGCGTTCCAGAAAAAAACGCGTTAATTTTAATCCGTTTTGAATATCGGTATGGGTTAGGGCATGTGCGCCCTCCTCCCGCAATATGCGGTTTAAAAACCATGGCAAAACCAATAAACGATCATGGTAAGGGGCGGCGCTTTGGGCGCATACGGCATGGCCTGATTTGGGGCTAACATGGGTTAGGTTTTGGGTGGATTTTGTTTCTGCACATTCTTCTAAATTCAGGGCAAAACCAATTTGTGCCAAAAATATAACTTCCCATCTGATATAATGTTGTAACCATAACAGCGCATCCTCTTCGGCGGACATATAATCGAATAGTAAAATGCTGGTTTGATACAATGCGGATTGCGGTTCTTTGTTTGGTAAGGCGCCGTGACAAAGTGCGCATAGAGATTGCATGGCCTGTAATTTTAATCGATTGATCATAAAATGCGATGCATAGGGATTTTCCATCTCAAAACTAAATCGCCCCAGCTGTGTTTCGCTGTTGCCTTGCCAATGACAATGCACCAATGTCCCACGTTCCAGACAGGGCGCATTTTGACGGGACATACCACCATAAACAAAACCGCTCCATACGCCATGATTTTCGCTTAAAACGCTGGCGATCACCCCATTTTCACCATGCGGCCAAACAGATAGGATGATGGCATAATCACTCCATTGCATTTATGGCTTTTTCCTAACAGGGGGATTTTGATCTTTTTTCATGAAAATTGTAAGCTCCGCAACCTTAATTCCAAATTTGTAAATATCGGTTTTATTGATAATCACGCCATCATGCATCAAATACATCCAATCATCCATCGATACAGCATAGGTTTTGCCATTGGCATCAATATTCATTTGATAATCCCAATGCGCGGCCGCGCCATTTGTTTTGCCTGTGGCAATTTTTTGCACATCCGCGGCAATGCCTCGGTAATCAGTGGGGCTGATTTTTTGTAATTGCCATGTGCGATATAGAGGGGTATTTTTGTGATAGAAATTAAATTTTTCCCACAAGACCCCTTCATTGCCTGATATATTTTTGTGCCAATCACCGCGTAAATCAATATCAAAGCGCGATAAAACGCGCCCCGATTGCCCCCATAATCGACTTTGGATCATCCCCCAGCCTTTAATATCGCCCTGAAAATAGTCTGATAAGATAAAATCAGGCTGGTGCTGTGCATAAAATGAAATGTCCCGCCGATGACAGCAGGCTGACACAGACAGGACACACAGAATCAATATAATATTTTTAAAAAAGATCATGCATAACAGGATAAAGGCAAATGCAAAAAGCACAAGCCTGTTTATGATCCCATTATTGTGGCACAGGCGCAGATGATTGAGGAACGGGGGCTCCGACCTCTTCCTCAGACGAAGGCGTTATCTCCTCACGGATTACATCAACCACCTTTGCAACGCCATTCAGAGCATTCCCTACTGGTTCCCCAAAATTTTTAACCTTTTTATGACGATCAACCGCGGCATCAAAATCCCTTTTTGCACCGTCGCCTAAAAGATCCCATGGTAGATTTTCATCTGATCCATTAGGGACAGGAGGTTTCTTGCCAACAACAACATCAACAACACTATCATTATTCACATATTGCAAGCGTGCCTTAATCTGCTTTAGCGTTTCTGAATCTGGATTATCTGCGCCTTTCACACTATCAAAAAATGTTTTTGCTTCGTTTGATAAAACAGTTTTTGCCTTCGTATCGATCAAAGCCTTCATCTCCGCCGTTGTTTTTTTTCCTTGAGGATCTAATGCATCATAAGTTAGTCCAGCTCTCGCTAGATTATTATAAATCCCTTTTATCTTTCTATCGACAGTTAGGTCAGGACGTGTATCTAAGGCGTTGTACCATTGTATTGCTGCGTTAACCAGCAATTGTTTTTCAGGCGTTAATTTAGCAACAGGGGTTTTAGGTGTCGGCGCCGTTGAATTGATTTCAATAGCATGGGTTGAAATCGCACCCGAATTTTGCGATTTTTGTAAAAGTGCTGCCCTAGCCTTTAGTTTCGCGCTTAATGCATCATCTTGAGGTGTTTTTATTGCAATCGATGTTGAAGAAGGTTTATCCGTTTCAGGTGTAGTTCCGTAGAAAAAATTATACCCGAACCATCCTAATGCACCTAATGCACCAAGTACAGCACCAGAGATTAAAAACGGTTTAACCCAATTCAATTTTTGAGGTTTTGATTGCGGACGATTAGGCGGTGTTCCAAATGGCTTCATGATTTTTGCGCTCCCTTTTTATTAAAGTTCAGAATTTATTACACATAATAAAACAAAAAATCAAGTTTTTTATTTATCCTTTCGCTAGATTTTTGATGATTTTTCAGGTACAAACACATAAATATGATATTTTCACAATATAATCCGATATGATTGGTTGATAAATGAGCGACGATTCAAGCAAAAAAACCGATTTCACCAGCAAACGATCCACGAAAAAAAGCACTGTGCGTGATCCTTCCGTACGCGTCAAAAGCGCAAAAGGGCGAAAGGGGTCATCGACGCGTTGGTTAAAGCGGCAATTAAATGACCCTTATGTGCGTGAAGCACAGCGTTTGGGGTTACGATCCCGTGCGGCGTTTAAATTGATGGATATTGATGAAAAATATCATCTGATTAAATCAGGCATGGTGATCATTGACTTGGGCGCTGCCCCTGGGGGATGGTCAGAATATGCAGCAAAAAAAGGGGCAAAACAGGTCTTGGCTCTTGATTTGCTGCCCATGGATCATATTGAGGGCGTCACCAGCATTCAAATGGATTTTATGGATGATGATGCGATTGAAAAATTGGTCACCATGATGGAAGGCTCTGCGGACATTGTCTTAAGCGATATGGCACCCAATACCACAGGTCACCGCGCCACCGATCACTTACGCATTATGTGCTTGGTCGAAGCCGCCTATGAATTTGCGCGGGAGATTTTGAAACCCAACGGGGCGTTTGTTGCCAAAGTTTTCCAAGGCGGCGCACAACATGAATTATTATCCCGTATAAAGCAAGATTTCAAAGTCATTCGCCATGTCAAACCCCCCTCCAGCCGCAAAGACAGCACCGAACAATTCTTAGTCGCCACAGGGTTTAAGGGAGAAGCAAGCGATGAAGATTAATGTCACAGATCATGAGGGTCAATTACATGAATTAGATGCTGTCGAAGGCTGGCGCGTCATGGAAATTATCCGTGAACATGGTTTGCCGATTAAGGCCGAATGTGGCGGATGCTGTTGTTGTGCGACATGCCATGTCTATGTTGACCCTGCATGGGCAACGCGCCTGAACCCCAGTAACACCGAAGAAATTGATATGTTAGACGAGGCCATCGCCGTGCGTGAAAATTCCCGTCTATCCTGTCAAATTATTATGGAGGAAGCGCTGGACGGTCTATCCGTCACGCTTGCGCCCACCAATGCGTAACATCATCAAACTCTCCCCCGTACAACAGCGGCAATTCCAACAATTCAAGGCCAATCGCCGCGGATATTACAGTTTTTTGATTTTTATGGTCATTTTTACCATCGGCATGGCCGCAAATTTTATAGCCAATGACCGCCCGATTATGATGATGTATAAGGGAGATTTATACGCGCCCTTATTCCATGATTACCCTGAAACAACATTCGGGGGGGATTTTGAAACGGCGGCTGATTATCGTGATCCGTATGTTCAAAAATTAATTACAGATCAGGGCTGGATGATCTGGCCGCCTATTCGTTTTTCCTATGATACGATTAATTATGGACTTGAAAAACCCGCCCCCTCCGCCCCAACATGGGAAAATATATTTGGCACAGATGACCAAGGGCGTGATGTCGCCGCCCGCGTGATTTATGGTTTTCGATTATCCGTTTTATTTGGCTTGATCCTCACCGCTTTATCTTCGGTGATTGGGATTATTGCAGGTGCATTACAAGGATATTATGGCGGATGGCTGGATTTATCCCTGCAGCGTGTGATTGAAATCTGGTCAAGCCTGCCTAGCCTGTATTTATTGATTATTTTTTCATCCCTTTTCATTCCCGGATTTTGGACATTATTATTAATCTTATTGTTATTTTCATGGGTGTCTTTGGTTGATGTTGTGCGTGCCGAATTTTTACGCACTCGAAATTTAGATTACGTCCGCGCCGCCCGTGCGTTGGGCGTTGGGAACTTAGCCATCATGTGGCGACATGTTTTACCCAATGCCATGGTTGCAACCCTCAGCATGATGCCTTTTGTCCTCACAGGCTCAATCACGGCGCTAACATCCTTGGATTTCTTAGGTTTAGGCCTCCCCC
>JBIICI010000006.1:0-105033 GCA_044238935.1 Gemmobacter sp.
CACAACGTGCCGTTGTCCCAGCTACAAAATGTTCGATCAATCGATCCTGTATCTTTTTACTTAAACGACTCTTCCGCATACTGTCCTTTTATAACACTTTTTTGTGTTATCTGGGACAGCCCCAAAAGTTTTTATCTTTGGGTCTTGGAACAAAATAGCCAAGCAAACTCTTTTTACTTTAAAATGGGGGGACAATTGAGAAAAGGCAATTTTCGTAAAGACAGCGAGGAAGAAGAGGGCGACCAAGTCCTCTATTTTTGGTCATAAAAATAATTCATTAAAACGATTCTTTTTTATGGATTATTTTTATTTATATGGTAAGTTTCAGGGGTATATAAAATGAGATAGATAAAATAAATGCGCCGCCACATTACTGCTTATAATAATAAAAGACATAGAAATTTTAATCCTTTTCTGAAGCCTCTGCCTTCTAAGCCCTTATTATCATATTTTTTGGATTTATCTGAGACATCAAATTTTAAATGGTTTGATTCGTATTGGTGTCAGATAAAAGATTGCGAATTAAATTCATCTGATTTATCTCAAATTATATATAATGTTTCACATTCTATTATTTCCTTATCTGAAATCGATCCGGATTTATCAAATAATTTGAAGTTTTATATACAATCAAATCTTGATGTATGGCTTAATCCAGCAATGGATAAAATCGATAAATTTAATGAAATATCTCTGTCAAAAATGTTGCGGTCTTTCTCAAAATTAAAGGTGTCTTTACCGGATGATTTTTTGGATAGATGGCAAAATGTTGCGGCTCAGAAAATATACAATTTTTCTTGTTCTGATTTATTGAATATGATTATGGCTTTTATTGAACTTGATATTCAACCTTCCTATGCATTTATGGATGCTTGGGAATCATCATCCATTGTACAAATGGATTATTTTAATCCGCAGGCTATTGCGAATTCCATAAGTTCATTTTCTAAGTTAAGAATTGTTCCTAGCCCTGAATTTATATCCTCTTGGATTTGCGCTGCAACAGATCAAATCAGTATTTTAGATGAGCGTGACTTATCAAATATAGTATTATCCTTCTCTATCCTGAATATAATTCCAAATGATGCGTTTATGGGGCAATTATTTGATAACGCAACCCAAAAAATTGATACATTTACACCACAGGGGCTTGTTAATACATATTGGGGGATGGCTGTTTTAGATGCGGCTGGGCTTGTTCATCAAACCCATATACAAAATTTACGTGAGGCCATTGAAGAGAAGATTGAGGGTTTGAATATTGATATGCCCGCATTTCACCATGCAAAACATTGTGCATCTATCCATTTTAACAACGCATCTGCATTAAGGGTTGATTTTTTTAATTCCGAATCTGCTCATTCTTCTTTGGAGACTATTTTTTATCAAAAATTATGTGATTCAAAGGTGGGAAATATAGAACGTTCTTATTCCATTCCTGAGCTTTTATATGAAGGTGATTTTGTTCAAAATATTGACGATAAAAAACGCATTTTTATTGAGGTTGATGGACCCACGCATTTTGTTCGGGATAGTCAAGGATTGCTGCACTATAATGGCAATACGAAATTTATGTCCTCTTTAATTCAAAAAATATGCCCAAACGAAACGATGATCAGATTTCCTTTTGGGTTTATAAATTACTTGCAGCTAAATGAATTGAATGCAATATTTTCGCAAGCGGCAGGCATTAAATCAGGCGTTTATGTTTTGGATCGCTCTTATCAAGACGGACAATTTTTCTTTTCTAAATTGATTCCGTCTTAACTAACCCCTTAATAAACTCTGGCTACAGGCGGCACGGCATTAACTTCATCCGTTAATGTGCTCAAAATCACAGGGCGATAGCCGATTTGGGTTTTGCCCTGCTCATCCATCCATGTCACGGTATGTTTTAACCACTGTGCATCATCACGGGCGGTGAAATCTTCGCGGGAATGGGCGCCGCGGCTTTCTGTACGGTTAGCAGCAGAATGCAGGGTGACGACGGATTGGGATAATAGATTGTCTAACTCCAAGACCTCAATCAAATCTGTGTTGAAAATCAATGACTTATCAGTAATGCTTAAATCATGTTTTTGCGCAAAAATCGTATCAATTTTGGTGCAACCTTCTGCCAAGACATCGCCGGTGCGGAACACAGCGGCGTGATTTTGCATGGTTTTTTGCATATCCAAACGCAAATCCGCCACGCGTGTTGCGCCTGTTTTATTGCGGAAATAATCTAAACGATCAAGGGCGCGTGTGCCATCATCTGCCCCCAATGCTTTGTGTGGCGTATTAGGTTTGACCAATTCCGCGGCACGAATGGCGGCGGCACGTCCAAAGACTACTAAATCCAGCAATGAATTTGATCCCAAACGGTTTGCGCCGTGGACGGATACACACGCGGCCTCCCCAATTGCCATCAAGCCACGCACAACATTATTGGGATTAGACGGCGTGGGGTTTAACACTTCGGCTAAATAATTGGTCGGAATACCGCCCATATTATAATGCACAGTCGGCAGCACAGGAATGGGTTCTTTCGTTACATCGACATTGGCAAAAATCTTGGCGGTTTCTGCAATACCCGGTAGGCGCGAATTGATCACATCGGGATCAAGATGTTCCAAATGCAAATGAATATGATCGGCATTTTTGCCCACGCCGCGGCCTTCGCGAATTTCAATGGTCATGGAACGGCTGACGACATCACGGCTGGCTAAATCTTTGGCAGAAGGGGCATAGCGTTCCATAAAACGCTCCCCTGATCCGTTGGTTAAATAACCACCTTCACCGCGCACGCCCTCCGTTATCAAACAGCCTGCGCCGTAAATGCCTGTGGGGTGAAATTGTACAAATTCCATATCTTGTAAGGGGATTCCAGCCCGTAATGCCATCGCATTGCCGTCCCCCGTGCAGGTATGGGCAGAGGTGCAAGAGAAATAGGCGCGGCCATAGCCGCCTGTCGCTAGGACGGTTTGATGCCCACGGAAACGGTGAATTGTGCCGTCTTCCATATTTAAGGCCATCACGCCGATACATTCGCCCTCATTGCTCATAATCAGATCAAGCGCGAAATATTCGATAAAAAATTCGGCTTTGTGTTTCAGGGCCTGTTGATACAACGTATGCAAAATCGCATGACCTGTACGGTCGGCGGCGGCACAAGTGCGTTGGGCTGTGCCTTTGCCATAATTGATGGTCATACCACCGAAGGGGCGTTGGTAAATTTTACCTTCCGCGGTGCGGCTGAACGGCACGCCGTAATGCTCTAGCTCCACAATCGCAGGAATCGCTTCACGGCACATATATTCAATCGCATCTTGGTCGCCTAACCAATCAGATCCTTTGATCGTGTCATAAAAATGGAAACGCCAATCATCTTCGCCCATATTCCCCAGCGCGGCGGAAATACCGCCTTGCGCCGCCACTGTGTGGGAGCGTGTGGGGAAAACTTTGCTGATACAGGCGGTCTTTAAACCCTTTTCTGCCATCCCAAACGTGGCGCGCAATCCTGCACCGCCGCCGCCAACAACAATCACATCATATTCATGGTCAATAATTTTATAAGCCTGTGTCATTGATTTGAAATCTCTTGAAAAAAAAATTAAAGGGCGATTTTTAGGATAGAAAAGAGGCACGCGACCGCAAGGGCAATAAAGAATAATTTTTGCCCCACCAATTTTGCAATCAGCATAAATTTACAATGCACATAATCCTCAATAACGACCTGTGCGCCTAGGGAGGCATGCAAAAAAGCGGATAAAACAAATAAGATCATCAAAATCGCATGAATGGGATGCGCCAGCCATGTGATAAACACATCATGCGATGCGCCTTTTAAATGCAAAAGCGATAGAATCAACCAAATTACCAACGGCAAATTGGCAATGGCGGTGATACGTTGTAATTTCCAATGCGATACCGCATGCCGCCCAGCCCCAAGCCCGCGCGCGTTGGTAAGTGAGTTGGCAAAAGGGTCATGAAGACGAGGCATAAATCAAATCATCCTTTAATATATTTATAAAAGAGCCAATGCCCAAGTTAGGGCAGTGAATAAAAATGTTGCACCTAAAATCACATAGCCTGCCTGTGTGGCATGCTTAATTTTCATCATGCGACCTGTATCAAAAATCAAATGGCGAATCCCACTGCATAAATGATAATAAATACTGAGTGTCCAACCAAACAGCATCAATAGCCCTAAGGGGGACGCCATAAAAGCTGTGAAATGCTGATATAGATCGGCACCAATTGCCGCACTTAACAGCCACGCTGTGACCATCACCAACCCAACCGCATTCGCAATGCCTGACATACGGTGAAAGATGGAGAGAACAGAAGTCATTTGCGGTTTATAATATTGCAAATGCGGTGATAAAGGGCGGTTTGATTTAAGAGGTTGGCTCATGTCAAAAAAATCCAATGCGTATTTATACGAATATTTTTATATATAGCATAGATTTTATTTTTTTTAAGGGGAAATCATCATTTAACTTGATTTTTTGATAAAAGTTTTTTATGTATATAAAAACAAAAAAACAGGGCTATCGTTATTTTATGTCAGATCCATTTATTTCCATCGCACAAAGTGCCCTTGATTTATCATGGCAAAAATTAACAATCTATGGAATTTCTGGGTTCTGGGGGAGTTATGTTGGTTATCATGAAACAGCGGAGGCCAATTCTAAAATCATTGCTCGGAACATGATCACGGGTGGATTAATTGGTGTATGCATTCCAGCTTTTGTATTTTTAACGCCTGTTGTTATAGATTCTGTTTGCCCTAAGCAATCTGTATATGATTTTAATCAAGAGCAGGTAAAGAAGATTGTGCCTCCTTCTGATCCATTTGATAAAACAGCAAATCACGCGCAGATATATTTAAAATCACATGATTTGTGTAAGGCTGAAGTTTGTCGGATCGTCTATCAATCAGATATAAATCAAGATCCAGATCCAGAAAAAAAACAACAAAAAATCTTACAGGCAGGTGGAACCTTAACCTATGGATATAAAAAAAACTCTCAAGGTAAAATAGATGCGTCAATCCCCTGTCAACTGACGCCTGCGATCTATAAAAATCCTAAAAAAGATGTGTTTAAACGGAATTACTATACATTATATTATCCTTTGCCGTCTGAATGTCCGGATTCTAAGTCTTTGGAGAAAAAAGAGTCTGTTGCGGCAGCAGCCATTTCGCCATCAAAAGCCTTGCCACAAGAAAAAGATTCTCTTCATGCAAAGCCTCAGAAACTTCAAAAGCCTCTTGCTAAAAAAACGGCTGATCCCAAAACAAATGATCCTGAGAAATATTTGGCAGCTCTATTTACAATGGCAACATGTGCGGCAGGTGCTTTAGTGGGGGGGGCAATGTTTCAGGGTGTCTCTCTTATTCCATCAGTTCAACATATGCAGGCATCTAAAAAGTCTTTATCTAAAATCCCCTCTGGTCTTACAGGAATGGCTTTAGGTGGGAGCACTGCGCTTGCTGCACAACAATATTGTATGTCAATAATCGATAAGGAGATTATGGGGGTCTTTTCTACCGCAGCTTTATGTGGCGGTGTTGTTGGTGCTGGCGTAGGGTACGCACTGGGGAAATATTATGATGATACGCATCCAAACATGCAGTTTTCAAAGATTGCGGGTACGATTTCTGGGGCGGCTGTGAGCGTGGCTTTGGTGGGGTTTGCCTATCATTAGGATTTCTTATAAAAATTCTTTTTGACTTTTCTTTTGGATATATTGCGTGTAAAAAGAAAGACTGTACTTTTTCTATTACAATCTTTAATTCAAGGAATAAGCATGGTTGTTTTTAATATCGCGCAATCTGTGTTGCAATCCATTGGTGCGCTGGTCTTGAATATTTTTCAAACTGTGGGCAAATTGATGGATTTTGCGACACGCTCTGTGGTGTCGATTTTTGCGCCGCCTTATTTCCCAAAAATGATAATCCGACAATTTCTTGAAATTGGCTATTATTCCTTGCCTGTTGTGGGCTTGACGACCTTATTTACAGGGATGGTTTTGGCCTTACAAAGCTATACAGGCTTTGCGCGATTTAATGCCGAAAGCGCGATTGCAGGGGTCGTTGTTTTATCCATCACCCGTGAACTTGCCCCCGTTTTGGCAGGGTTGATGGTTGCCGGACGTGTGGGGGCATCCATTGCTGCGGAAATTGGCACAATGCGCGTGACCGAACAAATTGACGCCTTGAAAACTTTATCTGTGAATCCGTTCCAATATTTAATTGCACCGCGTGTTTTGGCAGGGACAATCATGCTGCCAATTCTTGTGTTGATTGGCGATATTATTGGGGTTTTTGGTGGGTATTTGGTTAGTATTTACCGCCTTGGCTTTGCACCAACCAGTTATTTAACCCAAACATTTAATATTTTAGATCCGATTGATGTGACCTCAGGGTTGATTAAGGCGGCTGTGTTTGGCTTTATCGTCAGTTTGATGGGCTGTTACCATGGCTTTCATTCAGGGCGCGGCGCGCAAGGCGTGGGCACAGCCACTACAAATGCGGTTGTGTCGGCGTCTATCCTGATTTTGATCTTTAACTACGTCCTAACGCAGGTGTTTTTTTCATGATTAATATTCAAAATATTTCAAAATCCTTTGGCAAAAACCATGTGTTGCAGGGATTGTCCTTAAAGATTGAAAAGGGTCAATCCGTTGTTGTTATTGGTGGATCAGGCACGGGAAAATCGGTTTTGTTGAAATCTGTCTTGGGGTTGATTACGCCTGATTCAGGAAAGATTTTGGTCGGAGATGATAATGTTGTTGAGATGAGCGAATCACAAAAAGATGCGATGATGCAAAAATTTGGCATGTTGTTTCAGGGCGCTGCCCTTTTTGATTCGTTGCCTGTGTGGGAAAATATCGCTTTTGGTCTGATTCATGGTCAAAAAACCCCGAAAAAAGACGCCAAAGACATTGCCATTGAAAAAATGCGGGCGGTGGGATTATCCCCCGATATTGCGGAACGTTTCCCTGCGGAGCTTTCTGGCGGTATGCAAAAGCGCGTTGGCCTTGCGCGTGCGGTGGCGACAAATCCTGAAATTATCTTTTTCGATGAGCCCACAACGGGGCTTGATCCCATCATGGCGGATGTGATTAATGATTTGATTGTTGAGCAAGTGCGCGGTTTAGGCGCAACAACATTGACAATTACCCATGATATGGCATCCGCCCGAAAAATTGCCACGCATGTGGCGATGATTTATGAAGGTAAAATTATCTGGCATGGAACGGTTGCGGATTTGGATCATTCGAATAATGACTATGTGGATCAATTTATCCACGGTCGCGCCCAAGGGCCAATTACTAATATGGGGGCTATCTAAATGTATAAGATCTATGCTATCTTTGTTTTCATCGTCATCTTATGTTTCGGAGCATCCCCCACTATGGCAGAAACATTAGAGCCCAAATGGGAATCTTTGTTAAAGCAGGATAATATTGAAATTCGCGCCTATGATCCCATGCTGGTGGCCGAGGTCACTGTAAAGGGGGAACGGTATGCGGCGATCAACCAAGGTTTTCAAACCTTAGCGGCTTTTATTTTTGGTGAAAACAAAGATAATGCCAAAATCGCCATGACGGCGCCTGTTACACAAACTCCTGCAAAATCAACGGATAATAATGAATGGGTGGTACGCTTTGTGATGCCAGCTGAATTTACCAAGGAAAATTTACCTGTCCCCAATGATCCGAATATTAAAATTATTGAAAACCCAGCCTTTCACGCAGCTGTGATCCGTTTTTCGGGGTTTAATACAGATAAGAACTTACAAAAACATGAGCTTGCTTTGTTTGCTTTCTTAGATAAAAGCAGAATCCCTTCCTTAAGCGCGCCGATTTATGCATTTTATAACCCCCCATGGACGCCACCATTTTTAAAGCGCAATGAAATTATGGTGATGGTCGCTGAGGGGGAGTGATGGACGTCACTTAGGCTTTGTTATATAGATTCGCGTAATCTGTGATGTGGCTATAAATCAATCCGTGCTGTTTTAGGATTTCTTGCGTTTTTTTCTGTTCTTTTATGGATTCGGAATCTGGTTTTTCAAATAACCCCCAGCTATTGATGTTTAATTTATATTGAGCGCACGCTTTCAACGTTTCAGGGGAAAGAGTGGTGATTTCAGGATTGATGCCTGTTAATCGAGATTGTGGATGGGCATTTTTTTTGAATTCATCATTGATTCGGTGAATATTCGCCAGATTTAAGGGTGTATATTGAAAGTTGGGATCTGAAACATGATCCGTATAAATTGCCCGCGGTTCCGGTTTATCGTCTGTTAACATGGCATATTGTGCCTGTGGTAAGTGATGGGACATGGCAATAATATTTTGCAGCGCAAAAGATGAAAACATAATGCGATGCACAGGAAAGGCGCTAGATTGCACGGATTTTGACAGAGCATCAATAAAGTCTTGTCCATCCCAATGTTGACCTGATCCTTGAACGCCTTTAATTTCAATATTGACCCCCCATGGCAGTGTATGCGGATCATGGATGTTGATGGCATTCAGCATATCGTGCATTAAAGGAATTGATCCGCCCTGATTACGCCCTGTTTTGAATGCTTGTATCTCGGAAAAATTAATTTTATTCAATGGGTTAAGTGGGATTTTTTCAGAGAAAAAGTGATCCTTTGGTAAGACGTTGTGAAGACAAAAAATATGCGCATCCGCGCTCATCACCGCATCAATTTCAACATAATCTACCCCAGCCTCAAAAGCGGCTATAACAGAGTTGATCGTATTTTCAACGGGCAATTCCAACGGGTTACGAAAATTATAAAATTCATGATCGGTGCATCCCAATCCACGATGGCCACCATAGAATAAATTTTCTAAAGTTTCGGGGACGGTGTCTTTCATAACACTGACCTTGATTGATGATTGTTGTTAACGGTGGCGCATCTCAGGCTGAACATCACCATCTGTGATGGTTGGGATGCGGCTGCGGTAACGATCATCATAGGATTCGTTTAGGGAATCCACATAAACACGTTTTGAAACTTCCGATGCATCATAGGGTACATATTTTGTACGTTGCCATCCTTTGAACTGCATGCAGCCTTCGAAATCATGGTAATCTAAATATTCGGCGCGTAAATTCCCATCATGCTGCATACTGTCCCAATTTAAGACTTCCCCTGCTGGGGTTGTGGCATCAGGCGTTGCCGTTGCCAGCTTGGCGGCAGGAACAGCTTTGCGAATCGCGCCGATACGCTCCAGCTCCTTCAATTCCGCAAGGCATTGCGCAATATCACGATTTAAGATTTGTTGTGCTTTATCGCCGCGCATATATAAAGACGATGTTGTGGAGGAGCGCTGCCAGTAATGTGATTGTGTTTCCAGTTTTTTGCGATCAACACGGGTGGCAGTACAAGCAGACAGAGCCATAGCCGTTGTTGCACCCAAAATAACAATTTTAAAAACAGCAGATTTCGTCATTGATTCATTCATTTCTTTATAAAAAATTCTCAAGGCTTTATTATAAGAGCGCAAAAAGTTTAATACAATGTCAATTTCTATCTTTTTGTGTGAATTTTTATAGATCTAAAAAACAAATTTGATGGGCTCTAACCCTTACAGAAGTAAACAGATATGCTGCATAAAAATTTTAGAAAGAGAAAAACCCCGATATAAGATAATTTTTATAAAAATTTAACAATTTTATACTTATTATTGCATGATAATTTTGAGTGCAAAAATTCAGATCTTTTTAAGAAATGTCCTAGCCATAATGTGTGAGGCTAAACAGCTATGTTATAAGGAAACATAAAAATGAAAATAAAGACACAATTTTTTTTAATCAATCTGGCCTTCTTCCTTATCGTTGCAGTCATGAGTGGTATTGCTATATTCCAAATATACACACTAAATGTTGTATTCAACGATTCTAAGACAATATCAGCGGCTTTGCGTAATCAGGTTGAGGCAGATATGATGCATGATGGTTTGCGAGCCGATGTTTTATATGCCATTAAATTGGTGAATGACCAAGATTATTCCAAAAAAGATGAGGCAATTGCTAGTACGGCGGAACATGCCGATAATTTTAATAGGCTTATTGCAGAAGTGAAATCTGCAAATATTTCCAAAGCGGTGAATGATAATATTGAACAGCTCCAAGAACCTCTTGATCGATATATAAAAAGTGCCAACGCCATCACAAATGATGTCTTTAAGTCCCCTGAGCAAGCTAAAAAACTTTATGGCAGTTTTGAAGAAGATTTTGAATATTTAGAAGGTGCCATGGCGGATTTTTCTTCTGTGATTGAAAGTGAATTTGAGAATATTAATCAGGATGTATTAAACAAGAAAAGAATAATTATAGCGCTGGTCTTTGTTGCAACAATTATATCTTTACTTGTTGGGTTCTGGAGCTGGTATACGGCCCGTTTAAATATTATATATCCTCTTTCAAATATTACGAAATCTATGAGTCTTATTGCGGCAGGAAATCTGGATACGCATATTCCTAATACAAAGGATGAGAATGAAATAAGTGATATTGCACAGGCGCTTGAGGTTTTCCAGAAAAATGCTGTTGAACGTAACGTTTTAGCCGAAGAACAAAAGAAATCACAAGAATCGCTTTATATAAGGTCTGAACATATAGATAAATCAATTAATATATTTGATAGTGCTATCCTTGGTATTATTGATGCAGTTTCTTTTTCTGCAACAAAAATGAAGATAACGGCTGAAAAAATGTCTTCGGCTGTATCTGAAACTGCACAAGCAAGCTCGCTTGTTGCTAGTGCTGCCAATGAAGCAGATTCAAATGTGCAAACCGTTGCCGCTGCATCGGAAGAGTTGGCTGCATCGAGCGCGGAAATTGCGCGTCAAATTGCGGATGTTGCCAAAAAAGCCAATAGTGCATCTCAGGAAGCCCGAACAACTAGCCATTCTGTATCAGAACTCAATCAATTGGCAGATTCAATCGGTGAGGTCGTGAGTGCAATTAAGGATATTGCTGAGCAAACCAACCTTCTTGCATTAAATGCCACCATTGAGGCCGCGCGTGCAGGCGATGCCGGAAAAGGGTTTGCCGTTGTTGCTGATGAGGTCAAAAAATTGGCAACTGAAACAGCTAAGAAAACGGAAGAAATTGATGAACGCGTGGTTAAAATCCAAACCGCAATCCGTGCCAGTGTGGAAGCTATGAGTCGTATTATTGATAATGTTCAAACCATTGACGGTGCGACATCATCTGTTGCAGGGGCGGTTCAGGAACAAAATGCAGCGACATCTGAAATTGGTCGTAATGTGACGGAGGCAAGCATAGGAACACAACAAGTGTCTCAGAACATCCAAACAGTTGAGGCAGTCAGTCGCCAAACGGGGATCAGTGCGCATGAGGTTTTAAGTGCAGCTGATGATCTTTCTGGTCTTTCCACACAATTAAGTGAACAGGTGAAATCATTTTTACATGATATGCGTCAAGTATAGCCAATAGTGCTTTACTTGATAGATGTTGTTGCATGGACTGATTTGTAGTGAGGGTGGTAACGGCGCTGGGGGGAAAGAACAACCTGCGTCACCACTCTCCCTATAAATCGATCCATACAAAGATGCCGATCAAGTTCAGTATGACGGATGGAGAGTGGAAAAGACACTATAGTATTTCAAAATACTGATTGGATAGCACTGCAAATGACATTTCCTTGCGCTTCCGCTACTCATGGACTTCAATGTCCACTCCGTTGCTGTTCTCATGAAACGCCATTTTCGCTGACTGTCCAATCAATATTTTAAAACACTATATAATATAAAAACATTTATCCTAATTGCAATGTATTGCCTTTTGGTTTTTCGGCGGAGGCAAGATATTGATGGGCGATACCCGCAATCAGTCCGGCTCTATCCGTTCCATTTACGGTGCGACGCGCTTCTTCAAAGTTACATTTATTGCCATTGATATAACGATCCAACCCTTTACCTGTGAACAAGCCTTGTTTCATCCCTGTGACCATAATTTTGGCAGCAATTTCAGGTTTAGTGGCAAGGTCGGGGTTGCCCACTAAATCAATGCCTAAAATCTTGCTGAATTTCTGGTAATTGCTGCGCCCTGTTAATTGTACTAGGCCGCGTCCGCGGTAATTATAGGCATCTTCCGCATCACGATTGCCCAACATGCCAATATATCTGTTGAAATAGGATTTGTTCCCGATTTCATGTGTATGCTGAAAATTGCCCGTTTCATGTTTTGCGGTGGCCATGATATAGGCTTGTTGCCGTGGGTCGGTGATTCCTTGGGTCGATAATTCTTGTTTTAAGGCTTGGTAATAGCTATTGCCCGAATATTTAATGTCATCTATGCCCGATGAAATGGCTTGACCAATCGAAGAAGAGGCGACAAAATTAACCCCTGTTTGAACGGCATTTATAAAAGGATTGCTATTTGACTTTGCCAGAATAGGATTGTTTTTATCCTCTGATTTTGGATGAATGCCGAATGCTAAGGCAAGCATGGAGGTCATTGTTTTAAGCATTTCCGCCATTTCAGGCGACATGGGCGTATTGGAAATATCGCTATTTTGTTCAATTTGCTCTTGGGCAAGCTGCTGCATCATTGCAAGATTTCGTTGATTTTCTAATCCTTGATCTTTGTCATTACGCTCTTCGCTGGCTTGGCGTCTTTGTAAAAGCTGTTGGATGTCACCTGTTTCGCCTACCAATCGAATCCCCAAACCACTGGCTTGACTATCATCTGCTTTTTCAGCAGGTTCTAAAGGGGGAAGAGCCTTCAAGTGACGATTCTGCACCAGTTGCAAATGTGAGTTTTGCTCTTGTTGTTTTGTGCTGAATGGTGGCATACTAACCTCTCGCTTTATATTCTATCCCCCTATTAGATCATATTTTTGGGGTGTGGCACAAGGAAATTTTAACGCACAGGAATCAGGCTTTCTTTGATAAGCCCATAGAGCGGAATTTTCGGAATGGCAATCGTATCACGCCATGCAATCATATCAAAGGGGCGGTATCCTAATGGCACAAAGCCATATTCATCCATCACCAGCTGATCCAGTTTTTGGGTCATTTTAATCAGATCATCACGATTAGACGCATTGGGGATTTGTGCCGTGAGGGCGTCAATAGCAGGGGTGCATAGCCCTGCGTAATTCCAACGTCCCTTTTCATCGGCCGCTTTGCATCCCCAATATAGCGGCTGTTCTGTTCCGGGGGACAGGCTAGATGACCAAAAATGCAGCATCATATCAAAATCATATTGATTCACGCGCTGGAAAAATTGCACTTGATCGACATAGCGTAAATTGGGCGTGATGCCCAATATTTTCAAATCGCGCATATAGGCAAGGGCGATTTTTTGATGCATGGATTGGGTAATCAAAATCTCAAACTTTAGCGGTGTTTTGGTTTTTTCCTGCACGCGCTGGCCATTTTCAATGATCCAGCCTGCTTGTTTTAAAAGGACGTCTGCGGCTTTTAGATTTTCGCGGTGGTTTTTTTGTAAGCCGAAATTCTGGGTTTTGGCGGATAAATCTGTATTGGGAAAAATGCTTAAAGTGCGCTGTAAATCGCCATAAAATAAATGCGCATTCACCCAATCAAAATCAAACGCTAAAAACAGGGCTTTGCGTAGTTTTTTATCCTTAAAAATATCGCGGCGTGTATTCATGATAAACCCCTCCACCCGCTCCGCACGGTGATGGGAGATTTCGGCTTTTTGGTAGTTTTGAGATTTAGGATAGGCATGATGCCATGCGTTTAAATCATATTCTTGGCGCATATCATATAAGCCTTTTAGAAAGGCAGCACGCGCAATGGATTGATCGCGGTATGTTTCATATTGCACTGCATCAAAATGATTTTGTCCCTTAAGCACCGCTTTTTCAGCCGCCCAATGATTGGGGATTTTTTGATAGGTAATGTTGCGACCCGCCTCAAAATTTTTAATAGTATAAACGCCACTTGCCACGGGGGCAGTGAGGAGGGTTTGATTAAAATCATATCCCATCTTATCAAAATGCCCCTGCCACCAGCTTTGGGATAGCACAGGCATCATGGCAAAGATCATGGCGGTTTCACGGCTATAACCTGCCTTAAAATCAAAGCGTATCTCATGGGGGGATAGGAGGGTAACCTTATCCGCCAGCGCATAGGTTTGGCGCATATTGGGGCGACCTTTTTCCTTTAAGAGTTGCCATGAAAAATAAACATCTTTTGTGGTGATGGCGCTGTTATCTGAAAAACGTGCGGCCTTATCCAAATGCACTACCATCCATGACCGATCATCAGGTAAGGTCACATGAGTGGCAATATAGGGATACAGCGTAAATTCCTCATGCCAAACGCGCTCCATCAACCGCCCATAGACAAGCGATAGGCCGTCAGCCGCGCGTCCTTGGATAGAGAAGGGGTTTAGTGTATCAAAAGCACTCTCACTGGCGAAACGGATTTTAGGGGCGGATTCTGGGCTTGATTCCGCATAAGGCAATCTATCGATCACATTGGAATCATTGATGTTTTGATACATACGCAGCACGCTGTAATCTTTCGCTTCTTGGGCTATCGCCGTAAGGGGCAACGCGCAAAAGACAAAGCATAAAACAGCGTGAGAAAGTTTCATTTAAGCAGGCACAGGCAAGTTAGGTTGTGTCAGATCATATAAGGATTGTTGAGGGCGGCCGCCTAAATGGCTGATAATATGCGCCGCGGCGGCAGATCCTAAATGCCCACATTCTGCCAAGGACAAGCCATTTGTTAGCCCAAATAAAAACCCTGCGGCATAGGAATCCCCTGCGCCTGTGGTATCGATCACATGCTTGACTTCGACCGCTTCTACGGTAATGATATTTTGTTTTTGAACAATGACTGATCCCAATGCGCCGCGCGTCAGGGCGGCAATGTCACAATCTTGGCTGGCTTGAGCAAGGGCATGATTAAAATCATTGGTTTGATACAGGGATTTAATCTCTTCTTCATTCGCAAAAACCACATCAATATGGTTTTGAATCAGCGATAAAAAATCATCACGGTGACGATTCACGCAAAATGGATCAGAAAGGGATAATGCCACCCTATGCCCATTCTCATGCGCCATGTTTGCGGCTTTGATAAAGGCTTTTTTGCTGGGGTCTTTGTCGAATAAAAACCCTTCTAAATAGGTGATTTGTGATTGCCCCACAGTTTGGAAATCAATATCATCAACCGTCAATTCCGTTGCCGCGCCCAAATAGGTGCATAAAGTGCGCTCCCCATCAGGGGTTACCAACACCATGCACCGCCCCGTATCCGCGCCAAAGGCAATGGAATTGGTGGCATAGGTAATGTTTAAATTTTGCAGGCTTTTGCGGAATGTCTTACCCAAAGAATCATCGGAAACTTTGCCAATATACGCGCCGTCCCCATATTTTCCGTTTTGGGAGAAGGAGGCAAAGCACGCCATGGTATTACTGGCACATCCGCCCGCCATTTCTGTTTTTTTACCTGTAATATCCGCATAAATCCCCAAGGCTTGGGTTTTATCAATCAAGGTCATGCAGTTGGGTTCAATGCCGTATTTTTTGGCGATATAATGGATAAAATGATGATCAACCTGTGCCAAGACATCCACAAGGGCATTTCCAATGGCGGTGACGTGATATTTTGCTTGGCTCATGTTTGATCATCCTTATCAATTTGCTTTTTGGGTGTACTCCCTTTATATTGGTTTTTAGAGTGTTTGACAATTCTATTGTTTTTTTGTTTGAGGTGATTTTATTTTATTTTTTCACTTTACGCCGTCATCCCGTGCTTGACACGGGATCTTGTTGAGTAGCAGGTTTCGCCTGAACCAACCAGATGCCAGATCAAGTCCGGCATGACGTTCTGTCAAGCACGCGATGACGATAACGATAAAAAATATTGGTTCACAGATAATGCGCGATGATATAAAAAATCAGATTTTACAATCCGCCCTAAAATTGGCGGATCAGCAGCCGTGGGAGGAGATAGCGCTGGGGGCAATCGCCACGGATGCAGGAATATCCATGGCGGATATGGCGATTTATGTCCGCACAAAGGGCGATATTTTATCCCTGTATGGGCGGCATATTGATGTGCAAATGGCAAAAATTCCCTTAAATGCGGATATGACGATTCGGGAGAAATTGTTTGATCTGTTGATGGAACGCTTTGATTGCGTCAATCAAAATCGCTATGCGCTCATATCAATCCTAGAATCCTTGCGCCATGATCCGTTGATGGCATCCTGCCATTCTGTATGTTTATTAAAATCGATGGAATGGGTGCTGGAATGTGCAGGTGTTTCCACATCAGGCATGAAGGGGAGGGCGCGTGTGGCGGGCTTAACGGCTCTTTATATTCGCCTGATTCGCATATGGATGGTGGATGATAATCCTGATTTATCCAAAACCATGGCGGCACTGGATCAAGGCTTAAATCGCCTTGATAGCTGGGCGCAACGATTGAGATTTTAAAATAGGAGATTTTATGCCGCATATTTATATTGAATATTCAAAAGACATTGATGATATGATTCAAATTCCTGCTTTAATGACGGAGCTGCATACGCGCCTCGCCGCCCAAGAGGGCGTGGATATTGAGCGCATTAAAACGAAGAGTTTTGCGATGCAACATAGTCTGTTTGGCACGCACGCCATTGATGCCCGTGCAGGGGTGCATATTACCTTGTTGATTTTGGAGGGAAGGGATAGAGAAACGCGAAAATCCTATGGTCAAAGCCTGTTTGAGGGGGCAAAAGCCATGCTGGATAAAACGGGGATGCCCTATACAATATCTCTAGAAGTCCGTGATATGGATCGCGATACGTATTTTGTGTAAAGGCTTTGTCAATTAACCTTCGCCCTTAATACGAATGCGTCCGTCTGGTTCCAAAGTAGGCTGGCTATTTGTTTTAAGCTCCTCCACGCCTGAGCTAAAGGCTTTATCGACGATGACCTCCCATTCAGCTTTTCCATCTTTGACCTCATATCGAACCAACCATCCTTGGATTTCATCTAATTTATCGACAATGTCTTGGACACGGACAAAATGCTTGATAACATCACTCTGTAACGCGTTATAGGCATTGACCATTAAATCGCCTGATGCTTTTTCAGTGGCTTGACGAATCTTACCAAGATCGCGTTTGATGCTGTTTACATAGACAAATTCACCTGCCAAAAACAAAGCCATTATCATCACAACGATGATACCGGATAAGAGCAGCATACGCGATGTTGCGCGGGCTAATTTTTCAGTATTTAATTGTCGATTCCGCCATGGAACGATCGTGGCATTTTCTGGATTAATCGTTGCGAAATTGGCATTCATGCTTTGGATACGGGGTAAGATTGTTCGTCCTGCGCCTAAAAAAACTTGCATACGATGTGTGTCTGGATCCCAACGCAGGGCACAGGCCATCCCTTCTTGTTCATAAATATAAACTGTTTCTTGATCCCAATATTCACTATTACCCGGTAACGCTGCGGCAATCGGACACCAGCTATCAGGGTTTGATGCCAAAGCCGAAGACGGGCAGGCAAGATACCAACATTTATTTTCCTCAATCGTATAGACATAATGAACGCGCTCTGTACCACAGGCCTGTGATGCGGCATTCCAGACGGCTTCATCTTCTAATCCCGCGACATAAGGGATTGATCCACCGATTAATTCTTGTGGTAGATAGGGGAAATAATCCACCTCATCCGTGATTTTTTTATCACCAGATAAAATATCTAAAAAGCTGGCGGTTGGCTTTTTAGCTGTTTCTTTGTTCAATTCACCAGATTGATTCTCAATATCTTGTGTGGTTTTTTTGACCATCTTAAATCGCCCCTTCCATTAAGCCACCCATCATGCTGTCCATCGACATATTCATGACGGTTAATGCGTAAATCGCACTTCCAAAGGCAATTGCCAAATATAAACCTGTTAAGAAAAAAGCCATAAACAAAATCAATTTATGCTTTGTTTTTGCCGATGATGCGCGCATTTCAGAGATTGATTCTAAGATTGTTGCAACTTGGTTAATGTCGGCGAGTCCTGCCATCTCTAAACGCTCCGCACGGGTGAGGGGTTTTCGGTCTAAGGCCGCGCCTAAATTGACCCCGCGTTCCAGCTCACGCGATGTGCTTAACCAATATTCTGAAACATCAGGAACATTGGTTGCCTGCGCGGATTGTTTGAGGGCGTATCCAATGGGAACTTTTCCACGAATCATACGGGCGGCGGCTGTCATACTGTCTGAAAAACCTAAATCACGCATATACGCACCAATCAAAGGGATTTTACGGACGATTCGGGCAGTTGGCCAATCTGTTTTCCCTTTATTCAATAAAAAGGAGAGCATACACCATGCCATAAATGCCCCCATCCCAAAGGCAACCACAATCAAAACATCCCATAACAGCCCAAGATTGCCAACAACATGCTCATATTTTGCAAGTGCTTCAGGTTCTGTTGGTTTATTGTCCTGAAACCAGCCTAGAATCATGTCTTTCCCCCAAAACAGGGATTGCACGATTGAGATCACGTCAAACGCCAACCAGCTCATTGTTCCCATGATTGCCGCGGTATTTTTGCGCTTTTGGCTGATCGCTTGGATCGCGTGTGGAATCCCTTCCGCCAGTTTATTGGCGCTCTCACTTGCTGCCAAAATCGCCATTGTGCCGTGATCAAAAACATTCAATGCCTTTAGAGCATCAATAATGCCTAATCCGCGTGATAAGGCTTCACGCGCGGGGGCAAGGATGTTTTGACGTGTGGGGTTTGTTTCGGCTTGGATAATCCGCCACAACGCCACCCCTGGTGAGGTTGATGTTGATCGAAACTGAATCCCGCGTAATAATTGCACTTGCCACCAGCTGGATTTTGCCAAAAGGCGCTCCACAGGGGATCGTTCATGTGGACGGACGGATAGTAAATATCCGCCTTTTTTCGCGACCGCATCGCGGACATCTTCAACGCTGGGCAGGTAAAAAGATTCTTGTTCTTTCTTGATTTTAGAAGAACCTGCTTGGTAAGCAATATTCGCAATCCATTGCTGCATTGATATACCGTCCTTTCCTAATCCTCAACATAGGTCAGGGCAGATCTGGGGTCAACCAACCCATCATGTACCAAATTAATTAAGCCCTCACGGCGTGTGTGCAACATAACGCCGTCTTCGTGCACGACGGCGTTTAGATTGCTCATTAATGCATTATAGACCCCTGCACGTTTCGAGGGGCCTGTGGTTAGCATCACTGTGTCCAATAATAAGGTTCGTCCCTGAATCCCTGTTCTGTTACACAGATCACATCCATTCACATTATGGGCTTTGATCATTGTGTCTTCTGCTAATTCTAAAATGGCACGATCTTTTTCATCCACAACGTCTTTCGCAGCTTTGGTATGGGCGCATCCTTGGCACAATGTTCTGACTAAACGTTGATTTAAAATAGCGCGCACTTGTTGGGCGAGGGTAAAGGTCGATGATCTTTCGCGTTCCGCAGGCATCAAAGAGCGCAACCGTTCAAATGTTTGTAATGCTGTATCGGCGTGAATGGTCGAAATCACCGTGTGCCCTGATTCCGCAGCACGCAAGGCGGTTTCCACTGTGTCACCGTCACGCATCTCCCCCACAATAATATAATCAGGATCATGACGCATGGCCGCCCGAATCAAATCGGAAAACTCACCTCCGACCATCCCATTTCTGACCTGCCATTGCGTGGCATAGCGTAATTCATATTCGATAGGGTCTTCGATACTTAAAACATGGCGGCGACGGCGGTCAATTTCTTGGACGCACGCATATAATGTTGTTGTTTTCCCTGATCCCGTGGGGCCTGAAAGTAAGATTAATCCGCCCCCCCCTTTGATTTCAGGGGATAAAAGTTTTGCCAAATAATCCCCGACCTCAGGGTGACGACGAAATAAATCATCAAATCCTTTTAACGAGGCGCGGTCAAGTAAACGTAGGGTTAGTTTTTCACCATCTTGTCCTTGTGGTCCTGCGGCAACACGAACATCAACGGTTCGTCCTTGCCATGTAAAGCTGAAACGGCCATCTTTTGGGGTGGTTTTATCCCCAAAGTTTAATCCGGCTTCGCGTTTTAGTAAGGTGGTTAAACGTGCCATCGCATCAGGGGGCAATAAGTGCATAGGGATTAAATCCCCATCAATCCGATATTTAATCCAGTTGGGGCTTTCGACATTATGGTCTTGGTGTAAATGAATATCAGAAACGCGCATTTGCAATGCTTCTGCCATCATATCGCGTTGGAATTGGTTTAAATAAATCCCGTTATCAAGGTCAGCCAACCAATTTGCCAATGTTTTTTCTGAACGATCTGCGGATAAATCATGGACAGATTTTAAGGTTTGCAATAGCTCCCCCCGATCCCAAACTTCGACATCAATTTTTTCAACCACAAATCCGCTTCGGCGTGCAGTAGACGTCAAACTTTCCAGTTGTTTGTCGTTCATATCATGCAATGGCGCGATTTTGAGAATCCCTTGGTCAAGACCAATCAAATGAATATGTAAGGGTAACCATGATTGCACAGGCAAAATAGAGCGCAATAAATCCCCTGTTGCATGGTCTTTGATGGCTTCACGTTTTGCATTTTCATTAATTTCTTGTGGGGGTGCACCGGCCATATCCAGCAATTGTTCAACGGTACGCGTTAAGCCTTGTTCACGCATTAAAATCCGTTCACGCTGTACCATATCCAAATAACGTTCGCGGCCTTCGTGATTCTTATCACGGCGACGCTCCCGTTTCACGCGACGATCAAACCCGCGCGGCCATTTTTCATCGGCTTGGCGACGATCTTGTCCTTTGCGCGGTAATTCACCCTCTGTGTTTTGATTAATCGTATCATCCATTCATCCATTGTGATGGATTCTGGTTAATAGACAGTAAATCAATATGAGTTTATTGCGCTGGATTGACATTAGGTGCAGGTGCGGCAGGTGCAGCGGCAGGCGCCGCAGCAGGCGCTAGCGCCGCGCCGCCTGCATTACCTGCTTGGGCTTGATTATTGCCACTGACATTTGCGGCGGACAAGGATCGATCAAATAGAACCAAAATGACATCATGACCATTATCAAATTCAACGCCACTATCACGAATGGAAACATGCCATGACACGCCACCAATGACGGTATCTTCTTTATCAAACACAATGCGGCTGCCGATAGGCCCTGCAATAATGGCGCGATCGCGTGAGAAGGATGTCACCGTATATCCATCTAAAATACTGGAAGCATTGATATTTGCACCACTTAATAAGGCCTTATCACGATTTTGCAGCCCTTGTGATGAGGGGGCATTTTCGGCCTGCAGCGATGGATTGACATTAATGCCGCCTTCGCCTGTGTTTGGGTCGGGCTGCGTCACTGTTGAGCCAAGGGCTTGTCCACCAGACATTAATTTCACAGATCGTGTTTCGCTGCTAACAGCGGTAAGAGCTGTTCCACGAACGGGCACAACCAAAACGCCACGCGCACCATCATGTGTAATTTGTAAATCATCCAATAAAACCCCAGCACGCACAGGCGACCATGTAAGGGTCAATGGGCATGCCTGCATGGGGGCGAGTTTTTTATCTTTATCACATCCAATCTTACCGATGGATAGGCCATTATCTTCACCCCCCAAACGTAAATCTTTGATGCTTAAGGGAACATCACCCATATTGACCAAGGATACAGTCACGGCAGAGGTGGCATCGACGGCATCACCAAATAACACTTCGGTAACGGAGGAAACTAACAGACCTTGCCCTGGTACGGCTTCGGGGAAAATTTGCGCTTGTGCGACGGCCTCTGGTGTATAAGATCCCGTTAAGGGAACGCTGGAAATCGTTGTGGGACCATCATGGTTGACCAATAAAACCCCTGATGCAGGGCCTTTTTGTTGAGGTGTCCAATTCACTGAGGCCATACAGGCCTGACCGGGTTGTAAAACTTTACAATCGCTATCCATGTGAAAGCCAGCTTGGACAGGGGCATCAATTGTAACCCCCTTAATATTAATGGCTTTGGATGTAACGTTTCGTAAAATAAGAGAGCGAACCAAGGATCGATTTGTTGATAAAGCTCCAAAATCTAATGCGGGCGGAATAATTTCAATGTCACTGGTAAATTGTTGTGCCCCAGCTTCGGCTTGGGCGACAGTCCCTTTCATGGTTGCGGTGACAAGGCGGGATTTTCCGTCATGGCGCATGAGCATCTCAATCCGCCAAGGCCCTGGCTGCAATCCTTTGACATTTAAGGCAATCGCGCATGATGCACCGGGGGGTAAGGGTTCTTCCACACATTGATTCATTGAAATATCTGCCGATACGCTGGATGAGGGATAGAGTCGAATTAATCCCGTTTGGACAGGACGACCAGAATCATTGCGAAATAATGTGACCACTTGTGCTGTTGCACCGGGGGAAATGCTGCCCCCATCCAATTCAGGATTAACAGGGACAACACCATCAGCGCCTGCTCCTGCCGCGCCAGAGGTGGTCTCAGTTGATCTTGGGTCTTGGAATGCCGATTGCGCATGCGACAGGTGCGGCGCCACAAAATAGGTTACGCCGACAACACAGGCTGCCATCAAATATTGCTTGAATTCTGAACGCAAAAAGCTACAATCCTATTGGTAAAATATAGATATTTAAAAAGATTATAGCCATTATCTAATCATATCAATAACAAATTATGAATCATCATAAATTTAAAACAGATTGAAAAGCACATGCGTCATTTAAACGGAATTCAAAATCTCAACCTTGATCAGATCAATATGATCTTAGATCGCGCACAATATTACGCAGATCAAAGGGATGATTGGACATCGATTGAAAAACCATTGCAAGGCAAAACAATGATGACGCTGTTTTTCGAAGATTCCACACGCACGCGCTTATCCTTTGATCGTGCTGCGCGGCATTTGGGGGCGGAAATTGTCAATATTGACCTCAAAACCAGCTCCGTGAACAAAGGCGAAAATCTGCTTGATACCGTTAAAACCATGGAAACCATCGTTCAGCCTGATATTATAGTCATGCGCCACAGCGAATATGGTGCGCCTGAATATATTGCCAATCGTATAAATGGTCATATGATTAACGCAGGCGATAGCTGGCGTGAGCACCCGACACAGGCATTATTAGATGCCTTGACCATTCGTCAAGTCAAGGGAACATTACAGGGATTAAAAATTGCAATATGCGGCGATATTGCCCATAGCCGCGTTGCAAGTTCAAATATGTTGTTGTGGGAAAAAATCGGAGCAAACGTGCATGCTGTTGCGCCGCCAACATTAATGCCACAAAAATTTGCTGTATCAAATGTCACGCCTTTTCATGATATGGATGCAGGCATCGCAGGATGCGATATTATCATGATGTTACGTTTGCAAAAAGAACGTATGCAAACAGCCTTAATTCATGATGAACATCAATATTTTAAACAATATGGTATGACGTTGGATCGTTTGCAGGCACATGCCCCCAATGCCTATGTTATGCATCCGGGGCCTATAAATCGGGGTGTTGAAATTGATGAGGATATGGCCGATGATCCCCATAAAAGCCTGATTTTAAAACAAGTCCGTAATGGGGTTTATACACGCATGGCGATTATGGATTTATTGATTAGAAAGGCGCTTTAGAAAATGGATATTGATTTTAAAAATTATGATTCTAATAATATTTTTGCCCGTATTTTACGCGGTGAAATTCCCAATAAAACGGTTTATGAAGATGAATATGCCCTTGCGTTCCATGATTTATATCCCAAAGCGCGCGTTCATATTTTAGTCATTCCAAGGGGCGCATATATTTCCATTGCCGATTTTTCAACCCATGCCAGTGACGTTGAAATTACAGGATTCTGGCGCGCTGTATCCCGAATCTTACACCAAGAAAATTTATCAGAACAGGGATTCAGAACAATTGCCAATACAGGCTTAAATGGTGGACAGGAAGTCCCCCATTTTCATATCCATATTTTGGCAGGGGCAGCCTCTTAACAAAAACCCCTCAAGAAAATTCTAAACCCGAAGCGGCATAAGCACAAATAATGTGCTATCATCATTGGGGTCTTGGATAATCGCGGGGGTGGCGCCGTTGCTTAAGATAATACGGCAATCATTGCCTGTGATATTATTGGCAATATCCAATAAATAACGTGCGTTAAAGCCAATTTCGATGTTGGGGCTTTCGGTTAACACTTCTAAATCTTCAACCGCGCTCCCCGTATCCATCGAATCAGCAGCTAAGGTTAGGGTTTTTCCGTTTAGGGTCATTTTAATGGCGCGGATTTTCCCTTCTGTCATTGTGGCAACACGATCAACGGCACCACCAAAGATTTTGGGGTCAACATCGATGATTTTATCATTCGCAGGGGGGATCACGCGGCTATATTCAGGATATTTTCCGTCAATCAATTTTGAGGTCAAAACAATATGATCGAAAGAAAATTTAATTTTATTGGGTGAAATATTGATTGTGACATCATCCGCCGCGTCATCTAAAATCTTGCGCAATTCACCAATTGTTTTGCGGGGAATGATAATTTCAGGCATATCAGCGGCGCCCTCAGGTAAGGGCATTTCAAAACGGGCTAAACGGTGACCATCTGTTGCAACAGCGCGTAAGACGGGCGTTCCATCGCTATCCGTGGCATGTAAAAAGATTCCGTTTAAATAATAGCGGACTTCTTCGGTGGACATGGCAAATCGCGTGCGATCAATCAAGGCGCGAATGCGTTCTGCTTGGATGTTCATTGTGTGACTAAATTCACCGCCGCCCAATTCAGGGAATTCATTGACAGGCAAGCAGCTGAGTTTAAAAACAGAGCGTCCTGCGCGAACAGTCATAATGCTGTCTTTTAACGTGATCTCAATGGAGGCATTATCTGAAATTTTACGAATAATATCATGCAACATGTGCGCAGGGGCGGTTGTTTCTCCGCTTTCCATGACAATAGCCGCAACAGATTCGCGAATCTCAAGATCCATATCCGTTGCCGTCATGATCAGTGCATCACCTTTTACCACTAATTTTACATTGGATAGGATAGGCAATGTATTACGTTTCTCAACAACGTTTTGAACGTGGCTAAGGCTGCGGAGGAGGGCGGTGCGGTCAATTGAAAATTTCATATCTTCTCTTTTTTCAATGAATTTTTTAGTGATTCTTTTTTGTGGATACAAAAAGGCTTATGCCTCTATACCATTCTTCATAGGATACAGCAACTATATACAAGCAGTTTAGGTTACTTATCCCCATTATTATACGCAGCATTTTTAAGCACAAAAAAAGCAGGGCGTGTTTCCCTGCTTTTTCAGAAATTCTCTAAGAAATCTAGGCTGTTGTTGTTAGGGGCAAGATATTCACCGCTGAACGGTTGTCTTTGCCTTTTTTGAATTCAACAACGCCGTCAATCAATGCAAAGATTGTGTGGTCTTTTCCAAGACCTGCATTCTGACCTGCACGGACTTTTGTGCCGCGCTGACGGATGATGATGTTGCCTGCCAAGACAGCTTCGCCACCATATTTTTTGACGCCTAAGCGGCGACCGGCGGAATCACGTCCGTTATTGGTACTACCACCTGCTTTTTTGTGTGCCATGATATGCTCCTTAAACTATAAAATATTATATATTACGCAATGTCTGTAATGCGCAAAATTGTAATTTGCTGCTTATGACCTGCTTTTCTACGGTAATTTTGACGGCGTTTCTTTTTGAAAACGACGATTTTTTTATTTCTAGCTTGGGCAACGACTTGGGCGGTGACGGTTGCTTTTTTGCCACCTTCGGCATAAAGAACATCATCCAAGGTCATTGTGTTGCCAGCTTCAGCTTCAGCCAATTTCTCAACGCGGATAATATCCCCTGCTTCAACTCTGTACTGCTTGCCACCTGTGCGTATAACTGCGAACATCGCTTATCTTCCTAATACATCTATAAAACGAAAACTTTATTGAAGAAACTTAATAGGCTGGAATCACTGCTCCTGTCAAGTCAATTTTACAATATTTTTTACTGAATAGTGATTTCTTTTGAATTTGAGGGGCAAATGATTATTATTGTTTTGTATATGTAATGCTTAAAGTTTCATTCTTGGATTTTTTATGTTGAACCATAGGACTTCAGGGATATTTCTTATTGAAACAGGATAAAGTGTCTCACGTCTTAGTGTATTGATAAGGTCTTCTCTTAATTGATGTAAGGGTTTATCTTCATTTTGAATAACGTACCTTTTCCAGATATCTGTTAAAGCCCCATCCGATTCAGATTTGGTTTTTGGGAGTATTTTGGAGGGAAGAAGTCCTGTGTCAGGAGTACCGCATGCTTTAGAAATGTTGTGTGCTAAAGCGGTATATCTTAAGAATTGATTTAAGTGAAAATCTTCATTTTCTAAAATTCCACATTCACCATTTAGAATCCAGTCGTGATAATCTCTCATAATGTAAGGAACATTTTTTGTCATCATATAATCAAGGATTCTTAGATTTCTAATATTTTCCTCAATATAGGTTCTCATTAAGTTTTTTATATGATTGGCTACCTCCACGTCTTGATTATATTCCGTAAAGTTAAGTATCCGTCTTTGTAAATTTCTTCTTGTGTTTTCAATTCTTTCTCTTGGATCTTCAATAGCGATATTTCCGTATTTTAGATCTAGATCAGGATCTAGCATTCTTCCAACTAATTCTGGAATGGTACAATATCGTTCAAGTACAGTGTCTTTTAAAAAGAAAAGTTCTTGCAATGGAGCTGGAAGGCTGTTGAAGCCTCTTGCATGTAAAAATTCAAGATGTGATTTGAATTCATTATGAATTTTGATTGCCGAATCGATATCTTCTTTGCGTCTTGATGCCTCAGCTAAAGTGTCATAGTTTATTTTCTCTTGAGCCAAAAAATCTAAATATACCGAGTATAAGGGGTGTTCAATCTGATCCCAGCCTCTTTTTTGTAGGGATTCTCTTACCGCTCGTCTTGATGAAATCACTTGTTGCATTGCATGTTCAGTGCCAATCATTAAAGCGGCTTCTCTGAATGGGTACAGAATGTTATGTAACAGAGAGACAATCTCGTCATCAAGGCTTTCTCTAGTTTGTGATGGTTCTAATATTCTCTGGCATACTTCGCTATCTTGTTTTTTTAAACGTTCGCTATAGAGGATCTTTTGTGCGGAAACGCCACTATATTGCCATGTAAGAATGCTATATTCCATGATACCTAAATTTTTTTTAAGAGGATGATACTTTTTCCTTAAAGTAATTTTCATTTGGATTCAAGGAAGGATTTGTGCTTATCTTAAAAAGCAGACAGTGTTATAGAAAATTAGCAATCCTCGCTGAGTGGTGCGTAGCCTGCATGGCGTTTGAACGCCTCAGCTATAGGCTTTTGTTGATTTAGATCGATAGATCCTTTAATATAACAACATTGTCGAATGTTTTTCAGGATTTCATCATTTTTATGCAGTTAATGACGACTCCTGAGAGTTTAGGATTATTATTTCTTGCGGCTCTTTTGGCTGGGTTTATTGATACGTTGGCAGGGGGCGGCGGATTAATAACGATCCCTGCTTTATTGTTGGCTCAAATCCCACCAGCTTTTGTATTGGGAACGAATAAGCTTCAAGGGGCGGCTGGGTCTTTTGTTGCAACCTTGATGATGTTACGAAAAAGAATTGTTAGCATAAAGACCATAGGGGCAGGGATGTTGGCTTCGGCTGTGGGAGCGGCCTTGGGGGCTTGGGTTGTATTACAAATTGATGTAAAACATCTTACCATCATTATTCCATTTTTATTGGTCTTTATTGCTGTTTATTTTTTATTTTCGCCTCAATCTCATATGGATCAACGTCCTGCGAAAATATCGAATAAAATCTATCATGCCACATGGGCGCCAAGCATCGGGTTTTATGATGGGTTTTTGGGCCCTGCTACGGGATCATTTTTTTGTGTGACCGGTATATTATTTCGTGGTTATGATATTATTAAAGCCACGGCGGAGGCTAAACCCCTTAATTTTGCCTCGAATATAGGGGCTTTGGTTGTTTTTCTGATGGGGGGTAAGGTCTTATGGATGATTGGTGGCATTATGATTATGGGGCAAGTGATTGGGGCATGGGCGGCATCACATGTTATGGTTAAGATAGGTAGAAAAATTATCCGCCCCCTTATCGTTATTGTTTGCATAGCCATGTTAGGGCGGTATTTTTTAAGCTTATAATCAGATTGATCTGATTATTTATTAAATGGCTTTTATTGATTTAGATCAGCAAATACTTTATATAAAGAGTCAGTCTATATAATGAATTTGGATAAAATACCATGACCTATAATCCTGATCTATTGGATCGCAAGAAACGCCACCCTGAAAAGCAAAAGCGCGAAGATCAGCCTATGGGCAAAAAGCCCGAATGGATTAAGGTCAAAGCTCCGAATGGTAAGATATACCAAGAAACCAAAGACATTGTCCGCCAAGCCAAATTGACAACAGTGTGTGAGGAGGCGGGCTGCCCGAATATAGGGGAATGCTGGGAGAAAAAGCACGCCACCTTTATGATTATGGGCGAAGTTTGTACGCGCGCCTGTTCCTTTTGTAATGTGGCCACAGGCAAGCCCAATGAATTAGATAAAATGGAACCATTACGCGTGGGCGTGGCAACCCTGCAAATGGGGCTGGAACATGTGGTGGTCACATCCGTGGATCGCGATGATCTGCCCGATAGCGGCGCGGATCATTTTGTTAAAACCATTGGCGCGATTCGTTTTAAATCCCCCAATACAACGATTGAGATTTTACCCGGTGATTTTCGCGGTGATATGGATGCGATTGACCGCGTCATTGATGCTAAGCCTGATGTGTTTAATCACAATCTGGAAACTGTGCCGCGCCTGTACCCGACGATTCGACCCGGTGCGCGCTATTTTAGATCCTTAAAGTTACTATCGCGTGTCAAAGAACGTGATCCGATGCAATTTACCAAATCAGGATTGATGGTGGGATTAGGCGAAACGTTTGAGGAAATATCCCAAGTGATGGATGATATGCGTGCTGCCAATATTGATTTTATTACGATTGGTCAATATTTACAGCCCACCCCCAAACACGCCCCTGTTGATCGTTTCTGGACACCAGAGGATTTCCAGAAATTAGAAGCCATGGCGCGTGCCAAAGGATTTTTAATGGTCTCCGCCACACCGCTGACGCGTTCCTCCTATCATGCGGGTGAGGATTTCGCAAGGTTAAAGGCGGCTCGTGAGGCAGCGTCAAAGTAAGTTTTTTACTGTGTTGATGCCATGACATTTAGTGTGTTTGGCATATAATCTTGATAAATAGGCATTTTATCATGTGAGAGATCGCTTAATATGCTGCATTTTTCTTGTAATCTTTCGCAATAAATTGCGTAATGGCTCAGAATATTTTTGGTGAAATGGCGCGTTTCTTTGACGGGGATTCGCTCTAATAAAAACAAAGGGTCGCTTTGGCTGTTTTTGAAATGTTTTTGCCAGCGCTGCAAATTGCCGGGCCCTGCATTATAGGCAAGCATCAGATAAATTAAGTTCCCCTGTATGCCATCCCATTTCAGCAATTGACTGATATAATTCTGACCAATCGGGATATTGACATTGGGATCAATCAATTTTTGATCGCCATTATCTTGTGCAAAACTGGCATCACCTGAAACATGGCTGGCGGTTTCGGGCATTAATTGCATCAGACCTTTAGCGCCACGTTGGCTGCTGGCATCAACACGAAATTGTGATTCTTGGCGGATGAAGGCATGTAATAAAGCAGGAGAAATCACATCATGTCGCATGTTATGCGCCCATGATGTTACGGGATAAAGGGCGGCATCCCAGAATTTATCGTCTTTGGTTTTAAAGCTATTGCCCAATTTATATTCCAAATCATAAAAATGCAAATAATGGACTAGGGCTAAAAGGGCTGTCTTTTGATCACGATTCAAATTTGAGGGCACATTTAAGATTTCTTGACGGGCGCGTTGTGTGTCTTTTAACTGCAAAAATAAAAAGGCACGATAAATATTGGGGATTGATTTTAATGTTTCAATGTGATGCCCCGATAAAACAGGAATATCCCACATATATTGCGGCCGTATGCCTATTTTTTGTGCTGCAATCAGCCCATAAAAATGGTGGTCATAATAGCTGGCTTCTTGAAACCAATCATGAGCAGCTTTTTCATTTCCTGCTGCGGCATAGGCGCGTCCCGCCCAAAAGGCACAAGCGGCAGATAATCCATATCCTGCCCCATTTGATCCTGCGCAAGATTCAAAAATTTGGGCGGCTTGGTGGGCATTTTTTAAACCCCAATAGGATAGGCCTGTTAAAAATTGTGCCTCTGCTAGGTTTTGTATTGTTGGAGATGCTGTTAAAGCCGCCAAAGCCTGTGCGTAAGCGCCCTGATATAAGAGCGCACGCGCTTTGAAAATCGTCAAATCCAATGTTGTTTTTTGATCAACCGCAAGGGCGCTTTGGGATTGGTCGTCTTGTTGAAAAACAGGATAGATCATGCCGTTCATTCCCACAGAAATATTAGGCATGGAAATATCATATAAATCAATGTCTTTTGTGGTATAATGCTGATGAATATAACGCAATATATCTTTTGCTTGGGGGTGATCTTTGTAATTCATCATCCATTGCTTTAATAGGCTGAGATCTGTTTTTTCTGTATTGCTTAAATATGATCGCGCAAGAACATGTCCGATTAATGATTTATTTTCAAGGGCTTGGGTTTTATTTATTAGGTTACTTGTTAAAGGGGTGTTCAGTAACGCAAGGTATAAATCAACATCTTTTTGTGAAAGAAGATGAATCGATAGCGGTTTTGTTTGTGTTTCAGATGCTGAAATAAGAGGCGGTGTAACACCTGCTAAATGGCGTATCTGTAAAAAAGTAGCGGCAGAAACTGATCCTAAAATACACAATATACCAATCCACCTTAAATTGCGCCCAAAATGCATAAAGAAAGCATTTTGAAACCACGATAGATCAGATCGCGATGACATGGGTTTTGTTTTAAAAGCAGCATTTGATTCATTAGCTGCCTTGCGAGCGACATAGTCTGTAAAAAAACTATGCCACGCGGCTGATGGGCTTGTATTTGATCCGCGTTGGTCGGTCGGCATCGCCTCCGTTCCTACGGCGGTAATCTCTTTCATATTCCTCATAATTTCCCTCAAACCAGACCACTTGCGAATCCCCCTCATACGCGAGGATGTGGGTTGCAATACGGTCAAGAAATGATCTGTCATGCGAAATCACAACCGCACATCCGGGGAAGTTTTCTAACGCTTCCTCTAAGGCGGCTAAGGTTTCAGTATCCAAATCATTGGTCGGTTCATCCAGCAGCATAACATTGCCGCCTTCGATTAGCATTTTGGCAAGGTGTACGCGGTTACGTTCCCCACCTGATAAATCACCCACGCGTTTTTGTTGATCTGATCCTTTGAAGTTAAAAGACCCAACATAGGCGCGTGAGGGCATTTCAATTTTACCCAGTTTTAAAATATCCAAACCCCCTGAGATTTCTTCCCAGACATTTTTATCATTATCCAGCGCATCGCGGCTTTGGTTAATATAGCCCAATTTGACAGTATCCCCGACTGTGAAAATGCCTGTATCGGGTTTTTCTTCGCCGGTGATCATTTTAAATAAGGTTGTTTTTCCTGCACCGTTGGGGCCAATAATCCCGACAATCCCCCCCGCAGGCAGATTGAATGATAGATTTTCAATCAATAAACGATCCCCAAATGATTTTGAGATATTTTCTGCCTTAATCACTAAATTCCCAAGGCGTTCAGGGGTTGGAATCACAATTTGTGTGGTGCGTTTATCAACCGCCTGTGATTCTGCTAACAAATCATCATAGGCATTAATACGGGCTTTTGATTTTTTGCGGCGTCCCTCAGGCGATTGACGAATCCATTCTAATTCACGCGAGATTGTTTTTTGACGTGAGGCCTCTGTCCGTGATTCAGAATCCATACGCTTGGCTTTTTGTTCCAAATAGGTGGAATAATTCCCCTCATACGGAATGCCCATACCGCGGTCGATTTCTAAGATCCAGCCTGTGACATTATCAAGGAAATAACGGTCATGGGTAATCATCACCACTGTGCCTGTATAGCTTTTTAAGAAACGCTCTAACCAAGACACACTTTCAGCATCTAAATGGTTGGTTGGCTCATCTAAGAGTAACAAATCAGGCTTTTCTAAAAGCAAACGGCATAAAGCAACGCGGCGACGTTCGCCACCTGATAATTGTGTGACATCACAATCACCTGCGGGGGTGCGCAGGGCATCCATCGCAATTTCAACAGTGCGGTCTAATTCCCATGCATCGGCGGCATCGATTTTTTCTTGTAATTCACCCATTTCAGCCATTAAGGCATCCATATCACAATCTGGGTCAGCCATTTCCATACCGATGGCATTGTAACGATCTACTAATATTTTAATGGGCGCTAGACCTTCTAAAATATTGTCACGGACATTTTTTGTGGGGTCTAATTTCGGCTCTTGTTCTAAATAGCCGATTTTGATGCCTTGCGCTGCCCATGCTTCGCCTTGAAAATCAGTGTCTGTCCCTGCCATAATACGCAGTAATGTTGATTTTCCTGATCCGTTTGGGCCCAAAACCCCGATTTTTGCACCAGGGAAAAAGCTCAATGTAATGCCATCCAATACGGTTTTTCCGCCTTGATAGGTTTTCTTTAGGCCGTTCATTACAAAGCTATACTGCGTCATTCACTTGCTTTCTTATCGTCTTGAATTATTATTTTTATATATTTGTAATTCTTTTACCATCTTTCGATAAGATGAAACAAGTAAGGAATTATATTTATGCGCTTTTTAATTATAGACAAAGACGATTTTACCTCTCATTCTTTGAAAAACAAGATCGAAGAATGCGGTTTTTCGTATTATTTTGAGCCAAATCGTCAAACGGCATTAGAAAGATTAAAAACAAATGCGTATGAAGCCGTGATTATTGATCCGGCTATTCATCAAAATTTACGCCCCTTGATTTTGGATATTCGTCGGCAAAGTATCATTCCACCTGTTATTTTAATGTGCAGTGCGGATTTGAATTTAGACCAAGCCTTAAAAGCGGGTGTTAATGATTTTATTCCCAAACCCTATGATATGGCTTTATTGGATCAAGTTATACAAAATACAGCGCGCATTTCTGCGTTACAGATGCGTTTTGATGATCGAAAAACAGATTACCCCAGCGCCAATGGGATTATTGCAAAATCCGCCTTTAATCAAATTTTCAAAAGCAGCCTTGATCGGTCGGATCGATATGCCGAAGAAACAGGGCTGCTGTTTATTCGCGTTGAAAATTATAAGGAAATCGCATTCCAAGACAGTGCTGCCGCTGTGTATGCATCAGCCCAATTGGCGCATAATATTGCCCATTTGCGCCGTCAATCTGATATTGTGGGGCAAACGGATGATCACGAATATTGCATTATGCTGCAACGTCCTGCCTATCCATCTGAGCCTATGGATGCCGCCTCTCGTTTTGCAGAAGGCGCTGAAAAAATGGATAATCTGATGTCCTCAGGGCTTGTTTTCCCAAGAATTAGCATTGATCTGATTACCGTTCCATCAGGGCAGTTATTATTTCACCACGAAACGCTATAATACAGGACATAAAGTTGGAATAGGTTTATAATCAGTCTTGCTCTCAGAAAGGTCGCGGATAATAGTGCAAATATAATTGATATTTTCTGGTGTGGAAAGGCGATGATCTGAGTTTTCCAATAGGTGAATAATCGGTGAAATCTTTGTACCGCTTGCAATAATGTGAGATGCCAAGGCATAAGCGCGTGATATGGGCACAGCATCATCTTTATCACCTTGAATCAGATGTACGGCTATGTCTAAGTATAAAGGATGATCAAAAACAGATTGCTGATCCCCATCTTCAAAAAAACTTTTCTTCAAAATATAATAAGGATTCGCGCTATAGGGATTAGGCAGGCGCGCATAGCCTGAATTATTCATATCGGCTTTTTGTGCCTCTGTTAATCGATGATCCCACATAAGTCTTGAAAAATCAGGCGCAGCTGCAATGCCAATAAACCCACAAATTTTAGCATGAATTTGACTGGATTCTCGTGCAATCAAGCATGAAATCCATCCCCCCATAGATGATCCCACTAAGATGATATTAGATCCCTTTGGGATTGTGTGATTGATGATGTCTATGGCATCTTGTGTCCATTGACCAATATTGCCATCTTCGAATATACCGCCAGATTGACCATGGCCGCTATAATCAAATCGTAAAAACCCTTGACCGCGCTGTTGACAAAATTTCTCAAATGCAATGGCCTTATCGCCTGTCATATCAGATCGGTATCCTGTCAGAAAGACAATGATCGGTAAGAGCTCTTGTGAGGCTGTTGTATAAAAATACGCGATGTTAGGTTTTGGGGCGCGTTCTAGAAAATGAGGGTGTTGCATGATTGAATATAGCTCTCTTGAAAAAAATCATGTATAGGAATAAGATAACGCAATTATAATTTAAAGTCGATGATAATCAATGACCTATTCTGCTGTTGATCAAAAACCTGTTATTTTACAAATTATCCCGTCCCTTGGCGCTGGGGGGGCAGAGCAGGGCTGTATTGATATTGCCAATGCGATTCATTATGCAGGGGGAAAATCCATTGTTATATCCCATGGCGGCTTTCGTGTGAAAGAGCTTAAGAAGTCAGAAACGCTGCATATTGATTTACCTGTCCACAGCAAAAATCCGCTGACTTTGTACGATAACGCCCACAGAATCGCCAAAATTATCCAAGATCATCAGGTCGATATTGTACATGTGCGAAGCCGCGCCCCAGCATGGAGCGCTTGGTACGCCTGTCATAAAATCCTAAAAAATAAATCCGCCCGTTACATGAGCACCTGTCACGCGCCTTATCCGTATAAAGATAAATGGAAACGGCTTTATAATAGTATGATCACAAAGGGGGAGCGCGTGATTGCGATTTCAAACTTTGTTGCAGATCATATCGTCAGCCAATATCAAACCCCTGTTGATCATATTCGATTGATTCATCGTGGTATTCATACAGATCGTTTCTCACCCCATATGATCGGGGCGCAGCGTATTGCATCATTAAATGATGATTGGAATTTGCCAGATGGTGCAAAAATTATTTTAATGCCCGCACGGATCACGCGCTGGAAAGGGCAATCTGTGATGATTGAGGCCATGAGCCTGTTAAAAGATCAAGAAGATTTATTCTGTGTGATTATCGGATCATCGCAAGGGCGTGATAAATTCCAACAAGAATTAGAGTCCATGATCTATGATCTGGAATTGGAAACAAAAGTTAGAATTATCGATCATTGCAGCGATATGCCTGCCGCCTATATGATTGCCGAAATCGCCGTTTGTCCTTCCTTAAATCCCGAAGGGTTTGGGCGCATCCCGATTGAGGCACAAGCCATGGGCAAGCCCATTATTGCCACCAATCACGGCGGCGCTTGTGAAACGATTATCGATAATGAAACGGGCTATTTAATCCCCCCCAATGACGCCCCTGCCTTAGCAGCGGCTATCAAAAAAATTATGGCCTTAAGTGCAGAAGAAAAACAAACTTTAGCCCAAAAATCCATCGCCCATATTCAACAAAACTTCACCGTCGCCCATATGATGGCCGCCACCTTGGCCGTATACACGGAATTATTACCAGAGGCAAAGGCACAAATTTTCAACGTGTTTTTACAAGAAAATGGGTATTTATAAAATAAAAATTAAAAATGCTTGCATTGTGATGTAATCTGCTTTAAACACTAAATTCTCAAAACGTCGCGGGGTGGAGCAGCCCGGTAGCTCGTCAGGCTCATAACCTGAAGGCCGCAGGTTCAAATCCTGCCCCCGCATCCAATTTCTTCAATAAAATAAATGTTTTTTTGATTTCAATCTTTTTCTGTAGAGCAGAATAGACAGCTACCCCTCATCTGTGAAAAAGACTTTATCCTATCTCTCAAGGCTTCTGAGCGGGTGGTTTATTATAACAGTTTTGAACATGCTCATATTGTGATGTTGTTGCTGGAAGACCATCATCTTTTGCAGAATCAAGCGATGCAAGTAAAAATTCATGTTTTATCTTTTGATAACCAAGAGACTTAGATTGTTTTTGAAGCTCAGAAATCGTATCGATGTACGTTTTATAAAATTTAAATCCAGAATAATTTTGTGAAAGAGCGCAGAATGTCATGTTTACATACGCAGAAACGAGGTGTGGCGTTGCTTCTATTCTATTTTTTCTTTCTATCTCTATGTCTCTCTTTCTCCATTTTATGGTATTTTCTAAATCTTTTTTGCTCTTGTCTTTAATGATCTTATCGCTTGTTTCATTATCAAGACCGAGTTCATTAAAAAAGAGAGTCGCTTTCACATATAAAATCAGATCCTCTTCAATACGCATTCCGTAATCTCCCTTGTTTTAAAAATAATTAGCTCTTTGTATTGAAATGTTTTGAATATGTCAACGTTTTTTGTGTTGTTTATCTGCTTCGTTTTTAAATTCCATGAAATCAAACAGGGATCAAAACACAGCCTGCGCGGCGGCCTTCGGTGCGGAGGATGTTAAAGGTACGGCAGGCGGCGCCGCTATCCATGGGATCGATATTAATCTGTTGATCTGTGAACATTTTTCGGGCGATGGACGGAATTAAAAAAGACGTTGCGCCGCAGCCCATCAGCAATATATCCAATCCCTCACATAGTTTGAGGATGTGTAACCAATGTTCCTGTGTATCCCATTGTTTTAAATCGGTGGGAAATTCTGAGAGGGGGTGGACGGTGCTTTGATCGACGAACAAAATCTGGTTGTTATAATTTTGCCCTAAGATATGGAAGAACCCTTGCCCGTATCGTTGAATCAGAGGGGTGTTTTGGGGGATTAGGGGGGTGATGTCCATGATTTTTGCTTCTGCTTAATCGGCTGTTTTTGTGTCTTTTTTGACCATAACCTGACGGTTTAGACCTAAGATCATTAACAAAGGCGATGCCACAAAAATTGATGAATAGGTACCGAATAAAATTCCAAAGAACAGGGCGAAGATAAAGCCGCGAATGACTTCTCCGCCAAAAATCCATAAGGATAAGAGTGCCAATAAAACCGTAAACGACGTCATGGTTGTGCGTGAGAGCGTTTGGTTAACGGTTAAATTCAGAATTTCAGATAAAGGCATTCTGCGGTATTTTAATAAATTTTCTCGAATACGGTCAAAGACAACCACGGTGTCGTTTGTTGAATATCCTGCGACCATCAAAACAGCGGCTAATGTTGCCAAATCAAAGGGGATGTTAAACAGGCTGAATAATCCCAAGGTCATGATAATATCGTGAAAGAGGGCTAAAACGGATGATACAGCAAAGCGCCATTCAAATCGTAACCAAACATAGGCCATAACCCCAATCATCGAAAGGGCAATCGCAAAAAATCCTGTTTTTTTCAGTTCATCGCCAACTTGAGGCCCAACATATTCAACACGGCGATATTCTAATTTTTGTCCTTTGAAGGCATCGTTCAAAGAATTTTTTGCCTCCTCAACGGCTTGGTTTTGGGCTTCTAAATCGCCATGCTGCTGTGGAATACGAATCATAAAATCATTCGAAGAGCCGAATTCTTGGATCGAGACAGCCCCCAAATTTAAATCAGATAATGCTGCGCGAATTTGTGGTAAATAAGGGTTGTCAACGGTTTCATCAATAATTTGTGGCTGTTGTGTATTATTGGCATCAGGCTGCAATGCCATTTCAATCAATGTTCCCCCTGTGAAATCAATTCCAAAATTTAAGCCGCGCACTAAAAAACTGCCAATCGAAAGCAAGGTCAATGTGATTGACAAAGCATAAGCAAAATAACGTAAGCCAATAAAGTCAATTTTTGTATTATCTGGAACCAATTTCAGTTTTTTGAAGGCCATATAAAAACACTCTCTATTTCTATTCTTAAAAATCTTAAAGGGGTAATTTTTCAGGTTTGGTGCGATTATACCAAGTTAGAATGATTAAGCGCGTGACCATGATGGCAGAAAATAAGGATGTAATAATCCCAATTGCCAAGGTCACTGCGAATCCTTTAACGGGCCCCGTGCCAATCACATATAAAATAAAGGCCCCAATCAATGTGGTGATATTTGAATCCATCACTGTTGACATCGCCATTTTATAACCTGCATCAATCGACGCCAAGGGAGAACGCCCCGCACGCATTTCGTCTTTGATCCGTTCAAAAATCAAGACGTTTGCATCAACTGCAATCCCAATTGTTAAGACAATACCTGCAATCCCCGGTAAGGTTAATGTGGCTTGCAGCAATGATAGCAATCCCAACATGCCTGCAACGTTCACGAATAAAGCAATATTTGAGAAAAAGCCAAATAGACCATAAATCAAGAACATAAAAATACAGACAAAGACAAAACCTGCCACGCCAGCAATACCACCTGAATGGATTGAATCTTGCCCTAAAGAGGGGCCAACGGAGCGTTCCTCAAGGATTTTAAGCGGCGCAGGCAACGCCCCTGCACGGAGCAATAAAGCCAAATCATTGGCGGATTTTAAGGTAAAGTTTCCAGAGATTTGCCCTTGTCCACCGCAAATTTCATCGCGAATAACAGGGTCACTAATGACTTCGTTATCTAAAATAATGGCAAAGGGGCGTCCGACATTTTCACGCGACACTTCACAAAAACGGCGTGCCCCGATCCCGTTCAATTTGAAACTGACGGTGGCCTCACCATTATTCAAGCTAGGTTGGGCGTCATCCAGCATATCCCCTGTGATCAGGGTGCGTGTTTCGACCTCAACATCACCGCGTTCAATGTCATGATAGGGAAGGCGTGTGGTTGCGGATTCTCTTTGGGCTGTTGTGCTGTTTGTGGGGATGGCAACCAATTGGAATGATAATTTAGCTGTTGTTCCCAATAAATTGCGAACGGCATCGGGGTCTTTGACACCGGGTAATTGCACAATAATGCGATTGTCCCCTTGGCGCTGGATCACGGGTTCTTTTGTTCCTGTTTCATCAACGCGGCGGCGGATAATTTCAATGGATTGAGCAATTGTTTGGTTGCGAATATTGGTTAAAATCGCAGGGGGTAAAACAGCATCAAAGCGCTTATCTTCTGCGACATACTCTATATCTAAATCCGCGTCTAGGCTATGGATTAAGTCTTTGATTGTTTTAACCTGATCCTCTGATGCGGCATCACGCAGCATAATTTTAATACCTGCTTTTTCTGGAATTACAGATAAACGGCGATATGAAATTTTATTTTTACGCAACGTCGTGCGCAGAGATTGCAGTAACCCATCGGCGCGTTCTGTAAAAACGCTATCCATATCTGTTTGTAACAATAAATGCGCGCCTCCTTGTAAATCCAATCCCAAATTCAAGGTTTTAACAGGCAAAATTGCAGGCATATTTTTTTGTAATTTGTCTTTGATTGCCGCGGGTAAAAAATTAGGCGCGGCATATAAAAAAGATAATGCACAAAAAAACAGGATAAAGAAACGTTGAATTTTGGAAATGTGAACCATGGAAAGATCTACCTTAAATAATATGGATTTTATGCCGCCTTTTCTTTTTTTGATTTTGCTTTTTTAGGTGTCTCATCGGTTTTTTCTAATGTATCGACTTTATCATGATGGATCGTCAGTGTACTGCGAATGGCTTTAACTTCAACCCCATCTGCTAGGGATATGATGGCTTCTTTGTCATTTGTGAATTTTACAATTTTTGCAATAAGTCCGCCTGAGGTTAAAACTTGATCACCCACTTTCAAGGAATTGATCATAATTTGATGTTCTTTAAACCGTTTTTGCTGTGGGCGGATCATTAAAACATAAAACAAAACAATCATGGCAAGCATTAACCCCATATTTGAGGTCATAAGATTCCCTGATCCCATTGCAGCAGGCGCTGTTGTTGTTGCGGCGGTTGTCGTCGTGATAGGGGAAGCCTCTTGGGCGAAAGCAGAAGAAATCAGCATTGATACACTCTTTATATAAATCAAAAAACGGTTAATATTTAAAATCGAACTATACAAGATTAGCTATGAAAAGCAAGGGGTCTATTATGTGTCATTGAACTTAAAACAACAAAGCCAGCGCTATAAAGCACTGGCTTGTCGTACATATTCGTTAAAGAACGAATGAAGAGAAATTACTTCGCTTCTTCTGTAGCAGCAGGAGCAACAGATGCTTCTACTTCTTCTTTAGACAAAGAACCGTTTTTGTCTGTGTCCAATGTTGTGAACTGGTCAGCTGTGTGTGTTGTGTCAGCTGTGAATTCTTCTGTAGAAACAGAACCATCTGTGTTTGTGTCTAAAGCTGTGAAGTCCAAAGCTTTAACTTCTGCAGTTGCAGCAACAGCAGCGTCTTCTGCGTGTGCAGAGAAAGCAGGAACGATTAAAGCAGCAGCCAACAATGTTGCGAATACGATGTTTTTCATGTAAGTAACTCCAAATAAAAAAAGTTTTTGATAAAAGAATTTAAGACCTTCATTTTGTAATTCTGCGGTTTGTTGCATTCATACGCTATATCTGTTCTTGATTACTAATATGCCGAACTTTTAAGGCAAAATTAGGGCAGCAGAATCTTTTATTTAAAAATTTGACTCGTACAGATAGATTTGCTAGGAAATATCCGTAAGAAGCCGCTTTTTTCTTACAATTTTATTTTAAAAATTTTAGCAAAGAAAAAAGAAAAATGGCGATAAAATCAGGATATTCATCAGTAGTTGTTGGTGCGCAATATGGCGATGAGGGCAAAGCCCGCGCTGTGGATGGTATGGCGGATGATTACGGCGTGATTGCGCGTTTTAATGGCGGATCAAACGCAGGGCATACCATCAAAGTTGGCAATATAACGGTTTTCTTGCACCAAGTGCCATCGGGCGTTTTTTATCCTGATAAGACTTTATATATTGGATCGGGTTGTGTTGTGCATCCATCCAAATTAAAAGCAGAAATCTTGGAAATCAGCCAAGCAGGTTTGTCCGTGAAAGGGCGGCTACATATTTCCGCCACAGCCACTTTGGTACAGCCGCATCATGTGTTGATTGATTCGATGAATGGCGGCACGATTGCAACAACAAAACAAGGGATTGGCCCAGCCTACGCAGATCGTGCCACACGCATGATGGATGATCGCTTGGTGAATATTCGCGCGGCGGAATTGCTGTCTGATTTCACCAAACTTGAAACTATGGTACGCGCGAATTTAAACGATGCTATCCAGCAATTTGCCTTTGATTCAATAGATGCAGATTCGTTGATTGCTGAATTTATGGATGGCTGCGCCTTTATTCGCGAATTTGTCGAATCAGATGCGTTATTTTTGGTCAAGAAAATCGAATCAGGCATCAATATTCTATATGAGGGCGCACAATCCGTAATGCTGGATGTGGTGAATGGCCCCGTGCCGTTTGTGACCTCCAGCTGTACTTTAGCGGCAGCGGCTTATACGGGTGGGGATTTACCGCATATTTATCACCGTCACACGATTGGTGTGGTCAAAGCCATTATGTCCCGTGTGGGCAATGGCCCGTTCTTGTCAGAATATGGCGGCATAGAATCAGAACAATATTGCGCCAAAACAATAAATGCGCGCGCTGCCGAATCGACTTTGGATACGCAACAATTATTGCAATCCGCTGATCCGTTGGATATTGCCAAGGGATTACGCGTGCGTGGCAATGAATATGGTGCCACCACGGGGCGTCCGCGCCGTATGGGCGCATTGGATTTGGTGCAATTGCGCCAAGTCATCAAATTAAACGCCATAAACGGTCTGTTTTTAACGAAAGCGGACTGTCTGCAGGATTTCAGCCTTACGCAAAAGGGAACTGTGCCGATTGTGACGGCGTATCATTTAGATGGCGCTGAGATTGATTATATTCCAGCCAATGTGGATGCCGCGCGCCGTGTGCAGGTGACAATCACCGAATTTCCTGCCTTTTCACAAGATATTAGTGCGATTCGCCATAAGGAAGAGCTACCCAAAGAATTATTGGATATTTTGCACTTTATCGAATCTTTTACGGGTTGTCCTATTCTTACAATTGGTGTGGGTGCGGAGCGAGAGCAGTTTGTGGATTTGATTTAAATATTAAGCTTGACGTAGAATTTATTGCTGTGATACTGGTTTTTTCATAACGAAAAAACAGGGATATAAAAATGAGCACAGTAAATTTAGAAATTAACGCAATAGCTAAAGATCTTTTTAAAGCAATTGATAAGAATGAAAAAACAATTGTAGAAACTATTTTTAATCATGCGAATAGGAATGGTTTAACGCAGTGTTTATTAGCATACAAAAGCCAAAATGGGGATACAGCCTTGCATCGTGCTGTTCTTTCTGGAAATAAGGCTATTGTGAATCCTATTATCTGGTCAGTAAGCAATAAAAACGAATTGACGAAGATCATGAATGCGCGAAATCGTTTCTTTGTTAGTCCTATTCAGATTGCAGATCTGCAAACAAAGTCCCCAATCAAAAAAGCCTTGAATACGGCTTTATGGTTATTTGATAAACTTTGAAATGTCAGATAAAACTTCTGACTTTCTGGAATATGGCCACGCGAATTCTTTCAGAATGCCGATATGGGTTAGGTTGGGATAGAGTCTTTTTTGACATTTTTTAAGGGCGGCGCAAAGCGCATCGGTGTTTTGTACGCCGACCAGTTCATCCGCTGCGCCATGCAGCAATAAAAAGTCAGGTTCATTGCCATTCACATGATTCGTGACCTTCATATCATGATATGTGGATTTTGGAAAAATCTCTGTATAGGGGGATTCGTCAGGTGTAAAATGATAAGGGCCTGATAATCCGATCACGCCCTTAATCGGGATTTTTTGATTCAAATATGAATCCTCTATTGCAAGCATGGCGGCAATATACGCGCCTGCGGAATGCCCCATTATATAAAGGCGATCAATATCCCCTCCATAAGCCGCAATGTGCCGATAGACCCATTTTACGGCCTCTGCCCCTTGGGTTACAAAAGTGGGATATATAACTTTGGGATATTTATCATAGTCCACAATCGCCACGACATAGCCCTGATTGACCAAGGTTTTTGCAACGAATTGATAGGATTCTTTGTTCCCCGAAACCCATCCACCGCCATAAAAAAAGATAATAACAGGGGCTGTATGGTCTTTGTTGATAGAGGCGGGGCGATATAAATCCAAATAATGATTATGGTGATCATAGGCAATATTGGGAATATCTGGACGATCCGAAAATAACGTAGGGAGATTCGCAAGCGTAAACCCAATGGATGATAAACGACATGCCCCCAATGTCAGGGATAGAATAATCAAGATAGAAAAAATATAGAGCTTGCGAATTTTCATTGATCTAATTTAGGGCTAAGTTTTTATTTAAACAAGTGCCGTTATTGCATCAGGCTTGCGTATTTTTACAATCAAGCCTATATAAAGAAAGAGTGTTTTAAAAAAGATTGATTTTATATGTCCAAAGAGTCTCAACGCACGGTTTCTGATACTGTTCCTGCCCATTATGCGAATAAAGGGGATCTAACCACAGGATCAATCAGGGCGCACTTAATTCGCTTAAGCGCCCCCATGGTTTTAGGTATTTTTGCAATTATCAGTTTTCAAATTGCGGATATGTATTTTATCGGTCTGTTGGGATTGGATCAATTGGCGGCGATCAGTTTTACATTTCCTGTCACAATGGCGATCTTCAGCTTTATGATTGGCATGAGCATTGCCACATCGTCGGTTGTATCACGATCAATTGGTGCGAAAAATAATGATGAAGCGGCGCGGATTTCCACCCATGCAATTTTATTATCATTCTTCATTAGCTGTTTTATTGGTGCGCTGGGATTTGTTTATCTAAAGCCTTTATTTCATATTATGGGGGCAAGTGATAAATTGATTCCCTATATTTGGGAATTTATGTCAGTTTGGTTTGCAGGGGTGGCTTTGGTTTCTGTGCCCTTGGTTATTAATGCCTCTATTCGTGCCTGTGGCGATTCACGGACGCCTGCGATGATTATGATGATTGTGGCGATTGTGAATATTATTCTTGATCCGATTTTAATGTTTGGCTGGTTTGGTTTCCCTGCGATGGGGATTGCAGGAGTGGCTTTTGCAACCTTATTTGGTAACGGAGCCGCTATGATTGCAGGCCTGTATGTGCTGCGCTATAAAAAAGGCTATTTTTTAAAAAATGGCTGGGAAATGCATTTATTCGGCGATTCTTTGAAGCGTTTATTGGTGATTTCAATTCCAGCAGGGTTAATGAGCGCTTTGCAACCCTTAACCAATGGATTGTTAATTGGCTTGATTTCTGCCTATGGTAAAAATGCCGTGGCGGCGTATGGGATTGTGTATCGCATTGAATCCTTCGCCTTTATTGTCATTATGGCGTTGGCCACGGGGATGGCGCCGATTATTGGTCAAAATTGGGGGGCGCAGCGATATGATCGCGTGCGTGAAACGTTGAATCAGGCACTTGCTTTTTCTGTCGCTTGGTCGTTGGCGGCGGCCTTATTATTAATCCCATTTGGGAAATTTTTCGCAGGATTTTTCACAGATGATTCTGGGACATTACAGATTGTGGGACTATATTTTATGATTGTTGCCGCAACCCATTGGGTCGGGAATTTAGGGGCAGGGTGGGGATCTGCCTTTAACGCTATGGGGCAGCCAAAGCGGGCTTTTTTCATTCTATTTACAAAATTAGTTTTGGTAACAATTCCGCTGGCATGGGTTGGAAATTATTTTTACGGCTTGGCAGGTTTATTCGCGGGTATTGCCTTTAGTAATTTAGTCGTTGGGGGCTTGACGCATTTCATTAATGACCGATATTTAAATCGCTATCAGTATAAAGGAGATCTATAAAAATGACCACTCAAAAAAAGATTGAAGTCTACACAACAAATCCATGCCCTTATTGTGTGCGTGTCAAAGATTTATTTGACCGCAAAGGATATGAATATGAGCTGATTCAAGTCTCTCAATCCCGTGAAGAAATGATTGCACGCACAGGCGGCCCCCGCACCGTGCCGCAGGTTTTTATTGATAATGTGTATATTGGTGATTCCGAAACAATCGTCAATTTGGAACGTGATGATAAATTAGACGCGCTTGTCAAAGGATTCTAAGAGGCTGTCTTCCATATCTTGGGCAGTTTTTAAGACAGCGATGTTGGCTTTATAAGCAAATTCGGATGTTTTAATATCAACAATATCCTGAATTATATCAGGCTTTGACAGTGTTGGATTTATGTCGGGCGCAGCAATATTCCTTGCTGCGCCATCAAGTTTTTTGGTGGCGTTTAATAATCCAGATAAAGCATTATTGATTGCAGATACCATAGTTACTATTTTAACATAAGAATATAAATGGATTATGAAGAAAGATCATCTTTTTGCCAAAGAGGTTTTTTCATTTTTTTTAGCATCTCTATCCATGCGGCATGTTCTGATGCAATTTGTACCACAGGACGTGGGGCGCGATAGGGTTTTTCATCAGCATCCCCTGATAGGGCATTACCCTGTGCTTTAGTATGGGATTTGGGCGCAGATAAATCCAAATCATGCTGTCTGCCGCCATGCAGTTCTAAATAGACTTCGGCCAATAATTGGGCATCTAATAAAGCGCCGTGATAGGTTCGGCTGGAATTATCAATCCCAAAGCGTTTACACAGCGCATCCAAACTAGCCGGTGATCCGGGGAATTTTCGGCGTGCCATATCTAATGTATCAATAACACGACGTTTATCAATGGATGGAAAACCGCATAATTTCAGTTCCATATTGATAAATCCCATATCAAAGGAAGCATTATGTGCCACTAACATGGAATCATCACCAATAAAATCCAAGAAATCAGTGACAATTTGGCTGAAGATTGGTTTGCCGGCTAATTTTTCCAACGTAATGCCGTGCACGGCAATCGCGCCGGCCTCAATATCCCGTTCGGGGTGAATATACACATGATAGGTGCGCCCTGTGGGTAATAAATCGATAACCTCCACACAGCCAATTTCAATGACGCGATCCCCCGTATCAGGGCTGCGTCCTGTGGTTTCTGTGTCAAAGACAATATGGCGTTTATGGTGTGCTGTCATTTAAAAAACAATCGTATGGTGGTCTTGTAAAAAGACGCGATGTTGGGCGTATTTCTGCACGGCACGGGATAAAACGGCGGCCTCAATATCTTTGCCTGCGATGCGCATCATATCGGGGGTATAGGTGTGGTTTATGCGTAATGTTTCCTGTTCGATAATGGGACCTTCATCCAAATCTTGGGTTACAAAATGTGCCGTTGCACCAATCAATTTCACCCCACGGTGAAAGGCTTGGTGATACGGTTTCGCCCCCTTAAAACCCGGTAAGAATGAATGATGGATATTGATAATGCGTGCGGGATACCATGCACAAAAATCTTCTGATAACACCTGCATATATCGCGCCAAGACAATCAATTCGGTTTGCGTTGTTTCAATCATATCACGCAACTTTTTTTCTTGGGTTAATTTTGTATCCGCGGTAACGGGCAGATATTCAAATCTGTACCCCAAATCTTCGGCATATTTACGGTGATCTTCGTGATTGGAAACGATGGCGGTGACATCAATGGGTAAATGGCTGGTGCGATGTTTATATAATAAATCTGTTAAACAATGCGCTTCTTTTGAAACCATAATGATGGTTTTAACGCGCTCTTGAATATCATGGATTTGCCATTTCATATCATATGTGGCGGCAAGAGCTTGGAAATTCTGACGTAAATTTTTGACATCCCCTGCAAAATGAAAACGAATATGCGCAAAGAAATATTGATTTAATTGATCGGTGAATTGTGAGGCTTCGGTAATATTGCACTGATGGTCAAATAAATAACCTGATATTTTGGCAACAATACCCATTTTGTCATTGCATTGTAAGGTGAGGATGTAATCAGGCATAACAGAGACCAAGCATATTAAAAAAAACAGTAAGAGGCTAATTTTTAGCAATTTTTATCATTGGGTACAACCTAAAAACACTTGATCTTTTTGTGTGTCTTGTCCATTCTATCGCCATGACAGACAAAAGACGCATTTATATTTTTGACACAACGCTACGCGATGGGGCGCAGACACAGGGGGTTGATTTTTCTGTGCAGGAAAAACGCGTCATTGCGGCCGCATTGGACGATTTGGGCGTTGATTATATCGAAGGTGGCTGGCCGGGGGCGAACCCAACAGATAATGAATTTTTTGCCACAGATCCTGCTTTTCAAAAAAGCCGCTTTACGGCTTTTGGCATGACAAAGCGCAATGATTGTTCTGCATCCAATGATCCAACATTGAGCGCAGTTTTAAACAGTGCCGCTACGCATTTTTGTTTAGTGGGAAAAAGCTGGGATTTTCAAGTTTCCGTGGCTTTGGGGATTACGTTGGATGAAAATCTTGATAATATTCGCCAGACAATCACCCATGCCACAACCTATGGCGAAACATTATTTGATGCGGAGCATTTTTTTGATGGGTACAAAGCCAATCCTGATTATGCCCTGAAATGTTTGAAAGCCGCCTATGATTCAGGGGCGCGTTGGATTGTTTTATGCGATACAAATGGTGGCACATTGCCGCATGAAATTCATGATATTGTCACCCAAGTGTCAAAAATCATTCCTGCACAATATTTGGGCATTCATGCCCATGATGATACGGGCAATGCGGTTGCCAATTCCTTGGCGGCTGTGTATGCAGGGTGCTGCATGATCCAAGGCACATTGAACGGATTGGGGGAGCGCTGCGGCAATGCCAATTTAATCAGTTTAATCCCAACCCTAATGTTAAAAATGGGCTATGATGTGGGATTATCGGTTAATGATCTTAAAAAATTACGCCCCCTTAGCCATCTTTTGGATCAAATGCTAAACCGCACCCCCGCCAGCCATGCCCCCTATATTGGGGAGCGTGCTTTTGTGCATAAAGGCGGTTTGCATGCCTCTGCTGTTTTGAAAAACCCTGATTGTTATGAGCATATTGCCCCTGAATTGGTAGGCAATGAGCGCCGCATTTTAATTACGGAACAAGCTGGGCGATCCAATTTAATCGGCAGATTAGAAGATTTTGGTTTAACATTAGACCAAGAGAACACACAAGTGCGCGCGCTTTTGGATTTGGTCAAGCAGCGCCAAGCCGAAGGCTATGCGTATGATGATGCCGAAGCGTCTTTTGAAGTTTTAGCGCGTGAAAAAACCGCACATTTGCCGGAATATTTTAAATTAGAGCGTTTCACGGTGGAAGATGAACGTCGCTATAATATCAAAGGCATCTTAAAAACTGAATCCCAAGCCGTTGTAAAATTAAAAGCAGGCAAGGAAATAAAATTAACTGTTGCCGAAGGTAACGGCCCTGTCAATGCCCTTGACCAAGCCTTGCGCAAAGCGCTGGAGAAAATTTATCCGCAATTAAGCGATATTCTATTATTGGATTATCGTGTTCGAATCCTCAAGCCTCAGGACGCCACAGGTGCGATGCCGCGTGTTTTGATTGAAAGCGGATCACGGCAAAACCCAGATCAACGCTGGACAACGATTGGTGTTTCCACAAATATTATTGATGCATCCTATGATGCGCTGCGTGACAGTTATGTGTATTATTTAATGAAACAAGGAATTTCACCGCAATGACGGATCAACAAAGCAGGATTTTAATTATAAAACTAAGTGCCTTTGGTGATTTTATTCAAGCAACGGGTATTATGCGTGCCATTGCACAGCATCATTCTGAGGCAAAAATCACGTTATTAACGACCAAGCCCTTTGTATCGATGGCGCAAAAAATGGGGATTTTTGATGAAGTGATTATAGATTCGCGCCCTAAATTATGGCAAGTCACGAAAATCATGCAGCTAAAATCGGATTTACAGGGATTTCAACGGATTTATGATTTACAAAATAATCACCGCACTGCGCTGTATTTCCGCCTAACGGGGAATATATTGGGGCAGCATAGGCCTGAATGGGTGGGCAATGTTCGCGCGGCATCCCATTATGATGTGACCCTTGATCGTAAACAAGGGCATGCCTTTGATCGCCATACACGCTTATTGCGCTTGGTGGGAATTGATCAAACGGACGTTGATCCACTGGATTGGATGCAGGGTAAAAATGCGGATGATTTTAAGATCACAGCGCCTTATGCACTCATTGCCGCAGGTGCTGCACCGCAGCATCCCTTGAAACGCTGGCCTGCATCTTCTTATGCGGCTTTGTGTCAGAAATTACTGGATCAGAATATAACGCCTGTTTTGCTTGGCACGAAAGCAGAGGCAGAGGTCACGCAAAATATTGCCGCCCTTTGTGAGGGCGTACTAAATTTAACAGATCAAACCTCAATCGATGATCTTGCGACCCTTGCGCGGGGGGCAATTTACGCAATTGGCAATGATACAGGCCCCATGCATATTATCGCCGCCACAGGCTGCCCCAGCCTTGTTTTATTTTCTAACCAAAGCAATCCTGATCGTCATCTGGCAAAGGGCGAATCCGTGCATTTTTTACAAGCGGATCAGATTCAAAATATATCTGTGGCGGATGTTTGGGAGAAAATCCCGCTGAGTTGAGGATTCTACACCAAACGCTCTTTCAAAAATACCGCCCCTGTCTTGATACCATGTTCGTCAATGGAATGGGTCAGGCGTGGTGTTGTGTGACCTGTGACGTTGAAATTCAGATCACGCAGTGTTTTTGTTGCATTTTCCCATGCCTGCACAGGGACAACATCATCAGATTGCCCATGAATCAGACAGATAGGCGGCTTTTTTAAATTTGGCAGTGTGGCTAAGGTTTCCGCGCCAAATAACGCACCAGAATAGCCTAAGACCGCGCCCAATGTTTCTGTGTAACGTGGGGCTGTATACAGGCTCATCATTGTGCCTTGTGAAAAGCCGACCAAGGCTAAATGTTTGGCAGGGACGTCATAATGTGCGCATAAATCTGTAATTAATCCTTGCAACAAGGGATCGGATTTGGTGATTTCAGAGTCCAAAACCGCGGGGCGGCGATCGGATAATGAAAACCACTGCCGCCCAAAAGGTGCCATATCATAGGCAAAAGGCGCATCTGGGGATATAAAAACCGCATCGGGTAAAGCCTGCGCAAAGTAAGGGGCAAGGGAAATTAAATCTTCGCCATTCGATCCAACACCATGCAAGAATAAAATAATCTGTTTTGGTTTAGATTTTGACTTTGGGTTTTGTTGGTATAAATTCCAATCAGATAGGGGCATAAATAGAGTCTCTTTGTAATATTAGGGTTTTTTAGGGAGGTCTTCTTTTTTAGGGACATCTGAAGATGTAGAGGATGCAGGCTCAGCAGGGGGGAGTTTTGGGTCTTCCTTTTGTTGATCCGATTGTTGATCCGCCGTTTTAACGGGAGCAGGGGAGGACACAGTTTTGGGGGTTTTTATGATCTTGGGGATAGGATTGCTCTTGACCTTATCTAAAAACCCACGGAACATGTCAACTTCGGTGATAATATTTTCTAATGTGGCGCGATCTGCTAAAATAACGGCTTCGGGGCGTTCGCGACTGACAACATCAAACAAGGCGGCTTGGTCTGTTTTCGATAGGCGCGCTGCATATTGATTGCGCAAATTGGCTAATCCCACGCGATCTGAGGAAAGGTTTAAGGCAACCGCATAATTTAAGAGTAAGGAGGCTTGTTCTTTTGTAAGGGGGGCATCGGGCGCGATTTCTTCATCAAGGATAATATCATCAATGGCAAGGGCAGCCTGTGTCCATTCGGATGCTTTCCATGCAATATCGGCTTGCATACGATAAACATCACCATCGGGCAATAATTGATCTAATGTCTGAAGGGCTTTTGCGTATTGTTTTTGTTGGGTATAAGCGCGTGTTCTGAGTAAGCCAATTGCGTGATCAAAGGCAAGAATTTCATCAGGGATTAAGTTTGAATCCTTCATGAATTTCTCAGCATTTTCCAAAGCCTCTAAAGCGCGTTTGGGGTCGTTATCTAATAATCGGATGGCGGCAACTTGCATGGATGTGTCTAATCCATCAGCCCCTTTTAACCGATATTTGATTTGATGTTCCAACAGCCCCGCGGCGCGATCTAGCAATTCGGCTTCCATTAACCTGTTGGCAAGGCTGGCAATGACTTTGTCGCCTTCTTCTCCAAGCGGGGTGAGTTCCATAAATTCTTCGTATAATAACGCCGCATCAATGGGTTTAAATTTCTTGCTATCGGCATGTAAGAATAAATCTTTGAACCGTACAGTCATATCATGGGTGATGGCATCGGCAATGTCTTTGTGATCTGTGGCGCTTGCGATTGTATCACGCAGGATTGAAAAGCCTTTTAAATAGTAACCATGATCAATGTATAAATTCCCTAAGGCATGTCCGATTTGATGTTCTAAATCATCGCCGCGCCATGCGTAACGCAAGCGTTCTAATTTATCAATGGCTTCATCTGCCTTTAATGTCTTTGTTTTATATCCTAATTGGATGGCAGCAAAATTGGCTTTGACGCGATAAAATTTATCGGGGCTACGGGCAAGCCCTTTCCAGATACTCAGCGCTTTATCTGTATCGCCATCATGATGATACATCATCCCCCGTAAATATTGATAGCCAGCCTTTGCCCATAAGGGGGCGCGTTCTTGTTTTAATAAGGGGCGGATGACACTTAAATAATCTTGCGCCAATGAAATATTGCGCGAAGTTGCTGTTTCAGGTTCTGTTAGCTTCCCACCACGCAACGCAGTTTCAGCAAGGCGCAGGGCTAATTTCTCCCTTAACGGAGACGGATATTGTAAAAGAAAATCCGCTTGGGCGGGTAATATTTCAAAGGCTTTATCCCATTTTCCTGCACCGGCTAGGGCATAGCTTTTCCAATATTGAATTTCTGGATAAACACTTAAGGCAGGTTGTTCAAAATCTAGAATCGCGCCATCATCTTGACCACTTATGGCGCGTGCGGCACCCTCTAAGGCTTGGAATACGGGGGCATCGCCTAAATCAGGATCTTGTGATTTTGCTAGGCGTAAAAATCCCATGGCCTCAGGCGCGCGATCATTGGCAAGGTGCATGCGGGCTAACATCATGGCTTTTGTGGCCTTGATTTGACCATCTTGATCTGCCAATTCTTGCATTAATAGATTTTTGTTCTTTCCTAATTGATGACGACCACCCATTTTCCATTCATTGAGTTCAAAAATAACACCATGGGAGATTTCCTCAGAAATAAGCCCCTCTTGATCTTTTTTATCAAGTGTCGACAGGCGTTCTGATAACATCATCCGATCCACAACATTTTGTGCGGTCAGCGATAATCCTTTGGGTCTGGTTGCTTGAACACGGCCATCTTCGGCAATAGCGATGGATAGATCATCCACTTTGGGCAATAGGGCTAACCCAAGGGCGCTATCCAACGATTTTAGCTCAGAAAATTGTCGTGAAAATCCTGTGTAATCACGATAATCGCCAACGGGAATTACAATCATCCGATCTAAAAAAAACGGATCATCCACTTGGATTGCCGCATCAGGGGCATTAAACCGCCATTGTAAAACACCGCCTGCATCGGGGCGTATGGGGTTTGTAATGCGCTCAGGCTCAATGACTTCGGTCATATTGGCTTTGTTGGAAATAATAATACGCCATGTCAGCCCCCCCCCTGCGACGGATATTTTTTTACCCAACAGGCTTTTGGGAATCGGGACATACCATGCCGCCCCTTTATCACTTTGGGCGCGTTCAAAATTTTGCCAACGGGTTGTTTGTGTTTTTAATGTGGGGGGCGCTGATTCCCCCTCTTGGTTACTGATAAGCCATAAGATGCCATCTCTTTGGAAAACGGCACTTTTGACCTCATCACGACCTGATAGTAAAATCACATCCGTTTGCAGCGCCGCCATTTCTGATTTCAGATAGTTTGGTTTTTCAGCATTGGTCGATGCAGCAGGTAAAGGCGCCGCCGCAGGTGCTTTTGGCGTTGGTGCTGTCGGTGCAGGAGGAAGGGATAAAGGAATATCCAATTTTGTTGGATCAGGCGCTGGCGCAATGGGTGCGGTAGGGGTAATGGGCGCAACGGGTTCTTCCGCCTTCGGGGGTTGAATGGTTTCTTTTTCAGGGGCGGGTTTTATTTCAGGTTGTTTCTGTTCAGCAGGGAGAGGCGCAGTTTCCGCAGATTTCTTATTTGCATCTGAGGGCTTCCATTGTGATAAAGCCGTTTTGTTTACAGCTATATCAATAACGATTTTATTGTCCAATCGAAAATCATGCACTGCATCATTTGATTTAGAGGGGATCTTAGGAATAATTTTTAAGGTTAAATCATCTCCTTGTTTTGATTGCAGGGTAATTTTATATAAATTACTATCTTCTTGTTTGGATTGATCAACGGGTTTAAATGTACCGGCTTTTTTGAATTTTAAAATAAGGCTGCCATCTGATTCTGGGGTTAATGTATAATCAACCTTATTTTTCCATTCAAAAACCAGCCGTGTTTTATCGGCATGAAATCCATAGCGTGCGGTAGGTTCGGCATTGCTGGCGGCAAGGGCATAGGGCGTTAAGGCTGTGGATAATAAACCCACAACAGCAAGCCGTAAAACAAAGTGATGAAATCGTAAGTTCATATGAATCTTTATATCGAAAAACACTTAACGAATATTGTAAATCATAATATCAACCCGCCGCAAGGCTTGATCTGATGAATTTTTGTTTATATTCAACTTTTTAAACGAAGATCCGTGTCCTTCGACTGTTAGTTCTTTGCCTTGGTATCCCATTTTAACCAGCCACGCCGCGGCAGATTGTGCGCGTTGCAATGCCAAAGACCAATTATGAATATTGGCCTGTGTTTCATTTTGGCTTTTATATTCAGGGTCGGCGTAGCCAATAATTTTGATCTGATTTTCAATGCGCGGTAGCAAAGTGTTTAAAAAAGACAAGGCTTTTTGACCTTGGGGGCTTAAAACCGATTGATCGGGGGCAAAATAGAGGTGATCAGGAATGGATAGACGTAAAAATTCATCGGTGCGTTCTATCTCTATGGGTAAATTGATGTTTTGTCGTTTGATAAGATCACGAATAACCTGTTCCAAATAGGGTAAGTCCAACGCAGGTTGCGTGGATTGTTGCCGTAAATTTTCCGCATCCAAAACCCCCCCATGGGCAGGAGCGCCATAATGTTTTTCATAGGCATTTTCGGTGCTGGCGGTTAAATCTGCCCAATTTTGGGGGGTGGGTGTTGACATTGAAAATAATAAGACAAAAAATGTCAGCATTAATGCGGTCACATCTGTGAATGTTAACAGCCATGATCCATTTTTGATGGATGTCGTATAGCTTTTTTTAAAGGCGCTTTTGTAATCTGCGTCTTCTAAAGAAAATACAGGGGGATCTATGGCTGGGGTTTCTGTTTCATCGATTGTCATAGACCATCATTCCCCAGCTTATTTTTAGTCGGCGTTGGATTTGATTTGTCATCGAATGGAATCGGTTCAAAAATCAGAATAATCGGTGATTTTTCGTGATGAAAGCCAATTGAAATCAAAGATTCAGGAACGCCTTGACGGATAAATTCCGCCGCATAGGCCGCCAGTTGCGTTGTTTCAATTTGATCATTAATTTGATTGTTATCCGTACGCATCAATAATCGTACCCCATAGGGCATGCCACGATCGTTAAGCATATTCAGGCTAGCAAGGGCTTTGAACAAAGAAAAGCTGCCCATCTTAACTGGGTTTTCTGCTGATCCCCCAAGCTCAATGATTTGATTATATTGCACGGCACGGTCAAAGGGTTTTTTATCCAATTCAATTTTAAAAATCCCATTTTGAAAATAGGGCGCGGGATCTGTGCCTGCGATTATGGCGTTTAGCCATTGATCAATTGCTTTTTGGCTGTAACCATCGCCCGTTGAATGGGTTGCGTGTGGAATTAAAGATGGAAAAATATGGGTCAAATCATCAGTAGGGGTTGAAAAGGCTTTGTCAATGCTTTGTAAAATAGGATCGAACTTTTTGGGTTCAAATCCTCCTTTCGCGGTCAGAACAATAAAAAAAGCCAGTAACATCATGAACAAGGATAAGCCTAATAATTGTTCTGAGTGATTGGATTTTTCAGTTTCATGTTGATAGCGTTTTGGCAAAACACTGGGGCGGTGAGATAATCCTTTTGAGGGATCAGGGGGCGGTGACGCTGGAATTTGAATCTCACTCATTGATGGCTCATTTACTCCGCGTGGGCTAGGTCAAAATAGAGTCTGTAAGACGGTGTCTTGGGATTAGGGGGTAAAATCTGATTTTTTAGAATTTGCGTCGGTTGTTTCAATTGGATCACCAATAAGCTCCCGACATCACCTTTTTGTTCAATATTTATATTTTGAATAATGGGGGAATTTTCACCTGTTAAGACTGTTCCAGTTTGCCAGACTTTGTCAGGAAATTCAACCAATAAGACTTTTTCTGTATTATCCAGATCAAAATGATAAATAGCAGGGTGCGGCAAGGGCAGGGATAATCGGCTATATCCACCATGCATGCCTAATACAGGTTTTAAAATGGGCGCATTGGATAAAGGATGAGATGGTGCCTTATATTTAGTGCGAATATCAATCGGGGCGTTTTGGATAGGATCGGTTTGTTTTGAATCTGTTGTAACAGGTTTAATTTTAACCGCAGCGGATAATTTCTTTATCCCCCCCCACATGGTATTCATTTGTGTTGTAAAAGCGCTTTCTGTTGCCTCTTCATCATCTATGGCGGCCGTTTTATGTGTGACGGGGGTTGGCGTTGCCACAGCTTTTTTTAAGGCGATAGGATTAATCGCAACGGGATCAGAAGTCTGTACCGAAGTGGATTGTGATGATTCCGTGTCAGATTCTATTGGAATCTGCGCTAATTTGACCACACGATTGCCCCATTCCGAAAACGTAACGGGCTTTGCTGCCGCTGCCTTTTCTTCAGGTGTTGTCGCGCATGCGGATAGAGCGATAAGGATAAAACAAAGAGGGATAAAGCGTAAGATCATAGAGCCTTATTAGAAACAAAAGAGATTGAAAAATCAAGCCCCTAAAACGCATCATCGTTTAGAATGGCATTATATAATTCCATCGTCTGTTCCTCCACTGCCGCCGCGCTAAATTCCGCCTCAACATAGGCGCGGCTTTCGATACCCATTTCCGCCAAATGATCAAAATGATCGTAAAATTGGGCAATCATTTGCGCAAAGGCCGCTGCATCACCTGCATCAATCAACGCGCCGTTGACGCCATGTTTGACGATTTCACGGCATCCCGCCACGTCACTGGCGATAATGGGGCGGCCTGTGGCGGCGGCCTCCAGCAATGATTTCGGCACGCCTTCCCCTCCTAAGGAGGGCTGAATCGCCACATGCACCTTTGGCCAAATGCTTGCCATATCGACATGACCCAACCATTCCACATTCGGGGCAGTCGCCCAATCTTGGAGATCATTGGTGCTAAGGGATTCAGGGTTGCCCTCATCAGGTTCACCACACAGCAATAAGGTAATATAGGGGTGGCTGTTTTGCAGGATTTTAAAGCTTTGTTTTAACGTATCCAGCCCCTTAATTTTAATCATACGCCCTGCAAAGGCAACGTAAAATTTTGGCTGTCCGTCAATCATGCGGACATAGGCATATTTGTCAATATCCACCCCTGATCCCTTAATCAACGCCGTGCGCGCACTCACGCCAATCTGATAGGCCGCCAGTGTACGCAAATCATCAGGATTTTGAAATAAGAGCCATGAATTTGAGCGATTAAGCAGCAATCGAAACACAGGCACCAAAGTCGCGCGGATCACGGCTGCCATGCCGCGTTTATGCGTAAACACATACCCCAACCCTGCAAACGCATTCAGGACATGCGGCACACGCGCGAAAAAAGCAGCAATTGAGCCATATAAAATCGGCTTCATCGCGATATGATGCACCAAATCAGGGCGCTTTTCACGGTAAAGAGATGTTAAGTCACGAATAGAGTGTAGCGCTTTCAACGGATTCAAGCTGCGACGATCAAAGGAAAAATCATGCACGATTACCCCTGCGCTCTCAATCGCATCACGATGATTTTGAACATGGGTCACCACATGCACCTGAAACCCCGCCCGCTGCGCCGCACGCACCATCGGCAGGCGGTGCGAATAAAAATACCAATCCTGCGTCACCACAAAAAACAAACTTTTCTTTGGCGCACTGGGAAGAGGGGTGGTCAGGAGGTCATCCATAATCAAAGCCCATTGGATTTAGGGTGGATATTATTTATATCCTATCCTAAACTGCTATTGCATGGCAATCAAGGGGTTTAATCAATTCTCAAGGTGCCGGATCTGGCAGTTTAGAGAGTTCTTGGATCAAAGCGTCCGCATATTCAACCGCGCTCGGAATCAGTGAATCGATGTGATCTGGGAGAGGGGCGGGTTTTTCAGCATTTGGATTATTCTTCAATTCGAAGCAATGATTGAAATCACGCTCTTTCTTTTTGTCTTTTAAGTATTGTGGTTCTGGTGTTCCTGCTATTAGAGCTTGAAATACTTGAATAGCAAAATGTTCACGTAAAGTCATTTCTGATACTAATTTATTTCCCAAGTTATTATTTTCCATTTTTTATCCCTTTTTGAATTTTTTATGAAAACTTATCATTGGGGTGATAAAAAGTCAATTTATTTTATGGGGTTATTGAGATCATACGGTTTCGGGGGCTTTGCATGGAATGCACTTCTAAAACACAGCTGCGCCGTTTTGAACGGGTTTTGAGGGGGTGAGTAATATTGTTGGGCTTGAATCCTGCACAACGCCCAGAACTAAGACTTCGGATGTAATATCCGCCACTTTTTTCGGTGGAAAGTTTACAACAGCCAACACTTGCTTGTGATGGGTTTATAGCGTGTTATGGACAAAAAATCAAAACGGATTTTTGTTGACATAAAAAAATCGTTTCTTTATGGTCTTCGCAAACACTTTGTAAAAAATGAATAAACAGGACTCTATTGAATGGATACCAACACCGAATTGCTCCCTATTCCTATGCCCTCCTTGGATCTGCGTCCCGCTGTTGATGGGATTATGGATCGTTTCAATGCGGCTGCTGCCAATCTCAAAGAAGGTCAGAAACTGGTGATCTTGATGGGTGAGTGTCACGATATGCCCACACATATTTTCTTGCAGCAGCTTTTGATGAAAAATTTGCTTGAACAAAGCAAAACGAAGTTCGCTTTTGGATATGAGTTTCCGCATAATAGGATGGCTAGGATTTTGCGCAAAAATTTGAAGATGAATATACCAAAAGAGTTTGATTCAAAATTACAATCGCATGATCCGGATGGAAAAATGCTACTGCAATTGTTTAAGAAATATTTAGAAAACGATAATGCGCCCCATTCCAATAAGAATCTTTTCTCTTTTTTGTTAGCACAAAAGATATCGACGCGTTTTAATGATACCGCTAGACTCTATACCTCAGAGGGGGTGTATATAGACAGAAATGATCCACAGACAAAAAAGATCCTCGGAAATCATCTTTATTTTAACCAACAAAGAATTGACTTCCAATCGTCCAAAGGCGTGGCCTTGCGCAATCAGATGATGGTTCAAAATGCCCTGCAGCATATGCAGGATGCACGCGTGAATGTCTATATTCAGCAATGTGGTTCATCCCATCTTTTGGGCATAAAAAAGCAGGATTTTCCTTATTCTCCTTTTGAGGAGAGCCTATCCGCCTTATTTGCACAAGCGGGTGCAGTCGTGCTGTCTGTTTTCCCAACAGTACCAAGCCAACCCATTCTACTCCCTAGCAAACTGAGAGATGGAGAGCCTATTAGCTTTCTTTGCCATGATTACAACAAAGATCATATTCCTGATGCCGCCCAAGAGATGCTGAAAAACACCCAGATTGTTGAGGGGCTATCGCCTGTCGACTTTCCCTCAACATTAAAAGAATATCTCTCTCAGGATGATTTCTCAGAGGAAGAGTTCGACAAGCTCAGATATTTAATTGACGAAAATCTTTATATTCAGGCGATCAAAGATGCCTGTGGCGGGGAGCTTGAGATTTTTGATCCGTCATCACAAGGGATGCAGGATATCGACAGTTTTATTGAGAACAAGGTCAAACCCATGCTCCCCAAAAAAAATCCCTGACCTTAATATTAATAATTGGGTAGGTGCGCTTGCACGATCAATATTTGTGTTTTTCTATAAAATTGGTCAGCCTATAGGGCTTCAGGGCAACAAAAACATGCCCTACAAAAACAACAAGCCATAGCCCCATAAAGAGCCAATTCATAACGGAGAGATAAATCGCAATGCCCCCTGTCATAATATAGAGCGCACATAGGGCGATCAAGTTGTAAACCGTGCGCGGTACAGACCAACCGGCATCGACCAATAATAAATGCAAATGCCCCCGATCAGGGTAGAAGGGGTGATGCCCCTGTGTGATGCGGCGGATAAATTGCCCCATCGCATCCATGACAGGCAACGCCAAAATCCATGCCACCCATAGCGGCGGTAAAATCACTTGCCCCTTAAATGTCTGTTGTGAAAGGAAAATGCAATAGGTGGCGATCACAAAGCCTAAACTCAGTGATCCGCCATCCCCTAAAAAAATGGCTGCCCTTTTTCGCCAAAAATGGCGGGCATTAAACCATAAAAATCCCAAAACACACCCCAGCATCACCACGGGCAATGCCGCAAAATGCATGCCGCCTTGTGTGTATGCGACCACTGATAAGACAAACAGCATTAATGCCACAATGCCGCCCGCCAATCCATCCAGCCCATCCATAAGGTTCAGGGCATTGACAAAGAGCATGATACATAGGATGGAAAATGGAATCGCCACCCAATCGGATAAGATAATATCGCCAAAGCCAAATAAATCACCCAGATGATAAATCCGCACATGCCCCCATACCACCACCAAGAACGCGGCTAAAAACTGCATGAAAAAACGTATATAGGGTGAAATATGTTTGCGATCATCCATGACCCCAACACCCAATAATAAAACATACCCCACCAGCAAGAACTGGGGCGCTATAAAGGGGAAGTGATCTTGTAATAAAAATTCCAGCAGTAAAAATAAAGGCACCGCCAAAAGCCCAATTCCTAAACCCCCCACAGGTGGTACAGGCAAATCATGGGATTTTCGTGCCTCGGGCTGGTCAACAAAATGCGCTTTAATCGCCCATTCTATCAAAAAGGGCAGCACACTGAGGCTCAATAAAAACGCCCCGATTCCTAATATTATAAACCATACAAAAAGCGGTATCATCATAGGGGCGCATTATAATCGTCTTGTGATTTTAGGCAAGGAGGAATTTATTTGACATCCCCCCAAAAAACCTCTAAAAGCACTCTTATATTTTTGTATCCCCCTGTTCGCACCCTTATGATGGTTGCAACAGCCCACAGTCGGCGAATTTACGCTCACTGTGGTTTTTTTGCATGAAGAGGGTTAAAAAAGGAATGCTATGTTTGAGTCGTTAAATGATAAATTAGGATCAATCTTTGATGCGTTGCGCGGGCAAGGCAAGCTGAATGAAGATCATGTCAATGATGCGATGCGCGAAATCCGCGTGGCGTTGTTGGAGGCTGATGTTGCCCTGCCTGTGGTCAAAGCCTTTATTGAAACGATCAAAGAGCGCGCGATTGGTCAAGCCGTCATTAAATCCGTCAGCCCCGCGCAACAAGTGGTTAAAATTGTCAATGATGGCTTGATTGAGCTTTTGGGGTCAACCCAAGCCGAGCTTAATTTCGGCAAATCGCCCTCTGTATTTTTAATGGCAGGATTACAGGGATCTGGGAAAACCACCAGTGCCGCGAAATTGGCGCATTTTTTAAAGACCAAACAGCGCAAGAAAATCTTGCTTGCCTCCCTTGATATTTATCGCCCTGCGGCGCAGGAACAATTGGCGATTTTGGGGCAGCAAATTAATGTGGATACGCTGGATATTGTGGCCGGTGAAAAACCGCTGGATATTACCAAGCGCGCGCTGGAAAAAGGGCGCATGGGCTTTTATGATGTGGTAATTCTGGATAGTGCAGGGCGTTTAAGCATTGATGATGCCTTAATGCAAGAATTATCATCCGTGCGCGATTTAGCAAAACCGATTGAAACATTATTGGTTGCTGATGCGATGACAGGCCAAGATGCTGTCAATACCGCCGCGATTTTTAATGAGCGCATTGGGGTGACAGGTATTATCTTGACCCGTATTGATGGCGATGCGCGGGGCGGTGCGGCCGTGGCGATGCGTGCAGTCACAGGGTGCCCGATTAAATTTTTAGGCGTGGGCGAAAAATGGGATGCGCTGGAAATTTTTCACCCTGATCGTATTGTGGGACGGATTTTGGGCATGGGGGATGTTGTGTCCCTTGTGGAAAAGGCCACAGAAACCATTGACAAAGCGCAAGCTGAAAAAATGGCGAAGAAGTTGCAAAAGGGTAAGTTTGATTTCGAAGATTTACTGGCGCAAATGCAGCAAATGCAAAATATGGGCGGTATGGGCGCGATCATGAAGATGTTACCGGGCTTAGGCAAAGTCGCCAAGCAGATGGAAGGCGCAATTGATGAAAATGTCTTTAAACGTCAACAAGCGCTGATCCTATCCATGACGCCAAAGGAACGCCGTAATCCTGATTTATTAAACGCATCACGCCGTCGCCGTATTGCGATGGGCGCGGGGTTAAATGTGCATGAACTCAATAAATTGGTCAAGCAACAGCAGCAAATGGAAACCATGATGAAGCGCATCAAAAAGATGGGCATGGGCGGCATGATGAACATGGCAAAGGGCTTGATGGGTGAAAAAGATATTGCGTTGATGGAAGCCGACATGGCTGGCCACGCGCCGTTGGAATTTGGTGCAGGCGGAAAAGGGGTTGACCTGAATCCTGATGTACTCAAAGAAATGTCTCAAAAAATGCAATTGGGCGGATTATCAGGTGGATTGCCGCCTGCGCTCCAGAATTTGGGACGAAGTGGATTGCCAAACAGTTTATTGAATAATAATAGTTTTGGCAGTTTTAACACAAAGAAAAAGAAATAAGTTTTTGATTTTAAACATAAAAAAGGAGTTTATCAAATGTCATTAAAAATCAGATTAGCCCGTGGTGGCCGTAAAGCCCGCCCATTTTACAGCATCGTTGTTGCCGACAGCCGCGCCCCGCGTGATGGTCGTTTCATTGAAAAAGTGGGCACATACAACCCTATGCTTGCCAAAACTGAGGCAAACCGCGTTGTGTTAAAAGATGAGCGCATCCAGCATTGGATTAACAATGGCGCGCAACCTACTGAACGCGTTGCGATTTTATTGGGCAGAGCAGGCTTGGCAGAAATGCCAGCACAGCGCGTGCGCCCTTTGAAATCCAAACCCAAAGCCCAAGCTGTTGAGCGTTTGAAAGAAAAAGAAAGCAAAGCCGCCGCTGCTGTTGAAGCTGCCGAAAAAGCCGCCAGAGAAGCCGAAGAAGCCAAAAACGCCCCAGCCCCTGTTGTTGAGGAAGTTGCAGAAGAAGCAGCTGCCGAAGAGCCTGCGGCGGAGTAGTTTTTATTTTCTTCTGTTACCCTTAAAGCGTCATGCCGTGCTTGACACGGCATCTCGTTGCATTAGAAAATTTTGGCTGCTCTTTCTTGCTGAATTTTTATCCAAACATTTTATTTTTGAACACTAAGAACACTAAGTTTAAAATAAGGTGCACTAAGGAATCTTTGGTGCATCAATGAGGGATAGAAAAATGGAAAAAATTGACGCTTGCATCTTTTTTCTTAGTGCACCTTAGTGGTTCTTAGTGCTCTATAGTGTTCAAAAAATAAAAAAGTATAAGGCAGATTTACACGAGACACCCATAAAAAACGGAAAGCCTATATATCCAAACAAAGAGGCGCATCATGCAAAAATTCAGTGAACATTATCCAGACCATATTGTATCCGATCTTAATAATCTTTGGAATGACTTTGATCCGATAGGCGTCATGGGCGATGTTGATTCCCCCACGGATGAGTATGAATCTTATGTTCTGCCTCTTTTGGGGTTGTTAATACATAATGCTATAATAAGTGATTTGCATGATTATGTTGTTAAGGCTCTTGATAATATGGGGCTTACTTTAAATGATGACGTTATTGAAGAATTTGTCCAGAAAGTCCAATCTTGGTTTGAAATCAATCGTTCCAATCTAGAAACCTAACCTATGCCCCGCATTCAAATCGGATATATCGCCACCGCACACGGTGTGCAAGGATTGGTCAAGATTAAATCTTTGGCCGAAGATCCTGCGTGCTTTTCAAAATATGGTGATGTGTTTACCGATGAAAAGGGCGGCAATATCCTAAAAATCACCATCAAACAACAAACCCCCAAACATTTGATTGCCCGTATTGAGGGGATCAATGATTGCAACGCTGCCGAAGCATTACGCGGTACAGGATTATGGTTAGACCGCGACAGTTTGCCTGATGCCGATGATGATGAAATTTACTATGATGATTTAATCGGCATGCAGGTGATTGACCAAGACAATGCCCCTGTGGGTAGTGTGATTGATGTTGTCAATTATGGCGCAAGCGATCTGCTGGATGTCAAGCCGATTGAGGGCGGAGACAGTTTCTATCTGCCCTATAGCGATGATTGCGTTTTATCCGTTTCTCCTGATACGCGTATCATTCAAATTGACCGCGATTTTATTGTGCGGTAAAATCAAAAAATATCTAACAATCCTGAAAAACGCGCCACCTGTCCACCGCGTGGGTGGTCTAAAGCGGCGGCTTCGTCATGGCTCCATGAAGTGGGGGCAGGGATGTGGACAGCATGCCAACCAGCCGCAAGCGCAGGGTTTACATCCGCCCGCACGCTATTGCCAATCATGCATAAATCATTAGGATCATAGCCAAATTTTTCGGCTGTGTTACGATAGGTGTTCTCATCTTTGGTTTGAACAATCACGATATGCGTAAAAAAGGACTTAATCCCTGATTTTTCCAGTTTAAATTTCTGCTCAAATTCCACGCCGCGCGTTAAAACATTTAAATCATAGCCCTTATCTTTCAATGCCTTTAATGTTTCAGGCACATCAGCAATCAATGTAGGGCCATCCTCGGCAAACTGGCGAATAATTTCACGCACGCGTGATAGAAGCAATTTTTTATGCGGATACCAATCGGGATTTGCTGTGATGGCTTCACCCACGGAAAACATATAGCTGGGGAAACCATAGCCGATATGGGGGATATTTTCCTCCTCCAAGGCAATAAAGCGTTTGGCAAAATTACTGGGGATTCCCAAAATATCATCTAAGGCTATTTCAACGGCTTTTTCAAAGCCTTGCAGCATACGCTGTTCATCCCATAAGGTGTCATCGGCATCAAAGAAAAGTGTTTTTGGGGTCATAGGATTAAAGCCAACAAAGTGTGTATATACTTGATATGTTATCCCATTTACAATAAATTACAAACTTATTAAGAACTTTTTGAGATGAATTTTTTATGTCCCCCTTCCATATCACCCTAATGACTCTATTCCCCGATATGTTCCCCAGTATGCTGGGGCTGTCCTTAAGTGGGCGGGCGTTGCAGCAGGGGATTTGGTCTTATGATCTTGTGAATCCGCGTGATTTTGCCACGGATAATCACCGCGTGGTCGATGATACACCCTTTGGCGGTGGGGCAGGAATGGTTTTAAAGCCGGATATTTTGGAATCGGCGGTGCGCTCAATCCCTGATTATCAAACCGCACGACGCATTTACCTCAGCCCAAGGGGGCGTGTCCTGACCCAAGCCCTAGCGCAGGAGCTGATTACTGAAAGCCATCTTATTTTGCTGTGCGGTCGGTATGAGGGGGTCGATCAACGGTTTTTAGATGTGTATGATTTTGAAGAAATCAGCATTGGAGATTATGTCCTCTCAGGCGGAGAGCCCGCCGCGATGATCCTGATGGATGCCTGTATTCGCCTGCTGCCCAACGTCATGGGCAATGCTGAAACAGCAGGGGAGGAGAGCTTTTCAAACGGATTATTAGAATACCCCCATTACACACGCCCCGCCCATTGGGTCGATGCAGATGGCAATACTCATTCGATCCCCGAAATCCTCAGTAGTGGACATCATGCAAATATCCAGAAATGGCGATATGAGGAATCATTGAAACTGACGCAAGAGCGTCGTCCTGATTTGTTGAAAGCGCATAAGCAATAAATCTTTATTGCCATTTTCTTTTGTTTATGATAACTATATTTTATAATATTGAGAATATAGAGGGTAAGTCAATGAGTTTTGAGATTCCTAGTGATGAAAAAGAAGGTAAAGAAGATAGATTTTTATCGTTGACGGCACGAGAGGCTTTCATCAATGAAGGTATTTCAGCCCCTTGTCTAGTCGCACAGGAATTTACGGGCGTTATTCGTATTGCCCCAGTTAAAATCAAGCGCACTAAAAAACAGCGAGCATCGTCAATATATCAGCGCCGCCCTGATTTATTGTAGGATAAATAATTATTTACATATTGCAATTTCCTGTGATAGACTTATAAAAACAGGAGAAAGTAAAATTATGGCGCAATTCCCAAAAAATACAGATGAGGATGATGATCCTGTATTAGAGAAAGATTATCCAAAAACGATTAATGTAAGCCCGATAGAGAAAGAACAAAGTCATCTTGAACCTGAGCTTGAGCCCTCTGTATCCTCCTTTCAGCCTGTTTTAGGGCGTGATCAAGGTGATAAAAGCACTGTGCCCACCTTTACAGCTCAAGCACGACGACCTTCCCCCTTTAAAGATACACCAGAGCGCCGTGAAAAAATGGATCGGAATATAGAATCACTTAAAAAAGAACTTTCGTGCAGAGTCAGTTTAATGGAAGAACAAAAACAAGATAAATCATTTAAGTATGGATTTGAACATTGAATAATTTCTTTTTATAGATTATGGTATTATCAATATCAAATATGTGGAAAGCGTTATGTCTGTTAAAAATCGAAATTACCGACCTGATCATAAAGACTATTTATCTGAGTTACGCCGATTATATACTGGCTTAAGGCAAGAAAAAGAGCGCTTTTCTGCCTATGGTATTGATCTTATCTCAACCCCTCAGGGGCAGTCAAAATTAGCCTATTTTGATGAATATTTAGAGGCCTATATGCATGAATATGTGCGAACATTGGAAAATTATCAGCATGAAACATATTTTGCGATGGCGGTTTGGAATTTATCTGGTAAGGAGTTAACAGAGGTTTTTAATGCGGCAAAGGCTTTTGATAATCTCAATTCTCTTGATTCAGAAGAAAGCGTCCGAAAACTGCGCCGTGATGTATCATCAGGTCAATGCCCCAGCTTTTATCCACAATTGATGATGGAGGGCGCGTAAGGTCTCAGCGCAGTGTTTGGCGTCAGTGATGGTATCAAACAGCCCAAATAAGGTTGCGCCGCTGCCGCTCATGCGTGATAGGTGGCATTTTGGGTCTTTGTCTAAAATTGCTAGTCCTTTGGCGATTTCAGGGGCAACATTTAGGGCCGCGCGTTGCATGCTGTTATCTGTTTTATCTTTTAAAAAATCGAAAAATTCATATTTTTTGTAATGTGTAAAATCTTGTGCATCCATAGCAGGGCGGAAATCATCCATAGGCGATAAAGATTGATATAAAGTTCGGGTGCAGCAATATCCGCCTTGGTTGATTAACACAATCCCAATTTCACCAATATTGGATAAAAAGGGCAGGGGGGTGATTTGTTCGCCGATCCCTTCCATCCAACAGGCTTGCCCTAAAAAACATGCGGGCACATCGGCGCCCAATTTTATCAGGCTATTTATAAAATCCTGTGTTGGTTCAATGTCATGAAGTTGCATTAAGGCACGGATGGTCGCCGCGGCATTCGATGATCCCCCCCCCAATCCCGCCCCAATCGGCAGATTTTTCTGAAGGTGAAAATGAAGATTTGACACGTCAATCCCATAAAATTCTGACCATAATCTTTTTGCCTTGATGATCAAATTATCTTGAATAGGCTGATTTTCTAAAAAAGGGGCGAATTGCCCAGAAAAAGAGAGTTCAGAATCAGTGCTTTTTTCCTTGAGGCTGAGGGTCAATTGATCCCCAATATCCGCAAAGGCAACAATCGATTGCAATTGATGATAATGATCCGCATTCTTCCCCAAAACATGCAGGCATAAATTGACTTTTGCAGGGGTGAGAAGGGATATGGATTGCATAGGTGATATTACAATAAAATAGAAAAAATAGGGCTGTTCTGTTGCCAGGCCGCCCCACGCCCCGCCTGTAAAATGTTCAGAGATTACAGGAGTTTCGTTGTAGCACTATAACAGCTATTAAGCCGCGATAGCAACGCCAGCAACAACAGAGTTGTCATTAGCGGCTACGAACTGATGGTTATCGTTGGCAGTTAAATTGCCTGACCTTATTATGGCGGGTCAAACCAGATACAAACTTTACCTTTATTACGCGCGTCGATCCTATTTCGACCCCATCACAAACGGCATGCTAAAAAGGGGATAAAGCTGCCGTTTATGGTGGAGTCGCCGGGTACCGCCCCCGGGTCCGCAACGCTTATTCCACAAAGCGTTTAGTATCATAGTATCCAATGGATACAAGTTAAGTGTAGATGATAATCGCTTTATACGCAATGTTTATTATTTTAAAACACATTAAGCATTTTGAAATATTGGCAATGTATTCTGCTTAAGGGGTTTAAGAGAAATATTTGATAATTCATTTTATGATTCAAGGAATCTTAACGGATGATTCTGCATATTGGAATTTGAAATGCATACAACACAAATAAATATGATGAGTCTAATGGACATTCCTTCTGTACCGCAAATAAGGAAAAAGGTTCTTGTTGTTGAGGATAATGAACTGAATATGAAGCTTTTTTGTGACCTGTTACAGGCGCAAGGAATCGATACAATTTCAGCGCGCGATGGCTTGCGCGTTTTGGATATTGCACGATTAGAAAAGCCTGATTTAATTTTGATGGATATTCAGTTGCCTGAAATATCAGGTTTAGATGTAACCGCGCAGCTAAAACAAGATGATGAATTGCGTCATATTCCTGTGATTGCCGTAACCGCCTTTGCGATGAAGGGGGATGAGGAAAAGATTTTACAGGGTGGGTGTGAGGATTATATTTCAAAGCCAATCAGTATCATGCCATTTTTGCATGTCATTAAGTCCCATTTGGGAATAGAAAATGAATATAGTTTAGGGGTTTTATAAATGTCTGCACGTGTTTTAGTCGTTGATGATATTCTGCCAAATGTGAAGCTTTTGGAAGCAAAGCTGAGTAGTGAGTATTATGATGTCATTACCGCCACCAGCGGTGCAGAGGCTTTGGAAAAAGTCGTGAGCGAAAATCCTGATATTGTTTTATTAGATGTCATGATGCCCATTATGGATGGGTTTGAGGTCTGTCACAGGATAAAATCAAATCCATTAACCGCCCATATCCCCGTGGTGATGGTCACTGCCTTAACCGATTCCGCAGATCGTGTGCGGGGATTAGAGGCAGGGGCGGATGATTTCTTAAGTAAACCCGTGAATGATGTTGCCTTGATGGCGCGTGTACGGTCATTGGTACGGTTGAAAATGACCGTTGATGAATGGCGCACCCGTGAAAATACAGCACAACAATTAGGTGTGGGAGATGCAAATGCCAATTTTATGTCTGAACGCGCCGATGAAGCCATGATCCTTGTGATTGAGGATCAAAGTTTTGAATGTGATAAGATTTTATCCACTTTGGATGTTGATCAAGATATTGTTCATTGTATTCCCACAGGAATGGATGCGTTTGATGCGCTAAAACGACAATCTTATGATTTAATTATGGTGAGTTTGAATTTAGCCAATGAAGATGGCTTGCGTTTATGTTCCCATTTGCGTTCCAATGAAAAAACCCGCGCTGTGCCTATTTTAATGATGGGGTATGAAGAGGATATGTCACGCATTGCGCATGGTTTAGAAATCGGCGCCCATGATTATATTTTACGCCCAACAGATCGCAATGAATTATTAGCGCGCGCACGCACCCAGATTCGCCGTAAACGATTCCAAGATCGATTGCGGAATAATTATGAACGCAGCCTATCTTTGGCTTTAACAGATACGCTGACAGGATTGTATAATCGACGTTATTTTGATGTGCATATTCAAAAATTATTGGATAATGCCAAACAAAATAAAAAGGATCTAGGCATTTTAATGTTTGACATTGATCATTTTAAATCGGTCAATGATACGCATGGTCATAATGTAGGGGATGAAGTTTTAAAAGTTTTCGCCGCCAGATTAATGGATAAGGTTCGCAGTGTTGATTTATTGGCTCGTTTAGGGGGCGAAGAATTTGTTGCTGTATTGCCTGAAATCACGGTTGAGCGTACTCGTATGATCGCAGAGCGCCTGCGTCGTTTCATTGCCGAAGAAGCCATTCCCTGTTCCGCAGAGGGCGGACAATTGCAGATCACAACCTCAATTGGGGGGGTGATTATCAAAGGTGGACAAGTCGGTGCCGATGATACCATAGAATCCATCTTGAAACGCGTCGATGATTGTTTGTATACTGCCAAAAAATCAGGGCGCAACATGTGTGTGTTCGAAGATGTCGGGATCTTAAACCCCGATGATTATCAAGAAGACGTCCGTATTCGCATTGAATAAAAAACCTTATTTGCCGATAAAATAAGTCTTGAATTTTCTATCACATATCTATACTGTGTGCCGATAAACGGAGACGTGGCCGAGCGGCTGAAGGCGCACGCCTGGAAAGTGTGTATACGGTAACCCCGTATCGAGGGTTCGAATCCCTCCGTCTCCGCCATTAATGATTATAACCGCACCTATGGTATTGTATTGAATGAATCATAATCCATAGAGGGCTTTTGAAAATTCTATGATTATTACGCCAGTATATCTAAAAAAGATCCGCGGGGGGTGTTTTTTGATAAGGATTCTGGATTGATTGTTTTTAATGAATCATCCTTATTGACGGATGTGTTTGTGCGGAATTCATCTGTATTTTGCTGTGGTTTTTGGGGGTTTATCTGATTTCGCGCAGAGGTCTGCCTGTTTTGGTATAGTGTATTTGCAACAGAGCTGTTTACCAAGTTAACCACGAATATCCACCAAAGCTGTTTTAAATAGTTTTCTCTTTCAGATCTAGCATTATTTTAGAAAAAATCAAACGAAAATTGATAAGAAATTATATTAAATTGTGCGTATTTTTATTGTTATTTTTACGAGTCTGTAACTCTTTTATTATATTATATAAATGAAATTAAAAATAATAATAAATTGTGGTGGTTTTTAGACTCCTTAATTTTTTAATTAGTGCATTGTAATATATTGTTTTTTATGGTTTTTGAAAAATATATGTGGGTCATGGTTTGTTACTATGGTGAAAAAAAGTTCTTTGAGGGCTATTAATTTTATGAGTCAATCTTTGTTATCAAGATCACCTGAGCTTGCACCGTTTCTCATACGATTGCATGATACACGCTCAATGTATGAAGGTGCAGATAATAAGCATGTTGCAGAGCAAAAATTATCTGAGGTGATGGCGGATTTCCTTTGCTATGATAAAATTCCCCAATTTGAACGGGAGTTGGTCACAGATGTTTTGATGACGTTGGTTAAACAAGCGCAGAAAGATTTAAAATTAGCGCTGGCGCATCAGTTAAGCGCGCGTTCTGATGTACCTTTGCGCTTTGTATTATCATTGATTGAAGAAGATTTAGGCGCTGCACAAATTTTATTAGAAGAAAGCCCTGTTTTAGAAGATTGTGATTTATTATACATTATCCAAGCCCATGGGGCAGAATATTGGCGTTCTATTGCAAAACGTAAAATGATGGGGAATGTGGTGGTTGAGGAGCTTGCGCGGACAGGTGATGTTGAAACGGCACTGAATTTATGTGCCAATGATAATATTTCCTTAAACGAAAAAGTCTTTGATACGCTATCTATTATGGCGGCGAATCATGAAAATATTGGCAAGTCATTGATTGAGCGTACGGATATTTCCATGGACTTAACGCTGAAAATTTATCAGCATGTCAGTGATGCCTTAAAAGAAAAAATCCGCCAAAAATTCCCAACTGAAATTGCGATGAGATCTATTGATGATCTTGAGGATATTCGTGCAGATATTGAAGAGTCCTATAACGCAGAGCAATATCACCCGACCTTGGCTCAAATGGAAAAGGCAGGGAATTTAAAGCGCACCAATCGTTTAACATTATCTGTGATTATGGACACGGTGAAAACAGGTCAATTACAGTTTTTTGTCGCCTGTTTATCAAGTTTCTTGGACTTAAAGCCCTCCACAATTATTGAGGCCTTAAAAATGCCGATGGGAAAAGGCGTTGTGATGTTAGCCCGTGCGGCTGATCTGTATCGCAGTGATTTTATCAGTGTTTTCATGTTAACGCGGATTATCCGCGAAGGGAAAAAACCTGTTGATCATAGTGAGTTATCCAGAGTCATGGGGTTGTTTGATAAGGTTGGAACTGAAACCTGCCGTCATTATCTTTCTCGCTTAGATTCGGGTATTAAATAAATATTTTCTTTTTTATTTGAATTATGATAAAGCTGTTGAATAAATTTTATTCAAGCAGGATTTTTTTATGATGAAAATATATTCTTTTGCGCTCACTTTTATTGTATTGTTTTTTATGGGGTTAAGCCCTGCTCATGCGAATGAGCGCGATGATGTTGATGCTCTTTTTGCGGCATGGCAAGTCGCTGTATCAAGTGGGCATCCCGAGCAAGTTGTTGATTTATATGATAAAGATGCTATTTTAGTTCCAACATTAGCGCCCAATCCGGTTTCAACCCAAGAGGGACGTTTTGAATATTTTTCTCATTTGATGCAAAAGCCAAATTTGAAAGTTGAAATTAATTCCGAGATTTATCAAAAATTAGATCGCAAAAATGCAGTGATCAGCGGCTTGTATGATTTCAAATTTGATGGGGGTCATGTGCCTGCGCGCTATACTTTTGTCTTTGAAAAGAAGCATGGGAATTGGGTTATTGTGGAGCATCATTCCTCGATGATCCCTGATACAAAATCTTAAATAAATGGAAAAAATCTGTGCGCATTTTAGGGATTGATCCGGGATTATTGCGTACAGGTTGGGGCGTTATTGACAAGGAAGGCAATCGCCTTTCTTTTGTCGCCTGTGGCGTCATTACACCTTCAGCGCAACTGACTTTGCCACAGCGTTTGGCGTTGATTGATATGGGGTTGCAATCTATTTTAAATGATTATAAGCCTGATTGTGCGGCTGTTGAGGAAACTTTTGTCAATACAAATGCGGTATCAACATTAAAATTAGGACAAGCACGTGGCGTTGCCTTGGTTGTGCCGGCGCGTTATGGTTTGGATGTTTTTGAATATGCCGCCACCCAAGTCAAAAAAACAGTCGTGGGGGCAGGGCGTGCCGATAAAAATCAAATTATTCATATGGTCAAAATCTTATTACCAAAAGCCGATATAAAAACGGCGGATAGTGCCGATGCGTTGGCGGTGGCCATCTGTCATGCACACCACAAATGATAGAAACATCTGCAAAGCGGTTTTGTGCTTCTCGTTCCTTGCGTCTTATTCAAAATCTCGACTTTTGCAGATGTTTTTATGGTTGCTTAAACATTTTACATTGACCCTGTGATCGTTTATATTAAGCCACATGATTGGAAAGCTGAACGGGATTATTGATTATTTTTTTGACGATTCACTGATTTTAAATGTGGGTGGGGTGGGGTATCATGTTTTTGTGTCCTCAAAAAACCTGTATAGTTTGGGGCAGGTGGGGGATGCGTTGTCTTTGTTTATTGAAACGAAGGTGCGTGAGGATCATATTCACCTTTATGGTTTTCCAAATTATGTTGAACAGCTTTGTTATCGGACATTATTAAATGTGCAAGGCGTGGGATCAAAGGTTGCGTTGGCTTTGTTGAATATGGCGTCTCCATCAGAACTGGCGATGATGATCGCGGCCGAAGATAAATCCGCTATTTCTCGTGCGGAAGGGGTGGGTGCAAAACTCGCGGTACGCCTGATCACAGAGCTAAAGGACAAAATGCATGGTTTTATGGATGGTGCAATGCCTATTCATGCGATTAAGGTGCAAGATACAAAATCCAGCACTGCCAAAACATCCATTACAGAAAAAGATCCCCGAAAAGATGCGATGGATGCACTGGTTGCCTTAGGATACGGACGCGCCGAAGCCATGACCGCCATTGCCAAAGTTGATGATCTATCAGGCAACGTCAATGATTATATCAAAAACGCCCTCAAAGAATTGGGGCGATAAGAGATTATGGATTTAAGCATGCGTCATCCTGATTTAAACCAAGCCTTAAATGATGCCGATTCCCTGCGGGAGGAGGGCAGTTTGCGCCCGCAATCCCTCAATGAATTTATTGGCCAAGAGGCTTTGAAACAAAATTTACGGATTTTTATCGCGGCTAGTCGCAAGCGCAATCAGGCGATGGATCATGTGTTATTACATGGCCCCCCCGGATTGGGCAAAACCACCTTGGCACAGTTGATGGCGCGTGAATTGGGGGTCGGGTTTCGGACAACCTCAGGGCCTATCCTTGCCCGCGCTGGGGATTTGGCAGCGATATTGACGGGGTTGGAAGATCGCGATGTCTTATTCATCGATGAAATACACCGCATGCACCCTGCTGTGGAGGAAATTTTATACCCTGCTATGGAAGATCAGAAGCTGGATATTATGATCGGCGAAGGCGTTGCTGCGCGTTCCGTGCAGGTGGATTTGCCCTCCTTTACCCTTGTTGGGGCAACGACGCGCACGGGATTATTAACCAATCCGTTGAGAGATCGTTTTGGCATTCCCTTGCGATTGGAATTTTATAATGATATGGAATTACAGCTGATTGTCAAACGCTTAAGTGTGTTATTTCAGTTCAAAATCACCGATGATGGCGCGATGGAAATTGCGCGGCGTTCAAGGGGAACACCACGAATTGCAGGGCGATTAACCCGCCGTGTGCGTGATTTCGCAGATGTGATGTGCTGCCCTGAGGTCACAAAAGATGTGGCGAATGACGCGCTTAATCAATTGGATGTTGACCATAGCGGCCTTGATCGGATGGATCGCGCTTATCTGTTAACCTTGGCGGAGCATTATAAAGGAGGGCCTGTGGGGGCGGATACGATTGCCGCGGCTTTATCCGAACAAAAAGATGTGGTCGAAGAAGTGATTGAGCCCTATTTAATGCAGCAAGGATTCATTCAACGCACCCCCAGAGGGCGTGTCTTAACAGAAAAAGCATGGTTGCATTTGGGGTTGAGTGCAACAATCACGGATCTTTGCTAAATATTTAATATTTTACTTTTTAAATAGCATAATTTGGCGTAGCACATACTTATTGCCATTATCATAGGATACAGGAATTGTTTCTGCGACAATATATTTTACCTGTGCCGATTTTTCAAAGTAATGTTTTAAAGTTTCTGAGTCATATGCTTTGAGCGTGGTAACTTTTTTCTTAAGATTTTCATTTCCATTTTCAGGCTGAAGAAATATGTCATAAGAGTCGGATTTGATAATCGTATTTGTGGTTTTCTCAAATGATACTTTAAGCTCAGACATATATCGGGGTGCAATATCATCTTCTCCAACTTGTTTAGCCCATCCATTTTTCCAAAAATCAATTGTACTTTGATCTTTGATCATGAAATTCACTCTATCTTCATAAAGATTGTTTTTGCCCAATATACCCACGTCAATTAAAAGAAAGTCATTTTTCTTAAGAATTTTAGAAGCTAAGGCTGTAAATGCGTCTTCACCTAGATCAAGGTTGGCTAACGTTCCACCAAGTAACGCTAAGAGTCTAGGTGCTGGCGTTTCAAGAATAGCTAGCTCTTTTAAAATATAGTCGTGTTGGCTTTCAAAATCACAATGTATAGGGAATATTTTTAAATCTTCTCGTAACTCTTTTGCTCCTAATATAGCTTTTTTAAGTATAGAAAGCGAAATATCTAAAGGGGTATAACTCGATATAGATTTTATTTTTGATATAATTTCTCTGTCGGTATTAAAATCCCCCGATCCAAAAGATAAGTATGTTTTAATGTTATTCTCTATTAATGCTTTTATCGCATCATTTGACATCACAATGTCTTTGCTGTGGTAATAATTATCCGCTGTCAGATTAAACCAAGCATCTTCATCTTTTATATAATTGCATCTTTGATTCCAGTGTTGGAAGTTTATATCATTTGATTTTTTCGATCTTATGATGCTTATAAGTTCTTCGTTGACTGGAATACCATGCGCCGGTGCTAAATCTTCAAAAATTGCTGGTTTATTTTTAAATTCCACTTTTATACCATGTCTTTTATGATTAGAGTTTATGCATGCTAAGGTCTTTCAAGTTTTCGATCAAGTGATAATCTTGCTGCAAGAAAAAGTATGCATAAGACGATAATTTTAGCCTATATTTTTAAAATAACATGAATTTTCTATGAAAAATAATGGCGTCCAAAATTTATAGAGTCATTAGCGCAGCATGAAATTGAGCAATGGCTTCATGAATCCGCACAAGAATCTGATGATGATCCTCTTGACTTAAGGCTTTCAGATGGTTAGGCTGGATGCATAAATTAAATATAGTATCTCAATATTGTCTTAAGGAAAAATAAAAATGTCTGGTTTGATGAAGGGTAAAAAAGGCCTGATTATGGGCGTTGCGAATGATCGCTCTATTGCATGGGGTATCGCGAAAGAGGCAGCTGATCATGGCGCGGAATTGGCGTTTACCTATCAAGGCGAAGCGTTGGAACGCCGCGTGCGCCCTTTGGCGGATCAAGTGGGATCAAGCATCGTTTTACCCTGTGATGTCACCGATGAATCCAGCATTGATGATGTGTTTGCGGTCTTAAAGGAAAAATGGGGACAAGTGGATTTTGTGGTTCATGCCATTGCCTTTTCTGATAAAAATGAATTGGACGGTCTATATTTGGATACTACCCGTGCTAATTTCACGCGCACGATGGATATTTCTGTTTATTCCTTTACCGCTGTGGCACAACGGGCTGTGCCCTTAATGACCAATGGTGGCAGCCTTTTGACTCTCACCTATTATGGTGCGGAGCAAGTTATGCCACATTATAACGTCATGGGCGTTGCCAAAGCGGCATTAGAAGCATCGGTCAGATATTTAGCCAATGATTTAGGGGCGCGCGATATTCGCGTCAATGCGATTTCCGCAGGGCCTATTAAAACACTTGCCGCCAGTGGGATTGGCGATTTCAGGCATATTTTAAAATGGAATGAACTCAATGCCCCCTTGCGCCGCAATGTCACGACCGAAGATGTCGGGCGTTCAGGATTATATTTACTTAGTGACCTTGCCAGCGGCGTGACGGGGGAAATTTTGCACGTCGATTCAGGATACCACACAGTGGGCATGTTGGCGGTGGATAATATCACAGAAACCGCAAAGCTCTTGCAAACGATGGTTCCAAAAGACGAAACCGAAGCGGCATAATGTCAGGCAATCGCTTTGGAACCCTCTTTCAATATACCACATTTGGCGAAAGCCACGGCATCGCCATAGGCTGTGTTGTTGATGGCGTGCCGCCGCGCATTCCGTTAAGTGAAGCGGACTTACAGCCCTTTATGGATCGCCGCCGTCCGGGGCAATCAAAATTCACCACGCAACGCAATGAACCTGATACGGTAAAAATTCTCTCTGGTGTATTCGAAGGAATGACCACAGGTGCGCCGATTGGTCTGTTGATTGAAAACCAAGATGCACGATCCAAAGATTACGGCGAGATCAAAGATCAATTCCGCCCCGGTCATGCCGATTATACATTCCAAGCCAAATACGGCATCCGCGATCATCGTGGCGGCGGTCGTTCTTCGGCGCGTGAAACGGCAATGCGCGTGGCAGCAGGGGCAATCGCGCAGCATGTTCTATGGCATCAAATCGGGCGCGATGTGCAGATTATGGGCGGTGTGGTGCAGTTAGGCGCACTCAAAATCAATCGTGACCGAATGAATTGGGACACAGTCAATGACAACCCTTTCTTTTGCCCCGATCCCGATTCTGTGCCTGTGTGGGAAGATTATCTAAAAGACATTCGAAAATCAGGCTCAAGCTGTGGCGCGATTGTTGAGATTGTGGCGCGTGGCGTGCCTGTGGGCTTGGGTGCGCCTGTGTATGATCGTTTGGATGCCGATATTGCCAAAGCGATGATGTCGATTAACGCGGTTAAGGGCGTTGAAATTGGTAATGGTTTTGAGAGTGCGGCCTTAAGCGGTGAAGATAATGCTGATCAAATGCGCCTTGATGCACAGGGAAACCCTGTATTCCTCAGTAATAATGCAGGCGGTATTTTAGGCGGCATATCCAACGGCAATGAGATTGTGGTGCGTATGGCATTTAAACCCACTAGCTCAATTCTTACGCCCCGTCAATCTATTGATGTGCATGGCAATGAGGTCGATGTGCGCACCATCGGGCGACATGATCCCTGCGTGGGTATTCGTGGAGTCCCTGTGGCAGAAGCCATGCTGGCGTGCGTTCTAGCCGATCATTGGCTGCGGCATAAGGCACAATGTTTGTAGGTTTTTCTATAGTATTTCACATTAATAATTTAGACAGGGTTTTAAAAACCCAGAACAATCTTCAATGAATTTTCACCAATTTTTTGGTATAATGGGACATAAAAAAGGAGTCCGCCTATGCCCCATTATACTGCACCTTTAGACCATATTGATTTTATCCTGAAAAATATCCTAGGCACACCAAACATCCTGCCGAACCTCACGGGCTATGCGGAAGCCACCGAGGATACGGTGGAAGCTATTCTAAACGAGGGCGCAAAAATTGCCCAAGATGTCTTATTCCCCTTAAATCAAATTGGCGATAAAGAAGGATGCCGTTTGGAAAATGGCAAAGTTATCACGCCGACAGGCTTTAAAGACGCCTATCAAATCTTCACCCAAGGCGGCTGGACTGCTGTTTCCTGTGATCCTCAATATGGTGGCATGGGGTTGCCGCATGTGGTGAATTTAGCTTTACAAGAAATATTCTCCTCCGCCAATATGGCCTTTGCGATGTATGCAGGATTATCACAAGGCGCGTATGATGCGCTGCACCAACACGGCACCGATTGGCAAAAGCAAACCTATTTACCAAAGCTGATTGATGGCAGTTGGTCAGGAACAATGTGTTTAACAGAGCCCCATTGCGGCACGGATTTAGGGCTTATTCGCACCAAGGCTGTGCCTGTAGGCGATGATGAATATGCCATCACAGGCACAAAGATTTTTATATCCGCAGGCGATCATGATTTAACTGATAATATCATCCATTTGGTGTTGGCACGATTACCCGATGCCCCCAAGGGGGTAGGGGGCATATCCCTATTTGCTGTGCCAAAAATGGCATTAGACGGCACATCTAATCATGTCACATGCGGATCATTGGAACATAAAATGGGGATCAAGGGATCAGCCACCGCCGTTCTGAATTTCGACCAAGCCATTGGCACATTGGTTGGTGAACCCCATAAAGGTTTAAAAGCCATGTTCACCATGATGAATGCCGCGCGTTTGGGGGTGGCGATGCAGGGGCTGGGGATTGCCGAAGTGTCTTATCAAAACGCGCTATCCTATGCCAAAGACCGCTTACAGATGCGCGGATTAAAGGGCGTTGTTGCCCCTGAAAAAGAGGCCGATCCGATTATCGTTCACCCTGATGTACGGCGTATGTTATTGACAATGAAAGCCTTTGTTGAGGGTGGTCGCGCCCTTGCGTACTGGGTGGGGCTGCATTTGGATATATCGCAGCATGCGGATAATCCGCAAACGCGCCAAGATTCCGATGATCTGGTGGCGTTAATGACCCCGATCTTAAAGGCTTATTTGACCGATATGGGGACAGAATGTGCGAACTTAGCCATTCAGATTTACGGCGGTCACGGCTATATTTGGGAGCATGGCGTGGAACAATATGCGCGTGATGCAAGGATTGCACAAATTTATGAGGGCACAAACGGCATCCAAGCCCTTGACTTAGTCGGGCGCAAAATGGGTGCAAATTTTGGGCGCAATTTACGGCAGTTTTTCCATCCTGTATCAAATTATATCACACGCCATAGTGACAATGCGGACATGATGGAATTTATTGTGCCGCTCTCAAAAGCTTTCGCCAAACTGCAACAAGCCACGGGTTTAATCGCCGAAAAAGGGTTGAAAGATCCCAATGAGGGCGCGGCGGCATCGGTGGATTATTTGCGCTTATTTGCTTTAACGGCGATGGCGTATATGTGGTGTCAAATGGTTGAGAAATCAGACAGTCCACATACAAAAAAAACCGCCCGTTTCTTTATGATGCGTATGCTACCTGAAATGGATGCACGCTTTAAAATGATAACGGCAGGGGCGGCAAGTTTAATGGATATGGATGTAGAGGGGTTTTAAATCTCATTTTTTAAGAACTGGCACGGTTTTTGCTTTTGTGTCTTATATGAAAGTAGAGAGTTTAAATCATATTCGCACAGTTATTGAAGGCGCCGCCCAGAAAAGCGGCGTCGATTTTTCCTATCTTTTGAACCAAGCCAAGGTTGAGAGTAGCCTGAATCCTGAGGCAAAATCCAAAAGCAGCTCTGCCACGGGATTATATCAATTTATTGACTCCACATGGTTGGATATGGTCAAAAATCATGGCGATAAATATGGGTTAGAATCGTATCAAGCCGCCATTAAGCAGCATGGTCATGTTGATCATAAGGTCAAACAAGAAATTTTAAATTTGCGCAAAGACCCTGCTTTATCGGCCAATATGGCGGCTGAATTGGCATCCAGCAACCAAGATTATTTAGAAAAATCAGGGGTCAAAACAACGCCGACGGCTCTTTATATGGCGCATTTTTTAGGGGCAGGAAAAGCCGTCGAGTTTTTGAAAGAGCATGAACAGTCACCTTATGCGCCTGCTGCGGCACTCTTTCCCAAAGAAGCCAATGCAAACCGAGCCGTTTTTTACCACGGCAATGGCAAAGCTAAAAGCATGGATGAGATTTACGGTCATTTTGAACAGAAAATCGAAGGGGGTGTTGATGTGACTCAATCATCTTCTTTCATCGCGCAAACAGATGATTATGTGCCGTCGCCGCTTGCGTTACTGAATGCACAAAGCAAAAATGATTTTACAGACAAGTCATGGCATATTATATGGAATCAATCTGAGCCTGTTTTAAGTGAGCAGACACAAGAAACCGATAAGGATCAGCCTGATTATGTTCCTTTGGCGGATGCCGATAGTCCTTTTGGGTGGTTAAATGCCCGAAATGGTGCGCGTAAAAATATCGCGGTGCCATGGGAAAATCGTATCCCGAATACAGCATTACAGGATTTAGGGGCAAAACCTGTTCCTCAAAATCTTTTAAATGCAGGAACATTAAGGCTGTTTTTAGAGAAGGCTGGGCATTAAAAAAGAGCAGAGATTTTCTCCTCTGCTCTTTTAAGTGTTTTCTTAAGCGGCTTTACACGCATTTTTTGAGCAAACATCTTTTGTAGAAACTAAGGGGAAGTCGATTTCTGTTTCTGTGAGATGGTTGAAATAGTTTGTAAAGATATTAAAGCAGGTCACGGCAAGGATTTCCAATATTTCCGCCTCATTATAGCCTGCTGTTTTGATGGATTTTAAATCATCATCGGACAGTTTTCCCTGTAATTTTACGATTTTAATCGCAAAATCAAGCGCGGCTTGGGTTTTTGTGTCGGCTGATTTGGCATGAAGATTTTGATCTAATTCCGCTTCAGAAACTTTCAGGCTTTTGCCGATGGCGGTATGGGCTGATGCGCAATAATCGCAATTATTCACGCCCGCAACAGCCACCGCAATTTGTTCGCGCAGTCCCGCAGAAAGAGATGCTCCTGATAAAGCCCCAGATCCAGATAGATAAAAATCAAAAACTGCAGGGGAATGTGCAAATGTCAAAAAGATATTTGGCGTGCTGCCCAGCTTATTTTTAATAATATCAAGCTGTTCTTTGGCTTTGGAAGAAGGGTTCGTGTTTGGGGCGATACGAGGCATAGAGTTCTCCATTTTTAAAAGTGTTAAAAGGTAAACTAATTTGTTTACCTTTATAGAAGTAAACAAATTGGTTTACTTTGTCAAGGGGTTTTTGTATAATCATTTTATGAATGAACAATCAGATAATAAAATTGTAAAATCGCCAAAGCGTGAGGCGATTATAAAACATGCCTATGACGTATTCGGACGGGATGGTTTTCATGCCACAGCGATTGATCGCGTTTTGGCGGATACGGGAATTTCAAAGCGGACTTTGTATAAATATTTCCGTACAAAAGAAGAGCTGATTTATGCTGTCCTTGAATATTATCAATCCATTATTTTTCAAGATGTTCTAAAAGAACTATCACGTCGCAGCGTGAATCCTATTGATCAGATTTTGTCGTTATTTGATATAAAGATTGAGCAATTCCAAGAGCATAATTTTTTAGGATGCTTTGCAATTAATGCCAGAATTGAATTTGAGGGCAAAGATCCTGAAATCCAGCGTTTGTGCAATTATTTTTATAGATCCGTGGAAAAATGCTTTTCAAATCTGTGTCATGAGTCTGGAAAAGAAAACCCTGAACAGCTGGCGCGTCATATTGCCATTATATTTAAAGGCGGGGTTTTAACTGCACAAATGCACCATGATGCCAATGCAATGATTGAAGCAAAGGGGTTGGTGCAGTATTTGTTACAATCATCCTAAAAACGGGTTCAAAGAACACCAATCAAGATCCCTTCTTCATTCATACCCGTGATGGTCATGGGGATTAAGCTGCCAATTTCTGCGGTGTTTGGGACAATGACTTCGGCAAAATGTTCGGTGCGGCCTTTATTGCCTTTTTCAACTAAGACACTGACATTTTTGCCGATTTGTGCCATTTTAAATTTTTCTAATTGCTGATCCCCAAGGGTGCGGAGGCGGGCAGCGCGTTCCTTGCGGATGGCTTTGGGAATGCTGGGCATTTTGGCGGCGGGTGTGCCTTCGCGCTCAGAATAGGGGAAAATATGCAAAAATGTCAGATCACATTCTGTTACAATTTTTAGGGAGTTTTCAAACATTTCCTCTGTTTCTGTTGGGAAACCTGCAATAATATCGGCGCCAAATACAATATCAGGACGCAAAGTGCGGGCACGATTGGCCATTTCAATCGCATCGCCGCGTAAGTGACGGCGTTTCATGCGCTTTAAGATCATATCATCACCTGCTTGTAAGCTCATGTGCAAATGTGGCATCAGGCGCGGTTCATGGGCAATCAAATGCCATAAATCCTCATCCATTTCCACAGGATCAAGGGAGGATAAGCGCAAACGGGGTAAATCAGGTACAATCGCCAGAACGCGGCGGATCATTTGCCCCAATGTCGGTTTCCCCGGTAAATCAGAACCATAGGATGTGACATCAACCCCTGTTAAAACAACTTCCTTATATCCTGCCTTCACAAGGCGCTGTAATTGCTGCGCAACCTCACCAATCGGTACAGATCGCGAATTGCCGCGGCCATAGGGAATAATGCAAAAGGTACAACGATGATCGCAGCCATTTTGAACTTGCACAAAAGCGCGGGCGTGATCTTCGAATCCTTCCAATAAATGCGATGCCGTTTCGGTGACGGACATAATATCATTGACCATCACGCGTTCATGGTCATGTTGTGCGCCCCAGCTTTCGGCTTTTAATTTCAGATCATTGCCGATAATCTGATCGACTTCACTCATTTTTGAAAATTGATCGGGATTGACTTGCGCCGCACAGCCTGTGACAATGATTTTGGCGTTGGGATTGTCACGCCGTGCTTTGCGGATAGCTTGACGGGCTTGGCGTTCTGCCTCTGCTGTGACAGCACAGGTGTTAAAAATAATGGCATCCTGCATGCCAGCTTTTGTCGCATGATCCTTGATGACTTCGGATTCATAGACATTTAAACGACAGCCAAAGGTAATAATTTCAGGGGTTTTTTCCATGATGTTTTTTAACGCGAATGGCGCCAAAAATCAAACTTTTTCAAATTTATTCCTGAAAATGATATTGCCCTTCGAAAACTAGCGTCGCTGATCCCGTCATAAAGACGGGTTGTCCTATGCCGGCCCATTCAATATCTAATGTGCCGCCGTCTAGTTTTAGGGTGGCGTGATTTTTGATTTTACCGCTCCAGATCGCGGCGATGGCGGTGGCGCATGCGCCTGTACCACAGGCTTCTGTGATGCCTGCACCGCGTTCCCAGACTCTCATTCGGATTGTGTGTTCATCCAAAATCTGTGCAAATTCAACATTAATACGCTTGGGGAATAGGGCGTGATGTTCCACAAATGCGCCGATTTTTTCAATGTCGAATCCGTCAAATCTATCAATAAAAAAGACCGCATGCGGATTGCCGACATTAACCCCGATAGGACGGGGCAGGGAGTCAATGTCGATGGGCATAGATAAAAGATCGCAATCCTGTGCGGCAGGTAGGCTTTGCCAATCCAGTTTTGGAACACCCATATTCACCCTGATTTTTTCAATCGGATCAATAATATCTGCTGATAAAAGTCCTGAAATTGTTTCAATAGTGAGGTGGTTTTTGCCTGTTTCAAGTGCGTAAAGGGAGGCAACGCAGCGCGTGGCGTTGCCGCATGCGCCTGCTTCTGATCCATCTTGGTTATAAATGCGCATGAAAATATCAGCATTTTCTGTGTCTTCTAACACCACCAACTGATCAAAGCCTACGCCACGGCGGCGATTGCCTAATAATTGAATATCAGACTCATTTAAGGGGAATTTGAGGTTTTGTCCACGATGATCCAGCACAACAAAATCATTGCCTAAGCCATGCATTTTCTTAAAAGGGATTTTGTGCATTTGATCTATTCTCCAGCCTTTGGTGATTGTGTGTTATAATTGATAGGTAAAATCTACCCATGCCGCAATGTCATTGAGGGCGCGGCTAGTGATGGCTTTTTTCTTGTCTTTGCCTTTTAAGGGGCGTCCTTTTTCATTCTTGAAATCAATATCAGGGAATAGCCCGAAATTGACATTCATCGGCTGGAAATGATCGGCATTTGCGCCGCCTGTAATATGATTTAATAACGCCCCCATGGCCGTGGTGGGGGCAGGTTTTTGAATGTCGATGCCCTTGGCGCGCGCTGCCGCAAAACGCCCTGCCATCATACCAACGCTGGCGCTTTCAATATAGCCCTCACAGCCTGTGATTTGTCCTGCAAAGGATAAACGCGGCTGTGCTTTCAGGCGCAGTGTATCATCTAACAGGCGTGGTGAATTGATAAATGTATTGCGATGCAATCCCCCAAGACGCGCAAAGACAGCTTCCTCAAGGGCAGGGATCATACGGAAAATATCGGTTTGATCACTATATCTGGTCTTAGTTTGAAAGCCCACCATGTTATAAAGCGTCCCCAGCGCGTTATCTTGGCGTAACTGTACAACCGCATAAGGGCGCTTGCCCACGCGCGGATCCATCAAGCCCACGGGTTTCATGGGGCCAAAGCGCAAGGTTTCACGACCACGCGATGCCATAATTTCAATCGGCATGCAGCCTTCGAAATACGGCGTGTCTTTTTCCCAATCTTTAAATTCTGTTTTGGGTGCGTTGACCAGTGCGTCAATAAAGGCGTTATATTGCGCCTCATCCATGGGGCAATTAATATAATCCTTCCCTGTGCCAGCAGGGCCTTCTTTGTCATATCGTGATTGATACCATGCAATATCAAAATTGATACTGTCTTTGTATAAAATCGGGGCAATCGCATCAAAAAACGCCAGTTCTGATTCGCCTGTTAGGGATTGAATGGCCTCAGCCAAAGGCGCAGTGGTCAAAGGGCCTGTGGCAATAATCACTTGATCCCAATCCTCAGGCGGCAGTCCTGCAACCTCATTGCGATCAAATGTAATGAGGGGATGTTCATTTAACGCTTTTGTGACCCCAGCAGAAAATTGATCCCGATCCATCGCCAATGCCCCGCCTGCGGGTACAGCGGACTTGTCGGCCTCTCGCATAATCACGGAATGGCAACGGCGCATTTCCTCATGCAACAGCCCCACGGCATTATATTCCGCATCATCAGAACGAAAGGAATTGGAACACACAAGCTCCGCACAGCCATCGCTTTTATGCGCTTCCGTCATTTTCGTGGGGCGCATTTCATGGATAATCACAGGCACGCCGGCCTGTGCGATTTGCCATGCGGCCTCACTCCCTGCAAGGCCGGCGCCGATAATATGAATGGGTTTTGTCATGATTTTTATATAGCAGGGCTGGTGGGTGGGGTCAAGATTGAATTCTTATGTGTCACAAACCTTGGCGTCGCTGTGCGCGTTTGTAAAATCGATCCGGCGCGATGGATTGGCGTGTGGTGCGTGGCAGCATGCGCGGTAAATTGAGCATATCATCCAGTATCATATAGGCGGCCATCAGGCTGCTGACCATGCCGTGTGATCCGTGTGCGCCGCTTAAATAGAGGGGTACGGCTTCTTGGTGTGGTATCCAGCGCCCAATAACAGGTAAGTGATCTTCGGAGGCCACGCGCAATCCGGCTCTGCCTTTTATATTTTTGTTTAATGTTAAATATTGAAAAAATGGTATAGAGTTTTGTAATTTATTTATATTTTCAATATGATCATCGATTTCAATATTGTAATGTTCAACCCATTTTTGAAAGGTTGATCCCACAATTTGTTGCCCTTGATGTAGGGGGGTGATATAGCCGCCATAGGCAAGATTGCAACGTAAATCAAGGCATGCCATATTTTCGGGGAGAATTGTGAGTTGACCACGGACAGGGTAAATAGGTAAATCTTTGGCATAGCGTGCGACCATATTTGCGCCGCTGGCGTCAATATGGGCGTCATAGATGTTGTCTTTTTGGCGTGAAAAAGGGTGTAATGTGCTGTTTGACTTTGAAAGCCAGTATGCACACACATCATGTGGTGCAGCCACCATGGAATCAGGTAGCCATAGGGCGTCTTTATCAATCTTAATCCCTGCAATATCGCTGGCTTGGTCTGTATTTACGATCTGTGCGGCGTTTTCTGGCCAAGGCCATTCCTGTGACATGCTGCGATAGCGTTTGTCTTTTATGGTATCCTCAATTAAATGCAGGCAGCCGACTTTTTGACCTAAATGATTACCTAAAGAGTTTATAAATTGAACGAAAGATTGGCTGTAAAAATTTGATAAAAAATCATTTTTTGCACTTATTCTTGGGTTTACCATTCCAGCTGGATTGCCTGAGGCCTGTGTTGCCAAGCCGTTTGGGTCATATAAATCCGCTGTGATCCCATAGGATGATGCAACAAAGGCGCAGGCTGTCCCTGCTAATCCTGCACCGTCAATTGCAATTTTTTGAATATTATAGCATGGGGCAGACGTGCCTTTGGCATAAAGGCCTTGGATCATATCGGCTTTATACGCAAAACCCTTTGTTTTTTGAATGTCAAATCCTGCGGCTTGTAAGCCACGCCGTACGAATCCCGCCGCGGTAAAGCTGGCGCATGTTGTGTGTGCGTGTGAAAGACGTGCCATATTCTGAAATAAAAGATCGCTCCACATTTGTGGATTTTTGGCAGGTGTAAAGCCATCTAAAAACCACGCATCCACACAAGCATCACATTCGGGGATCGTGTCATTTACATCCCCCACCACTAAGGTCACGCAAATATGCGGCGCAGGAAAGAAACGATGATAACCACCGCCGCATCCCCCCCCCCGAAAATCAGGATAGGCGTTTAAATAGGCATCAAGCCGTTTCCCAAAAACAGATTGCCATGGCGATAAGGCCTCACGAATAACTGTTTTATCTAACGGATATTGTTCAAAGGATAGAAAATGCAGTCTTTGTGAATCTGTGGCTGTTTCATCAAAGAGCATCCATGCAGCCAATAAATTCAACCCCGTGCCAAAGCCTGTTTCAGCAATGGTGAAGTGAGGCTGCGATGATTGCGCCCAGCGTTTGGGCAGGTGATTGCCCTGTAAAAACACATGATAGGACTCTTTTAACCCATCATGGCGCGAAAAATAAACATCATCAAATTGATCGGAAATCAGCATCATATGGTTATATCAAAACAGTATGATCTTGACTATTATTTTAATGAGCGCGTTATATCTGAAATTTTGAGAGGGATTGAACAAATGCTGGATTCTTAAAGTTTTTATCGTCTTTTTTGTTAAAAATGATCGTCAGCACCCGTTGAGAACCCATTTTCTCAAACCTAAGAACGGAGTTTTGAGGGGTGTCGAGGTCAATTATATCGCCATGTTCAACAAAATCAATTCCTGTAAATATTCGTGTCGGAACGGGATCGATACGTAAATGATTTTTTAGAAATTCAGGCGGACAACATAAAACAGCATCATATGAAATGAACTGTAAAGAGCGTGTAGGAATGATCAAGTTTGACCAAATCAGCTTTTCTGATTCATTATAATATCCCGAAACCCTGCAATTATAGGTGCACGAAGTTATGTTTTTTAATATGTAATTTGAAATATGCGTAATAAATTCAGATTTACCGCTGCCTTGCTTTCCTTGTAAGCTCCAGCAGGAAGGATCGATGGATCCATGTTTATAACATTCCAAAATCGCCTGTGAAAAGGCAACGGATACAGCCTGAAACGCTGTATCGTTTTCTAATTTTAATTTCATTGTATCCCTGTCTTATTTTTATGTATTTTTTTAGAAAATAGACATAAAAACAAGGTGGGTCAAGAGGCAATTTATAATTTGTTGCAGAGATTATTTTGACATAGAATAAAAGGGCTTTGCCCCTCTATGTTCAGATTTTGGGGCATTTTTGTTTGCCCTGTAATTAATTGATTGATGTGTTCTTTTACAAAATCAGTCACTTTATCAGATGGTTTTGAGAGTTTATCAATATCTGTACCGATTTCTTTTTCAATAATGGATACAATATTCAGCCCATATCGTCCGTGACTTGATCTTTTGGCAAGAATATTTTCAATAAGAGCACCGTATTGATCTGATCCATTGGATTGATGCTGAACATAGATAGCCAAGGCTTCGATGCTTCTGTCGTTCATTTCTAATCGATTTAAAGCATAGTCTTCTATCTTTTTGTTAACATAATTTGCGTGCGTATCTTTAAAATCTTTCCCTTTCATGGTGGGGCAATCTCCCTCAGGACAATTTGCCGTCACCGCAGCATGGGATAAAAGGTGTAAAATAGGCGTATTGGGGTTTTTTAATAAAAGAACGCCACCCTTTTTTCCCTGTTGATGTAACATATAGGTATTTTCAAAGGTTACATCCAAGCCGTTCTTCTTTAGGGGCTTAATATTTTGTACCATCAGCGCATAGGCGGCTTTGGTTGATTGATCCAAATTTTGTCGATGATCAAAGCTGCAATTTTCCTTTGTTCCTTTGAGTAATCTAAATCCTTCGCCTGTGTCCCGAATAAATTGAAATAATCCTGCGGCGGAATTCATGCAGGGGATAAATTTCTGATCCCCTGATACAATTTTTGGATTACCGCCTGCGCCCTCATAGATCGCCATGCGTAACATCCAAACTTGGTGGATCGGATTTAGAACATGCTTTTGCAAAATAGGGGCATAATCCCCATATCCTTGAGCGGCCATATATTGGTTGATAACATCCAAAAGCGTTTTGTAGTCCTGTGTATCTATAGATGGTGCTGCGGCTTTTTGAAATGTTTGGGTTAGCGGTGTATGCGTATTATTGCTGCAGCTGGGAATATGTTGTATTCCCCAAAATATCGAGGCAACGGCAACGCTCCCCCAAAAAATTTGTGCCAGATTTGATCTTTGTGACCGCTTTTTCTGTTGACGATTGCGCATCATTTTATTTTCCCTGTATGATTGTTTTATCGCACTATGGCGATTTTTTCCAATAAAACAGATTTTCTATAAAATTGCAATATTTTTATTATGTCATTTAATTACAGCCACTTATCCAATAAATCTGTCTGTACCGCTTGGTATGCTGCGATTTCGCGGTCTATATCGGCGGTATCAGTGGCGAACATGAAATGTTGGAGGCATTTTTGCGTGATAAAATAATTTGCTGCCGCATATTCCGCCCATTTTCTGAATAGGGGATAGATGTTAGATGATTGCATAATAAAAATCGGACGGGCATGCTTGCCCAATTGTTTCATCACCAATGCATTGGACAGGCGGTATAAATCCAATACCGATGCGCCTGCAATGATAATTGCGCCTTGACCGTTCAGGGTTTCATACTCAATGGCCTCTAATTGATCCATAATATTCATAGAAGCATAATATTCCGTTGAGGGTGAGGCGTCTGGGGCTTTCCAAGCCTGTAAGCGCGGCAGGATTTGATGAAAATCAGATTCAATCAATAAGTAATCGCGCACAAACGCCCCCATACGCCCTGAGTCAACAGATTGTTCGACCAATTCAAAAAGGGGCTGCCAATAACCGTCTTGGTCGAATAACAAGATCGGCTTTGACATCCAGCCTTGTTCGATCCAGTATAAATATTCAAAAACCTCATCTATTGTGCCGTATCCACCTGCTAAAGCAATGGCAGCATCTCCTTGATCAGCAAGGATTTTTTTGCGATGCCACATCCCTTCCACAACGATCATGCGATCGGTTTTTATCAATTCATGTTGCACGAAATCATGGTCGCGAATGCCTGTTGGGATCACGCCCAGCACTGTTCCTCCTGCTTTCAAGCCTGTATCCGCCAAAATCCCCATTAAACCCACAGACATGCCGCCATAGACAATGCCGACATTCTCCCTCACCAATTCATGCGCTAAATCGCGTGTGGCTTGTTTAAACATTTCAGGGGCTTTGTTGGCTGATCCTAAATAGATAGTGATGTTGTTGAGTTTCATTGAATTGATTCTTTCTCTTTTTCTTACCCCACCAACAAACGCTGGGCGGCGGTGAGGGCTTCGGTGGTGATCTGTTCGCCTGATAACATACGCGCAATTTCTGTATTGCGGGCGGTATCGGTTAAGGGCGTTAGGCGTGTAATGGTTTTGCCGTGGTCATTATCCGCCTTTTCAACCAAAATATGATGATTGGCGCGGGCGGCGACTTGGGGGGAATGGGTAATCACAAAGACTTGGTGCTGTTTGGCAAGGCTGGATAGGCAAAGCCCCACGGCATCTGCCGTTGCACCGCCCACCCCTGCATCAGCCTCATCAAAAATAAAGGTTGAAGGCGGTTGCGTGCGTGCCAAAACCAATTTTAATGCCAACATAAACCGCGCCACTTCGCCGCCTGATGCGGTTTTATGTAAGGGGGCAAGGGACATGCCGCTGTTGGTGGCGACCATAAACTGAATCGCATCAATCCCTGTGGCATTGGCGGCGTTTTCATCAACGCCTTGCTGCACAGCAAATTGCGCTTTGCCTAATTTTAAAGCCTCTAATTCCTGCATCACCGATGATTCTAGGGCTTTGATTGCCTCCGTACGCTGTGCACTTATGGCCCTTGCGGCGTTGATATAATTTTCCTTTGCTGCGGATACGGCGGCAATCAGGCGTTTGCGCTCGCCCTCTTGGTGCGTGAACAGGCGGATTTTGTCTTGGAAATCGCGCCATATTTCCGTTAGGCCGTCCACGCTACAGCGATGCTTGCGGGCTTGGGTGCGCAGATCATGCAGGCGGTCTTCGATTTGATCGAGGCTTAAATCACCAATTTTTTGATCGCGCACAATGTCTGTAACGGCTTGATCCAGCGCGTCCATCTCACTGGATAAACGCTCTAAAATCGGGAACAGGGGGAAATTAGCCTCTTCCTTATCGGGCAATAAATTTTCGACCTTTTCCGCATGTCGCCATAATTGCCGCGATTGATCATGCAATCCGCCTTCGGATTCAATGATTTGCTGCATCTGATTCAATGTGCCCATCAATTGCGATTGATTTTTGAGGCGTTGGCGCAGGGTTAATAGATGATCTTCTTCCCCCAATTGCGGCTGTAATTTTTCCAGATCATCAAGGCTGGATTGCATGTAATCTTGATCTCGGGCGGCTTTTTCTAAATCCGCGTCTAAGGTTTTCAGGGCAAACTCCGTTTCTTTTAACGTCTGCCATAATGCATTTAAGCGCTGCACAGCATCCTTATGCCCTGCAAACTCATCTAAAATCTGAATATGCCGCGCCGTATCAAACAGGCGGTGTGTGTCATATTGACCATGAATATCAATCAAATATGCGCCAATCTCTTTGAGGAATCCAACGCTTACGGATTGATCATTGACAAAAGCGCGGCTGCGCCCGTCACTATTGATAATGCGTTTTAGCAATAAAATATGATCCGTAACATCAATCCCTTGATCCATCAGCAGCGCATAAAGCGGTGATCCAGCAAAGCCCTGAATATCCAATTCCGCCACCACAACGGCTTGATCCGTGCCATGGCGTACCAAAGAAACATCGGCGCGTGCCCCCAACGCCAGCCCCAACGCATCCAATAAAATCGACTTCCCTGCGCCTGTTTCCCCCGTAAAGGCAGTCATATGCGCGGCAAAATCAATAATTTCCCGTTCAATTAAAACAATATTTTGAATCGTAAGGGAGCGTAACATAGATTATGGCTGTAATAATGTATCGATGGCTTTGTCTTTTAGGCTTACATCTTTCAATAATTGTTCGCGCATGGCGGGATCCATCAATTTATAGCTGGCCTCATACCACGGGCTGTTGGGGTAATTATGCCCCAGCACGGCGGCGATATGCCGTGCCTCTGTGTCCAGCCCCAATGTTAAATAACATTCGACCAATCTGTGCAATGCCTCAGGTGTGTGGGAGGTTGTGTCGTATTCCTGCACCACGACGGTAAAGCGGTTAATGGCGGCATTAAGTTGATTTTGCTGTTGGTAATACCGCCCCACATCCATTTCCTTGCCTGCCAAATGATCTTTGGCTAAGTCACGTTTTAACATCGCATCTTTGGCATATTGGCTTTGGGGGAAACGTTGGATTAACGTATCAAAGGCGGCATCTGCCATTTTTGCGGAATCTAAATCACGTTTCACATCGCCAATTTGATCATAATGCGACAGAGCTTTTAGGTAATAAGCATAATCCACCTGTTTCCCTGCGGGGTGCAATTCAATATAGCGATCAAGGGCGATAATGGCCTCATCATATTTTTCGTCTAAATAGAGCGCATAAGCGGATTGCAATTCGGCTTTTTCAGCGAGGGCGGAATAGGGGTGTTGTTGTTCGACTTCGGAAAATAATTTGCTGGCCTCCTCAAAATCCTCATCCGCTAGCGCTTTTTCAGCGTTTTGATAAAGCTCTTCGGCGGGCACGCCTGCATATTCATCATCGCCACCCAATTTTTTTGAGGAACAGCCGCCCATAAAAATCAGTATGCAAAGCGTAAGCAAAAAAGAGGGTTTTTGAATCATGTCTTTAATCATGGAAAATTTGCCTTCATAACACGAATATAAATCGTAGCCCTTTATTGCAATTTAAGGGCTTACAAAACATGACTATATTCAAAAACAATCACAATGGCAATCTTATCCTGTTAAAATACGGCTTAATAAATCCACATCTTTTTCGATTTGATGATCGGATACGATTAATTCTTCGACTTTACGGATGGCATGCATGACTGTTGTATGATCTCTGCCCCCAAAACGACGTCCAATTTCAGGTAAAGAACGGGGCGTTAGTTTTTTACAGAGATACATCGCAATTTGGCGAGGGCGTGCCAAATTCCGCGCCCGTGAGGATGAATGCATATCCGCCATTTTCAATCTGAAATGATCAATCACCACGCGTTGAATATCATCAATGCTAATGCGGCGTTCGCTGGAGCGGATTAAATCCTGTAATACACGTTGTGCGACTTCTGGGGTTGCTGATTCTTTTGTGACATCAATATGCATGCATAAACGATTTAATGCCCCTTCCAGCTCCCGAATATTTGTGGTGATTCGGGCTGCCAATAATTCCAATACAGAATCAGGAATGGGGGCATTCATCATGTTGCGTTTGGCCTGTAAGATCCCATAGCGTAATTCATAGGTGCTGGGGCTAATATCAACAACCAATCCCCATGATAAACGCGATTTCAAACGATCATCAACCCCATCTAAATCTGTGGGGGCGCGGTCTGCGGCGATAATAATTTGTTTATTTTGATCAATCAATGCGTTGAATGTATGGAAAAACTCTTCTTGAGTGCTGTCCTTGCCTGCAATAAATTGAATGTCATCAATGATTAAAACATCGATGGATCTGAAATATTGTTTAAATTGCATCGTGTTTTTCGCGCGAATAGAGCGCACAAATTCAAACATAAATTTTTCAGCGGATAAATAAACAACGCGTTTTTTATGCCCTGAATTTTGACGAAGTGATTGCTGTTCCATATATTGGGCAATCGCATGCATTAAATGGCTTTTGCCTGTGCCAACGCCCCCATAGATAAAAAGTGGATTAAAGGGCACTTGGGCGCTTTCTGCCACACGACGAGCCGCCGCATTTGCCAAGGCGTTGGATTGACCAATCACAAAATGTTCAAATGTATAGCGTGGATCTAAAGGGACGGAAACTTCTGACCAAAAGGCTTGGATTTCATCAGCCGTTACATCACCTTGCGCAAAGCCAGCGCTGGGAAGATTATTGTTGGATTTTAACGGAATCGCAGCTTGTGCAGATTCAGGGGTTTCTGTGTGGCTTTGTGGTTTGACGACCAATTCAATGCGTTCAATCCGCGTGTTGCGCGTTTGGCAGAGTTCAAACAGGCTGGCTAAATAATGTTGTTGAATCCAGTCCTTCATAAAACGCGTGGGCACGGTCACTTCCAAAGTGCCTTGGTAATAGGCTTGGATTGTCAAGGGTTTTAACCAGCTGCGATAGGCGGCATCGCCATAATTACGGCGCATGGAATCCTGAACATCATCCCACATCATCAAAATATCATCAGAGGGAATAAAAGATAAAGGCGTCGTACCTTCTGACTGCCCCATAAAAGGGGCGACGGGCATCGAATCGATCATGGATTTTTCATGAGTATTGTAAAGAGAAGATTCGATAGTCGGTGAAGAAAGACTTTTACCCATTGTTAAAACATACTCCGTGACTTAAAAAAAATATAACAAAAGAAAATAAGAGAGCTTGTCTATATATTGAATATAGATTTGCCGTTATTTTCCATCCAATTTTTGGGATTTTAAACCCAAGATTTTTTGATCCCTATCACTCACTGTTTGATTCAGTGGTTATTTTTAATTTATCTCAATAATCACCATTTTATAACCTTGTTCAGAGTGAGCAAGGGACAGAGGCAAAGACCAAAGCCGTGTGTCTTAAAAATGGTTTAAGATTCTCTCCTAAACAAGAGGAGATCAGAGAGGTTCTAATAGAATCTCTCTTGCGTTGATCAAAATCTAAACGACTATATCCGTTAATGCAATGGAAACATACAGCGAACATAAAACAAAGCAATAATCGTTCAAATATGGCGGAATTGTGAAAAAAGGTTTGACACCAAAATGCAATGATTCGCTTTTTATGGGGTATATATTTACCTAAATTTTTCTGGATTAGCGAATTTTATTGACTTTATGAAAATAATATATTAGGTGCTTAATAAAAAACATAATAAAAAACGGGATGGTAAAAATATGGCACATAAAAAATGGGGAGGATTGTTCTGTTTTGGATTGGTTGCAATAGGGGGCTATAAATTTATTGAACCTGAATTATTCACATTCCAATCTCTTCCGCGTTATACATTAAACGCACAGACTGCTTCAGAGGAAACAGCACAAATTAAATCCGTATTTTCAAAAACAGCAGGAATCCAAGATTGTATACTGGGCGGGCGTAGGCAAAATTATGGAGATAATCAAGCCGCTATGGTTGTAAAAGACAATAAAATTCTGTTTTCTTGTCATCCTGATATGCCGATTCCACCTGCCTCTTTAACAAAATTGATGACTGCTGTGTTGGTAATGGATGCGTTAAATCATAGGGCGATAGAGAAGAAAACTGTTTTATATCCTAGTGGAGATACAGCGCGTGAGGATCCGCATTTTTTCCCCAAATCAGGCACTGTTTCATTGGAAGATAGCTTTAGCGCAATGTTGACCTATTCCTCAAACAGCGCTGCTGCGCTGCTTGCGACAAAATTAGCCGGAACTGAAACACAATTTGCAGAAATGATGACGAAAAAAGCCAAAGAAATTGGGATGCATAATACAGTTTTTAAAAATGCATCGGGATTGCCTGCGCAGGGGCAAATCACCACAGCAAGAGATATGATAATTTTAGGAGATTATATCAAAAAAAACTATCCTAAATATACGCCATATTTTCATATAGATCGTTTTAAGGGGATTCAAAATCATGCGAAAGATATTGCGGCTGATCAAGATACGGATATTGTAAAGACAGGATTCACAAACGCATCTGGATTCCATATTTTGGTCAATCAAGGGCGTGTCTCTGCGGTTGTATTGGGGTTTCAAGAGTCAAAAAATCGCAATGCGGAAGTCAAAACGCTCTTAGCGCATAAATTCTAAAGATTCCAACTTTTTAAAGTCCATCCTGTTCCTAAATCCTCAAACCACGCCGTCGCGCCTGTTTTTAATTTGCGATTCGAAACGGGAATATGCAGCGCATCGGGGATAAATCGTGCCGTGCCGTTGCTGGTGACTGCAAAAATTGTGTGGTTTTCGGGGCAATCTTTAAAAAAATCTTGCCAGTTGCGGATAATCTTATTGGGATCAACATCCCAACCCATCGGGGCAATGCCGTCATGATCCCATTTTTGAATGGCCTCCGCACCAATACGGGCAATCACATCGGATTCAGGCTTGTTTTCATCCACGCCATAATCAATTTCATTCAGAAAATCCAATGTCTGAATCGCAGGGGCATCTGTGCCATAGGCTGTGTGTAACGCCGCCTGTGCTGTTTGCCGCGTGCGTTTTAAGGGGGAGCAATAGGCGGTATCTACCTGTAACCCTTGATCCAGCAACCAACGCCCAATCGCTTGGGCTTGCACGAGTCCTGTGGCGGTCAAATCCAAATCCGTCCGCCGCCCCACGCGCGTGGGGGTTTGATGGGATTCAAATGTATTGCCATGTCTGGCGATGATGATGGTGCGCATGGGTTATTTTTCTTTAAGATTTTTCAGGTTTCTGTCCTACAAATGCAAAGCAGTTTGATGGTGATGCGTTGAGGTTTTGCCTCAAAGATGGTGTTTGAATCAGTTTATTGAAAACGGCGCGCGCTGTTTCAATATCATCATCCGATGCACCGCCTGCTTTGGCATAGGTCACAAATTCATCTTTTTGATATTCTGCCTGCATCACGGAAAAATCAACGGTTTCGGGCTGAATAAGGTCAACTCGATCATTCGCATAGGCATTGATAAAACGAAATCCTGCCTTTTGAATAATATGGGGGATATGCGGCGCAATATCATGGTTTGCTCCTGAAATGGCTTGTTGCCCTTTGTGATAGGATGCCCATGCACTATATAATATGGATTGATCCTTAACTGAGAGATGCGCAACCGAGTCAAAAAACTGCATCCTACTGAGCAAATTTGTGGGTTCAGAAATCAGCACATAGCCATTAGGTTTTGTAATGCGAAACATTTCATCAACAACCTGTTGAGGGTCTTTGCAATGCATCAGGACGGTTTGACAGGTCACCAGATCAAAGGAATTGTCATCAATGGGTAAATGATGAACATCACTCAAAACCGTTTCAATTTTATGGCTGATGGGAAGGGCAGAAAGAGTCTTTCTGCTCTCAATCAACCAATGTTCCTCAAAATCAATACAGGTCACGGTGCGGGGTGAGTCGGCTTCCCTTAACAAAAGCGACACCCAATGCGCCGCCCCTGATCCCAGATCGGCAATGGAATGAATGTTTTTGTTAAAATCAATGCGCCCCAGTAACAGGCTTAGATAATCTTTGTTCCACCAATCATAGCGATCATCACTGATATATTCTTGGGAGTGGATGTTTTTGTTTGTTTTCATAGTTTTTACCTTTTGTTTGAATATGATAGATAGAGTAGGCGCGGTTATTATGCAGCCCTAAAGACCATTCCCATCATGTACAAACTTTGAAATCATCGCCTCCGCCCTTACAATATCCTCAGGCGAATCAATCCCTGCTTGGGCTAATCCTAAATCGACATTGAGGGTCACGGTATGAATCGGGATATGGTTTTCCAGCAATCGTAATTGCTCTAACCCCTCCAAAATCTCATAAGGTGATTGGGGCAGGGTAACGAATTTTTGTAAAGTCTCTTTGCGAAAGGCATAGATGCCCAAATGTTGATGGACAGGGGAAAATTCGCTGATGGTTCGTAATTTTTCTTCGCCACGTATGGCAGGAATAATATTTTTGGAAAACCAAAAGGCGCGGCCGTCGGCGGCGATGGTGGCGGTGGTGCCGCTGAAAGGGGTAATGGCTTTATCGGCGCGGAGCTTGTCAAGCTCAACCCAGCGCAGTTGCACCACGGGGGTGGTGACTTGGGCGTCTGGCGTGTCGTGGAATTTTTGAATCAGCGCGGTGATGGCGTGTGGGGGGGTAAAGGGGGCATCGCCTTGTAAGCCGATAATCAGGTCGAATTTCACAGAATCTTGTTGTTCGATGCGTGTTGCGGCCTCTAAGATTCTATCTGATCCTGTGGCGCAATCAGGGCTGGTGAGGATGGCGCGTGTCGATAGATCCTTTGTGGCGTGGTCGTAAATCCGTTGATCTTCGGTGGCAACGGCGATGGTGATATGGGAATCCTTATCCGCAATTTCCTTTGCAATATCTGTGACATAAGACAACATACTGCGTCCATGGATCAGGGCAAGGGGCTTGCCAGCAAAGCGGGTTGATCCGTATCGGGCGGGGATAATAAGGGCAATTTTCATTGATGTCTCTAATCTTGTTAAACGGGGCTTGATTTCTCAGCGTGAATGCGTATTTTTAAAGAGTTTCTTAAATCTTTTCATGTTAAGTGAAAAGCATAGTTTTATATCTATCACATTTGCCCTCAATAAATAAAGGATCAATCTTCCTATGACCCGTACAGGACATGACCAGCTGAAAACCCGTAAAACCCTTAATGTCAACGGCAAAGCCTATGATTATTTTAGCTTGAAAGAAGCGCAAAAACATATTGGCGATATTTCAAAATTGCCCTTTACCTTAAAAGTTTTGTTGGAAAATTTATTGCGCTTTGAAGATGATCGCTCCGTAGTCGTGGATGATATTAAAGCGTTGGTGTCTTGGTTGAACACAGGCACATCAGATCGTGAAATTGCGTATCGTCCTGCGCGTGTGTTGATGCAAGATTTCACAGGTGTTCCTGCGGTTGTGGATTTGGCGACAATGCGGGAGGCCATGGCGAAACTGGGCGGCGATGCACAGAAAATCAACCCCCTCAATGCCGTTGATTTGGTGATTGACCATTCGGTGATGGTCGATGTATTCGGGACAGATACCGCGTTTAAGCAAAATGTAGAATTGGAATTTGAACGTAACGGGGAGCGTTATGAGTTCCTGAAATGGGGGCAGGGGGCGTTTAATAATTTCCGCGTTGTTCCCCCCGGAACAGGAATTTGTCACCAAGTGAATTTGGAATATTTGGGGCAAACCATCTGGGTTGAAAAGGATGAAGATACAGGCAATCTGGTTGCCTATCCTGATACATTGGTCGGCACAGATTCGCATACCACCATGATTAACGGACTTGCCGTTTTGGGCTGGGGCGTTGGGGGGATTGAGGCTGAGGCCGCGATGCTGGGGCAACCTGTAACGATGTTAATCCCCGAAGTTGTGGGCTTTAAGCTGACAGGTGCGTTGAAAGAAGGCGCAACGGCAACGGATTTGGTGCTAACGGTTACGCAAATGCTACGCGCGCACGGCGTTGTTGGCAAATTTGTTGAATTTTATGGCGATGGATTGGATTATTTGTCATTAGCAGATCGCGCAACGATTGCGAATATGGCACCTGAATATGGCGCGACTTGTGGATTCTTCCCGATTGATGCCGAAACGATTGCCTATTTACGCTTTACAGGGCGTGATGAAGACCGCGTTGCCTTGGTCGAAGCCTATGCCAAGGAACAAGGATTCTGGCGCGAATCAGGTCATGAGCCTGTGTTTACCGCAAAATTGGAATTGGACATGAGCAGCGTTGAGCCTTGTATCGCAGGCCCAAAACGCCCCCAAGACCGCATTGCATTATCCGTTGCTGCCCCGAATTATAAAGATCATTTGGCAAAAAGCCTAAGCGGTGTGGATGTCAGCCAAAGATTTAAAGTGGAGGGCGAAGATTTTACCTTAGGGTATGGGGATGTAACAATCGCCGCGATTACCAGCTGCACCAACACATCAAACCCTTCCGTTATGGTTGCCGCAGGATTGGTGGCGCGGAATGCTTTGAAAAAAGGCTTAAAGATTAAGCCTTGGGTCAAAACCTCCCTTGCCCCCGGATCACAAGTGGTGACGGATTATTTGGAACGCGCAGGGCTGCAGGATGATTTGGATGCGCTTGGCTTTAACCTTGTTGGCTATGGTTGCACAACCTGTATTGGAAATTCAGGGCCTTTGCCTGAGGCGATTGCCAAGGTGATTGATGCCAATGCCCTTGATGTGTGCGGTGTTTTATCGGGAAACCGCAATTTTGAAGGGCGAATCAGTCCGCATGTAAAATCCAACTATTTGGCATCTCCCCCCTTGGTGGTGGCATACGCCTTGGCAGGATCAATGAATATTGATCTGTATAAAGACCCCATCGGTCAAGACCCACAGGGCAATGATGTTTTCCTAAAAGATATTTGGCCGTCCAATAAAGATGTCAAAGATGCCGTTGCTTATGCGGTCACCAGTGAGCAATTTAAATCCCGTTATGCCAACGTATTTCTTGGCACACCCGAATGGCAATCTATTTCAGGCGGCACAGGGCAGACCTATAATTGGAATGAAAAATCCACCTATGTCAAAAATCCCCCCTATTTCGATGGCATGACATTGGATATTGAGGCCACAAATAATATCAAAAATGCCTATGCGTTGGCGATATTGGGCGATTCCGTGACCACGGATCATATTTCCCCTGCTGGATCAATTAAGAAAGATTCACCTGCTGGAAAATATTTGTTGGAACATGGCGTGGCACAACAAGATTTCAATTCATACGGCGCACGTCGTGGAAACCATGAAATCATGATGCGCGGGACTTTTGCCAATATCCGTATTAAAAATGAAATGGTACCGCATATTGAGGGCGGTTTTACCAAGCATATCCCCACAGGCGTGGATCAACCGATTTACGATGCCGCCATGCAATATGTCGCTAGCAAAACGCCGTTGATCGTTGTGGCAGGCAAAGAATACGGCACAGGATCAAGCCGTGACTGGGCAGCCAAAGGCACACGTTTATTGGGCGTGAATGCGGTGATTGCGGAGAGTTTTGAGCGTATCCACAGATCAAACCTGATCGGCATGGGTGTGTTACCCTTACAATTCCAAAATGGCGAAAACCGCCATAGTTTGGGATTAGATGGCACAGAAACATTTGATGTCACAGGCATTGATGCGGCACTATCTCCCCGCGGTCAAGCCACACTCACCATCAAATATGCCGATGGCCGTACCCAAGATGTAAAATTATTGGTGCGCGTGGATACGTTGGACGAGCTTGATTATTACCGCAATGGCGGTATCTTGCATTACGTCTTGCGCAATATGGCAAAATCCAGTACGACAGCGGGGGTAGTTTCAAAGGTTGGGTGATATTTAAGTTATACGAAAAACAATGCTTAATCCCTTAAAGGTGCTTAAGCATTGTTTTGTTTGAGGATAAATGATGGATGCCTATTCAAATTTAGTTCAGTTACTGGATGACCAACAAATTGCTTTTGAAATAATAAACCATGATCCTGTCTATACGATGGAAGACGCCATAAGCCTGACGCAAAGCCTTGAAGAAGAAAACTTAAAAACGATTTTGCTGGAGTCCAAAGAGAATTACTATTTATTTGTGACACCAGGCTACAGGAAAGTTCCCGTCAAAGACCTAAAGCTATTTCTTAAGGAGAAAAAGTTACAGTTTGCAAATGAACATACATTTAACGAAGTCTTAGGGTATGAGGTAGGTGCTGCTACTCCGATTGGTAATAGTGCAACCATTCTTATTATAGTGGATCATGTCATTAAGGAAACAAGTCATGTCTATATTAATCCAGCAAGAAATGACATTACGTTTAGAATTAAAACGGTTGATTTTTTCAAAGTGTTAGACGAGAATTACAAATACATTATGCTAAATTAAATATCAGGTTCTTCAATTACAAAAACAAATCATCGGCTTTTTGGCTGATTATCTCTCCTGTTGAGTCTTGGTAATGTTCAAAAATGTCCCAAGGGAATGGATGATCTGTATTTTGATTTTGGGGGCGGAATTCATATAAACGGCAATTGCCGATGCGCTTTACCGTTTTGTGATACTGTTTGAAAAAAGCACGCATCACGCCGCCATGTGATACGATAACAGGGATCGCAGGATGGGGCAGTTGGTTGATTTGTGTTGCGATGGCATAGGTAATGCGTGTTTGAAAATCGTCAAATGTTTCGCCATTTTCTGGATTTTCAAAATTTAAAAAGCGGTCAATGTATAAATCAACGCTTTGATTTTCCCAGTCGCCCATATGCAGTTCTTTTAAGTTTTTATCCGCAATCATGGGGCATTGTAAATCTTGGTTTAAGATTTCAGCGGTGTTTTTTGCCCGCGTAAGGGGGCTGTGAATGATATGTGTTGGGCGGTGAGGCAGAATAGGGATAAGATCGCGTATATGTGCCGCCTGATCGCGCCCCGTTTGGGTTAAAGGTGTGTCGATATGCCCTGCCATTAATTTATTGGCATTATGCTCACTTTGCCCGTGGCGGATCATATAAAAATGGCGATGATGCAGCATTTTTATCCTATGCTTATGGTTTGACTTTGTTTTTCCAGCCACGCAATAATGCTATAGGCGGTTAGAGCGCTGCTTTTTGCATTATCTAGGCTGGGTGTATTGGTGATGTGGCATTTGATTTCCGTTAAAGGGTTGCGCACGCGAATGCGGTGGCTGTTGCCCTTTGATTTCGGATCGGCAACAATTGTAACATCAATTTCTGATGGATGCACGCCGCTGGCAAGTGCAAGGCTGGCGGCGACGTTGATGTTGGCTGGAAACGCGACGGCGGCCTCTTCGGCGCTGCCTTGGAAAATCGTTGTGGCTTTTTTGATGCTGTTTAAATCGATTGGATTTTCAATGAAGTAGGGCGCACCTTTAAAGCTCAGTGGCGGTTTTGTGCTGATGATTTCTGCCGATTCAATATAATGCATGGCGCGCATGGCGGCAACGCCGTCTAATCCTGCTAATGCCCCAGATGGCACGATAATGCGTCCCCCATATTGTTTTTGAAACGCAATGATTTCAGGATAGATCAGGAGCGCTGAGCTGCTGATGCACAGCAATGTTTTTTGATGTTGAAACACGGATTTTGCAAGATTGGGTACAATCGCAGAAGGCAGAGCTTCGATAATCACATCACAGTTGCGCGCCAATGCTTCAAAATCCATAACAGCAATATCGGGGAATTGATTTTGTTTTTGGGCATCAGAATCACAAATTCCATGCAGTACAAAATTTGATTCCAACGAATCTTTGTTTTTCAGAAGATAGGATGCAACACAAGAGCCAACAGCGCCAAGTCCGGCAATGCCTAATTGGATAGGTTTATTTTCTTTTATCAATTTATCGTTTATCATTGCGTATCTTTAACCTATTTTTTTTATAAAAAAAACATATTTTTTAAAATCTATGCCTTTCGGACTCTTTTAAGGTCATGTTTTTTTTGATATGATCATTAAGATTAATATCCTATATTATCTTTTTCTAAAATCTGTTATCATTATAAATTATAGTTTCTTTATTTTAAACTTCTTATTTACTTGAGTCATGCGGTTAAAATCATTCTACGCAAAATCAATGAGGGAAGCCTTGGAAATGGTACGTAACACAATGGGCGAAGAGGCAATTATTATTGCCACTCGCGAAGAAAATAACGGCAAAGCCGTGCGTGTTACTGCTGCTATTGAAGAAGATCGCTTGCCACCACAAATGGCGGCTCAAATCCATGATTTGGGTGCGTTGAGTGGTGCGCAATTGACAAAAGATCCATTTTTTGAATTGACCCATAAAGATCAAGAGGATGATTTTGTTGATCCTTATGATGCAACGGATATGTCAGTTGATCCTGAATCATGGCTGCAATATGATGAAGAGCAAAATCAGATCGGCATTGATGAGCAATTGACAGATATTCTATTACGTCATTCTGTACCCCATGATATTATGGATCAGATTATTTCTTGTGCGATGATGTCGCCTTACGGATCATTATCACAGGCTTTGTCGCAATCATTGGGGCAAATTTTTGCCTTTCGTCCCCTACCGATTGGGGCTTATCATCGTCCGATTATCTTGGTTGGCTGCCCTGGGGCAGGCAAGACATTGGCGGCGGCAAAACTTGCCACGCGCGCAGTGATGAATGGTTTAAAAGTGGGTGTGATTACAACCGATACAGTTCGTGCAGGTGGGTTTGAGCAATTGCAGGCCTTTACAAAATTATTGGATATTCATCTTGAGCGTGCAGAAGACAAAGTCAGCCTTGCGGATGCTGTGAATCGATTAAAGAAACAAGAATGTCAGCAAATTATTATTGATAGTTTTGGCATTAATCCCTTTAACACGGCAGAGGTCAAGGATTTATCGCGCTTGATTTCTGCGGCCGATATGGATGCCGTGATGGTGATGCAAGCCGGTATTGATGCCGATGAGGCCGGTGAAATCGCGCGGATTTTTGGGGCGTTGGGTGTGCGTTTGATGATGCCTGCGCGGATGGATATGGCACGCCGTTTGGGTGGGGTGTTATCCGCTGCCTATTATGGCGGTATGAATTTGACAGATGTTAGTAACACAGCCAGTGTTGCAGATGGATTTGATACAAATAATGCCCAAAATTTAGCCGCCAGATTATATCCGGATTATGAATCAGAAATGAAACATGTCGAAAATAAAAAGAAAGCTGTACGAACATAACCAAATTCATGTAATATAAGTATAACGTAATACAAGGTAATCAGAACGATGACACAAGACCCGAATATTCACGATGCAGACATTCCTTTGTCGACTTTATTAAGGCGTGGGCGCAATATTATTGCAGTTGCCAGCGGCAAAGGGGGGGTTGGTAAAACATGGTTTTCCATCACCTTGGCGCATGCTTTGGCGCGCAGCGGTAAAAAAGTTTTATTGTTTGATGGTGATTTGGGCTTAGCCAATGTCGATGTTCAATTGGGTTTAATGCCAAAACGTGATTTAAATGATGTGATTCGGGGACGATTAAGCCTTGATAAAGTTGTTCAAACCTTTGATGAGGGTGGCTTTGATATTATTGCCGGTCGCTCAGGGCAGGCTTCTTTGTCGGCGCTTCCGGGGCAGCGTTTATCGATGTTAAGGGATCAGTTAATTGATCTTGCCTCCTCCTATGACGCGGTGATTGTGGATTTGGGGGCAGGGATTGATCGCACGGTGCGCATGATGTCATCCATGGCGGCATTGACCTTATTGGTGATCACGGATGAGCCCACATCCTTAACGGATGCGTATGCTTTTATCAAATTATCCAATGCCTCAGGTTCTGCCAAAAATATTCAAGTTGCGGTAAACATGGCAACGAATCGGCATGAGGGGGAGAAAACCTATAAAACATTGCTAAAAGCCTGTGAGAATTTCTTGCGCCTCAGCCCGCCTTTGATCGGTTTAATTCAACAAGATAAACATGTGAAAGAAGCCATTCGCG
>JBIICI010000022.1:0-33462 GCA_044238935.1 Gemmobacter sp.
CTTCTCTAAACTCAAAGACTGGCGCCGCATCGCAACACGTTATGACCGATGTGCCCATACATTCCGTGCCGCAATCATTGTAGCCGTCATCGTTATATGGTGGATTTAATGAGTCCTGAGCCTAGATTGTGGTGAGGTCATGGTCAGCCATAACTGGATTGTGGACAATACACGCGCTTTTAAACCTTAACCCCCTCATGAATGGCAACAATGCCGTATGATAGGTTCACAAAGCGGGTTTGAATAAAGCCCGCTTTTTGCATGCGCTCAATCAGTTGATCTTGGGTGGGAAAGGCGCGGATGCTTTCGATCAAATATTGATAGGATTCACGGTCGCCTGCGATCATGGCGCCCATGCGAGGGATAAAGAGTTTGGAATAGAGATCATACATAGATTGCAATGATTTTGTTTCCAAATGGCTGAATTCCAAACAGAAAAAACGACCGCCTTTTTTTAAGACGCGATAGGCTTCGGCTAAGGCGGTGTCGATATGGGTGACGTTACGCAAGCCAAAGGCGATGGAATAGACATCAAAGCTATTATCCGCAAAGGGCAGGGACTCGGCATTGCCATTGATCCATTCTAAACCACGCACAAAACCCCGATTAATGGCGCGATCGCGCCCGACATTCAGCATTTCAGCGTTCAGATCAAAGATTGTAATATCGGAACTTGCTCCTATGCGCTCCCGAATCAAAAAGGCAATATCGCCTGTGCCGCCTGCAACATCTAAATAGCGATATTCGGGGCGAGGGCGAATTTGACGGATCAATCGATTTTTCCATAGACGATGCACGCCCAATGACATGACATCATTCATAATATCATATTTCTGTGCAACACTGTCAAAAACACCACGAACCAGCGCTGTTTTTTCGTCGGCGCTGACATGACGTGTGCCAAAGCTATTTTTTTCAGGATTTTGGATCATATAGGTAAAACAAATCTTTCTCTTGGGCGATAATTATGTATGATAGGAGAAATCTGACATTTAATATAGATATAAATTATGAAACTTTTAAAAGCAATGGCAACAATTGCCAGCCTAACGATGGTTAGCCGTGTGGTGGGATATTTACGCGATATGGTCATGGCGGCTGTTTTGGGGGCGTCGCCGATCCAAGATGCATTTTTGGTGGCTCTGCGTCTGCCGAATCTATTTCGCCGTATTACGGCAGAAGGGGCATTTACGGTATCTTTTGTGCCGCTTTATAACGAAAAATTGATTAAAGACGCGGATGAAGCCAATGAATTTGCAGGTCAAGTGCAAACAGTCATGAGCGTGTTTTTATCCGCCTTTACGGTGCTGATGATCCTGATTATGCCCCTGATTATCAAATTGATCGCACCGGGTTTTGAGGGGGATCGTTTTGACATGGCAGTTGCCTTTTCACGGATCAGTTTTTCCTATCTTTTATGTATGTCTATATCCGCCTTTTACGGGGGAGTTTTAAACGTGCATGGCAGGTACGCGCCTTTTGCGATTGCACCTGTTTTATTTAATATATTTTTACTTGTGGCATTGGGGATTGGGGCATTGTTTGAATCCAAAACGCAGATTGGCTATTTATTAGCAATCGGGGTTTTTTGTGCTGGATTAGGGCAGGTGGCATTTATGTATATCGCCGCGCGCTTTTATAAAATCAATATTCCTATGTGCCGTTTTGTCATTAACGATGACATTAAAAACCTGTTTCGCCTGATGTTACCCGGTATTATGGGGGCAGGGATCGTGCATATTAATTTATTTGCCGATACCATTATGGCATCCAAGCTGCCTGAGGGCGCGGTATCGCATTTATATTTCGCAGATCGCCTGAATCAGCTTCCTCTCAGTACGATTGGTATTGCGGTTGGCACAGCCTTGTTGCCGCTTTTATCCAAGGCGATTAGTGAGCATAAAAAAGAAGAGAGCCAAAATTTGTTTAATCGCGCGATGGAGGCGTGTTTTTTCTTGGGGCTGCCCTCTGCTATTGGCTTGATGGCGATTGCGCCGCTGATTATTGGGGTTTTATTTGAACGCGGCGCGTTTACAGGAACAGATACTGCCACCACGGCGCATGTTTTACAAGCCTATGCGTTTGGTCTGCCTGCCTATATTGGGGTTAAGGTTTTCTCCACGGCCTATTGGGCGGAGCAAGACACAAAAACGCCTGTCAAAACATCGATTGTTTCGGTCGTGCTTAATATTATTATTGGGCTTAGCTTGATGCCGTTTTTAGGCGTGGCAGGAATTGCGCTGGCAACAGGGATTGTGGGGTGGTTGCAGTTATATTTATTATGGCGCGGCATGCGTCATTCCAGCTATATGATGTTAGATGATCGCTTTATGCAAAAATTTGTGCCGACGGCTGGATTATCTGTGTTTATGGGGATTGTGGCATTTATTTTGGGGATCGTCTTGCAAGATCACTCAATCTATTTTAACCTTGTTGTCATTATGGGAATCAGTGTTGCCATTTATGGTGGCGGATTGATGCTCTTTAATGTCTATCACCCACGCGATATTAAATTACTATTGAAAAATAAAGAAGAATAAGAATGACCAAAGGACGTATTTTATCAGGTATGCAGCCCACCAATGATATTCACATTGGCAATTATTTGGGCGCGATTAAAAATTGGGTGCATTTGCAGCATGATTATGATTCGTTTTATATGATTGCCGATTTGCACGCCATTACCGTGCCGCAAGACCCCGAAGTGCTGCGCAGCAAAAATATCGAAACAGCCGCTGCCTATATTGCATCAGGGGTGGATGCGGAAAAAAGCACGATTTTCATTCAATCCACCGTGCCTGAACATGCGCAATTAATGTGGCTATTATCCACCATGACCCAAATCGGCAAGCTGGATCGCATGACGCAATTCAAGGAAAAATCAGGCAAGAATTCTGAGCGCGTGGGGTTAGGGCTGTACGCATACCCCGTACTTATGGCGGCGGATATTTTATTGTACAAAGCCACCCATGTTCCCGTGGGGGAGGATCAAAAGCAGCATTTGGAATTAACGCGCGAAGTGGCCTCCACGTTTAACCACCGCTATAATCAGGAATTCTTTACATTACCTGAACCTGTGATTATGCCGGAGGGCGCGCGGATCATGTCTTTGCGTGATGGCAATAGTAAAATGAGCAAATCCGCGGAATCGGATTTAAGCCGTATCAATTTAACGGATGATGCCGATACCATTGCCCAAAAAATCAAAAAGGCAAAAACCGATACGATCAATTTTATGCCGCATAATCTGGAAGAATGTCAAACGCGCCCTGAGGTCAAAAATTTATTGACCATCTATGCGTGTTTGCAAGCGAAATCTTTGGAAGATGTTGTGTTGGAATGGGCAGGAACAGAGAATTTTTCAGGCTTTAAACAGACATTGATTGATGCTTTAATTGCGCATCTATCCCCGATCACCACAAAGTTAAATCATTTATTGGCGGATCAGGCGTATTTAAACAAGATTTTATCTGAAAACACTCAAAAAGCCCGTGCTGTTGCTGCGCCTGTGTTATCGGATACAATGAAGATTATGGGATTTTAATATTTTAAACAGGAGGATTATTTATGGTTAAGAAAAACAAAGGCAATAAACCAACTCGAGAACAAATTGATCGTGCTTTAACAGAGGCTTTTCGTAAGATCGAAGCAGAACGTGGAGGCAAACCTTATTCAGAAACGCCGTCTAAACCCAAGTCGCGAAATAATGATTGGAAAAATCACCAGCCAAAACAAAAATAAATTTGTTGACGTCGTTTTACTTTTCTTTTACACCGCAAATAATTGTTAATTTTTAGAACATAGGAGTATTATCATGGGCGTTGGACCTCATCGTGTAAAAATCAGAGCATTGCCTTCATATTTAAAAAGAGAATGGCCAAAATATATAGAACAATGCAATCAACGTTCTGGTAATTACAAACAAAAAGAGTTAACAGAAAAAAGCCCCCAAAAATTTGGGGATCGTTTTTTTGATAAATTTTTTATCCCTAAAAAATAGGCTGTATCACTGCTGTACGATTGATGTTGTAAGAATACTAAACTTTTCTTCCTGCGCCGTCATCTCCACGCTTGACGAGGAATCTCCCTGATTTAGGCGATTCCCGATGATCGACAAGATGCCAGATTAAATCTGGTGTGGATTTTCTATATTAAAAACAAACACCATTAATCATTAGATGGTGTTGTTTCAACGGATTTCTGGCTCATTAATCCTGCGGCGACGTCACGATTAATATCGATTAAGATGTCCAAAAGCTCCTTTTGGGGAGATGCCAAGATTTCCAATGTCCGTTTAAAAATAAATGTACCCAGATTTGCAATATTATTACGAAGCTCTGTTGTACGGTTTTCATCTTCATCTTCCATAGCTGTATCCACGAAGACTAACCATAGCTGACGATTATAACGTAAGGCATCATCTAATTCCTCAGCGGTATTTTGACCCCAATTATCTTGGAGGTCTTTTAATCGTTGCGCAGATTTTAACAGAACGCGTGCTTCTAATTCACGTTGATCCGGTGTATGGGTTTGCGAATTTTGGGCGTAAGCCCCTGCCGCAGACGCATGTTTTTTACTCGGTGCTGGATAATTTTGATTTTGCATGATCGACCAACTCTTTCTCATATTCGATTAAAGTTCTTGCCTCTCTCAAGGCCTTGTAAAATGACCCTTCAATAATTTTTTCGTTGATAGAAAGAATTAAGATGGTCATTGTTGGAGCAGCATCTTGCAATTCCCGTACCAGTTTGAAATAATTTTCGTGATATAAATTTGGATTGCGGGCTAAATACATGCATTGTACTAAGAAATAAATTTTTTGGGCGGGTGTGTTTGCGTCTTCTTCTTTTAAAACATCACGTTCCCGCATGATTGCGGATTTCCCTTCGATATGCAGGCGTGTGCGTTGATTATCATTGGTGATAACGGCGTCTCCAATTAAGAATTTCTCACCAGGTTTTAAATCAATCACTAAGGGCATTTTTCTCTCACTTTTTCTTTTATTGTATCAGGTAATTCTATCATAATATAGAATTATTAATAAAAAAACACGCCTATATAAAAAGAGGCGTGTTTTTTAAAAAATTTATTTGGTCTGTTTAATTAACGTACCTGACGGCGTGGAAGTTGTAATCTATCCTGTAGTGCGTCAATTTGTGGGGAAACAGAGGCTTCCTCAGTTTTTTCATCGACAACCAAGTCATCACCAGCTGCGGGCTGGATGTTGCCTAGGTCTGTTTTCTCTGTTTTAGGCTGCATAAAAACGCGACCTTGTTTTTTGGCATGAAAGGATGTTTCTGCCGCGGCTGTGCCAGCGAATCCTGCCAATGCTAACGTAACAACAGCGAATAAAGCGATTTTTTTCATGGTTTAAGACCCCTTTGAGATATGAATATTAATAACTTGTAAATTATTTATAAACGAATAATTAAGTTATGTCAAGTTTTTTGTTACCAAGATGTTGATACAGAAAACACGACACGAGGGGCGCAGTTATCCGCACATTCGCTTAGTCCCATATTGGTATCGACATATTGTACGCCAAAGCTGTAATCTTGCCAATCATAATTTGCACCCAATGACCAATCTGTGTAATCAGGTGTGCCATAGCGTGCATTTCTTTCAATATATTGACGTCCAGCATGTGCGCTTAGGCTAAAGGCTTCTGTAACAGGGACATCAACTGCGCCTGCGAAATAGCTGGCTGTGCCACTGTCACCGAAATAATTGGGGGATACGTTAACCGATGTGCTGACGGATGCCACATCAAAATCATACCCAACGGCCAATGATCCTTCGTAATAATCATAATTTAGGCTGCTGTCTGCACCGGGATAGTAATAACCAAGGACACCGACATCATACGCCAATTTACCAACTGTGCCAGAATACCCACCGTATAGGTCGGTTTCAATGCTTCCGCCTTGGGTATTGTTGTAATCAATATTTGATCCCCAGAATCCAGCGTAAAAACCGCTTTCATGCGTGACATCAAACCCACCTTGCAGGGCAAAATTTTCATTGCTTTGGGAAATCCCACGGAAAGAATAATCAGAAACAACGCCAATATTGGCAGAAATTTCGGCATCGCCCAATGTCGTTTTGGCAATGGCTGGTGCGGATACAACCCCAAGAGCGGCCATAATTGTTGTTGACAATAGGCTATAGCGAATAAAAGTGCGCATTAAAATACCTCAAGTAAATAAGAAGAAAATAAGATTTTAAAATCTTATCAGAGGCTTAAAAGAAAACAAGGTCATTTTTGTATAAATGACCTTGTTTAGATTTTTTGTTTCAAGACTGTTGCAAAAATATCACGGTATTTTTAAAAATGATATGAAATTCCTGTTCCAATAATCACGGGATTGAGATCAATATCATAGGCATTCAATGTTGATGATCCTGAATTGACCTGTGCATCAATGCTGAGGTCAACATATTTCGCATCAAAATTTATGCCCCAATGATCGCATAGCCAATAATCAAACCCTGCTTGTACGGCATATCCAAAGTTGCCCTTGACATCCAAGCGATTAAAGCCTGCGCCTGCATCTTCGCCATAAAACATGGAATAATTTAACCCTGCACCCACATAAGGGCTGAAGGCTGCATCAGGTGTGAAGTGATATTGCAATGTCAATGTGGGGGGTAAAATCCAAACATCCCCTAAATCAGATGCGCCGGCCTTAACGCTATGTTTTGCGGTGGCAGCAATCAATTCTGCGGCAATGTGATCATTAAAGAAGTAAGTAACGTCAACCTCAGGCGTATAGGAATTTTCGACATCGGTTTGCAATGCGGTGCCGTTGACTTTGCCATCACCATCAGGGATAACGCCAATGGCACGCGCTCTGATTTGAAAGCGCTCTTTCGCGAGCCATCCATAAGATGAAATGGAATCTGAATCTGCGGCTTGCGCTGTAGGGGCTTGTACGCTCAAAAAGAGAGCGGCAACTAAAAGAAGTTTTAAGAGTTTCATAAAATTGATCCTATACCCAAAAAAATAAAAGATGCGCCCATTATAGATCGCTATCTTTTATTTTCAAGGGGGAGGTGAATTTTTTTTACACTTCTTGATCAATCTGACTGCCGGCTTTAGGGGGCGTTGCGCCCGTACCCGCACCGCCAGCAGCAATGCCAACTTTTGCGGCGCGGAGCAGGCGGCCATTGATTGTGTATCCTGCCTCAATCGTCTCAATAATTTTGCCTTTTTCAACATTGGGGATCGGGGCTTCGAATAGGACTTCGTGTAGGTTCGGATCAAAGGATTGATCTTTCGTGTCGATTTTCTCAATCCCATGACGGGATAGGGTGCTTTGCATGCCGCGGTGGATCGACTCGATGCCCTCCATCAAATTTTTCCATTCAGGGGCGGCGTTTTCTTTTTGATCAGGGGTGATGGCATTCAGGGCGCGGTCAAAATTATCAACCATGCTCAACAGATCACGGGCAAAGGATGTCACGGCAAAACGTGAGGCATCTTCGCGGTCTTTTTGCGCACGCTTGCGCGTATTTTCAGCATCCGCCATCACGCGCAGCATTTGATCTTTTAACGCCGCAACTTCATTTTTTAAAGATTCTGTTTCATTCTCAATAGGCAAATTCTCATCATCAAGGATAATGTCGTCTTGGATATTTTCTTGTGCGTCGATTGTCATTTTTGCGTAACCCTTCATAAATTTTATCGCTATGATATAGAATATTTTATGGTTTTTGGCAAGGTTTTATAATAAATCCGCCAACAACCGCGATGTGTAATCAATAATCGGCATAATCCGCCCGTAATTTAATCGCGTGGGACCAATAACGCCCACTGCGCCAATGATCTTGGTTTTTTCGGATTGATAGGGGGCGATGATTAAGGATAAGCCCTCGCTATCAAAAACAGGATTTTCTGAGCCGATAAAAATCTGCACGCCTGCGCCCAGTTTGGTCATTTGCAATAAATTGCGCATAGTTTCTTGGTTTTCCAAACGTTGCAACAGATCACGAATATGATCTAGCCGTTCGATGGTATCAATATTGTCCAATAAATGCGATTGACCACGGACGATATAGCGTTCTTGGTCACCGGTGCTGGATTTTTGGACTAAGCCTTTTTCGATCAGACTATTTGCCTCAATGTCCAATTCATGCTGGCGTGTATGAATATCGACGGCAATGTCATCAGCAGCTTGGGAGAGGGTTTTTCCCTGCATTTTCTCACTGAGATAATTGGAGGCGCGGATCATCTGGGATGCAGATATAGGATGATCGCTTTCAATCAAGCGGTTTTCGATACTGCCATCATCAAAAACAATCACGGTGAGGATTTTGTGACCGCTCAAACCCGCGCCTAAATTCACAAATTGGATTTGCTCAATGGGTTTTTCCGATTTCGGCGCCAGCACAATGCCTGCGCATCCCGAAAGATTCGTCACCATTTTTAGCGCACGTTCAATCTTATCATCCACATATTGCCCCTGATGCACGGATTGTTGCAGGGCGTTTTTTTCTTGCTCTGATACAGACCCAATTTCCATCATGCCGTCAATAAATAACCGCAAGCCCGATGCGGTGGGCATACGCCCTGCGGATCGGTGCGCGGCGGATAAAAGCCCTGCATCTTCCAAATCCGCCATCACATTGCGAATGGTGGCGGGGGATAGGTTTTGCATGAGGCGTTGCGAGAGCGTCCGAGACCCCACGGCCTCCCCCGACTCAAGGTAGGATTCGACAATATGGCGGAAAATGTCGATGGATCGTTGATTTAAGTTTTGCATAGGATTGATTATAAGAATTTAAAATCATTTTGACAATTCTTCTTTATCAGGTCATAACAGATATGAATTTATAAAATAGGAAAAGCCTTATGTCATCACGCTATCAACAACGCCCCGATCATGCGATGCGCCCTGTATCCATTGAGATTGATGTGTCCAAATATGCCGAAGGGTCATGCTTGGTGAAATTTGGTGATACGCACGTCATGTGCCTTGCGACCATTGAGGAAAAAGTGCCGCAATGGATGAAAAACCAAGGCAAGGGTTGGATCACGGCGGAATATGGGATGTTGCCGCGCTCCACCGCCACGCGGATGGATCGTGAATCTGCCAAGGGTAAGCAATCAGGGCGGACGATGGAAATTCAGCGCCTGATTAGCCGCGCCTTACGCGCCGTGATTGATCTGCAAAAATTGGGGGAGCGTACCATCAAGATTGACTGTGATGTGATCCAAGCCGATGGCGGTACACGCACCGCCTCCATCACAGGGGCGTATGTGGCGATGAAACAGGCGGTTGAGCATTTGAAACTGATTGGTGTCTTAAAAAACTGCCCCTTAACCGATTCTGTATCTGCCATTTCCTGCGGGATTGTGCAGGGACGCGCCATCGTGGATTTGGATTATGATGAGGATTCAAACGCCGATACAGACGCCAATTTCGTTTTAACAGGCAAGGGCGGTATTGTTGAAATCCAAGGCACAGCGGAAAAAACCCCCTTTACAGAGGAAGAGTTTTTAAGCCTGTTAAACCTTGCCAAGGCATCTTGTGCGGAATTAAAATTGATCCAAGAGGCGGTTTTGTGATTCTATGTCTTGCCACGCATAACGCTGGAAAAGTCAAAGAATTTCAGGCGTTATTTGATAAAGTGAATATCAATATTGACTTAACTTATGCTGGCGTACAGGGTGTACCAGAGCCTGAGGAAACGGGCGCAACATTTGCTGAAAATGCACTGCTGAAAGCACGTCATTGCGCGCAACTGACGGGGCTGCCATCTTTGGCGGATGATAGCGGCCTATGTGTATCCGCCCTAAACGGTGCGCCGTCCATTCATTCGGCGCGCTATGCGATCAACCCTGAAACAGGGGCGCGCGATTTTGCATACGCCATGAAAAAAATATGGGATCAAATTTTGGATTCAACCGATAAAACGGCTGCCTTTCATTGCGCCCTTGCCTATGTTATGCCTGATGGTACAGAATTTGTGGCAGAAGGGATTGTCAAAGGCGATCTGATCTGGCCACCGCGCGGCGGCACAGGCTTTGGTTATGACCCATTTTTCCAACCCCACGGCTATGACCAAACCTTTGCGGAGATGGCCGCGGATTTAAAAGATAAAATCAGCCACCGTGCATTGGCGTTTGAGGGGATGTTGGAACAGCTAAAAATCACTAAAAACAAGCACCAAAATATTGACAGCAAATAAAATCGTTGCAGCGATCATAATCCAGTGATTAAAATTCTTTTTATGATCTTCATCATGATGGCAGCATAGATGCGCTTTGCAGCCCTTTATTTTTGTGGATTGAATGTGTAAGATCCATCCGCCGATTAACATCAGGGCGGAAAAAAGCAGCATTGGAATTTCCCATGCCTCCAGCAGCGCGTGGAATTTTAAAGAAGCGGGCATGATGACGGATAAAAAGCCTAAACCTCCTGCAATATTCAGCAGTGCCACCACAAAGGGAATGCCACAGCAAAAAATATGGCTTAAGGCACTGACCACCACTGCCCACGCCATGGCATCGCTAAGGGCGATTTTTTTATCATTCTTGGTCGGGTGCGTCATAATATGTCTTTTACAATGTGAGAGGGGGGGTAATCCGCTTTATTAAAAACCCGATTAAAAATAAAATCGACCTGTTTTAGATAAAAATCAGTTTGGAATATAGCGGTAATTTGATCAAGTGATAGGGCGTTTGTGATGGTTCTATCCTCAAGCAAGCGTTGTTTTAATGTCGATGCGCCGTCACTTTCCCAAACATGCATGGCATGGGATTGAATGAGGGCATAGGCGTCTTCGCGACTGATCCCTGCTTGTGTTAGAGCGAGGAGAGCGCGTTGTGAAAATATTAATCCGCCTGTCATATCCATATTTTTTTTCATACGATCCGGATAAACCAACAATTCGTTGATCATTTTTGTTAAGCGTACCAAGGAAAAATCCAAGGCAATAAAGGCATCAGGGACACTGACGCGCTCAACAGAAGAATGGGAAATATCGCGTTCATGCCATAATGCAACATTTTCAAGGGCAGGGATGACGGTACTGCGGATAATACGCGCCAACCCTGTTAGATTTTCACTGAGGATAGGGTTGCGTTTATGGGGCATGGCGGACGAGCCTTTTTGCCCTTTACTAAAAAACTCTTCAGCTTCGCGGACTTCGGTGCGTTGTAAATGGCGAATTTCAATGACCAAATTCTCAATAGAGGATGCAATCACACCCAGCACACAGGCCAGCATAGCATGACGATCACGGGGGGTGACTTGGGTGGCGATGGTTTCAGGTTGTAAGCCTAATTTTTCTGCAACATAGATTTCAATGGATGGGTCTAAGGTCGCATAAGTTCCCACTGCCCCTGATATATTGCAAATGGCAATCTCAGCTCTGGCGGCTAATAGGCGGTTTTTGCTGCGTTGAAATGCGGCATAATGCCCAGCCATTTTTAATCCGAATGTTGTGGGCTCTCCATGCACGCCATGGCTGCGGCCTATGCATATTGTGTGTTTATGGGTTTTGGCTTGTTTTTCAAGGGCGGCTAATAAATCCTCTAAATCCGCTAAAATCAGGTCAACAGATTGTACCATCATCATGGCAAACCCAGTATCAACGACATCGGATGAGGTCATGCCTTGGTGAATATAACGCGCATCATCGCCCACATATTCCGCCAGATTGGTTAGAAAGGCAATGACATCATGTTTAACCTCACGTTCAATGTCATCAATCCGCGCTGGATCAAATCCCCCTTTTTCGGCAATAGATTGGGCAACATGGGCAGGGATCATCCCAATTTGTCCCATTTTTTCACAGGCCAAGCGTTCAATATCCAACCAATTTTGATATTTTTGCTCTTGTGACCAAATGGCTGTCATTTCGGGGCGGCTATAACGAGGGATCATATATAAGGTTACTCAAAAAACTTTGTTTCATTAAGGATAAGCACAATGGTCATAGGTGATTTTTATAAAGGATTTTGCACCTTTATCAATATTAAAACGATATTCACGTCCATTATCAACAATTGTTGTTTGTAAAGGGAGTAAGCCTGATAAAGGTTTTTTGCTGTTATCGGATAAAGTAAATACAATTTTGACAGGTTTTGCCGTATCAAACCATGATTCAACTAATCCTTTTCCATTGACGAAGGAGTCGCCGCTGGCTTCGATATTGATTTTATCAATTAACAGCGTGCTGTGATCGCCTTTATAAGATGGGGTTAAAACGACCAATCTTTTTGACTGAGGATCAACGCAATCTTGGGGGGGGGAGGCAGCAGAAATCACATAAGCCAATCGCTCTGCCGCAACACCGCGCGATAATTGGGCATGGATTTGTTCCAATAATCCCTTTATCGGGCTATCTTTGGGAATTAAGGATGCAAATTCTGTGCGCTCTTCTTCTAATTGTTGTTGGGCTGTAATGGATTGAGCCCGCAGGTCGGTGACTTGTCTGCGTAAATCTTCAATATCACCAGTCATCTGTTCATTTTGACTTTTGTACACTAATGATTTTTGTAAGGTTGTTTGTTCGGCCGTAAACCATCCCAATGCCCACCCTGTGACAAAAATCATGATATAGACCAGAATTTTTGTTACAGATTCTTGTCGTTTTAGGCGGTCACGCCGACCTGATCCATAATGTGCCATTTTCTGTTTTCCTGTTTCTTATGCAATAATTGATCAATGTTATGCCCATTAAGGTTGTGAAAAGTCATTTAATTGATTAGCATAACCGCCGCTGTAAATGGTGCGATCAGCGCCGTTGGAATTAAATTGTCCTAAATTCTTTAATCCAACCCGTAAAAACACCGATGTCCCACTATCCCCTGATGCGGCGCTGGTGAGATTGCGTTGCATGGAAAAAGAGCTGTTAATACAGTCCCCATTATAGGTTAAGCCTGTTAATGTTTGACGTAAACCAGAATCGGCGGCAGCGAGATCATACAAAGCCGCCCCTTCCACGCCCCAATGTTTTGAGAGTTTGAATCCCACTGTTCCTGCGACTTGTTCACGATCCTCTTCTAAATCCGTCTCATTAAAGGCGCGAGAATAGAAATAGCGCCCGCCCAATTTTACATTATCCCATTTGCGATAGGCGTTTATTTCTTGGCGATTTGATTTTAAGGTTTCACTTGAGACTTGATAGCGGTAATTCATCCCATATTGCCCTTGGTAATCGGCGCTCATTTGTCCGACAATATCCGATGCTTTTTGTGATAGACCTGATCCCGTGGGAAAAATATTGCTGCTATCAAAACGATAGCTTTGCCCAATAAACGTACTGATATGACTGCCGTTATTATCATAATAACCTGTATTTGCGCCATAGGTTAAGCGTGTGTCATCTTCGATCTGGTCTAATCCGGGGAAACGATTTTCATTGAAGATATTGCTGTAATCAATCTGAATATCTTGTGAGTCTTCATTGGGAACATTCCGATTTTGGTTGTCTAAATTATTCGATAGCGTAAGGGCAACGGTAGGGTCAATTTTAATATTGCCATTTTTAACAGGTTTTGCCAAAGGATAGCTGATTTTGCTATGGCTTTGGACAAAGCCGCGTGTGATGTTTTTATCATTAATGTTAGTTTGACTTTGTTGTGAAAGGGGAAGTGAATCTTGGAGCTGATAGACATCACCGCGCAAATTCACCGTTTCCTCACCGACAAAGCCCGTGGAGCTTATAAAACGCCGATACCAATCGGTTGATCCAACAACACGCTGCATATCTTGACCGCTGCCATCACGATTAAGCCCCAAAAATGATAAGTTTCCTGCCAATCTTCCGCCCCATAAACTGTTGGGATCGGCCACGACGCGTGTCACCAATTCGGGCAAAATTGCAGGTTGGTCAACTTTTTGCGTTGTGACACGCGTGTCTTGGAATAATAATGTCCGCCCGACAAAATAATTTCGATCTTCGAATCGTTCGGCATAGAGTTGGTTTTCTAAAATATCTTTATTGTCTAAATCATATTGACGTAAATATTGTTCGTCACTGGTTAGCTCAATATTGCTGCCCATACGCCATTTATCATTGACATCCCAAAGGCTCTTGGCAAATAAATGACCGCGCCATTCTTCGTTTTGGGGGATTGTTTGTCCGCCAATTTGATCAATTCTTCCTGAATAGGTGCTGCTGCCTTTGGCATCAAAGCTTGCGGTTTCAAAACGTTTGCGATATTCACCAAAAGCCATGGGTAATTCTTGGGTCGATGTTAACACACCGAATGTTGCATCTTGATCAGGGGCAATATCAATGTAATAGGCCTCTGTAACCGTGCCGCCTAATTGTGAATCATAGCCAAATCGAGGGGTTAGCAAGCCGCTTTTGCGATCAATTTTTCCATCGGAATGGGTGAAATAAGGCAAATAGAAAATAGGGATATTTTTAAGCCTTAAGGTCGCATGCCGATATTCAACACGATGCTGCTTTTCTTGGTAATTGACAGTGCGTGCCTTGAGTGACCATAAGGGGGATTTTCCTTCGCAAACGGGGCATGGGCTATAGAGCGCTTGCTTCATCTCATACTCGTCGCCATTTTTACGGTGCGCTTGCTTTGCCCAAAAACGGCTGCCATCAGCTAAGACAGAGCGCATTTGACGGATTAATCCGTTTTTAAATTGATCAGACAGGCTGATAAAATCAGCCTTATGCACATCACCATTTTGATCGGTAATGGTGATTAATCCATCGGCTTCGATGGTATCGGTTGTCATGTTATAAATTAAATGATCTGTTGTTAGGGTACGACCATTTTGTTTTAATTGAACATTGCCCTTGGCAGTCAGGATTTTATCTTTGTCATTATAAATCAGTTCATCCGCAATCATATCCACGGGGGCATTTTGATTGCCTATATCCGAAGCCTGTGCTGTGGAAAGAGAGGGCAGTATTGAGGAAAGGCATATTATAAAGACAGCCACAAAAAAGGCACTGATCCTAAATAAGTGCAAAAATAGAGGGGGCGTATTCATTAAGATTTTTATTTCATTTTTGATTTCTAAATATACAAAACGGCGTTACTTTATAAGCCGCCAGTATATCAAGAATAATCAACGATGCAAGATCTTAACTTATATTTATAAGAGGGAGGAATGCGTTTTTAGCTCTAATTTTTTTACTTTATTTATTTTTCTACTTTAGTTTGTGTTTTGTGTGGTATAAGGGGACACACTCAAGAAAATTCATTTTAATGTATTAGACAAAAGATAGGAAGTTCCTATGTTCAAGAAGAAAAACGTGCTCTTGATTGCAGATGTGGATCAAGTCACAAAAAAAATGATGGATTTAGTTTTAGAGGACGGGGCGTTTAAGTTGATTGATTGCACAAGCGGGCGTCAGGCGATTTCCCTTTGTGTTTCTGTTAAGCCTGATTTGGTGGTGTTGGAGCTTAATTTACCAGACATGCACGGTGTCGAGGTCATCAAAGCATTGCGAGAATGGTCAGATGTCCCCATTATTGTTATTTCCTTACTGACAGATAATGAATCTGTGATCTCCAGTTTAGATGCAGGCGCAAATGATTATATATTTAAACCCTTTAACACGGATGTTCTTATATCGCGGATCAATGCAGCGTTGAGATCTTCTGCTACTAAAGAAGCGGGTGAACCAGAGTTACATAATGGATTTTTACGAATGGATCTGGTGCGTCATGAAGTCTTTTTGCGGAATAAATCTGTCGCTTTAACGCCCAAAGAATATGATTTATTGCGTTATTTTATGATTCATCAAGGAAAAATGTTATCTCACCGTGAGATTTTGAAAGATGTTTGGGGTGATGCCCATGCCGAAGACACGCAATATTTACGCGTTTTTATTGGTCAAATCCGTGAAAAGATTGAAAAAGACCCCTCCATTCCCATGCGCATTGTGACCAAAGCGGGCATAGGATATTTGATGGAAATCGATAAAGATGCTCAGATCCATGAACAAGGTGTCTTAAAATTTTCTGCATAAACTTTATACAATAATTTTACACAATCCTTATATCTATGAACATCTTCCCTATCGTTTCCTAATGTTAATCTTGCGATGCTTAGCCTCTGTAAAATGACAAAAGGAGAGCCTCATGAGAATCAAAACAATAATGCTGTGTACGGTCGCTTTGGCTTTAAGCGGGTGTTATTCCCATCACGATAGCATGCGGTCTCAATATGGGTCGTATAATATAAAAGAAGAAGATCAACAAGCTCATCTTGATACCGAAGCCTATATCAAACATCAACAAACAGATCAATGTGAACGAAACCGCAGGCAAGCAATCTATGCGCCTAATCAGGATCTTATGTCTGTTGTCAGTTCCTATACAGTGTTTTTTGATTTTGATCAATCCGATATTCGACACAATGAAATCGCAACATTGGATCAGGCAGCACGAGAAATTGATCAATATAGACCCGCTCAAGTCACCGTAACGGGATACACGGATGGTCATGGCAGTGCGGAACATAATCAAACGCTTTCCCGTCAACGGGCACAGGCTGTATCGACGGCTCTGTTGAAACGTGGTGTAGAAAATCGAACGCTTGACCGTGAAACATGGGTTGAATATGACCGGATTACAGACCCCTCGAACAACATCGAAAACCAAGAAAATCGCCGTGTGGTGATTGATTTCCGCCGTTAAAAATATTTTAAAACAAAAAAAGGATATGATCATGAAAATCAAAGAAATTATGAGTAAAAAAGTTGAAGTTGTTTCCCCGAACACGCTTTTGCATGACGTTGCAAAGAAAATGCAACAAAGTGATTGCGGCAGTATTTTAGTCGCAGAAGATGACAGGCTTGTGGGTGTGATCACTGATCGTGACCTTGCTTTGCGCTGTGTTGCGCAATCACATGATCCGGCGCAAACACAAGCCGATCAGGTCATGACAAAGGATATTCTATATTGTCACGATACCGATGAAATGGAAGAGGTCGCCCTGAATATGGCAGAAAATAAAGTACGACGTTTGCCCGTTTTGGATAAAAATAAGCGGCTGGTTGGGATTATATCGCTAGGTGATTTGGCGGTTCATTCGACGGATCATCATCATCTTATCTGTGGGAAAGCATTGGGGCAGATATGTGCTGTAGCAGAGCAGACAAGACAATTTGAAGCTCAGGCTAAGGAGGTTGGTCATGCTTAAATGGACTTTAACATTTTTAGTGGTGGCAATCATTGCAGGTGTGCTGGGTTTTAGCAGTATTGCGATAAGTGCAGCAGAAATTGCTCGCATGCTGTTTGTTGTCTTTATGGTGCTTTTTATCGTTTCTGCACTTATCCAAGCGCTAAATGGCAAAGCCCCAGTTTAAATATTTAACTCAAAAAGAAGGAGATTTAACCATGGTTATTAACGCACGATTTTATTTGATTTTGTCATTAGCATTGCTCAGCCTTGGGCTTTATTCCTGTGAAACGATGAAAGGCGCTGGTCGAGACATCGAGCACACAGGTGAATCCGTTCAGGATGCGGCAAATTAAAGCATACCCGATATTTAAAATATTATAACACTATAAAGGAATTTTATCATGAAAAACAAAATCTTGGCGACCGTATCCCTTTTAGTCCTTATGGCTGCGATGCCTGCTATGGCTGAAACGGAATTAAAATTAAGTCCAGAACATAGCACAGCAGATCATATGGAAGAGGATGCAAAAGAGGCTTGGGAAGACATAAAGAATGACACATCTGATGCCTATGAAAAAATCAAAGCAACCTTAATCGGTCAAAAGCAAAACGATAAAAATACAATTCTTATTATCGATTCACGCAAAACTGCCGCCGGCATTATTGGCTATCCCGTTTATAATGAAAATCATGAAACTGTAGCAAAAGTTGTCGATATTATCATCGATAAAAATGGAACAGCCATGATGGTTGTTGTTGCGGATGGTGCATTTATAGGTATGGGTAAAAAAGCGGCGTTTGATTATAGTATTATCACGCGTGTTGATGAAGATGGCGATGTGATTATGCCATTAACAGAAAAAATTATCGATAATGCCGCGCCTTTTTCATACGATAAGGTGGATGCGGGTGAGAAAGTGCGCATGATCCCTGATAATGGGTACAGCATTGTCAGACTTTTGGATGGAAAACTTGTCAACCAGAATAAAGAAGCTGTTGCCGATATTGACAATATATCCTTTAAAAACGGCAAAGCCAACCATGTGATCGTAAGTTTTAATAAGACAATTGGTTTAGGTGGTGAAAATATAGCGCTATCCTATAGCGATGCAGCCGTCATTCGTGATGGTCAGAAAGTTGATTTGCAGCTGAACGCAGAAAAAACGCTGCGATTTGAAGCCTATAAAAAAACCGTAACCAAATAATAAAAAACAGAATTTTAACCCCACCTTGAAAGGTCAATATCATGTACAAAAATATATTCGAAGACAGCTGGAAAGAATTTTCTAACCAGATCCAAAATCAACGCAGAATGTGGAGTCAACTCACCAATCAATATCTTGAAAACCTGAATAATACAGGCAGAGAGATGATGAAAAATATTCATAAGCAATATGATGTTGCGCAGGAAAAAACAGAGCATATTTTGGAAGATGCAAATGCATCTGTCAAAAAAATACAAAAAGAAGCCGCCTCAGAAATTGATAGTAATGAACTTGCAGGCGATTGGCGGCATCTTATGGATAATATTCAAAGCAAATGGAGTAAACTGACCAATGATAATCTAAAGCACATTAACGGCAGTCGCGAAAAATTATCAGAGGCCTTACAAGAAAATTATGGCATTGCTCGTAAAGATGCAGAAAAGCAAATGGACGAATGGGAAAAAGCATCACGTCAAAATCGCAATGAAATGAAACGGAGCGTGTCATGAATGAGATTCTAACGCTGCACACGCCATCTATGGCGACGACGCCCTTAAGTGAAAGTCTGCAAAATTTATTGGCAAATACCTATGGGCTTTATTTTGCAACACATAATTATCATTGGAATGTGGAAGGGGTGCAATTTGTTGATCTTCATAAATTATTTGATGAACAATATAATGCGCTTTTTCAGGCCATTGACGTCATCGCTGAGCGCATTCGTGCGCTCGGTGTCTATGCGTTGCCGTTTGAGGGAGATGAAATTTTGAATCTGCTAAAAACGACATCAAATGCCATGAATAAAGAAACCAAAGCAGATGCAAGAGCCATGCGCATGGTTCATAATTTAATCGAAATGAATGAAAGCGTCATTGAGCTTTGTCAATTTTCAAAAAATGAAGCGCAGCTTGTTATCGATGATGAAACAGAAAACCTTATGGTGGAACGTATTACAGCCCACCAAAAAACGCTGTGGATATTGCGAAGCATTGTAAAATAAAGCCCCCCCTTATGGGTTCTTTATACCCTTGTCTTTATTGCGCATCGCATCCTTACCCAACATTTGTAACAATACTGATTAAGGATTTACATTCAGTAGATTCAAACCAACCAATCATTAAGGAGATTAACATGGTAAATACAAATCAAGACATCAATAAAACTCCAAACTCAAGAGATGCCACTGCGAAGCTTCATACAAAAATCAAGGAAACTTGGAGCGGTCTGAGTGAGAGTGACATTAATCTGTATGAAACAAAACCTGCTGATTTTTTTGCCAAGGTAAAAGAAAAGCACAATGTTTCAAAAGAAGATGCACAAAAGAAAGTGCATCAGCTTGAAAAAGATTGTGGTTGTGGCAGTGCGTCCAAAGCCGCGTAGTTTATAAAACGAACGCAATTTTTGAAAAACCGTTCAGCCCCATGCTGAACGGTTTTTTATTGATTTTACAGTGTTTTTATACCTTTACAAAAAATTTATATCTCTACCCCTTTCCCGCATCGATTCCTGATGAACAAGATCGTAGGCTTTGATGGTAGTAAAAAACTTAAACTTAAAGCGAAGGAAACGATCATGTTTGACCAAAATAAAAAATACAATGACCTCCGTCCAGCTGGACAAAAACCAAAGGATAAAGCTGGCGTCGTGCCAAATAAAAATACAGCGACAAAGCCACGTGATGCCAAAGGCAGCAAGCAGGGTGCAACCGATATGCAGTCTGAGGGTGGACGTCGCTAATCAATAGCACAGGGGAAGTCTGCGTTTTCTGACTATGACGTGACTTCCCAATGTGTTTAAAAAAAGGATTAAGGAGTAAATGCCATGAGCCATAAATATTCGCACATTCAATATATCAATGATATATGCCCTGATAACATCCCCTTATTAGATGAAGATTTTGATCTGTTCTCACCAGAAGTCATTGATTTTATAATTTTACAAAGATCAGAGCAGGAGGAAACGCCCTATATGACGAGCTTTAACCATTAATTGAAAAGGAGGCATCCATGACACAGAATCACGAATATATTAAAATATTTCTGGTTTGTGATAATGAACCTGATGTTGCAAATATCAAAGCACGATTTGAGGATTCAACAAAAACCCCATGTTATGTCTGGTCTTTCCCAAGTCTTTCAGAAGGATTATATTATTTAGACACAAAAAAATTGCGTGCCGATATTATCATTCTTGATCTGGGATTAATCGGCACAGATAATCCTAAAGAAATCTATGAAAAAATAGGCGAAGCTGCGTGTGGGATTCCCATTATTGTTATCACTGGCAAGGGAAAAAAAGAGCATGATCTGGCGGTTTTAGTGATGCAAGCAGGTGCTGCAGATAATATGATCAGAGGTGAGTTTTCTGGGCTTGTTGATGCCATGGAATTTGCATTGATCCGCCAAGAAATTGCAGAAAACACAAAGTCAGATGGAGAGAAAAATCTGAAACATATTAAGGAAAAAAGCGATGAAAAACATAAAGATCTTTTGGATAAAAGGCTAAAAGATAAGCAGGAATATCAACATACATTGTCTATGTTTATGGGCGATTATTCTGCATCAAATAACGCATGCAGTTCCGATAAGGAAAAATAATCGCACTAAGTGCCATTGCGCATAAAAGCGGGTAAGTGATCCCCAAAACCGATTTCTGTTGTTGAGGAATCGGTTTTTTTGGTGTGTTTTTCGTGTGTTAATGGATAAATATTTTTGTTTTTCTCAGTTTCTGCTTTTATTTCTGGTTTAGCTATGGGGGGATGTGAGGTTTTTTCTTTGGCTAGGATGGGTTTTTTCGGCGCAGATTTTGCAATTTTACGTCCCTTGGCGGGCAATAAACCTTGTTCGCGCTCTTGTTGTGATGGGGATTGAAATCCATCTAAATCATGTTCAATCAAAGTGATATTCATGTTTTTTTCAATAGCCTGCACTTGTTTTGTGTCATGCGCCGTGACCAACATCCACGCATCCCCCTTTGCGCCAGCACGCCCTGTGCGCCCAATACGGTGAACGTAATCATCTGCACTGATGGGGGCGTCATAATTAAAGACATGCGATACATTTTTAATATCAATACCGCGCGCTGCAACATCGCTACAGACTAAGATTTGGATGTCACCTTTTTTGAATTGGTCTAATGTTTCTGTGCGAACACTTTGTGCCATATCACCGTGCATGGCGCGTGCGTTTAAGCCTTTTTTCTTTAAAAATGCCGCAACATCATCAACATCACGTTTGCGATTACAGAATAAAAAAGCGTTTTTAATATCTTGCTGTTTAATCAGTTGGAATAGGGCGTCTTTTTTATCGTCTTCATACACCCAAACTAAGCGTTGCTGTACATTCTCAGCAGGGGAGGCAGGGGGTGCAACAGAAACCATGCGTGGATTATTTAAAAATTTCTGTGCCAAGCGATCAATTTCAGGTGCCATTGTTGCAGAAAATAGCAATGTTTGACGCATTGGCGGTAACAAAGAGACAATTTTTTCAATATCGGGAATAAAACCCATATCCAACATGCGATCCGCTTCGTCAATCACAAGGATTTTAATATCATTCAATAAAATATTGCCGCGCTCAAATAAATCCATCATGCGTCCGGGGGTGGCGATTAAGACATCGACGCCCTTATCCAGCATCTTTTTTTGATCCATCATAGACTCACCGCCGACCAATAACGCCATTTCTAAATTATGGTTTTTACCATAGATTTTGAAGTTATCTGCCACCTGTGCTGCCAATTCACGCGTGGGGGCAAGCACCAAAGAGCGCGGCATGCGTGCTTTTGCGCGACCACCATCCAGAATTTCAATCATCGGTAAAATAAAGCTGGCTGTTTTGCCTGTTCCTGTTTGAGCCAATCCAATCAGATCACGCAGCATAAGGATATGGGGTATGGCTTCGGCTTGTATCGGTGTGGGGGTATTATAACCACGCTCTAAAATAGCGGAAAGCAGGGGAGCGCTAAAGCCTAAATCTTCAAAATTCATATCGTATGTTGGTTATTCTTTTTTAAAAGATGAATGCATATATACCAAAAATTATTTATGCCATTTAACGGATTTTTAATTGGAATTGCAAGCATTTAATGCGTTTTGATCTGTTATCTTCACAAAAATTAATGCAATAGCCCCATTTCTCGCATGCTGCTATGGCCTGATTTGGCAACGATGACATGATCGTGAATGGTGATGTTGAATGGTTTTGCGGCATCAATCACTTGACGCGTTAGAACAATATCCGCCTTAGAGGGGGAGGGATCACCACTAGGGTGGTTATGAACAAGGATAATCGCCGTTGCCCCTAATTCAAGGGCGCGTCTTACAATTTCTCTGGGGTAGGCAGGCGTTTGATCAACTGTCCCTGTCCCTTGGACTTCATCGCCAATCAGTTCATTTTTACGATTTAAAAATAACAGCCGAAAATGTTCGCGTGTTTCATGTGCCATTGTTGCACGGCAATAATCAATTAACCGCGCCCAGCTATTTAAAACGGGTTGATTTTTAATATCAGTGCGCAGCATTTCATGGGCGCAAGATTGCACAATTTTTAAGCAGCTAATGACATTATCTGTTAAGCCTGCTTGTCGCAACGCGTATAAATCAGCCGCTAATAATGCCCCAAGGCTGCCAAATCTTTTCAAAAGATCCTTTGCTATGGGTTTGACATCTTTGCGTGGAATCGCCATAAAAAGCAGGATTTCCAGCAGTTCATAATCCTGCAAGCCTTTGCCTTGGTGATCCAATAATTTTTGTTTTAAACGCGCACGGTGACCGGCGTAATGAGGGGTTTCATTATCTGTCATTTTTTATACATTTATACATAAGGCGGTTTTGTGTGGCCTTTGGGTGATAAAGTGAAAATCTCAAAACCATCTTTTGTCACCGCAAGCGTATGTTCAAATTGAGCCGATAGACCACGATCGCGTGTAACGGCTGTCCACCCATCGGACAGTACTTTGGATTGCCATGTGCCTGTGTTAATCATGGGTTCAATGGTGAAAAACATTCCTTCTTCTAAAATCGCGCCTGTGTTGGGCGTGCCATAGTGAACGACAGAGGGTTCGCAGTGAAATATTTTTCCAATGCCATGCCCACAAAAATCACGCACGACGGAAAAACGGTTGGCTTCGGCATGGGATTGAATGGCGTGCCCAATATCCCCCAATGTTGCCCCCGGTTTCACAGCCTCAATCCCACGCATCAGACATTCATAGGTTACTTCCACTAATTTTTTGGCTTTTGCATTGACTTTATCCCCCACAATATACATACGGCTGGTATCGCCATACCACCCATCCAAAATAACGGTGACATCAATATTGATAATATCGCCCATCATTAAAATTTTATCAGGGCTGGGGATACCGTGGCAAATAACGTGATTAATGGATGTGCAAATTGATTTTGGGAATCCTTTGTAATTCAAAGGGGCGGGGATAGCGTTATGTTTGATAATGTAATCATGACATAGTTGATCTAGTTTTTCCGTACTAACGCCGATTTGCACATGTTCTGTGATCATATCTAGCACAGAGGCCGCCAATTGTCCTGCTTTTCGCATGCCCTCATAATCAGAAAGAGGGTGCAGTTCAATATGATCGGGGGAGAATTTTTTTGCTGTCATGTTTCAGTACTTTTATTTGTTATTATTCTTTGAACCTATCATGATTGAAAAGGGTTCGGCAAGTATGGATTATGCGTTGATTAAGAATATAGTGCGGCTCAAATAAAATTAGAATCATTTTATTTGAGATAGCCTATATGGGCGTTAATTTTGCGGATTTCATCGACATAATTGGGGATGTAAATAAGGTCAATGCCGGCTTTTTTTAATAAAGCGGCTCCGTCACATAACACAAAATGATCAGGTTCATAAAAGCCATAAGCGACTTTTTTAATGCCTGATTCAATAATAATTTGCGTACAGCTTTTGGGTGCCGATGCGCGTTGAGAGCAGGGTTCCATTGTGCTGTATAATATAGATTGACGAAGAGCAGGGCGGTCTTTTGCCGCGATTTTTCCAAAAGCCACTTCTTCGGCGTGGGCGATGGGTATGGTTTCACCTGTAAACCCTGTCGATAGGATTCCTTGGGTGCGTTCGTCAACAATAATTGCCCCCACGCGATAGCGTTTATCCTGTACAGGGCTTTGATAGGATAAAGCGATGGCTTGTTCCATAAATAACAGATGGTGGTGATTCATGCAGGATCTCAGGACGTCTTTGATTTTTGATAATGTAACGCAATAATATCATCAAAAACGGTTTTTTCCACCAATGTCAATGCAGATTGAGGGGGAAATAGGCTATCATAGGCTTGAATGCGTGTTGTGTTGTCTTTGTGTCCCAGAAAAAAGGGCGCAATCGCAATGTGTAAATCTTGGACTTTAGGATTTTGTAAGGCTTGTTGTAAAATATTGGCGCCGCCTTCGATCAGGATGGATTGAATGCCATCATGCTGTAAATCCTCCAATACAGAGTCAAGGCTTAAATCGCTTAAGATATTGATTTGAGAGAGATCATAAAGTTTAGGGTCTAAATTCCCCACGCCATCAGCATCTGTATAAATGCGTTTTTCATTCGCGCCATAACGAAAAAAATCATTATCAGGGGATAGGTTGCCTGAGCCCGTCATGGTCACCTTAATCGGGTCAATGGCTTGACCGCGATCCAGCCGTTCTTTTGCTAACTCTTTATTGCGCGTGTTTAATTTTGGATTGTCTTTGCGCACTGTATTGGCGCCCACCAAAATGGCGTCATGCTGCGCCCTGATCTTATGAATATACTCATAATGCGCAGGGGGTGAAAGGATCAAACGGCTATTTAAATGATCATCCAAATAGCCGTCGATGGACATTATAAAAGAAATCGTGACGTTCATTTACGCATCAGCAGGATCAGATTGCAGTTGAATGAAGTTTTGAACCCCCATTTTTTCGATCATATCCAGCATAGTTTCCAAATGATCTTGGTGATTTTCTTCGTCTTTTAAGATGGAAAGAGCCAAATCACGGCTGACATAATCCATAACAGATTCAAAATATTGAATCGCCTCACGATAGGTTTGCGCGCCGTCAATTTCCAATTTCAGGTCACATTCTAAAATTTCTTTGACGTTTTCACCAATAAATAATTTTCCTAAATCCTGCAAGTTAGGCAAGCCCCCTAATAACAGAATCCGTTTGATTAATAAATCCGCGTGCTGCATTTCTTCGATGGATTCTTTATATTCATGACGTGCCAATTTTGTCATGCCCCAATCCTCAAGGATACGGGAATGTAAAAAATATTGATTAATGGCGGTGAGCTCTTTTTTTAGTAAAAGATTTAAGAACTCAAGGGCTTTTTTATCGCCTTTCATGGGGGGACTCCTTTAGTGAATTTAACTGATATAGCAATATAAGGTCTTTCTATAGAAAATTCCAGTAGGGTATTGAAATATTTATGAAATTGATAATGCGCTTGAGAGTTGTTATCATTGTTCTTGCGCATAAAAACATCATGCTGGATCACGTCCGGCATGATGTTTTTTTAGACTACAACAAAGCCTGTTAAGCAAGGGATCATGTGGATCTATCGGTTTTTTATATCTACATATTGGCGCTCAGGTGATCCAATATAAAGTTGTCTTGGGCGGCTAATACGCATTGTGGGATCTTCGATCATTTCTTTCCATTGTGCCATCCATCCTGCTGTGCGTGACAGGGCAAATAAAACCGTAAACATAGATGTGGGGAATCCCATGGCTTTTAAGATAATGCCTGAATAAAAATCAACGTTCGGGAATAATTTGCGCGTGACGAAATATTCATCCTCTAAGGCGATTTTTTCAAGTTCCATCGCCAATTCCAGCAATGGATCATTGCCAACGCCTAATTCCTCCAGAACATCATGGCATGATTGACGTAAAACGGTTGCGCGTGGGTCATGGTTTTTATATACACGGTGACCAAAGCCCATCAGGCGGAACGGGTCATCTTTATCTTTTGCGCGCTTGATATATTCGGGGATATTATCTTTATGCCCAATTTCGGCGAGCATTTCCAGCACCGCTTGGTTTGCGCCGCCATGGCTGGGCCCCCATAGAGACGCCGCCCCTGCCGCAATACAGGCATAGGGGTTCGCATCAGATGATCCCGATTGGCGCACGGTGGATGTGGAGGCATTTTGTTCGTGATCTGCATGTAAAATCAAGATTTTATCCATGGCTTTTGCCAAAACAGGACTGATCTTATAAGGTTCAGCAGGTACAGAAAAACACATATGCAAGAAATTCTCAGCATAATTCAAATCATTGCGTGGATACACAAAGGGTTGCCCGATTGAGTATTTATACGCCATCGCGGACAAGGTGGACATTTTGGATATAATACGGTGAATGGATAAATCGCGCTGTTCGGGATTATGAATATCCAGATCCTTATGATACACGGATGACATGCCTCCCATCGTCCCGCAAATCATTGCCATAGGGTGCGCGCTGCGTTCAAACCCGTGAAAGAAAGAATGGATTTGTTCCTTTACCATGCTGTGATAGGTTACATCTTTGTTAAATTCATCCAATTGGGCTTTGCTTGGTAATTCACCGTAAAGCAGTAAGTAGGCAACTTCTGTAAAGGTGCTTTTTTCGGCCAATTCGGTGATATTATAGCCGCGGTGCATTAATAGCCCTGCGTCGCCATCAATATAGGTTACCGCAGACGCACAGCTGCCTGTGGAATTATAGCTGGGGTCAAAGGTAAAATGCCCCGTTTGTGCATAAAGTTTCTGCACATCAATCACATCGGGCCCCACTGTGCCCTTGTAAACAGGCAACTCCCAGCTTTCGCCGGTGGCGTTATTGGTTAGGGTAAAGCTATGATCGCTAGGCTTAAGGCTGTCAGGCATGGAAAATACTCCGTAGGGTTATCAATGTTGATCTCAGTATAGGAAAAAAATATGAATCATTGGTTACGTTTTATATATTTTTTTCGCAGGTGCAGCAATTGGGGTGATTATAAATTTTTATCCACAATTTTATCCACAGACTCTTGACGGGTGATTCGAAATGAATCATATTGGAAGGACAGGTGATTCGTTTTGCCTTTTCCTTCTTTAATCTTTTCCAAGAGTCGAGTCATATTTTATGTTATCCACAGATTTCTCCCTGAAAGATTTTTTAGTGATTCATGGCAATTGTATTGCCGAAATGAATAAAATGCCTGCTGAAAGTGTCGATATGATCTTTGCCGATCCGCCGTATAATTTACAACTGAATGGGGATTTGCATCGCCCGAATAACAGTCTGGTTGATGCGGTGGATGATGAGTGGGATAAGTTTGAAAGCCTACAAACCTATGACAAATTCACTGAGGAATGGATGCAAGCCGCGCACCGTGTCTTAAAAAAAGACGGCACGATTTGGGTGATCGGCAGCTATCATAATATTTTCCGCGTTGGTGCGATTATGCAGAATTTAGGCTTTTGGGTCTTAAATGATATTGTCTGGCGCAAAACCAACCCCATGCCGAATTTCCGCGGTCGTCGCTTTACAAACGCGCATGAAACCTTGATTTGGGCGTCAAAATCCCAAAACTCAAAATATTTCTTTAATTATGATGCGATGAAGGCCATGAATGAAGATTTACAAATGCGCAGCGATTGGCTGATCCCGATTTGCACTGGTGGCGAGCGTTTAAAGGATGATGACGGCAAAAAAGCACACCCCACGCAAAAACCTGAGGCGTTATTATATCGCGTCTTAACGGCGTCAACGCGCCCGAATGATATTGTCCTTGACCCGTTTTTGGGCAGTGGCACAACAGGGGCAATGGCAAAAAAATTAGGCCGTCGCTTTATCGGGATTGAGCAAGATGCAGATTATATTGATATTGCCAGAGCACGTATCGAAAGCGCCCAACCCTTGGCAGCAGATGAAACTTTGCTTTCCACCCCACAAAAACGTACGCAAGCGCGCATTCCATTTGGATCACTTTTAGAAAATGGCTTATTGAAACCCGGTGCGATTTTGGTGGACTCCAAAGGTCAATTACAGGCAACTGTTGCCGCCGATGGCAATATTATCTTAACAATGGACGGTATGGATTGCCGTGGTTCAATCCACAAAATGGGTGCCGCCGCCCAAGGTGCCGCCAGCTGCAATGGTTGGACATTCTGGCACACCAAAACCGGCAAAGACATTCGCCCCTTGGATGATCTACGCCAGCGCCTCCGTCATTCCAGTGAGGGGCAGGGGGCTGTTGTTCAGTAAGGTTTTATTTGTTCAGATTTTTTAAGATTTCGACAAGGTCGCCCATCTTTGTGTGTGCGTCATTGTTTGTCTTGTGCATTTGTTGATTATAATGCTTTGCATTAGAAAGGGCAGTATCTGTTTTGTCTTTTAAGATGTCAAAGACGCATTGTCCTTTTTCGTAGTTTGGAATATATGTTTTTATTTCTTTTACGACAGCATCGCTGTGTGTAAAGGATTTTGTTGAGTTTGTGAAATGGAGTAATATCCACAGCTCAAAACAGATGTCGGAGGTAATGGGAGCTATTTTCTTGTTTTTTTTGATTATATTTAGGGCTTTTTGATAGTCAGTATGTTGATCGCGATCGAAAACGCAAAAAATATGGTCAAAATCATGTAGAGATCCTGTGTGCGCTTTGGCATATTCTGCAACAGACGACGGAGATGATCCACATGTGCCATCAATAACCACAAGAGCTGTTTTTGCTTTACCGTTGGTTTTGACAATAACAGAGTCAATATTATAAAAATCACATAGTTTTTTCAAATAAGTTGGCTCTGTTTTTTGTCCTTCGCAAGCAATTAAAATTCGTTTTTTAGGCGTAAGAGCAGGTCTTTTGTTTGCCATAACTTTATTCAATCTCTTTGATATGCGGTACGCCACCAAAGCGCCCGTTTAAATAAGCTTTTTGGATTTGTGTAATACGTTTCGTATCATAATCAGATAATCGAATGAGCTTTGATCCTTGATGTTTATGATTTTCTACGAACAAAATTTGATCTGTATCCATCATATCCATTACTGATGCTTCATGACTGGTAAAAATCAATTGCGCCCCGTTTTTATTTAGATCGGAATTAAAAATTTCAATAATATGGCTAAGTGCGCGAGGGTGGATATGGTTATGCAGTTCGTCAATAACAAGAGTGCCTCCTATTTCCAACACACTAAAGATAAGTCCTGCTAGACCAAATAAAATCTGTGTTCCATCGGACTCTTCATTAAAATCAAGGAATACGGGGTTACCGCGGCTATCTTCATAGATTGAAATGATTCGCACGGGGAAGAGATCGCCTCTAATTGAGGAGTTTTGTTTATTTTCTTGCGAGTCTATTTGTATTTTTTCCAAAAAATCTTTAAAATCTTCAACAATTTCACCAGAGGCCTTATTGTCTTTTTCAATTACAATTCCTTTAATGTGTAAATCAACGGATTGAATAAATTCTAAAACTTTTGTCTTTGTATCTTCATCGATTAAACAAAATACAGCTGTCAAAGGCTTTGGTATGCGATTGTTTTTTAGAATCTGAAATCTCTTTTCAATCCACTCAAAGGGTTCCCAAAGATTTTTGCTTTTTTCTTTCGAATTTAACTGTGCCGCATGTGATAAAAATAAACTATTTTCACGAGTTAGGTCTTTCCAAACTTCCTTTGGTCCTGTTATATAAGTTGGGTTAATTTTCCAATCGTAGGCTTTCTTATCTGCACTGTATTCGCGACGAAGTAATTGGATCGTTTTGGAATTCTGTTTATTCGATTTGAATGTTAGCCATTCTTTATGCACACGTTCTTTATCAACGATAAATCCGTATTGATAAAGCCCCTCACCATGTATAAAACGTACTTCAAATTCACTGGTCTGGTCACGTAATTCAGGGTCAAATAGATACGGCTCTATTCCAATTTCGTCGTTTGCACCAGATTCTTTTGCACAGTCTGCAACAAAATATTTAAAAAATTTCATTGATTTAGTAATGTTACTTTTTCCTGCTGCATTCGCGCCAAAAATTGCCATAACATGTGATGCGGCAGAGGCAGCACTATTGCCTGTTTCGCTGAAAAAGGGTGTGTTTAGCTTTGACTTGGTTGATGTTTGTGTCATCAACAATATTTGTTTTTCCCCGAAAGATCGATAGTTTTTTACAGAAAATGAGATCAACATAAAAATCCTTTCAAATAACTGCTCTATTTTTACAGTTTTTGTTCTAAAATGCAAGTTAATTCGGTTTTTGAGTGCTTTTATATTGTATTTGATCGGTCAGTTTGGTGATTGAATAATCTGAGCGCCCTCAAATATGTTTAGAATTTCTGCAATATCGGGGTGGTTGCGAATGGCTTCTGCGAGTGCGTGTTGATCGGCGTCGTCTTGTTCCCTTAAGGTGGGGTGGGCGTCGATATGGTTGGGAATGGATTTAAAAACCCATTTGGGAGTCATGGGTTTAAAGGCATCATTCAGTTGCCGCATAAGATTTTGTGTGGCATTGGGCGTGGGGCTATAGGTGATTTCATGGTCTTTGGTATTGATTTCAATCAGCCGCATATTGTGATAAATTTCAGCGGCTAACACAAGTTGACCGTGATCGGAAATAATATGTTGAATGTGCCGTAAATGTTCGGTGGGGTTGTTGATTATTTTGTGAATTTGGGGCTCTTTATGGGGTGATAAAGAGCCCGCCTTAAAATTTCCCGAGCCCGTGGCGGCACCCCTTTCGAGTTTCAGCTGTTCCATTAAGGTCGCAGGATCAGGCAAGTTTGCCGCATAGATCAGCTGCAAAATCGCCATTTCAACTGCGCCGTAGGGGGCAGGGGATGTTTGCACATCTTTTAACCCATTTAATAAGAGCTTCCATGCGCGATTTAAAGAGGGCATCGAAATGCGTGAGATCATATCCGCAAGGCGTGATTCTTCTTCCTTGGTCATCATATGCGTTGAATTGACCAAGTTTGGTGCGGCTTTTTTGCGGGTTAATAAATGAATCGCATTAAGTAAATCTTCGATAATCAGGGCAGGATCAGCACCATGTGCGTGCAATTCGTTTAATTTTTCCAATGAATCTTCGACGCGTCCAGCAAGGGCGTGATCAATCATATCTAAAATCAAGCCGCGATCTGACATGCCTAGCATCGCTTGGATATCGAGGCTGCTTACGCTGCCTTGGCTCATGGCAATGGCTTGATCCAACAGGCTCAGTCCATCACGCACAGATCCATCCGCTGCGTTGGCAATCAAGCTCAGTGCATCTTTTTCAATAGAAAAATCTTCTTTCTGGGCAACCCATTCAAAATGATTTGTCAAAATATCCGCAGGCACGCGACGTAAATCAAAACGCTGGCAACGTGACAAAATCGTGACGGGGACTTTTCGAATTTCCGTTGTGGCAAAAATAAATTTGACATGTGCAGGGGGTTCTTCCAATGTCTTCAGCAGCGCATTAAAGGCTTGGATAGAAAGCATGTGGATTTCATCAATAATATAAATTTTATAGCGAGCTTCGCTGGGGGCGTAATTAATGCCGTCGATAATTTCACGAATGCCGTCAATTCCTGTGCGGGATGCCGCATCAATTTCAATAACATCGGGGTGATGGCCTGCCGCAATGGATTGGCAGATGCGGCAATCTTCTGTGCGTCCTGCGGTGGGGGGGGATGTGCCGTCAGCGCCTGTGTAATTCATCGCGCGTGCAATGATCCGCGCTGTTGTCGTTTTCCCCACGCCACGCACACCCGTTAACATAAAGGCGTGCGCGACACGGTTTGTTTCAATCGCATTGGTCAATGTACGAACAAGAGCATCTTGCCCGATTAGCTCATCAAAGCAAGAAGGGCGATATTTGCGCGCCAGAACTTGATAGGCTTGTGTCGATTGCATAAATGCTTTTGTGCCTTTTTTAATATTATGGCTTCACAACAGAGGAAGAGAGAATCATCAACATTTGACGACCTTCCATTTTCGGTGATAAGTCAACTTTTGAAAATTCAGCTAAATCATCACGCAAACGATGCATCATGGCTTCACCAATTTCTTTATGTGTGACTTCACGACCGCGAAAACGAATGGAAATTTTGACTTTATTTCCCTCTTCTAAAAATCTTTTTGCGGCTTTGAATTTCACTTGATAGTCATGCTCTTCGGTATTAGGGCGAATTTTGACTTCTTTGACCTCAATCACTTTTTGTTTTTTACGGGCTTCGGCAGCTTTTTTCTGTTGCTCATATTTATATTTGCTGTAATCCATCACCTTACATACAGGTGGTTCAGCATTGGGGGAGATTTCAACAAGATCCAATCCTGCATCATCAGCCATTTTACGGGCATCTTTGATCGCAACAACGCCGACCATTTCACCGTCTTTATCAATCAAGCGAACTTCAAGCAATCTGATTTGTTCATTTAGACGGGGACCATCATCGCGGACAGGTGCGTGAGGATTGCTGCGGTTTTTATTTGTATTTTGTATAGGCGCACTAGATGGCGTATTATTTGGCGTACGGATAGTCATTCTCCTTTAGTCGTTTATGATAGAATTCAAGAGCGGATTATATCGTGCTTTCATAGTGCTGTCCATAGGTTTAATAGATTTTCAAATGCCGCAAACTGAATAAAGCTGTCCATCCACAGCCTGCCATCAAAGCACTAACACAACAGCCCCATAATAGATCAACGATCACAACGGAAATTGGCCAGTCTTTGATTGTTGCTAAATTCGTGAAATTATAGGTGGCATAACAAAAAAAGCCAAAAAATGCGCCATAGAGTAGGGCGATTTTCAAGCCGCCCTCTAACCAAGCGGGGCGTACGGCAAAGAAAACAATGCCTGTGGCATAGATCATGTAAAAAATAACAGCGATTCCATAGCGCATGGGATCGGCAAGATAGGGGCGCAATTGCGTGAAATAAAATGATTTTGCAATCCACCCCAGCCAAAGCGCATCTGCTGCCAAAAAACTGCATAAAGCAGCAAGATAGGCAATGATAAAAGCAGATGCGGACATTGGTTTTGACCCTTTTATGCGCAAATTTTCTCAACGCGTAATAAATTTGTTGTGCCAACAATCCCGAAAGGAACGCCGGCTGTGATTACGATATGCTCACCGACTTTGACCAATCCTGCATTGCGGACAAGGTCGCAGGCGACTT
>JBIICI010000041.1:0-8603 GCA_044238935.1 Gemmobacter sp.
TCAAGCCCCACACAGAATTCGAAGCAGAAGCCTATATTTTGTCAAAAGAAGAGGGTGGCCGTCATACACCATTCTTTACAAACTACCGCCCTCAGTTCTATTTCCGTACAACAGACGTGACAGGTGAAATCTTGTTGGCTGAAGGCGTTGAAATGGTGATGCCAGGGGATAATGTGAACTTCAATGTTCGCCTAATCGCCCCGATTGCGATGACAGAAGGTCTGCGTTTCGCGATCCGCGAAGGTGGTCGTACTGTTGGTGCGGGTGTTGTTGCCAAAATTAAAGTGTAAGGATCAAGATTATGAGTTCACAAACCATACGAATCAGATTACAAGCATTCGATCATCGCATTTTGGATCAGTCTACAAGTGAGATTGTCAACACAGCGAAACGAACAGGTGCAAATGTCAGAGGACCAGTCCCTTTGCCAACGCGCAAAGAGCGTTTTACGGTTTTGCGTTCCCCCCATATTGATAAAGGATCTCAAGAGCATTTTGAGATTCGGACTCATAAAAGAATGATTGATATTGTATCTCCAACGCCAGAAACAGTTGATGCTTTGATGAAGCTAGATTTGGCAGCGGGTGTTGATGTTGAAATTAAGATTGCAAATGCATCCTAAGGTTGTGTAAAAAATCTTTAAAAAAAAGTAAAAAAACTATTGTGCATTATGTTGCTGTTCTGTTATAGTCCGGCAACCTCTAAAACAGGAGCTAAAATGAGAAGCGGAATTATTGCACGTAAAGAGGGGATGACCCGTATCTTTACAGAAGATGGGTCAAATGTCCCAGTTACAGTATTAAGAGTGGATTCGTGCCATGTTGTTGGTATGCGTACCGTTGAAAAAGATGGTTATGATGCGGTTGCATTAGGTGCGGGTTCTGCGAAAGCAAAACGCACAGCAAAGGCACAAAGGGCTGTTTTTGAGCGGATCAATGTCCCCTTAAAAAAGAAAATCGCGGAATTCCGTATTGATGCCAAAAACGCCTTAAATGTTGGTGATGAGCTTTGTGCAAGTCATTTCGTTGTTGGTCAGTATGTTGATGTCGCGGGTACAAGTATTGGTAAAGGTTTTGCTGGTGCGATGAAGCGTCATAATTTTGGTGGGATGCGTGCCTCTCACGGTGTGTCTATTTCGCATCGTGCGCATGGGTCAACAGGTCAATGTCAAGATCCGGGTAAGGTTTTCAAAGGTAAGAAAATGGCTGGTCAAATGGGGAATGAGCGCGTAACCGTTCAAAACCTTGAGATTGTTGCTATTGACCTTGAGGATAATTTGATCTTAGTCAAAGGTGCGGTTCCTGGTTCTAAGTCAGGTTGGGTTTTTGTTAAGGATGCTGTGAAGAAGAAGCTTCCTGAAAATATTCCATTTCCTGCTTCATTAAGAGGGGTCAATAAGCCACAAGATGTACAGGAATCCGTACAAGCTGAAAGTCAGATCGAGGCAGTTGCTGATGATCAGGCATCAGAAGGAGAATAAAAATGAAATTGATTGTAAAAACATTAGATAATAAAGATGCAGGCGAATTAGTGTTGGAAGACGCTGTTTTCGCAATTGAGCCCAGTGTTCATTTGTTAAATATGGCTGTTCGTTATCAGTTGCACAAGCGTCGCAGCGGTAATCACAAAACAAAAGATCGTGGCGAAGTTTCGGGGACAAACTCACGTCCTTGGCGTCAAAAAGGCACAGGTCGTGCGCGGGCTGGAAGTTTGAAGCGTCCTCAAGATGTTGGTGGTGCGACTGTGTTTGGGCCTGTTGTTCGCTCTCATGCGATTTCATTGCCGAAAAAAGTGCGTGCCTTGGCGTTGCGTATGGCTCTGTCTTCACGTGCTTTGAGTAATAAATTGCTTGTGTTGGATAATGATTCTGTGTCTTCTTATAAGACAAAAGAGATGAGCGCCAAATTGAATGCTCTTGGTATTCACTCGGCTTTCATCGTTTCTGGTCAGCAGGTTAATGAAACATTCTTTAAAGCTGTTCGCAACATTCCATTGATTGATGTTGTTAACGTTAATGGTGCAAATGTGTATGATATTTTGAAAAAAGAATATCTTGTCTTAACCAAAGATGCAGTATCTGCGTTGACTGAAAGATTGAAATAGGGGGTTTGGTATGGTTATGAAAAAAACACAAAATGTGCCTGAGTGGGTTTTTACAATTATTAAAAATCCATTTGTGACTGAAAAAACGGCGCGTGGTGCTGAGTATGGACAAGTTTCTTTTGTTGTATCCATGGAAGCGACAAAGCCACAAATCAAAAAAGCAGCGGAGCTTCTTTTTGATGCAAAAGTTAAGTCTGTGAATACATTGATTCAAAAGGGTAAAACCAAACGTTTCAAAGGCATTACAGGAAAAAGAAATGATGTAAAGAAGGCCGTCGTTCGTTTTGATGGTAATCAGTTTGTTGATGTGTCTTCTGGAATTTGATAGGAACGTCTTATGGCATTGAAAAATTTTAAACCGACATCTGCTGGCCGACGTCAGCTTGTCCAAGTCGATAGATCAGAATTGTGGTCTGGTAAACCTGAAAAAACTTTGACTGAAGGGTTAAAGAAAACGGGTGGGCGTAACAGCTCAGGTCGTATTACAGCATGGCAGATTGGGGGTGGTCATAAACGCCGCTACCGTCTGATTGACTGGAAACGGACAAAGTGGGATGTTGTTGGTACGATTGAGCGTTTGGAATATGATCCAAACCGTACAGCTTTTATTGCGCTTGTCTCTTATGATGATGGTGAAAAAGCCTATATTATCGCACCACAGCGTCTTGCTGCAGGGGATAAGGTTGTTGCAGGTGAAAAAGTTGATGTAAAACCCGGAAATGCGATGCCGTTAAAAAGTATTCCTGTTGGAACAATTATTCACAATGTTGAGCTAAAATCTGGTAAAGGCGCACAAATGGCACGTTCTGCTGGATCTTATGCGCAATTGGTGGGTCGTGATCAAGGGTATGCACAGATTAAATTGCCTTCAGGTGAGTTGCGTTTGGTGCGTCAAGAATGTATCGCTTCTATCGGTGCTGTGTCGAATGCAGATCACTCCAATACAAATCTTGGGAAAGCGGGTCGTTCACGTTGGTTGGGGCGTCGTCCTTCTGTTCGTGGGGTTGCTATGAACCCTGTTGATCACCCATTAGGGGGAGGAGAGGGTCGTACTTCTGGAGGTCGTCATCCTGTGACGCCTTGGGGTAAACCAACAAAAGGTTATAAAACACGTCATAATAAATCGACCGATAAATTTATCGTTCGTCGCAGAAAACTGAAATAGGAGTAAGATTTAATGGCACGTTCTGTATGGAAAGGCCCATTTGTTGATGGTCATGTATTGAAAAAAGTTGAAGGACAAATTTCTTCTGGAAAGAAAACTGTCATTAAGACTTGGTCAAGACGTTCTGTGATTTTGCCTCATTTTGTAGGCTTAACATTTGGTGTTCATAATGGGAATAAATTCATTCCTGTGTTGGTCACAGATACAATGATTGGTCATAAATTGGGTGAATTTGCGCCAACGCGCACCTATATTGGTCATGCTGTTGATAAAAAAGCGAAAAAGAAGTAATTTTGGATAAGAAAAGAGAATAAAATGAGCCAGTCTCTTGTAAAACATAATGAAGCTACGGCCTATGCTAAATATTTACGCATTAGCCCTAATAAGCTTAACTTGGTTGCGCAAATGATCCGCGGCAAAAACATTGCCCGTGCCTTGACCGACCTTGAGTTTTCAGAAAAACGTATTGCTGAGGATGTCCGCAAAGTGTTGCAGTCCGCCATCGCGAATGCTGAAAATAATCATAATTTGGATGTTGATCGTCTGATTGTTGCAGAAGCCACCGTTGGGAAATCAATTAAGATGAAGCGTTTTCGTGCAAGAGCCCGTGGTCGTGCCGGCGGCATCCAAAAAATGTTTAGCCGTTTGACTGTTACTGTTCGTCAGATATAAAGAGTTTAAGGAAAGAAATTATGGGTCAGAAAGTCAATCCAATTGGTATCCGTTTAGGGATCAACAGAACATGGGAATCACGCTGGTTTTCCGATGCAAATTATGCAACACATTTGATTGCAGATTTGAAATTGCGTCGTTATTTGAAAAAACGCTTGAAAGCCGCTGGTGTAAGCTCTGTTATTGTTGAAAGAGCTGCAAAAAGCGTATCTGTAACGGTTCATGCGGCACGCCCTGGTGTGATTATTGGTCGCAAAGGCGGGGAAATTGAAAAATTACGCGCTGATCTTTCTGCTCAAGTTAAGGCGGATGTGTCTTTGAATATTGTTGAAGTCCGCAAGCCTGATATTGATGCGCAATTGGTAGCGGAAGCTGCGGCGCAACAATTGGAAAAACGTGTGTCTTTCCGTCGTGCGATGAAACGTGCTGTGCAATCCACAATGCGTGGTGGCGGTTTGGGAATTCGGATTAACGTTTCTGGTCGTTTAGGCGGCGCGGATATTGCGCGTACAGAATGGTATCGTGAAGGACGTGTGCCTTTACATACTTTAAGAGCGGATATTGATTATGGATTTAGTGAAGCCTTGACAACATATGGGATCATTGGTGTTAAAGTGTGGATTTATAAAGGTGATATTATGGAGCATGATGCGATGGCGCGCGATAAGCGTTTAAATCGTCAACAGCCTAATTCCCCACAGAAGCGTTAATTTAAAAATATTGAAAAATTTAAGTTTTATAGGATTGTAAAATCATGTTAAGCCCAAAAAGAACCAAATTTAGAAAAGCCCACAAAGGCCGTATTCATGGAAACGCAAAGGGCGGTTTCACGTTGGCATTTGGTAGCTTTGGTCTAAAAGCCTTAGATCCTGAGCGAATCACCGCAAGACAGATCGAAGCTGCGCGTCGTGCGATGACTCGTCACGTTAAGCGTCAAGGGAAAGTCTGGATTCGTGTTTTTCCTGATGTGCCTGTTTCTAAAAAACCTCTTGAAGTTCGTCAAGGGAAGGGAAAAGGGTCTGTTGAATTTTGGGCGGCTCGTGTTAAACCAGGCCGTATCTTGTTTGAGTTGGACGGCGTTCCTTTAGAATTAGCAAAAGAAGCATTGTCTTTGGCGGCTGAGAAGTTGCCAATCAAAACGAAATTTGTTTCTCGTGTTGGCCTAGTAGAATAAGATATTTTGAAATAAAAAGGTTGTATTATGAAAGCAAATGAATTAAAAACAAAAACTGTTGATGAATTGAAAAAATCCTTAATGGATGCCCGTAAAAGCCAATTCAATGCACGTTTTAAAAAAGCAGATAATCAGTTGTCTGATTCTTCTGTTTTTAGAAAATTAAGACGCGATATTGCGCGTATTAAAACAATTATAAAAGAAAAGCTTAAGGCTCAGTAAATAGGATAAGAGAATAATATATGCCACGTCGCGTTTTAGAAGGTATTGTGAAAAGCAATAAAATGGATAAGTCAGTGACTGTCCTTGTCGAGAGACGTTTTATGCACCCTGTGTATAAAAAATACGTCAAGAGCACAGATAAATATTGTGCACACGATGAGACAAATGCACTTTCTGTTGGGGATGTTGTTCTGATTGAAGAGTGCAGACCTATTTCGAAAAGAAAATCTTGGGTTGTTTCTTCTGTTTTGAAGAAACAAGAAGAAGTTGTCGCTTAATTGGTATTTAGGTTATTTTTGCTGTTGCAGAATGGAATGTTATAATGATACAAATGCAATCAAAGTTAGAAGTCGCAGATAATAGCGGTGCGCGTTCTGTCCAGTGTATTAAAGTACTGGGTGGATCAAAGCGTAAGACAGCTAATATTGGTGATGTTATTACAGTTTCTGTAAAGGAAGCTATTCCTCGTGGTCGTGTTAAGAAAGGAACAGTGCATAAAGCTGTGATCGTTCGTACGGTTAAGGGGATTAATCGTCAAAATGGTGAAACAATTCGTTTTGATACAAATGCTGTTGTTCTTTTGAATAAACAGGGTGAGCCTGTCGGTACACGTATCTTTGGTCCTGTGACGAGAGAATTGCGCGGCAAAGGCTATATGAAAATTATATCCCTTGCTGGAGAGGTTTTATAAAATGACACAAGCGAAAATGAAAATAAAAAAAGGTGATAATGTTATTGTCTTGACAGGTAAAGATAAAGGAAAAACAGGTGTTGTTTTGACTGCTTTCCCAGCTGAATCAAAGCTTATTGTTGAGGGCATTAATGTGGTGACGCGTCACCAGAAACCAACGCAGTCTGCTGCAGGTGCAATCGTTAAAAAGGAAAAAGAAATTCATGTTTCTAATGTTGCCTTGATTGATCCTAAGTCAGGTACAGCAACGCGTGTCGGTTACAAAATTGACGGTGAAAATAAGGTTAGAATATCCAGAAAATCTGGTGTAGAGGTTTAAAGAAAATGAGCAATAAACCAGTATTACATGTAAAATACGAAAAAGAAATTTTTCCAGCTTTGAAGCAGAAATATGGGCATTCAAATGTTCATTCTGTTGCAAAGCTTGATAAGATTGTTATTAATGTTGGTGCGGGTGAAGCGTCAACAAATAAGAATATTATTGATCAAATTACAAAAGAGCTGTCCTTGATTACAGGGCAAAAGCCTATAACAACGCATGCTAAGAAATCAAATGCATCCTTTAAAATTCGTGAAGGGATGGCTATTGGTTGCAAGGTAACGTTGCGTGGTCAGCGTATGTATGACTTTTTGTACCGCTTAACAGCAATTGCAATGCCTCGTATTCGTGACTTTAGAGGTGTTTCTCCTAAGTCTTTTGATGGTCGTGGAAACTTTGCAATGGGCTTAAAAGAACAGACCGTTTTTCCTGAAATTAATTTTGATGATGTTGAAGCTGTTCGTGGTATGGATATTATTATTTGTACAACAGCAAAAACAGATGATGAAGCGCGTGATTTGTTAGCACAATTGCAGATCCCATTTAAGAAATAAGTTCGAAGATTAAAGGAATTTTTATGGCTAAAGTAAGTGCGGTACAACGCAACAATAAAAGAAAAAAATTAACAAAGAGATTTGAAGCGAAGAGAGCGGCATTAAAAGCTGTTATCTACAATAAAGATGTTTCTCCTGAAGAGCGTTTTCAGGCTACTTTGGCGTTGAGCGATTTACCGAAAAACTCTTCTAAAATCCGTATTAAAAATAGATGTGCGATGACAGGTCGTCCGCGTGCCTATTATCGTAAGTTTGATCTTTCTAGAATTATGGTCAGAGAGTTAGGATCTCATGGTGAGATCCCAGGTCTTGTGAAATCAAGTTGGTAATTATTTAGTATTTATTAAAGGCACACAAAAATGACAATGAGTGATCCCGTCGCAGATATGTTTACACGCATTCGTAATGCACAATCCGCAGGCAAAAGCAAAACAGAATGTCCTTATTCTACGTTAAAAGGTCAAATTCTTGATCTTTTAACAAAAGAAGGTTATATTCGCGGTTATAAAATCAATGAAGATGCCTCTCATTTTAAAGTGGCTTCAATTGAGTTGAAATATGTCGAAGGCCGTGCCGCTATTCAGGGGATTAAACGTTCCTCTAAACCCGGTCGTCGTCTTTATGCGAAAACAGATGCGCTTCCAAAAGTTCGTAGCGGTCTTGGTGTTGTGATATTGTCAACATCAAAAGGTGTTATGACCGGTCAAGATGCGATGAATCACAATGTTGGTGGCGAAGTTTTGGGTGAAGTTTTTTAAGATTTGTTGGGTCTTTTGACCTTTTAATTTGTTGTTTGGAAGTTAAAGTCTATGTCACGTATTGGTAAAAACCCTGTTTCTGTTCCTGCTTCAGTGAATGTTTCATTGACAGGTCAGGATATTGTTGTAAAAGGCCCCAAGGGAGAATTGTCTTTTGTGGTTCATGATGAAGTCATTGTTTCTCAGGAAGAAGGGGCAATTTCATTTAAACCACGTAATGAGTCTCGTTTAGCGCGTGCCTTGTGGGCAACAATGCGCACATGTGTACAGAATATGGTTGTTGGTGTGTCAACAGGCTATTCTAAAACCTTAGAAATTCATGGGGTTGGTTACAAAGCCAATTTACAAGGGTCAAATTTGGTTTTGAATTTGGGATATAGTCATGATGTTGTCTATCCCGTGCCATCAGATATTCAGATTTCTGTTGATAAGCAGACAGTAATTGTGATACATGGTGTAGATAAACAAAAAGTAGGGCAAGTTGCGGCCGAGATTATCAAATTCAGACCGCCAGAACCCTATAAAGGTAAAGGTATTCGTCACGCAGGTCAGTATATCTTGCGTAAAGAAGGTAAGAAAAAATAATAATAAGATTGAATGGATTAAACATTATTATGAGTTACACATTAAGTCCAAACCAAAAGCGTGCACAACGTGTTAGAACAAAACTTCGTGCTGTTAATAAAACAGGATTACCACGTCTTTCTGTCTATCGTTCAGAAAAACATATTTATGTTCAGGTTATTGATGATTCACGTGGTTTAACAATTGCAAGCGCATCCACAAAAGATAAAGATTTTTCTTTGAAAAAATCTGGGAATGTTGAGGCAGCAAAGGCTGTTGGGGCGTTAATTGCAAAACGTCTTAAAGAAACAGGTGTTGAACAGGTTCAGTTCGATCGTGGAGGGTATTTGTATCATGGGCGCGTTAAAGCCTTGGCAGATG
>JBIICI010000035.1:0-8198 GCA_044238935.1 Gemmobacter sp.
CAGCTTCTCTAAACTCAAAGACTGGCGCCGCATCGCAACACGTTATGACCGATGTGCCCATACATTCCGTGCCGCAATCATTGTAGCCGTCATCGTTATATGGTGGATTTAATGAGTCCTGAGCCTAAGGAAAACGTGGCTTTCTTAGTGAAACTTATCTGTTCTTAGTGCCCTTAGTGGTTCAAAAAAATGGCTTGATAAACAGATGAAAAGATATTTTTAGCTGTCCAATCTTTAATTTAAAATACTATATAATCAAATTTATTTGGTTTGACTATATAGGAATAGGGTTCTTATAGAGAATCATTGTACACCGAATCCATCTTAATCTGATTCCGTGCTTTCAGGCAATCGATCACATCAGAAAATGACAAATCCGCATCATTCAATAACACCAGCAAATGAAAGATTAAATCACTTGATTCGTTTATAATTTCATCTTTGTCGCGTGCCATATGCGCAAGGGCGACTTCGACGCCTTCTTCACCGACTTTTTGGGCGATGCGCTTTGATCCGCGTTGGAATAGGGATTTGATATAGCTTTTTTGGATTGTTTCATCCATACGCCTGTTGGTAATCACGGACTCAATATATTTCAAATAGGCGTACGAATCATGGTCAATGCCAAAACAGCTTTTTGCGCCTGTGTGGCAGGTTGCACCTTGTGGATGCGCTAAGATTAAAATCGCATCATTGTCACAATCTGTATGAATCGATTCCACAACCAAAAAATGCCCTGAGGTCTCACCCTTTGTCCATAGGCGGTTTTTGCTACGGCTAAAAAGCGTGACATGGTTGGTTTTTAGCGTTTTTTCAAAAGATTCTTGGTTCATATACCCCATCATTAAAACAGTATAATCAAGCGCGTGCTGGATTGTCACAGGCAGCAATCCATCGCCCTTTTGCCAATCTAAGGATTGTGGGTTTATTGACGACATAAAATATGATTCTCCGTTAAATAGTTTTTGAGATCAGGAATTTGAATATGCCCGTAATGAAAGACGGAGGCCGCCAATGCACCATCAACATCGGCTGCTTGGAACACATCCTTAAAATGCGCCATTTCCCCTGCACCGCCCGAGGCAATGAGGGGGATATTCAACACATCGCGCATTTTTTGGAGTTGCGCAATATCATAGCCATTTTTAACACCGTCTTGGTTCATGCAATTCAGGACAATTTCCCCTGCGCCGCGCTCTTGTACCTCTTGCACCCAATCCAGTGTACGTCTTTTGGATGCAATGGTTTTGCTTTCATCACCTGTGTATTGATAAACATAATAATCGCCGTCAGATTCTTTGCGTGAATCGACCCCAACCACCACGCATTGCACGCCAAAAATATCCGCCAAATCGGTAATTAGCTGGGGATTTTCTAGCGCGGGCGAATTGATGGATATTTTATCCGCCCCTGCATTTAAAATTGCGCGGGCTTGATGGGCGCTGCGGATACCGCCTGCGACACAAAAGGGGATATTTAAGAAAGAGGCAATCCGATCCACCCAAACAGGGGCAACACCGTCCGTACGCGTGCTGGCGGTAATGTCATAAAACACCAATTCATCCGCGCCTTGATCCATATAGATTTGTGCCAGATCAACAATATCGCCCACAATCTTATGATCGCGAAAGCCAATTCCTTTCACAACCTGACCATCACGGACATCTAAACAGGGGATAATGCGTTTTGTAATCATGCCTGATATGCCTTTATCAAAGATTGCAAATCCACTTGTTTCTCATACAGGGCTTTGCCCAAAATCGCCCCTCCACATACAGGCTGCACCGCATCTAAATCAGTTGCCGCCCGAAAACCGCCTGAGGCAATGATGTTTAGATCAGGGAATTGTTGATAGAGTATTTTATATAAATCAACATTAAAGCCGCTCATTGTGCCATCGCGTCCAATATCTGTGCATAATATGTGCCGCAGGCCGTGCGGCGTATAGCGTGCAATTAAATCATGTAACGGCACGGCACTATTTTCTTCCCAGCCATGCGTGGCAATACGCCATTCTTGCGACTCTTCGCAAAAGCGTACATCACAGGCTAAACAGATTTTGGGGGCGTAATGGGTTAGTAAATCCACCACCAGATCAGGCGCACTCACGGCCATGCTGCCCACAATCACGCGCGCTGCACCCAGAGCAATCAGATCCTGTATGTCAATTTTTGACCTGATCCCGCCGCCTGTTTGGATATTAAGCGGGCTATGTTCAATCATTTTTTCAATCAATTTCACTTGACGTTTGGATGAATCCCGTGCGCCGTCTAAATCCACCACATGAACCCATGTTGCCCCTGCCGCATAAAAGGCATCCAGCATTTTAAAAGGATCGGACTCATAAATGGTTTTTTGGTCATACGCACCTTGATGCAAGCGTACGCATTGACCGTCAATCAAATCAATCGCCGGATAAAGGATCATAAGGAAAGCTCCGTAAAATTTTGGATTAACATCGCGCCATATTGCCCCGATTTTTCTGGGTGGAATTGGCAACCATAGAGATTATCTTGTTGAATCATTGCGGTAAAAATATTGCCTCCATATTCCGTAACCCCCACGGCTTGGGTATGGTGACCTTTGCAATGATAGCTGTGAACATAATAAAAAAAGCTGGCATCGGGAATATTTTTGAATAACACGCAATCTTGTACAATCTGAACAGCATTCCAGCCCATATGCGGAATACGCATTTTGGGGTCGGTTTGTTTGAATTTTGTAATATTCCCCTCAATTAAACCCAGCATGCGAACATCGCCGCCTTCTTCTGATTGATCGAACAAAAGCTGCATCCCCATGCAGATTCCTAAAATAGGACGGTCGAACTCTTTTAAAGACTGAACCAAATCATAGCGCTGTAATTGCGCCATACTATGCGCTGCGCTGCTGACACCGGGTAAGATTAAATGCGAACAATCATCCAGCTGTTTGGGATGCGTACAAATACCATAAGACACCCCAAGTCGCTGTAACGCATAGGCAACGGAGGCGATATTTGCCCCCCCATGATCGACAATTCCTATATATTTTTGCATCATAACACCCCTTTTGTTGAGGGTAATTGATCACCTTGCTTTTGTAAAGCCTGCCGCAAAGAGCGCCCTACGGCTTTAAAGCACGCCTCCACCATATGATGTGCATTATCGCCCGTGACACTGATATGCAGATTCATCATCATATTTTCTGCCAAAGACCTAAAAATATGGGCAATCATATCGGTGGGTAAATCACCGACAAAAGGAGCAGGAAAATCGCCTTTAAAATCCAGATAATAGCGACCGCTTAAATCAAGCGCAACCTGCGCCAGCGCCTCATCCATCGGTAAAACAAACCCATAGCGTGCAATCCCGACTTTATCACCCATGGCTTGCCGTAGGGCTTGACCAATGGCAATGGCGCAATCTTCAATTGTATGGTGCGGATCAATTTCTAAGTCGCCATCACAGTCTAGCACAAGGGAAAAGCCGCCATGCTTTGCCAATTGTTCCAGCATATGATCATAAAATCCAATCCCTGTATGGATCGATATTGGCGATACATCATCTAAATTCACAGACACAGAAATGGCGGTTTCATTCGTTTTTCGGTGAATTTTTGCTGTACGCTTTTGTGTTTGTGACGTGGATGGATTGCCTGCCAAAACATCAGAAAGCCTATCCATTTGATCTTTACTGCCAATAGCTATACGGATGCAATTTTCTAAGCCCTGAATATGCGATTGATCGCGCAGGATAAATCCTGCCGCTAAACAATCTTGCATGATTTTTGCCGCATCCTTAAACCGCACCAGCACAAAATTTGTATCTGAAGGGTAAATATGCTGCACAGAATCAAGATTTAAAATTTTATCGATAAAATATTTTTTTATATCAAGTGTTTGTAATATTTTGTTCTGTAATTTTATTAGGTTTTTAGGGCTCAAAATTTCTGTTACATATTGCGCCGTTGGCACAGGAATGGGATAAATCGGTAAGATTTTTTTTAAGATTTCAATTAGATCACTGTAACCAATCCCCACACCACAACGCAAACCTGCCGCAGCAGCGGATTTTGACATTGTACGCAATATGAATAAATTTTTATGATCTTCCAAATGGTTAATCATACTTTCCTCAGATGAAAATTCAATATAAGCCTCATCCACCACAATTAAAATATCATCTTTGTGCATATGACATAGGGATAAAATTTCATCGGTTTTCAGACTATTCCCCGTTGGGTTATTGGGGTTGCACAAAAAAATAATTTTTGTATTTTTATCAATGCATTGCGATATTAAATTAAAGTCAATGTTAAAGTCATGATCCCGCATGGCACAGCGTATTTCTGCCCCTTGCAGCCTTGCGCTGTGATCATACATGGTAAAGCTAGGGGGGCAAGTGATGATATTATCAACGCCTGCCACACAAAACGCACGGATCAAAATATCAATAATTTCATCACTGCCACGCCCCATAATTAAATTGCGCGATGAGACATCATAATACGCACACAAAGCCTGCATCATCTCAATGGGTTGCTGATCGCTATAGCGTGACAATCCGCCCACACCGCTTAAGGGTTCGTACCACGCCTCATTCGCATCAAGGCATACACTATCCGCCGTGACATGGTACAAAGACCGCGCGGATTTATAGGGTTTTAGAGATAAAATATCAGGACGTACGCGGTTTAAAATCATGACTCCACCCTATAACGAACGGCATTGGCGTGGGCTTTTAGCCCCTCCATTTCTGCTAAATTGATAATCGTATCGCTTAAATTTTTTAACCCTTGTTGCGTGATGGATTGGACGGAAATTGTTTTTTGAAACGCTTCCACACTTAAACCACTATAGGAACGCGCGTACGCGGATGTTGGTAACACATGATTAGTGCCGCTGGCGTAATCCCCTGCGGATTCAGGTGTATAATGCCCCAAAAAGATTGATCCTGCGTGGATAATTTTATCCACATACAGGGCAGGGTTTTCAATTTGTAAAATTAAATGTTCAGGCGCGTATAGATTGGCAATGTCTATTGCCTGATTTATAGTGTCTGCAATTAACGTACAGCTATTTTTGATCGCCTTTGCTGCAATATCATGGCGCGGTAATTTAGCCATTTGACGTTTTACTTCGATTTCTATTTTATCCGCTATATCATGTGCAGTGGCAATCAGTAGCACTTGAGAAGAGGGATCATGTTCGGCTTGGGATAATAAATCGGCTGCGGCAAAAACGGGGTTTGTGCTATGATCAGCAATGACGCACACCTCCGATGCGCCTGCGGGCATATCAATGGCAATGCCTGCGTTTGATAATTGTGCGGCTTGTTTTTTCGCCTCTGTCACATACGCATTACCGGGGCCAAAAATTTTATGCACTGGGGGGATCGTTTGTGTCCCAAAGGCCATTGCCGCAATTGCATGCGCGCCCCCAACTTGGAATATATCCCTGATGCCGCATCGGGATGCCGCATATAATATCGCTGGGTGATCGGAGGGCGTACACACAATACGCACAGGGCATTTGGCAATCAAAGACGGTATCCCCAACATTAACATGGTGGAGATAAGCGGCGCAGACCCAGCCGGCACATACAGCCCCACTTTTTCAATCGGTCGCACAATACGCTGACATGACACACCAGCCATTGTTTCAATACCAAATTCTTTGAATCCCTGTTGTTGATGATAGGCATAAATCGTATCAAAGGCGGTATCAATGGATTGTTTTTGGGCTGCATTAAGGGAGCGCTCTGCATTTTCTATGTGATCTTGGCTGATTTTAAGGGCTTGACCTGCCTGTAATTCTTTAAATTTCACTGCATACGCGTACAGCGCATCATCACCATTTTCTTGAATATTGCTCAATATTTCCCGTACGTCTTTTTGCAATGTTTCATGCGCTTCTAACATAGGGCGTTTCAAAATATCCGCTTGGGAAAGGGGGGAGAGTTCTGACCAAATATATTGTTTCATCTGTCTTTCCTAATACAGCATTTTTTCAATCGGGGTAACAAGGATGGACGATGCGCCTTTGTCGCGCAACTGTTCCATCGTATCCCAGAAAATATTTTCATTACACACAGCATGGACAACGACTTTGTCAGGGTTACTATGCAGGGGTAAAATTGTGGGGTCTTCGGCACCGGGGAGGATTTTTTTGATTGCATCCAGCTGGGCACGATCACAATGCAACATGATATATTTGCTGCTGGCGGCTCTTAACACGCCCTGAAGGCGTACATGCAAGCGATCCAAAATTCGCGATTGCGCAGGGGTGGATTGGTGATTGTGGATCAGCACAGATTGAGAGCTAAAAATTTCTTCGATTTCCACCAATCCGTTGGCGGTCAAGGTTGCGCCTGTGGAGACCAAATCACAGATTAAATCCGCAATCCCCGTACGGGGCGCGATTTCAACAGCACCGCTCATGGGGATAATCTCCGCCTCAATGCCATTTTTTTGCAACCAATCGCGCAAAATACCGCTATAGCTGGTGGCGATTTTCATGCCATTTTGCAATGTTCTGACCATTTCAGTACCAGCCAAAGACAAGCGGCATCGCCCAAAACTTAGCTCTTCGGCGATTTCAATCGTATCGGGCGCGATTTTACCGATCAATTGCGCCTCCCTCAACACATTTTGCCCCACCATGCCAATTTGGCACACATTAGAGGCCACAAAGGCAGGAATATCATCATCACGCACAAACAACACATCCAACGGGAAATTTTCCGCCCGACATAACAGAGAGTCACGGCTGCGCACCAATTTAACGCCACAAGATTTTAACAGATTTAAGGAATCATCCGCCAAACGCCCTGATTTTTGGATGGCAATGCGTAAACGCTGCGTTTCGTTTTCTAATGTCATATTTTTTGATCTCCAGTAAGTTTCAGGGCATCTTGATAGCCATTTTCACCATGATTGAGGGCGCGCGCCACGCGGGTGATGGTTGTGACACTCACCCCTGTTTGCTTTGCAATATCACGGTACGGTATGTTTTGTTGCAACAAAGGCACCACGCGCCAACGATCCACCATCGCCTGTAATTCAGCCGGCGTACATAAATCAATCAAAAATCGTCGCACAAGATCAGGATCATTAAGAAGCGATAAAGTTTGATACAAAGACTGATAGTCTGTAGATGAGGGGGCGATGTCTTTCATGTTTTAATGTTATAGTACATTAAAACATGAAGATCAACTGTTTTTTTGATGTGCGCTTAAACTTAAACTGAAATAGACCCAAAATAGTTCCCCATTTTGTATGTAGACGCAGCCATCCCATACACGGGATAATAAATCTATGTCGGAAAATCGCATTCAATTATTACGAAAGATGAGAGGGCTAACGATTGAGCAGTTAGCAGAAAAAGCAAGCTGTTCCCCTCAACAAATCAGCAAGCTGGAGCGTGGTGAGAGGCGGTTGTCCGATGTATGGCTGAAACGTTTGGCGCTTGCGCTGAATATCGCCCCGTGGGAAATTATTGTTGATCCCACCCAAATAGCGCCATCGCCCTTAAAACCAGAAGAGAGTGAAATTTTAGAAATCTATCATCAATTAGATGATGTTCATAAGCAACAGGCCTATCGTATTTTAAAGGCATTAAAGCCCATCGATACATAATCTGAATCAAATTAAATAAAAAATATTGACTTTGCTCTAAAACTGACCTTATATATCCCCATATTGGGGATATTTTTGAGGAGCAATATTTTTATGAATCACACAATTGATCATTCAAGTACGAATTCAAGCACGAACAGCGACAATGAAATCAATATGATTTTATACCAACTGCCCCAAAAAGCTGATTTTGATAAGCCTGCCTATAACACAACAAACAAGAAATGGTATGTCAAGGAACAGCTTTATCCTGAAAACAGAGGGTACCAATCTCATAAATTTGATTCTTTAAAAGACGCCGTTGCATTTTTTATGCAGCAATAATTTCTGACGATTCTTTTTATAGAATTTGACGCAAGTGTCATTATCAAATGTATTTTTTGTTAATCCAGCACCAAGAATTGTCATGCCGGACGTGATCCGGCATCTCCCCGCCTATAAGCCTGAGATTCCGTGTCAGGCACGGAATGACGTCATAAGGCAGGGAAATAAAGGGTAAACAGCCCCCATGATATAATCATTTTTATTGGGTTTGACTATATTTTCTTACGCCGTGCCAATTTTAAGAATTGATAGCAGAT
>JBIICI010000007.1:0-91884 GCA_044238935.1 Gemmobacter sp.
CTCTTGCAACAGGTTGCAGGACAATCATTTTACAAAGATGCCCATTATTTCGGGGTTGATGGGCAGTATCATGCCATAAACCGTGGCGATGGCGTGCTGCTCTTGGCAGACATCAAACGCACCGCCACGCCTGTTTTAAAATCCGCCAGTGCGTCTGTGTGGGATATTGGCGATGGCGTGTTGTGTTTGGAATTTACAGGCAAAATGAATACGCTGGATGAAACCGTTTTTCAGATCATGCACCAAGTCATTGCGCTGATTGGTGATGGATCTGGCGCACATAAAGCCCTTGTGATCTATAATGAAGGATCAGCTTTTTCCGCAGGGGCGAATTTAGGTTTGGCGTTATTTGCCGCTAATATTGCCCTATGGCCACAAATTGAATCATTGGTAGAGGGCGGACAAAATGCCTATATGGCATTAAAATACGCGCCGTTCCCTGTGGTATCCGCCCCTGCCAATCTTGCGCTGGGCGGAGGGTGTGAGATTTTATTGCATTCCGATCATATCCAAGCCCATGCTGAAACCTATACAGGCCTTGTTGAGGTCGGTGTGGGCGTTGTGCCGGGATGGGGCGGCTGTAAGGAGATGATCCTCAGATTCCAAGCCTTAGAGCGCGCCCAAAAAGCCAAGCTGGGCAATTCAAACCTATCCCCAATGGAGGCAACAAAAAAAGCGTTCGAGGTCATCGCCACCGCCACCACGGCAAAATCAGCGCAAGATGCCAAAGAAATCGGCTATTTCCGTGCCACGGACGGCGTCACCATGAACCGTGACCGATTGTTGTATGATGCCAAGCAACAGGCGTTGCGCCTGTCTGAGAACTACACGCCGCCCATCCCTGTCACCGATATTCGCCTATCAGGCAAATCAGGGTTGCTGGCCTTAACAATGGCCGTGAATGAGCTACATAAAAGCGGCAAAGCCACCGATTATGACGTGGTCGTCTCCACCGCACTGGTGCGGATTTTATCAGGTGGTGACAAAGCCGATATAAATACCCCTTTGACCGAACAGGATATATTGAAATTAGAGCGCACCGAATTTATGAATCTGGTTAAACAAAGCGGCACATTAGCACGGATTCAGCATATGCTGGATACGGGGAAGCCTCTGCGGAATTAATTTTATTGCGCGTATAAACAGATTTCGCTTATAAAGAATAAACTTCTTTAAAGCAGGAAAATCCTTATGACGATGCACGCTATCTTTCAAACCATATCCTCCCCCAATGGGTTGATACAGTTACAAACCTGTGCACAATATGGCGGCAGCATTAGCCGCTTTACCTATAAGGATGTGCCGTTGATGCGAGCGTTTGATGAAACATTGCCTGCGCCGTCAATTGCCCCTGATTTATGGGCGTTGAATATGTCTGGCTTTCCCTTAACGCCCTATTCCAATCGTATCGGTCACGGCAAATTGCATTTCCAAGATCGAATTTATGACATCAAAGACCCCTTAATCTGTGGCGATCACCCAAATCATGGCGATGGATTAGCGCGTGCATGGGCGGTGACCCATCACACAGACCATGAATTGGTGCTGGAAATCACATCAAAAGGCGATCCATACCATTATAAAGCCACACAAACTTTTGTGCTGGATGATACGGGGCTTAGTCTTTCCATAGAGATCACAAATTTATCCGACCTGACTTTACCGTTTGGAACAGGACATCACACCTATTACCCACGGAACGATCAAACAATTTTAAAATTCAACGCGCCTGATGTTTGGGAAAGCAACAATATGTTGCCGACACAGCTGGTCAAGGCAACAGGAAAATTTGATTTTTCCCAAGGCAAGATTTTAAATGATGAAAACCTGACCCCCACAGGTCAGGGCGATGATGGCTCTGCCTATTTGGATCATTGCTTCCAAGGCTGGGATCAAACGGCTGAAATTATATGGCCAGATCAAAAGACAAAATTGTTGATTGGGGCAGATCAGATTTTTGAAAATTTTGTTGTCTATATCCCCTCAAACCAAGATTTTATCTGCGCTGAACCTGTAACCAACATCACCGATGGCTTTAATCAAATGCATAAGGGCACACAAAACACAGGCACTGTGATCTTAGCGCCCAAGCAAAGCCTTGTTGGGAAAATGATTTTTAGCCCTGTGGCTCTATGATATGCAGCCTATTTTGTTTGATGTGGATGGTGTTTAATCCACGGCTATCATGCCCGCCCTGAATTACGGCATTGCTGGGATGAATCTTTGGAAATTGATTTAGGCATTTCACGTACGCAATTTCGCGATGAATTTATTTTCAAAGATTTTATGAACGAGGTCATTATCGGCAAAAAGCCCCTCTATGATGCGCTGGAAATTTTTCTGCCCACGGCGGGGTTTTACGATGATCCGCAAATTGTCATTGATTATTGGCTGATGCATGATGCGAACATTAATCATGACTTAATCAATAAAATTAAAGTATTATCACAAGCCCTTGATATAAATCTATATATTGCAACCAACCAAGAACATAATCGTGCGCAATATTTGATGGAAAATTTGGGGTTCAAAAAATATTTCAAAGATATTTTTCATTCCGCAAAAATAGGCGTTACAAAATCCAACCCTGAATATTATCAATCCGTTGAAAAGCGGATAGGAGATTTTGAACACCCCCTGATCTTTTTTGATGATACACCCGATATTATCCTTGCTGCACAACAAGCAGGATGGCTGGCCTATGAATTTTGCACGGTGCAGGATTTATATCGAAATGATTTTGTTGCCGCTGCCCTGAATGAAATAAAAAATCCCGATCGGGACGAAAATATAAAATAAGGAACGAAAAACCCTAAAATAATCCTGATCGGGATTATTTTGTTGATTTTCATACAAAATCTGTTAAAATCATCCCGAAAGGGTCGATTATGCACATCATTACAAAGACAACTGAAATCGGTGAGGCGATTAAGTCCACCCGCAAAAGTCAGGGCTTAACCCAAGAACAGTTGGCCGCTATGGTCGGTGTAGGTGTTCGATTTATTCGAGAGCTGGAGCAAGGCAAGGAGTCTTGTCACTTAGGAAAAACACTTACAGTGATGTTAATGTTGGGGTTAAGTTTAGATATTGTCGCGGCACAGGATTAAGATATGGGACGACAACTCAATATATTCATGGTGGATGTTTTGGTGGGTATCCTGACCCAAAGCACAGATGGAAAACTATCCTTTCAATATGATCATAACTATGCCTTAAATGGCGGTGTCGCTATTTCAATTTCCTTTCCATTACAAATAAAGGAATTTGAGGGCGCGGCTGTGAGCGCTTTTTTTTCTGGTCTCTTGCCCGATGAGGTTGTTCGAGAAAAATTAGCCGCCCATTTAGGCCTATCGGAGAAAAATCCTTTTGCTTTACTGGAGGCAGTAGGGGGGGATTGTGCAGGGGCTTTATCCCTATATAAAGAGGGCGAAACCCCATCAGACATCACAGAAGATTCTGAAATTTTAGATGATGTGCGTTTAAAAGCAATCCTTGATTTAATCAAACGCCGCCCGATGCTTGCAGGGGATGATGGCTATCGATTATCGCTAGCAGGCGCACAGGATAAGCTGGCAGTGGGGGTCAAAGACGGAAAAATCCACCTGCTGAAAGGGCGTACACCCACAACACATATTCTAAAGCCGCTTATCGCGCACATCAAAGACAGTGTGCATAATGAATTATTTTGTATGCAGCTTGCCAAAAGAATAGGGATTGATGTACCAGAATCAATGGTGCATTTTGTTGATAATATACCCTATTATCTTGTGGAACGCTATGATCGCAAAATGCATAAAGACGGGCATGTCACACGCATTCATCAGGAGGATTTCTGTCAAGCCCTAGGCATCGTCCCAGAAATGAAATATGAACGCGAAGGCGGCCCTAGCATCGCATCATGCCAAGCCATCATCACAAAATATACCGCTAAACCCGCCGCGGATCAGATAAAATTCTTGGACAGGATCATTTTTAACTATGTGATCGGCAATGCCGATGCCCATGGCAAAAATTTTTCCCTTTTGTATAAAGGATATAAGCCCGAGCTTGCGCCTGCTTATGACCTGCTCAGCACAGCGATTTATCCTGATTTATCTGCAAAAATGGCGATGAAAATTGGTGGATATTATGATCCAAAAGACATCTATCTACGGCATTTCCACAAATTGATGCCTGATACAAAAACTGCACAATCTTTAATCAACAAACAGATTCAAAAAATATCCGAAAAAATGCGCGACGAAGCAAGAACGCTGAAAAACCATCTGAAATCAAACGGATTAGAATCAGATGTTTTTGAAGACATCATCAAAGTGATCGATGATCGTATTACATACTTATAGACATAAATAATTTCTTCCCTTTTTGTTTTATTTTCTATATTAACATTGTGCTGGGTTTAGTTTTTCTTAAAACCTTCGCACATGTTTAATTATAATAATAAAAACAGGAGATCTCTTTGAATTCATCACTTTTCATAGCGCAAGATTTATATAGGCAGCAAGATAGTGTCTGTGGATATTTTGATTATCTATCAACAATGGATTTTATAAATTGGGGTGAATTTTTGAATTATTGGGGGCGTTTAAAAGCGATCCAGAATCTAAAAGAATTATCATGGATTATGCATCATCTTTGTGTTTTTTATAATCATTGCCCCAATCAAGATCAAAAAGATGAATTGAACTCTTTTTTACAGGAAAATATAGCGCAATGGTGCTGTCTTTCCATGGAAGCTATGTCATATTTCGATCCTGAAGACTTTGCATACTGCATTGATTCCTTGGCGAATCTTGATGTAAAACCCAATCTTGAATTTATAAAAGCATGGCACCACCACGCACTCAATAAAATTGATCAGTTCACAGATTCTGATTTTACAATGATTTTACGCGGCTTCTTAAAGCTTGGTATCCCTATAGAAAATGATCTTTCTGATATTTTAGGTTATGTGCTTCCCCCTGTTTTAGAGGAATGTAGTGCATCAGATCATATTCTGTTTTTAAAATTATATAAACATAAAGATGAAGATTTGAGTCCTGAAATTTTTAGAACCTATTGCCATTCCGTAGCCAAAAAGATCGATGATTTCTCAATGGTGGATTTGGTAAAAATTTGGAAAGAATTTTCTGTATTACAAAAAATACCTGATCCAGATTTTATAATAAAATGGCGTCAAAGTATCATAAAGAATATTGGGCATATAAAAGCCGCTGATTTAGCAGATTTATTTATATCTTGTGTGAAATTAGATGGATGTTTAAACGAATCTTTTCTCACAATATTGGAACATAGCATGTTGAATAATATTGATGAATTTTCAGCAAATCAGTTATCCAATATTTATTGGGGATATGCTGTATTAGATGTCTTAAAAATCAAGGGTGATAATAATCATTATCCTAATGTTTTGGATTGTATTTATCAAAAAATTCAGAATATGCCTTTCTTTTCTATTCCAGAAAAATCAGCGATTAGCAATGCATCAAAGCAATTCAATAAAGATTGTCCTTTTGATATTGCTATTCAAGTGGATTTTAATGCTCATTCAAGATTAGAGGCGGTTTTTTATAGGAAAACAAAAGAATGTAACATCGGAAATATAGAGGCTATATACAAAGTACCTGAGTTGAATTATGAAGGGGATTTTATGCATATTTCTGATGAAAAACAGATCTTTATTGAAGTTGATGGTCCTTCTCATTTCGTTACGGATCATCAAGGGAGCAAATTTTACAATAGTAAAACAAAGTTAATGTCTTCTTTGATCTTAAAATCCAGACCAGAGGCTGTATTGTTGAGGTTTCCGTATGATTTTGTTCAAAGTCAGGAAAGCCATCGGTTAAAAGATGTTTTTCAGAAGGCGTTACAGCTTCAAAATGGCGCGTATGTTGTTCGGAATGCTGAGGGACAATCTGTTACTTTTTCGGCTTTGCTTTAAGAAAATGGCGCAGAGAGGGGAAGGCAATAAATCTTAATCCATGCAACAACGCCTATTGTGCATGGGGTGACGTTATAAATCAGCAAAAGACGTAAGAATTACGTATCTAAAAAGCTGCGGAGTTTACGACTACGGCTGGGGTGCTTGAGTTTTCTTAGGGCTTTTGCCTCAATCTGCCTGATCCGTTCCCGTGTGACGTTAAATTGTTGTCCCACTTCCTCTAGCGTGTGATCGGTATTCATCCCAATACCAAAGCGCATCCGCAACACGCGTTCTTCACGCGGTGTTAGCGTGGCTAAAACACGCGTGGTGGTTTCGCGTAAATTGGAATGAATCGCAGAATCAATCGGCAACATCGCGTTTTTATCTTCGATAAAATCACCCAAGGATGAATCTTCCTCATCACCAATCGGGGTTTCCAGCGATACAGGCTCTTTGGCGATTTTTTGGACTTTGCGGACTTTATCAAGCGGCATATGCAGGCGTGCCGCCAATTCCTCAGGTGTCGGCTCACGCCCAATTTCATGCATCATTTGGCGGCTGGTGCGTACCAATTTATTGATCGTTTCAATCATATGCACAGGAATACGAATGGTGCGTGCCTGATCCGCGATGGAACGCGTGATCGCTTGTCTGATCCACCATGTGGCATAAGTGGAGAATTTATAGCCGCGACGATATTCAAATTTATCAACCGCTTTCATCAATCCAATATTGCCCTCTTGGATCAAATCAAGGAATTGCAGGCCACGATTGGTATATTTCTTGGCAATGGAAATTACAAGGCGCAAATTCGCCTCGACCATTTCTTTTTTGGCTCTGGCGGCTTCTTTTTCGCCTTTTTTCACTGTTTCGACGATACGGCGGAATTCACCAATAGGTAATCCTGCCTCGTCGCATAGGGTGCTGATTTGTTCACGAATTTCAACAGCTTTGTCTGCGCTTTTCTCAAGGAATTTATCCCAACCCTTCGCTTTTAGAGTTTTGACATAGCTTAACCAGCTGGGATCCATTTCTGATCCGTAATAGGCTTTTAAAAATTCATCACGCTTAACCCCTGCATCAACAGCAAGGCGCATCAACTTGCCCTCTAATGTCACCAGATCACGGCTCATGACATAGAGGCGCTCAATCAACTGATCAATACGGGCAGGGTTAAGGCGGATTTCGTTCATTAAAATGACCATCTCCTCCTTTAATGCCTCATAGCTCTTGGTAGTGGCGGCAGGGGGCTCTTTACCTTCTTGTAAGGCGGCAATTTTAACGGCGCGTAATTTCTGTAATTTTTTATAGGCTTGTTCAATCTTACTAAAACTCTCAAAAATTTGAGGCAAAAGCTCTGTTTCCATGGCGCTTAAGGATACACCTGATGGGGCAGCGCCGTCTTCGCTCTCACCGCCTTCTGAAATTTCTTCTATTTCAGGCTCTTCTTCCATCTCAGGGATAATATCGCCTGCAGGTTCACCATCTTCATTATAGGTGGCCTCTAAATCAATAATTTCACGCAGCATAATGTCACCATTTTGCAAGGCTTTATGCCATGCAATCAGGGATTCAATGGCCAGTGGGCTTTCGCAAATGCCGCCAATCATTAAATATTTTCCGGCCTCAATACGTTTGGCAATGGCAATTTCGCCCTCACGGGACAGCAATTCAACCGTTCCCATTTCCCGCAAATACATACGCACGGGGTCATCAGTGCGCCCTAAATCTTCGCTATCAATGGCTGACTCATCATCGCCTTCTTTAGCTTCAGGATTTGCACCCCCTTCATCTTCGTAATCTTCATCAGATTCGATAATTTGGACACCCATATCCGTGAATGCAGCCATCACGTCTTCGATCTGCTCTGATGAGAATTCCTCAGCAGGCAGAGCATTATTTAATTCATCATAGGTGATATAGCCACGCTCTTTGCCTTTGGCAGTCAGTTTCTTGACAATACTCACCAGCGATCCTTTTGATTTGGATGCGGTTTGGGGTTTGTCATCCTGTTCTGTTTGGGGCTGTTCTTGATCTTGATCTATGTTTTTCGTCACAATGGGCAAATCCAATTTATTTGTAAATATCATATTCTATAGAGGTGCAAAGTGATTCGCACAAAATTCTCTTTTCCAAAAAGACTACAATGAATCATTTTGATAAAAAGAATCTTAACTTAAGTTAGATAGCACGATTATACAATATTTCAAATAATGATATTTTTAACTTGAAATACAATTTTAATCATGATTCAATGAAATTGTCATGGATTTTTTATTTTCACATCATCGTTTAATTCAACGGAATCTGATCGCTGTTATCGGATTATGCCTGTTTTTGTATTTTGCCTATCATATATTTCAAGGCAACCGCAGCTATTTCCGTTTGATTTCCTTGCGTCAAACCAAGCAAGAATTGTTGATTGAGCAAGAAAAATTAAAGGCTGAAAGAATGGCATGGGAATCAAAAGTTGCCAAAATGCGCCCAAATTCCATTGATCCAGATCTGGCGGAGGAGCAAATTCGCTCTGTTCTGGGGTATCATAAGCCCAATGAATATAGATTATTTCAGACGCAATAATCTATTTTATTTTTTCAATAAATCCCGAATTTCAGTCAAAAGCTGAATATCTGCAGCAGGGGTTTCATTAGAGGCTTCGGCTTCTGCCTTTTTAATCGTCTGCGTTAGCTTATTGACACCCTTAACCAATAAAAATACGACAAAAGATACAATTAAAAACGCAATGACGGCATTAATAAAAATTCCATAATTGATTGTAGCTGCGCCTGCTGCTTTTGCTACAGCCAAAGAGGGATATTGTGTTGTGCTTAGATTCAGATATAACCCCGAAAAATCAATCCCACCCGTAAATATCCCCAAAAACGGCATAATGACATCATCCACAAGCGATTTGACAATCGTCGTAAAGGATGCACCCATAATAATTCCAACCGCCATATCCACAACATTACCACGGGCGATAAAGCTTTTAAATTCGTTTAAGATCATTGTTCTTTCTTATCCTTCCTTTTACAAAAGACGCTGCCATTTCGTGGCCATACGGTGCATAGACGGGTAAAGTGGCCAGCGGAAAATTTCGTGGATGGAGATCCATTTTAAAGCCTTCGATTCCGGACTAATCGCAAATCCCATATGTGGGGCGCGTAGAATATAGCGTATGTCATAATGAATATGCGCGCCTTCCCGTCGCCTTGGATTTGCAGGGATGGGGTGAACATCCACATCAAATATGTGATGCTGTAGGGGGGTGATGCCTGTAATCCCTGATTCTTCCTCTGCTTCACGGATGGCGACGTCTAAAATATCAGGATTTCCATCGGCATGACCGCCAAATTGCAACCATAAATCCAAAATCGCATGATGTGTTAATAATACATATTGTAAATCAGGTGATACTAACCACGCCGATCCCGTCACATGCCCCGCCATATTGGCGCGATCAAAGGGATTGGGATCACTTTCTAAAAATTCCAACGTCTGACGAATATGCGTGGCCTCTGCTTTGTCATACGGCATATGCGCCGCTAGATCCGCAATCAAATCATCATCATCGCGCGGCTTTAAAAAAGAAAAAACAGACATTGAGAAGTCCATATAAAAACCTAATTTGTAAGACTTTGAATTTACATTAGAGTCTGGGAGGAATCAATGGGCGTTTTATTTTGTTACATGTATTAATACAATTTCAGGCGTTCTTAAAAATCGTGCAGGAATACCACTATTGCCTAATCCACCAGAAACAACCAAATTCTTTCCATCTTCTTGGATATGTCCATAAGCATATCTTAGCCCATATTTTGATGGAATCACAAAAGGTAATGCCCCAATCCATGGTAAACGAATTTGTCCCCCATGCGTGTGCCCTGAAATCGTTAGCATAATATCCTTTGGCACATCGGGAAAAGAATCAGGATTATGCATCATTAAAATGACAGGATCATTATTGGTAATTTGTAATTTTGTTTCTTTGATGCTCGCTTTTTGCCACCATAAATCCTCTAAACCCGCGATCCAAAAAGATTGATTATGACATTGCAAAGATATAGCCTGATTTCGTAAAATAGGGATTTGACTGGCAGAAAAAGCAGATGGCCACCCAACATCGGGGTGCCAATCATGATTACCCAATACCGCATAAACACCACAGCCAGCCTTAAAATTTTCAAAAACCTCAACAGCTTTAGACGGTGAAATCTGTAGCCCAAAGGGATGCGTTGCAACATAGTCTCCCAATAATAAAATCAAATCAGGCTTGATTGCATTGGTTTTCTCAACAATGCGTTGCATATGTTTTAAACTCATCCATGGCCAAATCATATGGGGATCAGCAATAACTGCTACATTTAGCGCAGTATCATTTTGCCATTGATTTGATTTCAGATCATACTGCGTAATTTTTACTCGAAACGGTTCAATAAAAATGGCGTAAATACCTAAACAAAAGCATAGAAAAAAGGTACTTAAGACAAGAAACATAATGCTACGCTTTTTTAGGAGGGGCATATAAAATTCTCAGCGACACAAAGTTAAGAAATTACACTACAATATCTAGCTATCAATTGAGTTTCTAGAAATGCACAGCCTTCCCATACGCATCCAGCACGGATTCGTGCATCATTTCGGACAAAGTGGGGTGCGGGAAGATGGTGTGCATGAAATCCAATTCCGTGGCCTCCATCGTTTTGCCGATCACAAAGCCTTGGATCATCTCCGTGACTTCACAGCCGATCATGTGTGCGCCCAAAAGTTCGCCGGTTTTAGCATCAAAGATGGTTTTAACCAAGCCCTCAGGCTCACCTAAGGCAATGGCTTTGCCGTTTGCCATAAAGGGGAAGCGGCCGACTTTGATCTCATAGCCTGCCTCCTTGGCTTTGGCTTCGGTCAGACCGACAGAGGCGACTTGGGGGTGGCAATAGGTGCATCCGGGGATGTTTTCACGCTTTAAGCCATGGACATTCGGCAGCCCTGCGATTTTTTCAATGCAAATAATCGCCTCATGGCTGGCTTTGTGTGCTAACCATGGGGCGCCGGCAACATCACCAATCGCGTACACGCCGACCTCATCGGTTTTGCAATAGGCATCAACCACGATTTGTCCGCGATCCACTTTAACCTTGGTGTTTTCCAGCCCTAGATTTTCAGTATTCCCGACAATTCCAACAGCCATAATGACGCGGTCAACGGTTTTGGTTTCCACTTTGCCGCCAATATCAATATGGGCAGTGACGTTTTTATCAGTTTTATCGAATTTCGTGAGCTTCGCGCCTGTGATGATCTTCATGCCTTGCTTTTCAAATTGTTTACGGGCAAGGGCGGAAATTTCGGCATCCTCCACAGGTAAGACGCGATCCATGACCTCAACCACGGTGACATCAACGCCCAACGTGTTATAGAAAGAGGCAAACTCAATCCCAATCGCCCCCGATCCCACAACCAGCAAGGATTTTGGCATATCGGTAGGCACCATGGCCTCCCGATATGTCCAGATTAGTTTTTGATCAGGCTCTAAATTCGGGATCACACGGGCGCGCGCGCCTGTGGCAAGGATGATATGTTTGCCGTTTAGATTTTCAAAGATCTTGCCGTCTTTTTCAACGCTGATATTGCCTTTGCCCAATAATTTTGCGTAACCATCAAAGACTGTAATTTTATTCTTTTTCAAAAGATGCCCAATGCCGCCTGAGAGTTGCTTTGATACGCCGCGCGAACGTGCCACAATTTTCGATAAGTCGAATGATACATTATCAGCACTCAATCCAAATTGATCGGCGTGTTTCATCAAATGATAGACTTCGGCGGAGCGCAACAACGCCTTGGTCGGGATACAACCCCAGTTCAAACAGATGCCGCCCAGATGATTTGCCTCGACCAATGCCACCTTCATTTTCAGTTGTGCCGCACGGATCGCCGCCACATATCCTCCGGGTCCGCCACCAATGACGATGACATCGAAATTTTTATCTGTATTTTGGGACATTTTTGAACTCCGTAATTTAAATAGTTTTGAACACTAAGGGACACTAAGAACCACTAAGTTGATCCTCGTCATACCGCACTTGATGCGGTATCTCATTGATTAGGGGAATTTAGTTAGTTTACTCAATGAGATGCTGGATCAAGTCCAGCATGACGAAAAAGGGTAAAAACCTCTTAGTGAAACTTAGTGCCTCCTTAGTGTCCTTAGTGGTTAATTCTTTTCCTACAACAACATTGCCGCAGGGTTTTCGATATATTGTTGGAAATATTGTAAGAATTCCGCGCCAACTGCCCCGTCAACGGCGCGGTGATCGACGGATAGGGTGCAATTCATCACAGTGGCGATTTTCATTTGACCTTTTTCGATGATCGCGGTTTCAAACCCTGCACCCACAGCCAAGATACAGGCTTGCGGCGGATTAACGATGGCTTGGAAATTCTTTACGCCAAACATCCCAAGGTTGGAAACGGAAAACGTGCCGCCTTGATATTCAGAAGGCTTTAATTTACCATCACGGGCGCGTTTGGCAAGGTCTTTCATCTCCGCTGAAATTTCGCGTAAGCCCTTGTTCTGGGCGGCTTTGATGATTGGGGTAATCAAACCTGTAGGGGTTGAAACGGCAACAGAAACATCGGCATCTTCATATTGCAACAGGGCTGTATCTGTCCATGCCACATTGGCAGCAGGATAGGCTTTGAGAGCGGCTGCCACGGCTTTGAGGACGAAATCATTGACCGATAATTTGTAATCAGCGTTTGGTTTATCGTTTAATTCCTTACGCAGTGCCAATAAATTGTCGATTTTACAATCCACGGACAGATAAAAATGCGGAATGGTTTGTTTAGATTCGGTTAAACGGCTGGCGATGACTTTGCGCATACCACTATGTTTGACCTCCGCATATTTCATGCCCAACATATCCGCCAAGGCTTTGGCGTCAGGGGATGATGATGTCGGCGCAGATTTTGCCGCAGGGGTTGCTGCTTGGGGAGCAGATTTTGCACCTAAAATATCGTCCTTCACAATACGCCCATGCGGGCCTGACCCTGTGATGGATTTTAAATCCACCCCTTTTTGCTCCGCTAAACGACGCGCTAAGGGAGAGGCAAAAACCCGTGATCCTGTGTTTGTTGTTGCTGGAGCAGCGGCAGGGGCAGCAACAGCAGGCGCAGAATCGGGTTTGCTTTCTGTTTTTGCGGCCGCTTTTGGGGCTTCAGCTTTTCCTAAATCCGCCGCCGATTCGCCCTCTTCCAATAAGATGGCAATCACGGCATTGACGGCAACGCCCTCTGTGCCCTCACCAACTAATATTTTACCAATCGTGCCGTCTTCAATCGACTCGACTTCCATGGTGGCTTTGTCAGTTTCAATTTCGGCGATCACATCACCTGATTTCACGGCATCCCCTTCCTTTTTTAACCAACGCGCAAGCGTTCCGTCAGTCATGGTGGGGGATAAAGCAGGCATTAAAATATTGATTGGCATTGTTTTGACTTCTCTTACAGTTTAATTTTTTCTATCCCTTGTAACAAACTTTTTTGACCGCATCAACGATATCTGCGATTTGGGGTAGGGCTAAGGTTTCTAAGTTCCCAGCATAGGGCAAGGGCACATCCGCCGCGCAGACGCGCGATACAGGCGCATCAAGATAATCAAAGCCATGTTCCATCGCAAGGGCGGCGATTTCTGCGCCAATACCGCACATTGGCCAATCTTCCTCAACCGTGACAATACGGTTGGTTTTCTTTAGGGATTCAATGATGGTGTGGCGGTCAAGAGGGCGAATGGTGCGTAAATTGATGACCTCCGCACTGATCCCTTGCTGCGCTAAAATTTCAGCGGCTTCCAATGATTTTCCGACCATAATCGAATAGGTCACAATCGTAACATCCGTTCCTGCACGTTCAATTTTCGCGCGACCAATGGGGATAATATAATCTTCATCCTCTGGCACATCAAAGGCTTGACCATAGACCAACTCATGTTCCAAGAAAATCACAGGATTGGGATCACGGATCGCGGCTTTTAACAAACCTTTTGCATCCGCGGCATTCCAAGGCGCAAGCACCTTCAGACCCGGAACATGGGCATACCATGACGCATAGTTCTGACTGTGTTGCGCACCCACACGCGATGCCGCGCTGTTGGGCCCTCTAAATACAATCGGGCAACCCAATTCACCGCCTGCCATATATAAAGTCTTGGCGGCGGAATTGATGATATGGTCAATGGCTTGCATCGCAAAATTAAAGGTCATAAATTCAACAATCGGGCGCAGGCCGCTCATGGCTGATCCTACGGCAATCCCTGCAAAGCCGTGTTCGGTGATGGGGGTATCAATCACGCGCTTTGCACCAAATTCTTGCAGCAATCCTTGCGTGACTTTATACGCGCCTTGATATTCCGCGACCTCTTCGCCCATAATATAGACCAATTCATCACGGCGCATTTCCTCCGCCATTGCATCACGCAAGGCATCACGAATGGTTTGTGATTTGACTTTCTCAAAATACGGGGCCTCAACAAACGGCGGCGGCGCAATCACATGACCTTTGGCGTATAAAATATCGCGATCTGTAATGATTTCGCCCTCTGCTTGCGGTGCAAACTCGCCTGTTTGGATTCCTGCGCTTACAGGGGCTTCGGCTTTTAAGGAACAAGAGGGCGCAGGGGCGTCTGTCATATTCCCAGCTGTTTCGCCTTCTTCTAATAAAATCGCAATGACGGCATTGACGGCAACGCCTTCTGTGCCCTCAGCAACTAAGATTTTGCCAATCACGCCCTCATCGACTGCTTCGACTTCCATCGTGGCTTTATCGGTTTCAATTTCGGCAATGACATCGCCTGATTTGACGGCATCGCCTTCCTTTTTTAACCAACGCGCCAGCGTTCCTTCAGTCATGGTGGGGGAGAGGGCAGGCATTAAAATATTGATCGACATTGTTTTCTTCTCTTCGTTTTTTTAAAGATTTTTGAACACTAAGGGCACTAAGAACCACTAAGGGACACTAAGGTTTTATAGGTTCGTTTAATTTATACGGATAATCTCATAATTCCTTGTTTAATAAGGGGGACATTAAAGTTGATAAGTAATCCTGTTTTTATCTTGGATAAGCGCAGGTACGTTAATAATTGTGATCGATGCACAGGCATAAGATTTTCAACCGCTTTCAATTCAATAATCAATTCATTTTCAACTAATAAATCCACACGAAACGCATTTTCTATAATCTGTTCATCAAAAATAATCGGCAAAGATTTCTGCCTCTCAAACTGAATGCCACGCTTTTCTAACAAATGCGCAAAGCAAGCCTCATAAGCACTTTCCAATAACCCAGATCCCAAATCTTGATGCAATTTAAAAGCGATATCAACACAAATTCTTGATAAATCTGTTTTAACTTCGGGTTTAAAAAGCACAGCCTCATTCATAAAAAAAATCTTAGTGTTCCTTAGTGGTTCTTAGTGTCCTTAGTGTTCAAAAAATAAAATTATGCCCCAATCAAAACATCTGTCCATAATTCCGCTGCATCAGGGAAAGGCGATTGTTCAGCAAATTCAGCCGAATCTTTGGCGATTTTTTTGGCATATTGTTCGACTTCTTTTAAGTCTTCCTCTGAAAAATGTTTACCGTCCAGCATGGTTTTTTTCAAATGCTCAATCGGGTCTTTGTTGGTTTTGTAATCCTCGACCTCTTCCTTTGTGCGGTATTTGGCAGGATCAGACATGGAATGCCCGCGGTAACGATAGGTCATCATTTCCAAAATATAAGGGCCATTGCCAGAGCGCACATAATCAAGGGCTTGGGCGGCGGCTTGGCGGACGGCGAAAATATCTTGTCCGTCCACTTGTTCCCCCGGGATACCCATGGATTCACCACGGCGGTATAAATCCCCTGCGGCGTGGCGTTTGGTGCTGGTGCCCATACCGTATTTGTTATTTTCAATCACATATAATACAGGCAATTTCCAAAGGGCGGCCATGTTCATACATTCATAAAATTGCCCCTGATTAGCAGAGCCATCACCCATATAGGTGACCGCAACGCCTTTATCGCCAACATATTGGTGTGTAAAGGCAAGCCCAGTTCCAATCGCCGCACTAGCACCGACAATCCCGTGACCGCCATAAAAACGCTTTTCACGGCTAAACATATGCATTGATCCGCCTTTGCCGCGTGAACATCCATCAATACGCCCTGTCAATTCTGCCATAATTGCATTGGGGTTCATCCCACACGCCAACATATGCGCGTGATCGCGGTACGTTGTTACAACGCTGTCTTGGGGTTCTTGCATGGATTGAATGCCTGTGACCACGGCTTCTTGACCGATATAAAGGTGACAAAATCCTGCGATCAATCCCATGCCATAAAGCTGTCCCGCTTTTTCCTCAAAACGGCGAATGACCAACATATCTTGGTACAGTTTTTTCATTTCCTCAGGGGTGGGATTGGATGCAGCATTCGATTGATTCTTATGCTGAATAGGTGCTTTTGTAGCGTTTTTAGCTTGTGCCACGCAATGGTTCTCCGTTTTGATAAACAAAATTTACGCTTAAGATAGCGATAGGTAATACATTTTACAAGAGCCTATAGACACAAAAGATTGTGCAGTGCGGAACAACCCTAAGGCGAGGTCTTAAGACTGAGGCTTATTACTATTTTCACACCCTTTTTTAAAATGTTCGCAACCAAACCAATAGGGCGTAGCTTTTTCCCAGCTTGTTCCTTTATAGCGGTTTTTAAGAATCGAAAAGGCTTTTCGTGAATAAGATTCGTGAGATCCATTGGCTTGGCAGCCATATCGGGTCACGCGAATGGCATTGTGCAAATCTGCTGCTCGCATACTTTTTTGACTTGGATCAAAAAAGTTAAACACAATATTCACCCATGATTCTTGATCAAGAACCTTATGCGTCAAATAATCAGGGGCAGTAGGAATTTTGCTTAATTGCTTTAAATGATTTTCATCAATTTTTTGCACATAAGGGTGGGTTGCCAGAAAATCTTTTTGCTTTTGATCAAATTCTGTTCTTTCTGCCTTAAAAAGAGGGGTTTCCTCAAACAATTCTTCTGTCGCATCATCTGTCTTTAAGGCAATATTTGCGGAATGAATGACGGCGTTTTTCGCTGCATCCATATCATAGCGACACCACCAATTATTATCATTCGGGTTTGTGATATCAATCGCTGTGAAATCCCCGAGTTGTTTAGGTTGAGATACATGGCTTTCAGTCCACCAATTAAAATCAGCAAACGGTACAGGGCGCATGCGTGGATAGCGCATCATAAATTGATAATAATCCAGTGGGTTGTGGTTTTGAATGGCTTTTAAAATATCATCCCTTAAGGGTGGATTTTTTTTAATCGCTAGCATTGCATATTTGTCGATGATGTCAGGATTTTTTTGCAAAAGCAAAGCCTGCATGAAGGCGGTTCGTGATAAAATATCAGCATTGATTCCTTTCGATGCCAAACGGTAATATTCTGTATCAGGCATCAGGTTTATCATTTTTTGAGATAAAGATGATGTTGGGTCAATTTTGATGGCTTCATCCCAATCTTTTGCCAATAAAAACCGCCAATGGGTGAAGTCTCTGAAATAATTTTCCCAGTCATTAAAATTGTCATAGCCATAATTGTTTGAAAATTCTTTAACAACAAAATCATTCAATTTTTGAGCGTTATCTATGCTTCCAGTATAGATTAACCAACGAAAAACACGATCTGTGGTTTGATGATATAGATCATTATAGATAGAAAATGTTGAATAATCTTTCTTGTCCGTAGGGGTGATGTTATAAAATGCCTTACGATAGCTAAGCAATTCTAGTACTTGTTCAAATTCACCGCGTCCTAAATGAATGCGGATTAAATTATCCCATATTGTGTATACGAAATTATAATAAGCGGTGGTTTTATCTGTCCATTGAATGTGCTTAATCATATAATGACCAAGGGGGATAAAGTCATCAATTTGAGAATCGTTCGGATGAGCACGTTGTAATATAATTTGCAACCACTCAATCCCATCATTCTTTCTGAAATGGGTGATGGCATTTTCAACAATATGTTTATTTTCCACCCAATACAAATTGTCAGCTTGATGGAGCGACCATAGCCAATCTGTCTTAAAAATATTAAACGCCCACGCGGATTGCAGCCAATCAACCCTTGAATCAATTTTTGCGAGATCGCGTACGGCCTGCATTCTCTCAGAATGATCTAAGGGCACATTGCTTAACCACCAATCCACTCTTTTGCTCTCAACATCGTAATAGGGCATAAAAAACCCCAGTTGAATCCATGCATCTGTGCGGCTTGCTAAAGATTGCTGTGTTGATAAATAGGGGTAAGGATTTTCAAAAGCAACTTGCACAAGCCATTTTAAAGAATCTAGAATTTTCCCATTATTGGTTTTATGATCTAAATCCACAAATATGCTGTTTTGAGCAATGTTATGAATATCAGAAAGATTGCTGTCTTTTAAAATTTCATCCACGATCTGTAATTTATTAAAACTGGGGTCTGACTTTAAGCGCAGCACCATATAATAGGCATAAGGGTAAATATCGGTCACAGTTTTTGCTTCAGGTAAGCTTAGGATTTGTTCATAATATTCCAAGGCGTCTTCTTCATGGCCTTGGTATAAAAGCAGGCTGGCTTGTTGATAAAGGAAATCCACAGCCGCACGTTTGGGGAAGGTTTTATAATCAGGTTGCGTTAAAATAACAGATTCCGATGTGGTGTTTGATCCACCATAAGTTCCTGCACACGCGTTGAGCACAAGATTTTGATTGATCGCCCAAAATTGAATATAGTTTTGGGGAATATCGGACTGTTTGCGTAGATTATTGAGGCGCTGAATAGCTAAGGTGTAATTGCAATCTTCACGGTCATTATTTTCGACAACATCATTGATTCCTAATTCCTTAAGGTTGATTGACCATTGGCTTTGGGTTGCAATAATCTTGTCACCTGATCCATAGCTATAATATCTGTCAAAATATTCAATCCCATCTTTATAGTCAAAATAGCCAATGTCCAAAGGGATAGAGAGTCGTTCTAATAACAAAATCTGTTTTGGAATGTCAGGTTTTTGTGATGCAGCCAATGCAGCATGCGCATTGGAAATGTTGGCTAATAAAACGCTCAAGCATATTATGTGTAGAATCTTTTTTTTGAACATGACAGTGCAGCTATTGGGGGTGGGTATAATAAATGACTCTACTATAAATATAAGTAAAATCAAGTTTTATTGAGGAACGCCCATCTCTCTCAAGTCACAGAAAAAATCGTTCAAACCAGATTTGTGGGAATCTGTTTTGAACGATCTGTTTTATTATTTATTTTATCCTGTTCAACTGCGCCGTTATGACGGTCTTTTTTGTCTGTTCTTTTAATCGTTTTTATTTTAAGGAGTGTTTTTGTTTAAACTCTGTCTTAATATTTTTAAAGTTATACTGGATGAAATTCATTCTGTCAAATATTTTTTTAAAGTAGGCTTTATTTTTTTTAAATAGTTGTGTATTGTTGGGCTTATCATGATTACAAAAGAACAATGTCGCGCCGCCCGCGCTTTTTTAGATTGGTCACAGGGGGATTTAGCCAAGCGGGCGGATCTTTCCTTGCCCTCTATTTGTGCGTTTGAACGCGGTCAAACAAAGCCCGAAGTGGCGACATTAAACCGAATTAAAGAAGTCTTAGTTGCCCAAGGCATTGAATTTTTGGGAAATCAAGGCATCCAGAAAGTTGAAACGCCTATTTATTATTTTGAAGGCGATGGGTGGATTTCAAAATTATTGGATGATGTCATTCATACATTAAAAAATTATGAAGGATCGAAAGATTTGTTGATTTTACAGGCGGATGATTCCAAAACACCGCCTGAAATCAGACAAAAAATTGATATGATTGAATCAATGGGGGCAAAAGTTCTAACCTTGATTGAAGAGGGTAGTCAAAATATTAAAGGTGATCCCGAAAGTTATCGATATATTCCAAAAGAATATTTTTTAAACTTTTTTTGCTTTATCTATGGAAATAATTATGCTATATGTGATGAAATAAGACATAAAGCAACGGTACATCATGATGTTAATCTAGCTGAATCACAAAGGCGGATTTTTGCATGGTTGTGGTCAGTTGCTAAGCCATTTAACAGAGAGTGAATATATGTTAGAAGAAGACCCAAAAGAAGCTTTGCTGAGTATTAGTTGTGGAAATCGGAATTTTACGTCTGATCTTGTTGCAAAATCAATAGAAACATTGATAAAACGCCATGGTAAAATCAAAATTGGACTTTATGATACATTGCGCCGACATCATTATCAATATTTGGGTAATGATCAGGATGTTGCGCGCAAGGAAGCTTTGTTAGAGGGTGATCGTTGGCTAAAAAAGAATAAAGATATTCTGGAAAAATACAAAGACAATATAACACTGTATCGTTATGATGAATTTAAGGCGCTTGACTCTGATTTGTATGATCAATCTGGAAAACATCTTGAATTATTTTATAACAGTGAGGCAGGTATTCAGTTTAAAGAGTCTGTTTGTGATGGTATATTAAGTCTTTGGAACGCACGTGTTCAAAGAGGGCAAGAAAAATATGAGGAGATTAAGCCTGATTTTTCGAAGCTCTGGGTCGATGAAGCAGAACGTGATGAAACGGTATCAATTCATTTTCTTCGTTATTCTTTCAAATATGTTTTTGATGAGTTGGCAGCCGCAAATTCATTTTGGCATCATAACCCAAATACGATTGATTATTATTTCGGCGATGCCCCTGATTTTTTGACTTATATTAGTAAACTTCCATCTGCCCCTGAAGGGCTAGAGGGGCTTTGGTGTCATAAGACTGTATCGCTTTTGTCAACGGAATTTAATCTAAATGCTGCAAGCCTTACACCAGAAAATCAATTCATAACAAAGCCTACAGTTCCTGTTTCTGTGCCGACTACATCTTCTAAGCTGCAACTTCATCCATAAACGCCAGCTGCTGTTGGATGTCCATAGAGATCAGCTGCGATACGCCTTTTTCACGCATGGTCACGCCATACAGGCAATCCATGCGTGCCATTGTTAGGCGGTGGTGGGTGATGACGAGGAATCGCGTTAGACCCTTGGCGGCGAATTCGTCCAGCAGGTCACAGAACCGATCCACATTGGCATCATCCAGCGGCGCATCAACCTCATCAAGGACGCAAATGGGGGAGGGGTTTGCCATGAACATGGCGAAAATCAGGGCAATGGCGGTCATGGTTTGCTCTCCACCTGACAACAGAGAAAGAGATTGCAGCGATTTCCCCGGAGGTTGCGCGTAAATTTCCAAGCCTGAATCGGTTTCAGAGTCAAATTCAATCAGTTTCAAATAGGCCTGTCCACCGCCAAAAAGCCGTACGAAAATATTGGAAAAATAGCCGTTAATCAGCGTAAAGGCGGTTTGGATACGCGATTTTGCCTCTTTATTCAATTTATCAATCGCGCTGCGGAGTTCCTCAACGGCTTTTGTTAAATCTTCATGTTCGGATAGGATCAGCCCTAATTCTTGTTCGATTTCAATACATTCTTCCTCAGCGCGGAGGTTCACGCCGCCAATTTGTTCGCGCTTTTGGTGGGTGCTGTCGCGCTCTTTTTTGTAACGCTCTAAATCCACTATATTTAGGGCGTAATCGGGCAGGTGCGTGGTGACGTGATGATGAATTTGCGTGGGGCTTTGGTCGAAACGCTCCGATAAAGTGATTTCGGTTTTTGCCATATCTTCATTCACGGCTTGGAATAAAGCGTTAAAATGCGCCCGCTGTTCGCGGCCATTGTTGATTTGCTCTTGGATTGATTGCGTGAAGTCATTTAAGGACTTTAGCGCATCACGCGATTCCAAAAACCGCGTCAAGGTGGCTTGATAATCACGATCCATATGGGTGATTTGATCCTGTAAAGCTGCAATTTCATCGGCTACGCTGATTTGTGTGGCTAACGCATCGCGTTTTTCGGTGAGTTCCGTTTCACGCGCTTGCATTTTTTGCTGGCGTTCTGTGTCATGGATTTTCTTATTGCGCAGCGAAATCAGATCATCCTGCATTGCCTGATGACGGGCTTTTTGGCGGTTTTGATTGTCTTGGTGGGTGCGTGCATCCAGTTGCGCCTGTTGGTGGGTGGTACGGGCGGTATCCAGTGCGGTTTTATGGTCTTGGACAATGCGTTCTTGGCGCGTAAAATAATCGCCATCGAAATTTTGTTTTTGTGCCGTTAAGGGCGGCAGGGTTTCCGTTTCCAGCGTGATGCGGCTTTGGGTAATATCCTGATATTCTTTTTCATAGCGATTGATGAGGGTTTGAAGTTCAAACTGTTTCTTATCCAACGCCATCTTGCGCTGTTCAATGCCCTTTTGGGCTTGATTGATTTTTTGAATGGATTGCGTCGCCTGTTCAATAGATTGGCGGTGCTGTTTCAACAGGGCAGCATTTTGCTGATTCTCAGTTTGAGTAAGAGTCAGGTTTTCTGTCACCTCTTGCAACATAGGTGCTAGGGCTTGCAAACGGTTTTTTTGTTGCAAATATTGCGCGATGCGATCCCCCGATTCCGCGCGTGCATGAAAACCATCCCAACGCCATAACGCGCCGTCTATGCTTACAAGGCTATATCCACGCGGCAGGGCAGCAATAAGGGGGGCGATGTCTTTTGAATCCGTGACCAATACCGCATTAAGTGCGTGTTTTAATCGCCCCAAAACCGCACCTTCGCCCTCACAAAAATCGCTTAAAGTCTTTAAGTTCTGGAGGGCAGGGGGCAGGGGGGCTGGGTCATGATCTTTGGCATCCTGCCATTGCAAGGGGGCATTATCTTGAATGGATGCCATTAAGCCCTCGCCCAAAGCGCGGGATAACGCGTTTTCATAGCCTTGTTTGGTTTTTAAACCTGTAATGACAGGGGCAAATGCGTGGTCTTGGTATAAATCGGTGACGGATTTCAGGGTTTTATATTCACCCTCCAAAGCTGCCTTGTTTTGTGTGTATTGTGCCTCGGTTTGGCGGTCTTTTGTGAGGGTGGATTCTAAGTCCTTGACGCGTTCTTGATCCGCTTTGACCCGATTATCCAATGCGGTTTTATCTGTCTGTATTTGGCTTAATTCCGCCTCAATGGCTGCCATATCATCCAGATGATTTAGGTCGTTTTTTAAACTTTCTAATCGATCTTTTAAGCCTTGTTCTTGGCGCAAGAGCGTGGATAATTGCGTTTGCGCCTCTTTCTCACGCTGCAAAATTTGGTCATATCCCATACGGGCTTGTAAAAATTCCGTATGCGCCGCTTGGTAGGTTTGATCTTTTTGAGTTAGGTCTTCTTGCGCTTTATCAACAGCATCATGCAGGGATTTTAGATGGGATTCATTTTCGTTCTGTGCCGCTTCAATCTGGATTTTCTCTTGCTCTAATGCCTCAATGCGTGCCCTTAAATCCTGCAAATTCTGGGTCATATATTGCTGATCTTGGATCAGTTGCTGCCATGCGCCCTCCAGCTCTGTTTGCTTTTCAATGCGTTGCTTTTCTTGGTTTTTCATGTGCGATAGGCGCATTTCAAGGCTGGATTTCTTACCCTGCGCAAGGATTTCTTCGCGCTTTAAGGTTTCCACTTGCTCATTCAACGCATCGCGGGCTTGGGTTTGCTTTTGGCTTTCCAGCATTAAATTGGCTAGGTTTTGATCGCACTCTTCAAATGCATGCTGTAAATCTTTGCGCCGTTCCAGCAGTTGCGCCCATTCAATCCATGCAATGACCATATCCAGATCACGGATCAGCTGGTTATATTCGCGGTATTTTTCCGCCTGTTTGGCTTGACGTTTTAAGGTTTGATAGCGTGTTTCTAACCCCCCAAGGCTGTCCTTGACCCGTGTCAGATTTTGATCTGTGGCACGCAGGCGCGTTTCGGCCTCTTGACGTCTTGCATACAAGCCGCTGACCCCAGCCGCATCTTCCAACACTTGGCGGCGTTGGGCAGGGCGGGCGGTAATCATTTCGGTAATACGGCCTTGCGATACCAAAAAGGGGGATGTATGGCCGCCCATAATATCGGCAAAGAATGTTTGTACATCACGCGCACGGGCGGATTTGCCGTTCATTTTATAATCTGAACCGCTTTCGCGTTGAATTTTACGCGACACTTCAATCTGTTCCCATTGCGTGAAGGGGGCAGGGGCGGTTTTGTTGGGATTGTCAATCACCAAGGTAACTTCCGCCATCGACCGCGCAGGGCGTTTTTCGGTGCCGTTAAAGATCACATCATCCATGCCATCGCCGCGCATCTTCCGTGCGGAGCTCTCACCCATGACCCAGCGCAAGGCTTCCACCAGATTGGATTTGCCGCATCCGTTAGGCCCGACAATGCCCGTCAAACCGTGCTGGATATCCAGATCGGTTTTTTCAACAAAGGATTTGAAGCCTTGTAATTTCAAACGGGCAAAGGCAACCATGATTTATTGATTTAATAATTCATTAAATTTGTGCCTGCGGCAGGGGCATTCTCATTGGTTTGGGGCGTTGATACAGGAATACCAAAAGCCTTTTCAAATTCGCTGATCGGCTGCACGCCTTTGATGATTGTCTTGCCGCCATTAATGACAAAAGTCGGGGTTGAGTCGATTTTGTGGGTTTTTTGCGCGTCTTCTAAGTCGCTTAAGACTTTTTTGGCGGCATCTTCATTATCTACACATCCTTTGAATTGCCCCTCTGTTAAGCCAATTAATTTGGCATTTTGTGCCAAAATATCCATATAATTTTGCTCAAAAGCCCATTTTTCCTGTGTGTCAAACAGGAATCCAAGGAATTTTTGACGCGCCTCATTTTCAGGCAAGCAGCTGACCGCCAATGCACCATGCAGGGCAGGGGCATTTAAAGGGAAATGGTGGTAACGCAAAAACACTTTGCCGGTATCAATATAGGATTTTTTCAATTCCTGAAACGTGCTTTTGTAAAATGCCGCGCAATGCCCACAGCTAAGGGAGGCATATTCATCAACAATAATAGCCGCCTTTGGATCACCATAGGTGATGGTGTTATCAAAGATTGCAGGGGTTTTTGTCGTTGTGGCATTGGCTGCCTCATCTTTTGTGCTATCTTTCGGGGCATCCTGAGTTTCAGATTTTTCCTCTGTCTCAGGTTTTTCATCTTTCATTTCATCGGAATCTGGTTTTACATCATCTTTTGGGGTGACTTCTTGGGTTGCAACCAAGGCGGCCTCTTTTTTCGCCGATACGGATTTTAAACCCACCGTGCCAATGGCTATAAACGCCACCGCAAACGCACCCAATAACAATGATTTTTTTAGATTCGCAGACATAGATGATGATCCTTTCAATATTTTTCATGTATTTTATGGGATCGGCTGAAAAAAGCAATGGGGTAAATATATTGTTTGTATGGATTGCTTTGATTTTGGGGTGTTACGATGCTGGATTAGGATAGGGCTTTTGTTTCGCTAATTTCTGGAATATGGGCTCTTGTTGAAACGTCGTCATATTTTTTACAAATATATTATCTGCCTTAGGATAAGATTGAAGGAGTTTTTTCAGATGTGCATATTCGGATTTAAATCTTTTTTCTTTTCTTTGCTCTGGCATATCATGATTAATTTCAAAACCAGCATTGTTTGTATTTCTTATAATAACCATATTATGATGATGTGAAAAAGTTCTGTTCGGAATTTCAAAAAGATTAAGCCCTTTACCATTTTGAGGGATAGGGGCGATGATTAAGATTTGATCATGTGTTGTTTTTGCTTTGTTAAACAAAGCGGATAGGGATTGGTCATAGGAAAATTTGGCTAATGAATGCCCCCCCACATGTGCCATACCTGTGGTTAATATTGTAATATCTGAATGTTGATCCTTTGCGCTTTGTATTGTTCTTGTAACCATAGAGTGATTGCGCAGTGCCACGCCTATTGGGGATAAGGGAAATATTATGGTATCTTCTTTTTTAATATGAGGAAATTCAGCGTTCAATGTTTTCAGATTAATCTTTTCTGTTAGATCAAGGGTTCTGTAATGATCATTATTCATAGCGGCATCGACAAAGGTCATATGTATATTGTTATATAAAACTGTATTGTTAAAATTAAATGTTGAAATAGATGATGCCAACGGTAAAAGATCATACAGGCTGCAAAAAATAGGGAGTTTTGTTCGGTTGGCGAGGGAGACAAAATCTGTTCGATTTTTAAAATTTTTTAATAAAGGTAAATAAAGCCTAGAAAGATAACTAGACTCTGTCTCAACGGCAATGTTGGTTTTAGAGTGTTTTGACAATCTTGTTGCCAAATCGGCTTCTAAAACTTTATAAGATGGCATGTTATGGAGTTCTCCGAAAATAACATAAAGATGTCCGTTTTTGTCCATGTTCTGACGCGTTTTGATCGCAACATCACTGATGAATTTTCCAGCCATATACAGATTGTCAGGGTCTTTTAAGGTGCAGTCATACTGGCTTAATGGCATATTGGATGGTGTTAATCCATGCTGTGCACAAATTTTTGTGTGTTGTGTTTTATCGATTTTTGAGGATGTGATTAGATTTTCAATTATATTCACAGTGAAGTTAAAATTCCATGCCACTGTGGTTATTAATGCTAATGCAGATGTTATTGCTGTGCACTTAAATGCTTCTGATAATGCACCCATTTTTTCTATCCCTGTTTGATTTTGTTATTTTGTAACATGAATAAAGTGTTATGTCAATGCTGTTGAGGTGATAAATTAAGGGGTCTATTGATTGCTTTGATTTTTAACATGATGGAGGTGGGGGCATTTTTCTTATTTTTTCAAATTCGTCGTCAATTTGTTTGTATGTGTCGTCGTTTATTGTTCGCCGGTTTTGAAGTGATGTCATGCTATTTTTAAATTCGGCATCTGTCTCAGGGTAGGATTCAAGCAATTTTTTTAGATGCTTATATTCAGATTTTAACTGTTGACTTGTTTTTTGGTTCGAAAAATTGCCGTCATTTGTAAAACTATCATTGTTTATATTCCTCAAAATAATCATATTTGATTGATTGTTTTCAAAAAGATGTTTGGGCATCGTTGAAAATATATTATCGGGGGCAATAATCAATATTCGATCATGTTCTGATATTTTCTGTTTAAATAGAGCGGATAAAGACTGTTCAACGGGATATTTGAATAATGAATTTCCTCCTATATGATTCATCCCCGTCTTTAAGATCGTAATTTTTGAGCCTTGATCTTTTGCGCTTTGTATTGTTTTTTCAACCATAGACCGATTGCGGATTGCCATGCTTGTTGGGGAGCTATTAAATAGATCTTGGTCATCGTGATTGAAATTTAGGGTATTCAATGCGGTGATCTGTCTAGCGCTATCAACAAATGAAATATGAATATTATTCATTAGCATCGTATAGGCAAAATTAAGCCCTGAGATAGGAGCCTGTGTCCCCAAAGCGAAGTATATTTGAAAAAGAGTAGGGAGTTTTGTTTTGTTGGCTTTGAACTCAAAGATCCCATGTTCCGTAGCGTCGGTTATATCTTTATGCAAGAAAATTTGAGAGAGATATTGAGGCGGAGCTTCTAAAGCTACATTCGTTTTATAGTTTTTTGATAGTCTAGTTGCCAAATCCGCTTGTAAAACTGAATAAGACGGGAGGGAATGAACTTCCCCGAAAGCAAGATAAAGATGCCCGTTTTGATCCATGTCTTGGCGCGCTTTGAGGGTAATATCATAGAGTTTTTTCCCCGCAGCATAGAGGTTATTCGGGTCTTTTAAAATATAATCATGATCCGTTAGTGGATTTTTGGAGGGGGTTAAGTCTCCTTTTTCTGTACAAGGTAAAAGATTAAATAATGTTGATAATAAACCCATTTTTTGATCCCTGTTTAAATTTATCAATAATTATAACATTTTTTATTGGTTATGACAACCAATTGCAATCTAAAAATTACTGCATTGCGTCTATGTTTTCTTGCATTCTTGACGTATAATGGAAAAATGACAGATATACAAATGCCCAATGATGATGAAATGATTGCCTTTATCGCCAGTGTTGGCGTTCCTATTCCACGGCGTGAAATCGCGAAATCCTTTGCGATTAAGGGATCAGGGGCGCGGACGATTTTAAAGGAACAGCTTACAAAGCTAGCAGATGCAGGGCGTTTGACGCGCCATGCAGGTAAGGCCTATGCGCTGCCTAGTGGCTTGCCTGAAGTGCTGGTGTTACGCATTACGCACCGCAATGCGGAGGGCGAATGGATGGCAACGCCGTTGGAAGAGGGCGAAATTCACAATGCCCAGATTTTTATTGAGGAGACCAAGCGCACAGAGCCTGTGGTGATTGGCGATCATGTTTTAGCCAAATTACGCCGCGTTGATGCCCAGCATTACCAAGCCCGTATCATTCGGAAAATTGAGGCAAGCCGCCATGATGTCGTGGGGCGTGCAGTACGCGAAGGCACGCAGTGGGTGCTGTATCCCATTCACCGTAAACAAAAAACCCATTACCCTGTGATCTTTGATGGATCACATCCTGTGAAAGACGGCGAAATTTTACGCGCCAGCCTGATCCGTGCGCAAGGCACGCATCAATTCAAAGCCAAAGTCACGCATATTTACGGCAATGAAAATGACCCAAAAATCATATCGCTGCTGAGTGCGCATGAGGCTGATCTGCCACTCGAATTCCCTGATGAGGTGATTGCGCAAACCGTTGGCATGACCGTGCCGCCGCTGGATAAGCGCGAAGATTTGCGCCTCTATCCTTTGGTCACGATTGACGGGGCGGATGCGCGGGATTTTGATGATGCGGTTTTTGCTGAGCCTGTGAGCGCGGATCAAGCCAAGCGCAAAAACGGTAAAATTGCCACATGGCATTTGATTGTTGCCATTGCCGATGTCGCGCATTATGTGCGCCCCAACAGCCCCCTAGATAAAGAGGCCTATAGCCGCGGCAATTCCACCTATTTCCCTGATCGCGTGATTCCGATGCTGCCGGAGGCGTTGTCGAATGATCTTTGTTCCCTGCGTCCGCATGAAGATCGCGCTTGTATGGCGTTTCATCTATGGATTGATGATATGGGCGCGATGGTGGATTATCAGATCACGCGCGCCCTGATGCGCTCTGTGGCGCGATTAACCTATGAACAAGTCCAAGCCGCCAAAGACGGCATGATGGATGCCTTGATCGCGCCGATTATGGATCATGTGATTCAACCGCTTTATCATGCCTTTGAGATTTTAGACAAAGCCCGTCAAAAACGCGGTGCGTTGGATTTAGATTTACCAGAGCGCAAAATCATCATCAATGAAGACGGCGAAATGACCGGCGTGCAAAATCGGGAACGATTGGATAGCCATAAATTGATCGAAGAATTTATGGTGCTGGCCAATGTCGCCGCTGCGCAATCGCTGGAGGATAAGAATGCGCCCTGTATTTACCGCGTGCATGATGTGCCATCCAATGATAAAATTGACGTGCTCCATGATTTCGTCCAAGGCTTTCAATTAAGCTTTTCAAAGGGCAATAAAATTGAGCCGCGCCGTTTTAACCAACTCCTATCCCAAGCGCGTGGTCAAGTTTTTGGGCATTTGATCAACCAAATGGTGCTCCGCAGTCAATCACAGGCGATTTATCATTCTGACAATATTGGGCATTTTGGCTTAGCGTTGGATCGCTATGCACATTTTACCTCCCCCATTCGCCGCTATGCAGATTTGATCGTGCATCGCAGTTTGATTAAGGCGTATAATTTAGGGGAGGGGGCTTTAAGTGATTATGAAACCTCCACCCTGCACCAAATCGCCGAACATATTTCCACAACAGAGCGCAGATCAGTGGATGCCGAACGCAGCGCCGTGGATCGATTCTCCAGTGCGTATTTATCCACGCAAATTGGCGCAACCTTTGCAGGACGCATTGCAGGCCTATCGCGGCATGGGTTGTTTGTTGCCTTGATTGACAATGGAGCAGAAGGGTTTATTCCGATTCGGTCTTTGGATAATGATTATTACCAGCATGACGAAAAAGCCTTTGCCCTGATCGGGGAGCGCACAGGGACAATCTTTCAAATGGGCGCAGGGGTTACGGTCAAGCTAAAAGAGGCAGACGGAATCAGTGGCAGCACGATTTTTGAGATTGTCAATGTTCATAAAGGCGCGGTCATCGCAGGGTTTTCACCGATTATTGCGCCAAGGCAGAAGCCTGACAAACGCAAAAGTTCCTTTAAAAAGGGACAGGATCGCAAAGCTGATCACAAATCCAAGCCAGCTATAGGGAAGAAGCAAAAAAACTTTAAAGGGAATAAAAAATTAAGTTGAATCTTCTATTTTTTTATAGTAACAATGTTTTACATAGTTAAATCTAGTTATATCCAGAATGACCAAGTTTATAAAAACTGATACTTATATTTGACAGAGGAAACGTTGATGATATCTAAACAATTTAATGCGCTATTTTTAATTATTGGATCTGCTATTGGATCTGCTGTTTTTTTGACTGGATGTGATGAAAAAATCAACTCCCAAAAAAGTGAACAGGCAAAATCCAGAGAAATTGGATCAATTAGCACTGATTTCAATTTATTGGGATTAAATAGTTCCGTGCACGTGAAAGGGTTTGATGATCCTGATATTGAGGGCATTACCTGTTATATCAGCTTTCCTGTTAAAGGCGGCGTAAAAGGCGCATTGGGATTAGCCGATCAAACATCTGATGCCAGCATTGCTTGTATTCAAACAGCCAAAATAACTGCCCCTAAAAATTTGTCACCACAGAAAACCATATTTAATGAGCAGCGCAATCTTTTTTTCAAGAATTTAAACGTTATTCGTTACTATGATAATTCCAGAAACGTCGTCATTTATCAAACCACCACGCGGCAATTGTTCGATGGATCCCCAAAAAGTAGCTTATCGGCAGTGTCGTTGGGTTTTTAAGACACGTTAATCATTTTATATGATTTTCGCGATAAGATAATCCATTATGGCGACCAGTTATACGCATTTGGATCAGTTCTTAAATGTCTTAAAACCCTTTGTGTTAATTGAGAACCAAGGGCGCGTATCGATTTTTCAAGGATCATTACGCGATTTAAGAGATACAGATGAGATTTTGGAATTATCCAAACGATATGATAGCGATATCGTCTTTTTCTCTCCCTTTCGTACGCATGGGCATGAGCCAATCTTGTCCATGTCGGTGGACGCCGAACGCAGCGCAGTGGATCGTTTTTCCAGTGCGTATTTTCTACGCAAATTGGCGTGACCTTTGCAGGACGCATTGCAGGGCTGTCGTGGCATGGGTTGTTTGTTGCCTTGATTGACAATGGCGCGGAAGGGTTTATTCCTGTCAGATCATTAGATAATGATTATTACCATCACGATGAAAAAGCCTTTGCCCTGATCGGGGAGCGCACAGGCACAATCTTTCAAATGGGCGCAGGGGTTACGGTCAAGCTAAAAGAGGCAGACGGCATCAGTGGCAGCACGATTTTTGAGATTGTGAATATCCATAAAGGTGCGGTGATAGAGGGGTTTTCCCCCATTATTGCCCCACGGCAAAGACCAGATAAACGTAAGCGGTCGTTTAAAAAAGGGCAGGAGCGCAAAGAGCAAGGGAATAAACCTTTTTCAAAACCGACAAAGGATAGGCCGGCTAAAAAATCAGGGAATAAACCGAACAGGCTCTAACGGATGTGCCTTTTTTATGGGGTAAATTTGTGGGGTTTAAAATGGTGACTGCTGTGGGATTCGAACCCACGACCTACTGATTAAAAGTCAGTTGCTCTACCGGCTGAGCTAAGCAGTCACTTGATGTTTATTTAATCATAAAAATGTAAATAAACGGTAACGAAGGGCAACATACTGTGTTTAGAGTATCGGGTCAAGCATTTTTATAAAAAATTATGCATCTTCATTATGAATAGGGATGGGGAATATTTTGTGACCACCATTCTTGGGTTTGCATTTCCTTTAAACGGCTTAGGGTACGGGCGTAAACAAATTCATGATCGCTGCCTTGATACAGAATTTCCGCAGGGTTTTCTGCCCGAAAAATTAATTTTGTGCCATGATCATAAAATATATCAATCGCATTAATAAACCGTCGTGCAGGGTTGCGGTGTGTATCATTCATGGTGATGATTCCATCAATGAATATATAATCAAAATAATGTGCAAGGCTTAAGAAATCTTCTGCCCCTATGGGGGATTCAAATAAATCATGCCAGCCAAAGCAGGCTATATTTTTATTGTGTTGTGTTTGGTACGATTCGTTTACTAAAAAATGACGATCACGCACATTTAAGGTCACAGGCGCGGCAATTGCCCCATGCGTGAGGGTTGATTTTAGCCTATCAAATTGCGCTTGTGTTGCTGTATTTAGCGGGTAAAAATAACAGCCTTGTTGCAATAAATTTTGTTGGCGGTAGTCTGTGGGGCTGTTTAAATAATGCACATCCATGACGCTGTTAATCAGTTCAATAAATGGTAAAAATCGCGCGCGCTGCAGACCGTTTAAATATAAATCCTCTGGCGGGCGGTTGCTGGTGGTAATAATGATCAATCCGCGATCAAATAATGCCGTGAATAAGCGCGATAAAATCATGGCATCGGCAACATCTTCGACCTGAAATTCATCGAAACATAAGAGCCGATAATCATGTGATAATTGCCGTGCATATAAAATCAACGCATCTTCGTTTTGTGTGCTGCGATGGGCGTGCAAGAATTTTTGGGTGTCGATCATAAATTTTTGAAAATGCGTGCGATATTTTGGTACATCGATATGATCATAAAATAAATCCATCAACATGGTTTTGCCACGCCCGACCCCACCATATAAATAAAATCCTGCATAAGGTTGGGTTTGTTTTTTCTTTCGCATAAAAGAAAGCAAAGCAGGCAGCTGTTTGGGAACAGAATCCTGCAACGCATCTGCAACTTTTTGAAAATAGGCAATCGATTCCATTTGTGCAGGATCTTCATCCAATGCATGGGTTTTTAAATAATCATGATAGATCGCATTAAAATTCATCATTTTGTGTGGCATCAATGGGAGGATTGGAAAGCGCATGTCGTTCCATCCATGCTACACATAGAACGGAAATTTCATATAAGGCATAAAGGGGGATGGCAAGTAAAATTTGACTGAGTAAATCAGGCGGTGTTAGAACGGCTGCAATCGTCAAGACAATCACAATCACATAACGACGAATGGCGCGTAATTGTGCAGCTTTGATAAAACCTAATTTCGCCAGTAATAATAATAAAACGGGCAATTCAAAACATAATCCGAAAGCAAAGCATAAGGTAATGACCAAGTTTAGATAATCCCCAATACGCGCTTCCATTTGAATGGGTAATAATGTTTGTTCCGCGCTGCTTTGGAAGCCTAAGAAAAATTTCAATGATAAAGGCATGATATAAAAAAATGCCAATGATGCGCCTGTGAAAAATAAAATAGGGGTGGCACATAAAAATGCCCGAAAAATTGATTTTTCATTTTTATATAAAGCAGGGGCAATAAAGCGCCAAATTTGAATCAGAATAACAGGAAAGCTGATAAATAATCCTGTGATAAAGGCAAGCTTTAAATAGGTTACGAATCCTTCGCTCATATTGGTGTAAATCATGCGCTGTGTATTATGAACATCGCCGTCTTTCATGGCATAGGCCAAGGGCTTCATTAAAAAGCTGTAAATTTTATCCGCGGATAAATACGCAACGATACTGATGCATAAAACCGCAAACACGCATTTTATAACGCGCTGTTTTAGTTCGTTTAAATGTTCGGTGATATGGCTAAAATCGGTCATCTTTTATCTGTGATTTTGATTGTTTTTTAGCCTCTTTTTTGGGGGCAGGGGATGTCTGTTCTATGACAGGCAGTGGCGTCATGACAGGGGGGGCGGAGGGTGCATAGGGGTCTTTTGTCTGTGCGGCGGCGTCTTGTTCTTGCATAAAATGATCCATGCGCATGGATAGGCTATAATGAATATGGCGAATTTGGCGCATGATTTTACCAAACTGATAGGCAAGGCGTGGCAGATCCTGTGGCTTTATCACCAACAAAGCAACAATCGCAATAAAAATTAGCTCACTAAAACCAAAACCCATCATCGCAGGATGTATCCAAATCGCTTATCCATCAACAATATCATCAGATTTTTTGCTTTGATCATGGGTGATTTTTGATGATTTGACCTCTTCGTCCCCTGTTTCATTCAATCCTTTTTTAAAGCTATGGAATCCTTTGCCCAAATCTTCCATAATTTTGGGGAATCGTCCTGCACCGAATAAAAAGAAAATCGCTAAGACCACAAGGGCAAGATGGGAAAAGCTGAGACCCATAATATTACTCACTTTCATCAGGTTCGTTTTGTTGATCGAATAATAGACCGTTTTCAATACCGCCTGCAAGTGTATTTTCAATGGCAGGGCGGCGATCCAACAGACCTGCGGATTTTAAATCATCAAGGCGCGGCAGATCATTTAAATTTTCTAACCCAAAATGCACTAAAAAATCATTCGTGGTAACCCATGTTAAGGGGCGACCTGCTGTTTCACGGCGCCGCCCCGGTTTGATCCATCCACATTCCATTAACACATCCAGTGTGCCTTTATGCACAGCAACGCCACGAATAGTTTCAATATCGGCACGGGTTAGGGGTTGGTGATAGGCAATAATGGCCATGGTTTCCAGTGCGGCTTTGGATAATTTTTTATCAAATGTTTTATCCATCGATAAAAACGGCGTCATATCGGCATGTGTTCGGAATGACCAAAATCCATCCGATTCCCACAGGATAAAACCCCGATTTTTGTAAAAATCGCGTAAATAAAGAACAATATCACGCACGGGTAAAGGAACAGCGACATTATGCTGAATCCGATCACGGATCATCTCAAGGCTTAAGGGGGTATTTGCTGCAAACAAAATAGCCTCAATCGCGCGAATATGATCTGATTCAACGGGTGTGCCGTTAATGGCGATAATTTCAATATCTTTTTTATTTTTCTGTATATTTAGGGTCATTTTTGTGTCCTGCTTTATTGAATAGGAACAATTTGTCGAATGTAGATAGGGGCAAATAAACTATCTTGGCGAATATCAATGTCACCCTGTTTTGCCATTTCCAATCCCACGGTAAAAAGCGATGCCATAGCAGAGCGTGTATAAAGGCTGTTGCGTGTGTTTTTAGGAAAAAAGCTGTTTAATGTTGTCCATGTTGAATAGCGACCATTGCGGGGCAGTGCGCCTAACATGGCTTCAAAGCGATCAAAGGCCACTTCCATCGACATCAGGGACATGGGCGGTAAGCTATAGCCCTCAGGTGCATGGCGTTGTTGGATTTCACCATAGGCTTGGATTAAGTCAAAAAAGCTGGCTTGGTGACGAATTTCAGTTTCTGTGCCTAAGGATTCTGTATCAATGCGGTGACCTCTTGGGAATATATCCATGCCCATGCGGGGGCGTTTTAATAAGGTTTCAGCACAATCTTTCATGGCTTCTAAACGCCGTAACTGAAAGGCAAGGGCGGCGGCCATTTCATCGCCAGAGGGCATGTTTTCATCCACCGTATCATCGGCGGGTAATAATAAGCGCGATTTTAAATAGGCCAGCCATGTTGCCATGACCAAATATTCCGCCGCAATATCTAGTTTCAAAGACCGCGCTTGGTCAATATAGGATAAATATTGTTGCGCCAGCTTTAAAACAGAAATACGACGCAAATCAACTTTTTGGCGCTGTGCCAACGTCAAGAGAAGGTCAATCGGGCCTTCAAACCCTTCTAAATCCAATAATAAAGCATCGGAAAGATCATGGTTTATATCGATGGCCGCTATGTCATTTGTGTCATCGTTTGTTTTCATGTTTGATTATGCCGATAAAATATGAGGATAGTCATGCATGTTTTGTGCATAAAGACGTTGTGCACGATCAGAAAGGGCAGGGATCTGCGCGGCAATTGCGATCATTTCATTCATATCCCCATTGCAATGTAAAACCAAATCTGAACCTGCTTGAATGGATAAAGAGGCTCTTTCCCCTATGTCAGCGATGGTATCAAGGGCATGCATGGATAGATCATCACTCATGATCAAAATATCCAGCCCCAAATTTTTGCGGCAATAGTCTTGTAAAATAAAGGGTGAAAGCGATGCTGGATATTTAGGATCAAGCGCCGTATAAATCACATGGGCGCTCATGCCCCACAGGGGAATATTTGAAACAGCACGAAAGGGTGCACCATCAATGGATAATAATTTATCAACAGAATCATCTACTTGTGCAAGGTCAATATGCGTATCAACACAGGCCGCGCCGTGACCGGGTATATGCTTGATCACAGGCATAATCCCTGCCTCAAGCCAATATTCCACCGCCGCTGTTCCCAATATAGATACAATGTCAGGGGCATTTGAAAAAGCACGATTGCCGATAATGCCATGCGTTTGTGGTTGTAAGACATCCAAAACAGGGGCGCAATTCACATTAATGCCCGCCTCTTTTAATTCTGTGGCAATCGATAGAATTGTTTCTTTTAAATCTTTTAAGGCTTGAACAGGATCCGTTTGGTAAAGATCACCAAAATATTGGGCTGGTTTTTGTTCTGTCCAATGGGGAGGGCGTAATCGCGCCACGCGACCGCCTTCTTGGTCAATTAAAATGGGGGCGTGCCATCCGACACAATCGCGCAAAGACTGAGTGAGCGCCTTTAATTGCGTAGGATTATCGCAGTTTCGTTGAAACAGAATAAAGCCAAAAGGACGGTTTTGCTGAAAAAAAGCTTTTTCTTCTTCGCTTAAAACTGTCCCTTTCAGGCCAAAAATAACAGATTTTGCCTGTTTCCACATGGTTTTGCCTTATTTGCGTTTTGCAATGCAGCTGCCTGATTTTTGAGCATTGATTTTTGCACAATAATCTTTGGCTGTGGCTTCATCAAAATTGGTGGCTTTTACGCGGTAATACACACCTTTTGCGCCTAAATCTGCTTTTTCAACTTTCAATGTTGCCCCAGAAAGCTGGGCTGGGAATTGTTTTTGTAATCCTGCCCAATGTGTCTGTGCGGCGGATTCGCTGCTGAGGCTGCCTAATTGCAATTCATAAGAACCGCCGCTCTTAACAGCTTCTGTAGCAGGCGCCGCAGGGGGCGTTGCTGCTGCAACGGGGGTTTCGGCAGCAGGTTGAACCACAGGCGGGGTCACGGGCGATGTCACAGATGCTGTCACGGGCGCAGTTGTAGGCGCAGTTGTAGGTGCAGTTGCAGCTGTAGCTGTTTGTGTGGGGACTGTCACGGGGGCTGGTTCAATCGGCGGTGTTGTCGCGATTTTTGTTTCTGTCATTGTTTTTGCTGGCTCAACGGATGTTTGTTCGGATGTTTCGGCAGGAACAGCATTGGCACTTTTTACGGTGGCATCTGTTGGTGTTGGTGTCGCTAAACTATCTTGGGAGGGTTGCTCTTCCGGTGTTGAAGGTGGCGTGGTCGGCGTTGCAGGAGCAGGTTGCGTTGCAATTTTTTGCTCTTGGATCACGGTATCTTTTTTGGGAACAGGGTTGTCTTGTTTCAATAAATCTTCAACAGGAAATTGCTCAGGTGTATTTTGGGCTAAATCCTTCAATAAGACATTATCTTGATTGGGGATTTCCATGCCCCCTTGTTCCGTGGGCTTGTTGCTGTAATCGCCAGAATCTGCACGAATAACAGGCACGTCCCCAAGGTTTTTTGTTTCTTTGTCGCCGCTAAATAAAACAAACAGTACAATAATCAACAGAAACACACCTAAGGCGCTCATAATATGGCGCAAAGGAATAAATAATTTTTGATCTTCATCCAAATCTAGGTCAGCATTCTTTTTCGGTTGCGTGTTTAAATTATGACGCAATCTTTCCATGATAGGGGTAATATCATCATCAAATCCAGAGGCAGATTTTTTCTTTGGGCTTGATTGGGGGGAAAAATCATCAACCATTATTTTCTCTCTATATTTACTCTTGTTAAAAAACACTTGAACTTTAACGAAAAAAGACGCAGAATCAAGGGAATTATTGCATATTTTTTATGAATAGTGTGGGAATTTTATATCTTCTTGATATTTCTTTAATCTATTTTCTGTCATTGTTCAAAGGTATTTTTCTATAGTTTCCAACATAAAAGTGGCATGTCCTTACATTATGTCTGATATTTTCGTTTTTTCACGCAGCTTTTTTGCAAAAATTTTTGCCACACGATCTCTTTCATCGATGTGGTTGATCTGTTTGGTTGCTGCTATTGCAGGCTTTGGGATTGGTGGATCTTTTGCCTATGCAGGTGATTCGATTGTGCATAAGATTGCGCCTTATATCAAACAGGATTATGTTTCAAAGGCTAAAAAACCAGATGTGGACGTTGATCATATCGTCAGCGAAACAAAATCTGAAACGCCCTTGGTGAATAAGCTAAAATCTGTTGCAGATGATGGGGATATACCGATTCATGCAGGTCAAAAAACGCCTGTTGATTTATTGCGCCTAACCCCTGATAAGTCAGAATTTATCCCTATGCCGCGCCCGATTAGTCGTGTTATCGTCGGGAATGAAGCGCATTTAAGCGTTGTTCCTGATGGGGATAGTGCGGTTGTTTTGATTGGTCGTGCCCCCGGATCAACCTATTTCACCGTTTTAGATGATAAAGGCGATGTTGTGTATGAGCGTCACGTTATTGTTGCTGCGCCTGAGGAAAATTATATTCGTATTCGTCGCAGTTGTGCCTTATCAGACGGCGGGCAGCCATGTGAGCCAATGAGCGTTTATTACTGTCCCGATATGTGTCACGAAGTTTCTGTGAGATCATCCGTCAGGGATCAGCCTTTATCCCCTGTCACCACAAAAAATATTTCCCCAAGACAGGTGGTGGCGCCTGAATCAGCAGTTGAAAATAATGCCCCTGCCAATATCTCTGTGGATGATGTTGTAAATGCCGATACAGATTCTGAATCAGAGGGTGATCTTGGGACAATAAACGGGGCAACAAATTAAAAATGCGCTTTGTTATTGACTTTTTTCCAATTTTGTCTTTAATCAGTATGTTTGAATAATCCATGATATAAGTGTTTAAAAACGATGATAAAAATATATTCTCCTTATAAATGCGCTTTAAATATTGCGCTATGTTTTAGTGTTTTGTTCTTAAGTGCCTGTTTTGGGGGGGCAAAGCCAAATGCAAAAACACAAGATGCGCAAATTGATGCCGTTTTGCAAGGGATTGTTGATGAAGCAGAATTAGGGGGGCATACCTCGCAATCTGTTTCAACTCTGGAAAAATTATATAGCCGCAATAGCGAAGATCCCAAAATTGCCGCCCGTTATGCTCGCGCTTTACGTGAAACAGGAGAGAGCGAAAAGGCACGCTTAATTTTAGAAGGGTTTGTTAATCAAGGTTCATCCGTTGCCAATGATGCGATTTATGTTGAGTACGCAACGCTTTATTTGGCAGATAAAAATTACCCGAATGTCATAAAATATGCGACAAAGGCACAAAAGAAAAACCCTCAAAACGCGCTTTCTTATCAATTGACGGGGATGGCATTGGCGGCACAAGGGCAAGATCCTGCTGCTGAATTGGCGTTTAAACAGGCGTTACAATATTGGGATCAAAATAAATTGGGTGATATGACACCTGTTTGGAATAATTTGGCCTTAAGTTTGGCGTCTCAAAAAAAGGTTGAAGATGCTTTATTAGCCATTCAAAAAGCCAAAGCCTTATCCCCCAAAAGCCTTGAGATTGAACGGAATTATCGCATTGTCCAAGCCATGCAGCGCACGGCAGGTGTAAGAGGTGGTAGCGCTCCCGTGCGTCAAATTTCATCGGGGTTACCGGTGAGCTCTTCTGTAAAAACGGGGGTTAAAACAACAACAAACATGGTGCCTTAAGGGTAATTTAAGGGCTTGTTTTGTTTTTCACCCTTGCGCTGGGCGTTATAATTTATTAGAAATAATATCGTACGTAAAAATATAAAAAAATCAACTATAGATAGAGTATAAAACATGGCATCTGCAATTGAGCAACTCTCAAGAAATACAAATTGGGCATCTTTGGCGAAGGCCTCAGAATTGAAAAAAAGAATCGGTTTTGTCTTGTTGGCGCTGATTATTTATCGGTTGGGAACGTTTATTCCTGTTCCGGGTGTTGATCCTGAGATTTGGCGGGAGATTTATCAGCAACGCGGTGGCGGTATTTTGGACATGTTTAATATGTTCTCAGGCGGTGCGTTGGCGCGGATGACGATTTTCGCCTTGAATATTGTTCCTTATATTTCATCATCAATTATTATGCAGCTTGCTTCTGCAATGTCTCCAAAATTAGAGGCGTTGAAAAAAGATGGTGAAGCAGGGCGCATGAAAATTAATCAATACACACGCTATTTAACAGTTATTCTTGCCTCTATCCAAGCCTATGGAATGGCGGTAGGTCTGGAATCTATTCATGGATCATCAGGCATCAGTGCGGTTATTGATCCGGGCTTGTTTTTCCGTGTGTCCACAGTTATTACAATTGTTGGCGGGACTGTTTTCCTGATGTGGCTGGGTGAACAAATTACAGCTCGTGGTGTTGGGAATGGAACGTCTTTGATTATTTTTTCTGGGATTGTTGCAGGCTTGCCAACAGGGATTGTCACTTTGTTAGAGCTTGGGCGTCAGGGAAACTATAATTTCTTACAAATTGCGTTCCTATTTGCATTGATCTGTGGTTTGGTGGCGTTTATTGTTTTTTGTGAGAGAGCGCAGCGCCGTATTACTGTTCAGTATCCTAAGCGCCAAGCAGGGGGGCGTGTGATGGCAAGTGATAGCAATCATATTCCTTTGAAAATCAATACAGCGGGTGTTATTCCACCGATTTTTGCATCATCTTTGTTGATTTTACCGTTGAGTGTTGTCAAGTTTTTAGGGGCAGAAAAAAGCCCGTTTTTGAATGATCTTTCCCGTTGGTTAGGGCATGGTGAGCCTTTATTTATGGTTTTATACGGGGCGCTGATTATCTTTTTTGCTTTTTTCTATACAGCAATTGTTTTTAATCCCCAAGAAAATGCAGATATGCTCAAGAAAAATGGCGGGTTTATTCCCGGTATTCGCCCTGGAAAATCAACGGCAGATTATTTTGATTATGTGTTGACACGGATTACTGTTCTGGGGGCTGCCTATATAACAATTGTGTGTTTAATCCCTGAGATCTTAGTAAAAGGTTATGCTTTACCATTTTATATTGGTGGGACAAGTGTTTTGATTGCTGTGACTGTGACAATGGAAACGGTGGCACAAATTCATTCACATCTTATTGCGCATCAGTATGAAAGCCTAATCCGTCGTGCAAAATTGAAAGGAAAACGTCGATGAACATTATCCTCTTTGGTCCTCCAGGTGCAGGAAAAGGAACACAAGCGCAAAATATTGAAAAATATTTTGGATTAAAGCAGCTTTCCACGGGGGATATGTTACGTGGAGAAGTTGCCTCTGGTTCTGAATTTGGACGAAAAATTAAAGAAATTATTGATTCGGGTGCTTTGATGCCAGATGATATTATGATTGAAATGATTTCTATTCGTGTTGATCAGAGTGATTGTATTAAAGGGTTTATTCTGGATGGATTTCCTCGGACTGTAACGCAGGCTCATGCGCTAGATGATATGTTGGTTGAAAATGGAAAGTCTTTGGATCTTGTGATTCAGCTTTGTGTTGATGATTCTATTTTATTGGATCGGATCATTCAGCGCGCGACCACAGATGGTGGGAACGTTGTTGGATCACGTGCGGATGATAATGCAGAAACATTAGCCAAGCGTTTGGCCATTTATCATGATCAAACCGCACCAATATTGCCGTATTATGAGGATACAGGGCGCTTGCGCAAAGTTGATGGTATGGCATCTGTGGATGAAGTTTTTGCCCAAATCCAAGCATATTTTCAGAAATAAAAAGAATATTTTAAAATTTTGCAAAAAAAGATTGACCTAAAGTGCGGAATGTCTATAATGCGGCAAGATTTTTTAATTTTTGAATGATTTTTATTTTGCTGGATGCAGCTAAATCAAGATGATTCTATTGAAATAATAATATATTAAACCCCTTAAAAGGAGAGTAAAGCGTGGCTCGTATTGCAGGTGTAAACGTTCCTGACCGTAAAAAAGTTCCTTATGCATTAAGATATATCCATGGTATTGGTATGACAACGGCATTGAGAATTTGTAAGTTGACAAATATTGATGTTGAACGTCGTATGAATGAATTGTCTGAGGATGAATTAAACGAACTTCGTAAAGAAATCGAAAAAGATGACTATGTTATCGAAGGTGATTTGCGTCGTTTGGTTATGCAAAATATTAAGCGTTTGATGGATATTAAGTGCTATCGTGGTTTGCGTCACCGTAATCGTCTTCCTGTTCGTGGTCAACGCACAAAAACAAATGCCAGAACCCGTAAAGGGAAAGCTGTTGCAATTGCTGGTAAGAAAAAATAATTTAAGTCTAAAAGGATCATTAGAATGGCAAAGCCAAGTAAAGCTCGTGTTCGTCGTAAAGAACGGAAAAATATCATCGCTGGTGTGGCGCATGTGCAGTCAACCTATAACAATACTATCATCTCTATCACAGATGCGCAGGGCAATACAGTGTCTTGGTCTAGCTCTGGAGTGATGGGATTTAAAGGGTCAAAAAGATCCACGCCTTATGCGGCACAGGTGACTGCTGAAGATGCAGGGCGTAAAGCACAAGAGCACGGCATGAAAGAGCTGGATGTTAATATCAAAGGTCCCGGTTCAGGTCGTGAGTCCGCATTGCGTGGGTTGCAGTCTGTTGGATTTATCATTAAATCTATCCAAGATGTGACGCCAATCCCTCATAATGGATGCCGTCCACCTAAGCGTCGTCGTGTATAATTAAAATCAGATTGCCATCCATCCTTTATAGAATTGGGTGGCTTTCTTAGCTTTAGAAGTATAATTTTTTTTCGTAGAGGGCAAAACATTGATTTACAAAAACTGGCAGGAATTAATTAAACCCAATAAAGTTGACTTAGTTCACAATAAAACAAATAAGTTTTTCGGTAAGATCATCGCCGAGCCTTTGGAGCGTGGTTTTGGTTTAACCTTAGGTAATGCACTGCGTCGTATTCTTTTATCATCAATCCAAGGTGCTGCTGTAACCTCTATCCGCATTGAAGGTGTTCTACACGAATTTTCTTCTATCGAAGGCGTTAAAGAAGATGTGACGGATATTATTTTGAATGTCAAAGCCTTAGCTATCAAAAGCCATTCTGAAAATCCACGCAAGATTCGTCTTTCTGTGACGGGCCCTTGTGATGTGACTGCTGGTATGATCGAAGCGGGTGCTGATATTGAGGTCATGAATCCAGATTTAGTGATTTGTACATTGGATAAAGATATTACATTTTCAATGGAAATGACTGTTGAAACAGGAAAAGGCTACCGTTCTGCGGCACAGAATCGTCCAGAAGAGTTACCTGTTGGGGTTATTCCCGTTGACAGTGTCTTTTCACCTATTCGTAAAGTTACTTATGAAGTTGAAGATACGCGCGTTGGTCAGGTTACGGATTACGATAAATTGACATTGTCTGTTGAAACAAATGGCGCATTGACACCCGAAGATGCGGTTGCTTATGCTTCACGTATTCTACAGGATCAATTACAAGTCTTTATTAATTTCGAAGAGCCACAGCCTGAGCAAGAAAAAGAGCAGGAGCAAGATCTTCCCTTTAACCGCAACCTATTGAAAAAAGTTGAAGAGTTAGAGCTTTCTGTTCGTTCTGCGAATTGCTTGAAAAACGACAATATCATCTATATTGGTGATTTGGTACGTAAATCCGAAAGTGATATGTTGCGTACGCCAAACTTTGGCCGTAAATCCTTGAATGAAATCAAAGAAGTTTTGAGCATCATGGGATTGCATTTAGGCATGAATGTTGAAGGTTGGCCACCAGAAAATATCGAAGATATGGTGCGTAAAATCGAAGACAACCAGTTTTAAAGAGTTTTAAAATCAGGTTTTGGAGGCTTTTTAAAAGTCTCCATTTCTTGTTTTTATAAGATGACCCGCGGGGCAGGGTGCTCCGAAATTTCTGAAAAAACGACTTTTTATTTTTGAATTTTAGAATAAAAGACAGTGTTCTTGGGAATATGTTTTATGGTTTCAATTGGGTCAGGCGACCTTTTATTTATAAAATAAATCGCCATGATATTGATGCCGTTGTTAAATTAAGAAAGGAATATCGCCATGCGTCATGGTATTAAACAAAGAAAATTAAACAGAACCAGTTCCCACCGTAAAGCGATGTTCGCAAATATGGCAGCGGCATTGATCAAGCACGAGCAAATTAAAACAACACTTCCTAAAGCCAAGGAATTGCGCCCGATTGTTGAAAAAATCATCACAATGGGTAAAAAAGGTGGTGTTGCGAATCGTCGTAATGCAATGTCTGTTGTGCGTGACGAAGCACAAGTCAAAAAAGTTTTTGATGTTTTGGCGGAGCGTTACAAAGAGCGCCCTGGTGGATATATTCGTATCATGAAAGCAGGTTTCCGTTACGGAGATAACGCGCCAATGGCTGTTATTGAGTTTGTTGAGCGTGACATCACAGCTAAGGGCAAAGATAGTGGCCCTGTTCAGTTTGTTGAACGTGATGAAGATGAAGCCGAGCAACGCGCTGTTGCTGGCTAAGCCTCTTTCTTTGTGATCTTATTATTGAAAAGAGCCTCTGTATAGAACAAGAGGCTCTTTTTTATTGGGTTATATTGTCATTAAGGAACAGCAAAACCAAATTTATAGTATTTTAAAACACTATATTTGGTTTTTCTGTAACTGGAAAATCTTACTTATTCAAAATCTCTGCCATCAGTGCATGAATATGCGGATTTCCTGCTAAGATTTCCATTGTTTTATGGGGGTTAGCTTTGCGGTCGATGGTGGTGGCTAGGCCGCCTGCCTCTTTCACAATGATGCTGCCTGCGGCCATGTCATATGATTTCAGGCCGCGTTCCCAAAATCCATCATAGCGTCCAGCGGCGACATAGCATAAATCAAGGGCGGCTGCACCGTAACGGCGTAATGTGCCGCTGATTTCATACATGACTTGGTATTCACGCATAAACTGGGCGATTGCCTCTGGTTTTCGAATTGGCTGCCCTGCGGCGATGCATGCATTTTGCATTTGCTCTTGACCAGATACGCGCAGGCGGCGGTTATTCATAAATGCGCCATTGCCTTTTTCAGCGCGGTACAATTCATTTTTAATCGGATCAAACACAACGCCAGCGGTGATTTCGCCATTTTGTTCCAAGCCAATGGAGATGCACCAATGCGGCAAACCGTTTAAGAAATTCGATGTGCCGTCCAACGGATCAACGATCCAGCGTGATTGTTTTTCATCACTGCCGAACCCCAAATCGCCGCGCTCTTCCATCAAAAAGCCAAATTCAGGGCGGGCTTTGGACAGTTCTTGGTGGATAATTTCCTCAGAACGATGATCAGCGGCGGAGACAAAATCACCCGCGCCTTTTTTGGAGACCTGAAGATTTTCAACCTCCCCGAAGTCACGGATCAAGGATTTTGAGGCCTTTTCCGCAGCACGGATCATGACGTTAATATTGGCGGATAAAATGGCCATGATTATTTTGCTCTTTCAACATAGGTGGAATCCTCGGTTTTAACCACGATTTTGGTGCCGGCATCAATATGCGGAGGCACCATTACACGCACGCCACCTTCAACCGTAGCGGGTTTGTATGATGAGGATGCTGTTTGCCCCTTGACCACAGGCTCTGTTTCCAGTACCTCGACAATAACGGATTGAGGGAATTCAACACCAATTGGGCTGCCTTCGTATGATTCAATGGTAACCACCATGCCTTCTTTCAAAAAGGCGGCTTGGTCACCCATAATTTCCCCAGTGATGCTGATTTGCTCAAACGATTCTTGGTTCATGAAATTATAATCATCACCATCCGCATATAGGAATTGGAAATCGCCTTGATCGAGGCGCACGCGCTCCACGACTTCTTGGGTTCTAAAGCGCACATTGTCTTTGTTGCCGGTTTTTAAATCGCGCATTTCAACTTGAATCACCGCCGCCCCTTTGCCGGGTTGCATGATGGTTTGTTTTAAGACAACGCATAATTTTTCATTATAATTGATAACGTGACCTGATCGTAAGGTGATGGCATTGACTTTCATGGTTTTAATCCTTTAAATTTTTCCTTTGCTTTGGCGGTATAAAAACGCCAAATACAGACTTTCGATGCGTTGTTTTAACCCATCATCATCGACTGTTTCAATCATTTTCTTTAAACAATCTTGTTGTTCTATGCTTAATGCCCTATTTTCAGGCGTAAAAACAGGCGATGGAGGCACATTTTGATGACCAGAGTCCTTATGCAAAAAGCGTAAATCGGTGACCAGCTCCTCCCCAAACAGCAAATTGATTCGCTGCAAAATCAGTTCCTTGCGATAAGAAAGGATCATGGCTTGGGCGGAGGAGGTGGCAATATCCAGCACCGATGTGCTATACGTGCCATTGCGCCGTTGATTGCGGATTTTGACAGGGTAACAGCGCGTGCTGATGTCTGCCCCCACAATGTCATCCCAATGCGTCAAAATCCGCCCCATTTTGATATATTTGCGCTCGCAAATATGGCGCGTGACTTTGTTCAGGCTTTGGGATAGATGTTTTAGATCGCTCATGCGGAACAAGGTAGCATATTGGGTTGAAATATTCAATTTGAATTATCTTTATGTTAACATAATTATTTGTTGATTTTATACGATTTTGTGTGTATAAACTATGAAGTATTTATATAAAAATAGGGAGAAAAAACATGAAAAATCGTAAAATTATACCGACTCGTTTAGCGTTGGTGGGTTTAGGTGTGGGATTAAGTTTAGGTGCTGTAAGCTTAGCTGTAAAATGTTTAGTTGACGCATTTTCAACGGCGGCGGCGCCTGCGGATGCCGTGAAAAAAGAAACAATTGATTTTGGTTGGGGTTTGTGGGTGCCTACCTTAACAATTGAACAGACAGATAATGTATGCCATGTTAAAGGGGCATTTGAAGCCACTGAGAGTGGTTGGAAGGGTATACAGAGCAGTGTTTTAGAAAAATCTAGGGTTCATCTTGATACCACAATTACTCCTCAAGGTCACAGTGCTCCCCCTATAGTGAAAGTCGAGCAGGATCTGTCAATGAAGCAATGTAATGACTTACTCAGTGCGTATGGTAAGCCAATCTTCATACTAACCTTAAAATAAGAAATATATTGTGCTTTTGATTAGGGCTTAGACTGTGTATAGTCACAACTAAAATATCTTGTGCCGTTATTCTATGCCCCGTTTATCTGATCCCTCCATCGTCCCCCAATTCCGTCATGACCTCTTGCAATGGTATGATGCCCATAAGCGCTCTCTGCCGTGGCGGGATACGCATAATCCTTATCATACATGGTTATCTGAGATTATGTTGCAACAAACCACGGTGGCAACGGTGAAGGGCTATTTTCAGAAATTTATTGACAAATGGCCAAGCGTTCAGGATTTGGCAAATGCGCCCTTATCGGAAATCATGGAGGCTTGGGCAGGGTTGGGCTATTACGCGCGCGCCCGAAATTTGCATGCCTGCGCCCAAGAAATCACGCGTTTTTATAATGGCAGATTCCCTGATGATTACGAATCCTTGCGTAAGCTAAAGGGCGTGGGGGATTATACGGCATCCGCCATTATGGCCATTGCCTTTGATCGCCCTGCGGTGGTGATTGATGGCAATATTGATCGTATTATCGCAAGGGTTTTTGCCGTGGAAATGCCCCTGCCTTTGGGGAAAAAAGATATTCGGGCGCATGCTGAATTTTTGATGAAAGATCAAACGGATAGGGCAGGGGACTTCGCGCAAGCAATGATGGATTTGGGCGCAACACTATGCCGCCCGAAATCACCTTTATGTCATGCTTGTCCGTTGCAGCCTTATTGCAAGGCTTATGCGAAAGGTGATATGGAATCCTATCCGCGCAAGGCGGTCAAAAAACCACGTCCTGAACGATACGGCCTATGTACCATCATTGAAAATGAGCAGGGCGAAGTTTTGATTCATCGTCGTTTGCATGAAAAGTTATTGGGAAAAATAAACGGCCTGCCGACATCAGAATGGTACGATCAACCTGTTTCTGTCCCTGATAGGATTGGTAAAATATCCCATATATTTACGCATTTTAAATTATATTTATCAGTTATTTATAAAAAAGAGTTAAAGTGTAATATTGATATTGGGGATGATTATTTCTGGCATCCTCGTGCGGATATTCCAACATTAGGTATGGCGACTTTGTTTAAAAAAGCTGTTTTGATGCTGGATAATATGGCGTGAATTTGATAGAATGGCGTCATATGCGCTTTTTATATCTTGTTATTGTTTTTCTATGTTTTATTCGCCCTGTTGCGGCGGCTGATCAGGATGCGTATGCGCCGTTGACGCCTAAAACATTAGCGCAGCTTTATTGGGCGATGGAGGTTCATCGTACCGATAATTTTGGTGCGTTGGATGAATTTGCCTTATTAACCCAATGTCAGATTTATAATGATTTTCATGAGAATGAAGTCGAATGGGCGGAGATTCGTAAGGCGTTGCAGGCAGTGGTAACAAAAGAAAAACCAACCTATCAAAAGAATTTTTCTTTAACGTACCCTATGAATATATTGCCTTATGATATTGAAAATAGAAATTTTCCTCTCAATCCTGATCAGGCCTTTATCAATACAGATCGGTTAGAAGTGCGGTTGTTTCAATCTCAAAAACAAATCTGCGGCATTGATCCACAGCAGTTAATTTATATCACGCCGCATTTTATTGTGAAATTCCTTGATCCATTGACGATTGATAAAGTTCCTTTAAAATCAGAAACCGCCAAGGATTTAATCCAGCAATATCCTCAACGTATCGTTTATATTAAGCTGAGTTTAGAGGCGCTGCAATATCGTGCGAATGCCAGCGAAAATCCTGCCTTGTTTGTTCCTGATTTTCTGGTGCGGGTCAATGGATACGAAGTTTATGCAGATCCTAAACAAAAAATTCGATTGATGAAAGTTGATTTTTAGGGGTAATTTTTTGACTCCACGCATAAAAAAGGGGCGTTATAAAATAACGCCCCTTTTTTTATTGTTACAAAAAATTAATCAACCAATTGAATGTTACCAGCTGATTCTTTGCCGCGATTATTGATAATCTCATAACGGACTTTTTGGTTTTCGTTAATGCTTCTCAAACCTGCTTGTTCAACAGCGGAAATGTGCAAAAATACATCATTGCCTCCGTCATCAGGTGTGATAAATCCATAACCTTTTGTAGGGTTAAACCATTTTACGGTTCCGGTTGCCATCTAAATTCTCCTTAATTAACTAACCAACATAATGAATTGAGTCTGTTCTACTTGTGAAAATTGAAATACTTTAGAACTCAGTCATTGCGGCATTAGACGGGAGATCGAGGCAAAAAACCAAGATTTTAAGAATAAATTTGCTGTAATCTAAAAACTCTAAACACTAATTCCATTGAGTATAAACTGTAACCCAGAAACATAGTATAGTCTATTTAGGTAGGGGGCGCAACCTTTATAACACTGAAAATAAATAAAAAAGGGATTTTCTATCGATTTGCCTATATCAAGCTATTTTAAGCGCCCTTCATTCAGGGCATTAATTTCATCTTGCATTTCACGGATTGTTTTTTGCAAAGTGCTGATGCGATCTTCACGCGATTTGGCTGTGTTGGCTTTTGATGTGGATGTATCAGAGGCGCCGCCAAACCCACCAAGGCGGAATGGGTTGAACACATTCATTGTTTGCTCAAAAATTTCAAAATTCTTTTGAGTCAGCTCTTGTATAGAGGGGGGGGTAATGGATAAGACATCTTCAACAGATTTACGGATTGTGCCGACTTGCCCTTTTAATGTTTCGCGCAAGACTTCTTGGTTTTCTGTGAATTTGTCGATGGCTGTTTCCAGATAATGGGGTAGCAAAGATTGTGTATCATGATCATAAAACCCAACAAGCTGCTTTAAGAATCGGATCGGCAACAAATTTTTGCCCTTTGATTCTTGTTCAACAATAATTTGCGTTAAAACAGAATGGGTTAAATCTTCGCCCGTTTTGGCATCTTGCACGATAAAATCAAGTCCTTCATTGATGGTTTCGCGCAGGTCTTCTAAGGTGATATAGGTGCTTTTGCTGGTGTCATATAAACGGCGGTTTGCGTATTTTTTGATAATAATGGCAGTTTCAATTTTGGGCATGCACTTATATTCCTTGCAATTTATCTAAGTCTTTATATTATTTAATCTGTTTTCAATTAACAACAAGTAAATCGGAAAAGATAAAATATGGATTTCGAATATCCAATTTTATATGCGCAGCATTTTTTAAGTGCGCTTAAAGTGCAACAATTCCAAGACGCCTTGCAATATTATTTTTCATTCGCTCGAAAGCAGCCCTGTTTAGCAGATCAGGTTTTTTCTTTTGCCGATTGTGATGTGCATTATTTTAAATCTGAAAATCCATTGCACGCGATACCTATCCTTTTGGTGCCATCGATTATTAATAATGCATCTTTGTTTCATTTAACATCACAACATAGCTTTGTGCAGTTTTTATGTGCCGCAGGGCATGATGTTTTTGTTTTGCATTGGGATTTGTCAAAAGATCATGATTTGATTGCTGTCTTAGGGCGTTGTGTTGCGTATATTTTTGATCATACACAACAAACACCTTTTGTGGGCGGATATTGTTTGGGGGGAACGATTGTGGCGCAATGGGCGGCGCAATATGCCCATCGTGCCGCAGGGTTGTTTTTATTTGCGCCTGCGTGGGATTTTAATGCCTTGCATCCTGAAATCCGATTATTGCCATTTAATCAATCCATTATTGATCGCAAAGATATTCAGCGCGCATTTGCGCGCATTACCCCTGATCTAACGATTGATCGCTTTATTCATTTTTATCAAAAAGATCAATCGGATGAGACGCAATCTTATGCGGATTTATTCGTGGCGGTTCAAGATTGGTTGCAATCCACTCAATCCATTCCTGCCCCCTGTTTGCAAAAAATTTATGAGGGCAGTTCTGTGGTCGATGTATCGGCAATTCAATGCCCCGTTTTGATTATTAGCGCACCACAAGACCGAATCGTTCCCCCAAAATCAATCCAAGGATTTATTGATAAAATACGGTTTTTAGAAAAAATATCCGTGCCCTATGGTCATGTCGGTGCGATTACAGGGCGCAAAGCGCCTACGATTGTATGGCCATTAATTTTACAATGGGTGCAGTCGAATAAAAAATGCTAAAAACAACAATCATGACTTGAATTTTGTATGATTCAGTCATAGCTTTAGAGGGACTTTTTTTAAAGTTTGATTCTTCGTTTTTCAGCCTATTTTTTTCAAGGAATATGATCATGTCCACTGAGTCCCGTTGTTCTTATGAACCGATTGTCATTGTCGCCGCAAAGCGTACAGCTATTGGAAATTTTAATGGGGGGCTATCTGGTGTTGCCGCTGTTGATTTAGGCGCACAAACAATAATTGCTGCACTGCAACAATCTGGGTTAAGCCCCCAAGATATTGACGAAGTGATTTTAGGACATGTTTTAACAACGGGTTTAGGGCAAAATACAGCGCGTCAATCCGCGATTAAGGCAGGAATCCCAGCCAGTAAAACAGCAATCACGATTAACCAAGTTTGTGGATCAGGCTTGCGTTCTGTGGCAATGGGGATGCAGTCAATTTTATGCGGTGATGCCGATATTATTGTCGCAGGAGGACAAGAAAATATGAGCCAATCTCCCCATGCTGCCCATATGCGAAATGGAACAAAAATGGGGGATGTGTCTTTGGTTGATACGATGATCAAGGATGGTTTGTGGGATTGTTTTAATGATTACCATATGGGAATCACCGCAGAAAATATTGCAGAGCAAAATGAATTGACGCGCGAACAACAAGATGCCTTTGCAACATCCTCCCAAAACAAAGCTGAGGCCGCAATGAAGGCAGGGTATTTCAAGTCTGAAATTGTGCCCATTACCATTAGCACGCGCAAAGGGGACTTAGTCATCGATACAGATGAATTCCCCCGCGAAGCTGTAACGATTGATGCGCTAGCAAAATTAAAGCCTGCTTTTAAAAAAGACGGCACAGTGACAGCAGGCAATGCATCAGGAATCAATGATGGGGCTGCTATTTTGATTTTAGCCCGCAAAAGCGTGGCGATGGAGCGTGGATTACCCATTTTGGCAGAAATTAAATCATGGGCAACAGCAGGGGTTGATCCATCTGTCATGGGAACGGGGCCTGTGCCAGCTTCCCAAAAAGCCTTGGCAAAAGCAGGTTGGGGTGTGGATGATCTTGATTTAATCGAATCAAACGAAGCCTTCGCTGCCCAAGCCTTATATGTCTTAAATTTATTGGGATTGGATCAGAGCAAGGTCAACGTCAATGGCGGCGCGATTGCTTTGGGGCATCCGATTGGGGCGTCAGGTGCGCGTATTTTGGTGACATTACTGCATGAAATGCAACGCCGTGATGTTAAAAAAGGCTTAGCGACCTTGTGTATTGGTGGCGGTATGGGGATTGCTCTTTGTGTTGAGCGTTCAAAATAACTTCATAAAAAAAAGGATATAATTTTATGACACAAAATGTTGCAATTGTTACGGGTGGAACGCGTGGCATTGGATTAGAAATCACCAAAGGATTGGTGAGTGATGGATATAAAGTCATTGCATTTTATTTTGGCAATGATGATGCCGCCAAAAAATGTGAGCAGCAAACAGGCGCGATTGCGATGAAGGTTGATGTTTCCAACTTTGATGACTGCCAAAAAGCGCTTGCGATTGTTAAGGAAGAATATGGCGAAGTTTCCGTTTTGGTCAATAATGCAGGAATCACACGCGATGGCGTGATGCATAAAATGAACCCTGATGATTGGCATATGGTTTTATCCACCAACCTAACCTCTTGTTATAATATGTGCCGTGCGGTCATTGAGGATATGCGCAAAAATAATTTTGGTCGTATCATTAATATCAGCTCAATCAATGGTCAAAAAGGGCAGTTTGGGCAGGTCAATTATTCCGCCGCAAAAGCAGGGATGTTGGGTCTGACAAAGGCATTGGCGTTGGAAAGCGCCGCAAAGGGCATCACCGTCAATGCAATTTGCCCCGGATATATCAAAACCGATATGACCGCATCAATGAAACCCGATGTTTTGGATTCCATTATTAATTTGATCCCTGCAAAACGAATGGGTAACCCCAGTGAGATCGCGGCGTTGGTATCTTTTTTAATTTCTGAAAAAGCAGGGTTTATCAACGGAACAACTTTATCGGCCAATGGTGGCCAATATATGAATTAAGCTGAGACAGATTCCATGGGTTTTTTTATTGTTTCGACTATGGATCAAAATTCTCAAAAAAAATGTAAAAAAGATCATTTTAATGATTGACAGTATGGGCTGGATGCGGTATTTAATTTCTCAATTGCGCGGGCGTAGTTCAGTTGGTTAGAATGCCGGCCTGTCACGCTGGAGGTCGCGGGTTCAAGTCCCGTCGCTCGCGCCATTATAAAAAAGCCTGCTTTTCACAGCAGGCTTTTTTGATTCTCCCTCTACGCTGTCATAACGTGCTTGACGGGCGTTGTTGCATGGATTGATTTTTGAGTATTTTTTGTTAATCCAGCACCAAGAATCGTCATGCCGGACGTGATCCGGCATCTCCCGCCTATAAGCACCAGATGCCGTGTCGGGGCACGGCATGACGGCGGTGGGGGGAAGGCACAACCCACGTCACCACCCTCCCTATAAATCGATCCATGCAACAACGCCGAACAAGTCGGGGTATGACGAAATCTTCTTTGCGTCTTTGCGCCTTAGCGTGAGCTTATTTTGCACGCAAAGACGCAAAGGCGCGAAGTTTTTAAAAATCAATCCCGTAAAAAACCCAATTCGAACACAAGGGGTCTTAGCTTTTCGGAGAGGGTTTTATAGGCAGTTTCGAAAGCTGTAAAATCAACAGGCACGTTGTCCGCATCATCATTGCGGCGTTTTAGGGCGTTGCGGATTTGATACCAGCCGACATCGGGGCGGTTGAGTTTTAATTCATCGCGGATGGCGTAAATATCGGTTTTGGTGAAATAGGCCTGCCATAGCGCACGCCCTGCGTTTAAAACTGATTGGGATTCAGGGGATAAGGATTTATCGGATAAATAATTGACCATAAAATCAGATTCAAAACGCCCGTTTGCCCCGACCTCTTCCTCCGTAAACGGAATAAAGTGATTCACAATTGACCATGTGCGCCCATTCCATTCCAACCCATCGGCGGAGGCGGTGAGGTTTGATCCGCTAAATAACATCCATATCAAACAATCATTTTTAAATTCGTCCGATAAGGGCGCGGTGGGTTGTAAAAATTGATCCCGATCATTGATCCATGTGGGTTTGATAAGGCGGCGGACAGAAAACACAACAGCGGCTTGCCAGAGGTTTTCGGGGGTGATGTATGAACCGCCACCATTTCCCCCTGTGTAAATAGACGACGTAAGACAAGTTTCCATTGTTGCATGCTGCAAATCATTGTTACTCGCATATAAAAATCCAATCATATTATCGCAAGATGTCTTAATTCTAGGATTGTTTGAAATTTTTGTTGCATTTGATAATGGTAGGGCTATCTCATTGTTTGTTTTTGGCTTTTCAATCCAAGCATTCAAAAATGTACTATTAGGCAAGTTATAAAATTTCTTTTCACCAATCGGCTTTGCTTTTTTGTCTAAAATATCAACTATAATTTCTGCAAGGGGTGTTTTCTTTTTAGCATTTTTGTTGGTTTCCCAAATTAAAAACCCTATAGGAAAATCGCCTTTTAAGCCATCAAAGGCTTTGCTGTGGACAATAAATCCCCCTAAATATTTGGCATTCCATTGGTCACGAAATTTTTCAAAATTGGGTGCGTTTACATATTTTAACGTGCTAAACATTGCTAAGGTTGCATTCGGCATTTCTTGAGCGATACGCACTACGAACTGAATGAATAGCTCTTTACTGGCATATCCATGATTCATAATGGCGTTTATTCGCGTCTGCTCTACTTCTTTTTTGTTTTTGTTTCCCTTCGCAATCCCAGATCCCGTTTCTCCATAAGGCGGATTGATCAGCACCAAAATCTTTTTGCCTTGGGCGATGGCATCTCTTAAACCCTGTGGGACTTTGTTGGTTAAGCCATAATCAATCTGCCCGAATTCGTTGATGTCATCATTTAAATAATCATATTGAAACCGTGTTGCGGCAACGCAGGTTTTGGTGGCGTGCATCACGTCAACATCGGCTTTGTCGAGGGTGGACATATAAATATTGCGTGGGTTGGAATGTTTGACCTCCAGATTGCCAACGCCGCAACACATATCCCAAACGATATAATCGCGTTGCCAGTTTTTCCCCAATACATCTGATAATGTATCATAGGCTTTGTCCACCACATTTAACGGCGTGTAATACGCGCCCTTAAAAGATCGCTCATCCACAGGAATTAAGCTATCGCGGCGTTCCAATAAATAATTGCGATATTCAGGGGCAGGGGGGCGGTTATGGATTGCCCAAAATTGACGATATCCGTCTTTGTTGCCCAATTCATAGATTACGCCGTCCAGAATAAAGGAGGGCTGTCCGTTAATATGTGCCAATTTTGCGGTCAGATATTCGTGGGTGGAATATGTGCCGTCGCTCATAATATCCGCAAAAAATAACAGGGCGTATTTTTCAGGCGGCACATCTTTGATCTCACAGCCTATCATCGCCACCCATTTATCAAAGACTTGTTTTAAATTATCAGGCGTAATGGGGGTGCGGATAATATCGCCTGTTTTAATCGCTGCTTTGACCGTTTGTATAAATTCGTCTTCGTGCGTGGATATTTTAAACGATACCAAATATGTGCCGATAAAGGCGGAAACTTGATCCAAGGCATCTTTAGGAAACTGGCTGGCGGATTTGCCCCATTTGATGGTCTTTTTGGCTAAAAACGGAATCACGTGTTCCGTTTTCATGATCGCGGCTTTTTCTGTGTCAATCACCGCCAACAGGGGAGGAATTGTTTCGCCTTTATTCAGCGCATCTTGGACATAGTGTAGTAATTGCGTGAACATGGCATAGGTTGAAATTGTGCCTTTGTCCTTTGCCTCAAACCAAATTTCATCGGTGCGAATATCAATCAATCCCTTCGTATAGCTTTTTAAGCCAAGGGCTTTGATATAAATATCCTTTACGTCTTCTTCGCTTTTTGCTGTTTTTAGCTTTGCATAGAGTTGCCCTGTCATGAATCTAAACCTTCCGCCATGTCGTCCCCTGTGGGGTATCGTCAATCTGAATCCCTAGATCGCTCAATTTTTGGCGGATGGCGTCGGCTTTGGCGAAGTCCTTTGCGCTGCGGGCGTTGTTGCGGTCTTGGATGAGGGTGTCGATTTCGTTCGCTGTGATGCCCTCAATTTTTGCGCCGTATCCTAACCATGTGGCAGGGTCTTGGGTTAAGATGCCCAAAAGATGCGCGGATTTTAGCAGGGTGCTGCGGTGGGTTTTGAGGGCGTCAATATCATTCTTTTCCAGTGCCGCAAAGATTTGATTGCCACATTCCAACAAAGCGGCGATGGCTTGGGGGGTGTTTAGGTCGTTGCATAGCGCGGTTAAAAGGGTTTCATCAATAAGGCTCAAATCGGTTGCATAGTCACGGCTTTGGTAAAGGGCAGTGTATAGGCGATCAAGGATTTTCTTATGTTGCAGCAATGTATCATCTGACCAATCCAGCGGTTGGCGGTATTGGGCGGATAGCAGCGTTAGGCGGATCACTTCGCCCTCAATGTCTTTTAGCAAATCATGCACCAGCAGCACATTGCCGATGGATTTTGACATTTTCTCCGCATCCATGGTTAAAAATCCGTTATGCAGCCAATATTTGGCATAGCTTGTATCCGTGCCGCCTTTGGTGTGCGCACAGCAGCTTTGGGCGATTTCGTTTTCGTGGTGGGGAAAGGTTAAATCAATGCCGCCGCCGTGAATATCAAATGGCACGCCCAAATGCTTTTCTGCCATGGCGGAACATTCAATATGCCATCCCGGTCTGCCTTTACCAAAGGGGCTGTCCCACACAGGATCGCCCTCAAGGCTGGGTTTCCACAGCACAAAATCGGCAGGGTCTTTTTTGTATGATGCCACATCGACCCTTGCGCCTGCAATTTGTTCATCACGATTGCGGCGGGAGAGTGCGCCGTAATCATTATAAGACGGCACATGGAATAAGACATGACCATCGGCTTCATACGCATGACCATGATCAATCAAACGCTGGATCAGGGCGATCATTTCAGGGATATGCGTGGTGGCAAGGGGTTGGATATCGGGTTTCATGACATTCAGTGCTGCCATATCTGCATTATAAATTTCGGTAAAATGGGTGGTGATCTCATCAATGCTTTTGCCTGTGTCTTTGGCAGCTTGAATGATTTTATCGTCAATATCGGTGATATTGGATACATAGGTGACGCGCGGATAGAGGTGCATCATCAATCTGCGCCATGTATCAAACACCACAGCAGCGCGGCCATTGCCGATATGGGCGTAATTATACACAGTGGGGCCGCACACATAGATTTTGACATGGTTGGGATCAATGGGCTGAAACGCCTGTTTCTCATGCCCCAATGAATTATAAACTGTGATGCGATGCGTCATTTTAAGATCCTGTTATTGCTTTTAATTTTACAATAATAGAGACTATAAAGCGTAAAAACAAGGGTGGAAACAAAAATGGATGCACAAAAATTAAAGGATTTACGCGATAAATTATCCGAAAATGCCACGATTTCCGTTGAGCGCGTGGAGCAAAATATTAAAGATATGGATCTGCAGGATCTGTGTGATGCCACGGATGCCGCCATTGAAAGCGGTGGGGGTTTTGGTTGGCTGAATTTGCCGCCGCGTGATGTTTTGGAACGGTACTGGCAAGGCGTTGCCGTGATGCCCGCCCGAATCTTATTGGTGGCGCGGCTGGACGGCACAATATGCGGCACAGCGCAACTGATTATGCATCCCAAAAATAATCAGGCGCAATCCTTTGCCCTGCATCTCACATCGCATTTCGTAACCCCTTGGGCACGGAAATATGGCGTGGCGTCATCCATCCTAAAATATGCCGAAACCATCGCGCGGGGAGATGGGTTCGAGGTGATCAATTTAGATGTCCGTGAAACCCAAACAGCCGCGATTTCGCTGTATGAATCGCACGGTTATCAACGCATCGGCACGCATCCATTTTATGCCAAAGTGGAGGGCTGCTTTGTCCAAGGGTTTTATTATATGAAAAAGCTGTAAAAATTTGCAAATGGGTTAAGATCTGTGATAGAATGGCAGTAAGATTATAAATATTGGAGTGTTTTTCTTATGCCCTTTGCTACCCCCTCAATCAATACCGCATCAAGCTCTTTTGGGAATTTGGGGGATTTGTTTAAGAATATGATGTCTAGTTTCCAAGGCAGCACATCCCTTGGGGGCAATTTCTTGGCAGATTTCATGAATCCAGATTTTTTGAAAAATATGATTTCGAGCATCATGGAAGGTCTTAAAAACATGTTTTCAGAGGGAGGATTTAATTTTGGGGGACTGTTTTCTGCGACAAATAATTTTTCTCAAGGATTAGGGTATTCAGAAAATCTGAGTCATTTTTCTGGGGGATTTGGTAAGGTTTTTAAGCCTGCCAATGGTACAATTAGCAGTGAATTTGCCAATCGCCGTGAAGGTCATGCCCATCAAGGAGTGGATGTTGCTGGCAGAGAAAATTCAAAAGTCCAAGCCTTTGCTGATGGAAAGGTTTTGCAAACAGGTTTTGAAAAAGGCTATGGAAATTATGTTATTTTAGGGCATGTCAACAAAGATGGTCAGCAAATGATGACGCTGTATGGTCATTTAAACCGAATAAACGTTAAAAAAGGGCAGGCCATAGAAGGAGGCCGTCAAATTGGGTTGTTAGGCAATACTGGTCATTCACATGGTGCGCATTTGCACTTTGAAGTCGCGGTAAAAGATGGTAGGGTGATGCGTCTTTTAAATCCCGAAGATGTTGTCAATGGACGCTTTGATATCACAAGAAAATCTGGGGTACAAAAGGCATTAGCGCATGCAAAAGAAGATCTTGTTCATCATGGACATGGTCACAAGATTAATGATGTCAAGTACGGTATATCTGGGGAGATGGGCAAATATATTTCTTCTTTGAATGGCTTTGCAACGCAGATTGCAGATCTTTCACGCAAAAATAATAATGCTCCTAAGGCATCTTCGCTAACGGCGGCAAGCAAAGCGAGTGCACAAATTGCAAGGATTGAAAAGTTTGTGCCGGGCTATGGCAAATGGTTGGAAAAAGCCATTCCCAATCAGCGTGATCGTCAGATTTTAATGCAAATATCCGCCATTGAATCCCCAACAGGTAATCCTAATAAATTTAATATAAAAGGTTCAGGGGCGGCTGGATTGTTTCAATTTATGCCAGAAACTGCAAAAGGCAGCTTGGCGCATAATCGGACTGATCCAAAGGCAACAACCCTTGCAGCGTACAAACTAATGAATCAAAATCGTGCCGCTTTGAAAGGATCAATCGGGCATGATCCATCCGCCGTTGAGCTTTATTTAGCGCACCAACAAGGCGTAAATCAAGCGATTCGGATGATCAATAATCCCAATATGCGCGCCGTGGAGACATCCAATAAATCTTTTATTGCTTCAAACCTTCCCAGTTCTTATAAGCATTTATTGAATACAATTACTTCTGAAAAGTTTATGAAAATTTACGCGGATAAAATTATTGATCCGCATCATGGTTATGCTGCAAAAGCATCATCAAATGTTGTCGCTTTCAATAAACCTGCGTCACCGAACAACACCATTGCCGCTGTTGTCCCAACGATAGATCAACAAAAATTAGTTGGTTATGGCATGACTGCCTAAATCAAGGGGGGGTAAGGGCTTAATTTAACCATAATTTATGATTACAATAATGGCATGGCACTGTTTTGTAATCGATTTTTATTCTGTTTGATTTTTGCGTGTGTTGTCTGTATCCCTTTTGGGGCAGGTGCACAGCAATCGCCACAGATTATCCGTGATACAGAAACGGAAGCATATCTAAAAACATGGTCTGAACCCATCTTTCACGCGGCGAATCTTGATCCCAATTCTGTTAAAATGATTTTGGTGCAAAATAATGATGTGAATGCCTTTGTGGCGGGTGGGTCAAATATTTTCATCTATACAGGCTTAATTGAAAAAACGGAATCCTTGGATGAATTATTGGGCGTGATTGCCCATGAAACAGGGCATATTAGTGGCGGACATTTAACGCGATCACGCGAAGCCATGCGACAATCTTCCTATGAAAGCCTATTAGGCGCCGTTTTGGGTATTAGCACTGCCATTATTTCAGGTCAAGCTGGCGCAGGCGCTGCCGTAGCACAAGGGTCACAGGGCATGGCGCTGAACCGTTATTTGTATAATAGCCGTATTCAAGAATCCAGTGCGGATCAGGCGGCTTTAAGTTTCTTTCAAAAAGCAAAATTTAGCCCATCAGGCATGGTCAAATTTATGCAAAAATTACAATCCCAAGAATATTTACCCGCCAGCCAGCAATCATCTTATATGCGCACACACCCTTTAACATCGGATCGTGTGCTAGCCTTTGAAAATGGCGCGGATCAATCGCCCTATCGTGATGCCATGTTGCCTAAGGATTGGCAGGCGCAATATAGCCGTATGAAGGCAAAATTAACGGGCTATATGTACCCTCAAAAAATTGCGTGGGCGTATCCTGATTCTGATACATCTATTGATGCCAATTATGCGCGCGCCATGGCGGCGTGGCGTTCGGGGCAGCTGGATCATGCAGAAAAATTATTAAGGGGGTTGGTTGCAACAGAACCCAACAATCCCTTTTTTCAAGAAAATTTAGGGCAGTTCCTTTATGAAAATGGTGAAGTGAAGGAATCCATTCCATTTTATGAAGTTTCAGCGCGCTTGCTGCCTCAATCATCTCTGATTCAATTGGCGTATGGGCAATCTCTTAGTGCTGTGGCAGAGGATCAAAATCAGCTGGAAAAAGCAGCTCTTGTTATAAAAAAAGCGTTGAATCTAGATCCCGCTTTATTCCGTGCCTATCGTCAAATGGCCATTATCGAAGGGAAGCTGGGGAATCTAGCCGTTGCAGATTATTATTTAGCAGAAGAAGCCTTTAGCTTGGGGGATATTAAAAAATCAAAAGCATTGGCAGATAAATCAAAACAGGTCTTGCAAAAAACACAAGATTCCAATCTTTTGAAATTGCAGGATTTGTTGGAACGCATCAATGCTGTTGAAGATGAAAAAGAGGGTTAACGTACACATAAAAACATGTTAGAACAATAATACAAACAAAATTTGAGGAAAAAATGTACCAGATTAAAGATCAATCTAAATTATTTATAAGCCTATTGTCTTTTAGCTTTTTGATGTCAATGGCTATGTTGCCTGTACAAAAAGCCTATGCCAAAGATGCTGACAAAAAAGAAGACAAAGCCGTGAAATCAGAGGCTGCACCCAATGGCTTATTCACTGAGGCGCAAAACGCAGATTTAGACAATCATATTCGCAATTTTATCCTGAATAATCCAGAAGTCTTGATTGAGGCCGTGGATCGTTATCGTATAGATCAGCAAAAGTTACAGGCAGATCAAGAGGTTGGTTTTATTAAGAAGTACCAAAATGAATTATTTGGTAAAGATAATCCATCAATCGGCCCCAAAGATGCAAAAATTGTAATCACAGAATTTTTTGATTATAATTGCGGTTATTGTAAACGCGCTTTAGAAGATGTGGTGACGCTAACAAATGAGCATAAAGAAATTCGTTTTGTATTTAAAGAATTGCCAATTTTAAGTCCCACATCTGAAACCGCCGCGCGTTGGGCGTTGGCATCACAGAATCAGGGGAAATATTTTGAATATCACAAAGCCCTGATGAATCACAAAGGTGAAAAAGATCCTAGAAACTTGGAATCTTTGGCAAAAGAGGTGGGGTTAGATGTTGCTAAATTACGCAAAGATGCCAATAGTGCATCGATTACAAAACATCTCGCGGAAAGCAATGAGGTCGCAAAACAACTCTCAATCCAAGGGACGCCAGCCTTTGTTGTCGGGGAAACAATTTATCGTGGATATTTAGGTCTAAGCGGTATGCGTGATATGATCAAGGCAGAACAGGCGCGTTTAGAAAAACAAAAATAATAAGGCATATCGGTAAAAACATGAAAAATTTAGGGTTTGCTTTTGCTTGTATTTTTTGTGCGGTCACGCTTTTATTTTTCAGCGTGCGTTCTGTTATGCGCTATAATGATGCCTATAATGCCTTTTACCAAGGGGATTTAGGGCAAAGATGGCCGTCAGAAATTATTGCACAAGACGCTGTTGCCAAAACCCAAAAAGACAATGCCAAAAAAGTGAAAGTGGCTTTGGTGATGGATTTCCGATGCCATACATGTAAAACAGCGTATCAATCTGTGATGAAAGTTTTGCCAGATTACCCACAAATTGATTTTTACCTTCATTATATCCCGTTCATGGATGAACAATCCATGGATGGTGCCTCGGCGGCCTTGGCGGCTGGTATGCAAAATCCTGTTCAATATTGGTTATTTTCAGATTTTTTGATGAAAGATAATTTCGAGGTCAATGAAGAAAATCTGAAAAATATCGCCATAACACAAAAATTGGATGTTGATAAATTTTTATCAGATTATAAAAAGAATGCAAAAATAGGGCGTTCTTTGTTGACGACCATGGATGCCATGAAAATTCTATCTATTAAAACGATCCCCAGTTTTATTATAGGTCATTCTGTTTATAGCCCTGATGAAGATGTGATTACCCCTGACATGGTAAAATCTGTTTTTGATCATGCGTTGCAATAAATATAGAAAAATAGCGATTTAACCCATGATGTTTTTTACCAAAAACCCCACAAAATCAAATCGATTAAAGCATAAAATTATTTTTATCCTGAATGGCCCTAATCTCAATATGTTAGGGCAGCGTGATCCTGATTTATATGGCACACAGACCTTATCTGATATTGAAAAATCATGTTGGGAACAGGTCAAAGGGATGCCGGTGACATTGCATTTTCGCCAAACAAATCACGAGGGCACATTGGTTGATTGGGTTCAAGAAGCACATGGCTTTGCGGATGGTGTGATCATCAATGCGGCTGCGTATACGCATACCTCCATTGCTCTTTATGATGCGCTGTCCATTTTGAATATCCCTGTTATTGAGGTGCATTTATCCAATATCGAAACACGCGAACCGTTCAGGCGTTTTTCCTATGTGTCATCCGTTGCCCAGCGTTGCATTATGGGGATGCAAGGGCAGGGGTATTTATTGGCGCTGGATGAAATCCTCAGAACCTGTTTATAATCTCTACGACATCTTGCTGCAAACCAGATTTGCTGCGCTACGGTCTAGCGAGATTATGAACAGGCTTTTAGTTTACTCGGCGAATAATTTCTTGGATATATTCTTCGGATTGTAAGTTGTTCACCTGACATGTTCCTGCTGCATTGTGTCCACCGCCACCAAATTCCAGCATAATTTCGCCAACATTAACGGTGCTGCTGCGATCTAAAATTGATTTTCCAACCGCTAAGACTGTGTTTTGGCGTTCTCTACCCCAGATCACATGGCATGAAATGTTACATTGTGGGAAGAGGGCGTACACAACAAATCGATTACCTGCCCAGATGGTTTCTTCGGTGCGTAAATCGAGTAACGCCAGATTCCCATGCACGGTTGTGCAGCGTTCAATCTGTTCACGGAACTTGATTTGGTGTTGATAATATAAATCAACGCGTTGTTTGACATCGGGTAAATTAAAAATTTCCTCAATATCTTGGTGTTTACCGCAATGATCAATCAGATCCATCATCAGTTGATAATTGGATATTGTAAAATCCCTAAATCGCCCTAATCCTGTGCGGGCATCCATCAGGAAGCTCAGCAGCACCCATCCTTGTGGGTTTAAAATATCGCTGCGTGTGAAGTTTGCAGAGTCGGCTTTGTCCACTGCATCCATCATTTCTGCGGATATATTTTCAAAACCAGATTCTGCTCCAAAGAAATCATAGATCACACGCGCTGCGGAAGGCGCATCGGCATTGATAATATAATTTTTTGTTTGCTTGTGGTCATGAATGCGTGTTAATTCGCTCTCATGGTGGTCAAAAACAATGCGTGCATTGGGATGATAGGGCAGATTTGCGGTAATATCGGAGTCTAAGACATCGATTTTTCCATCTTGCATATCTTTGGGATGGACAAATAAAATATCTTCAATTAAATCAATGTTTTTTAATAAAACAGCACAAACCAAACCATCCATATCACTGCGGGTGATGAGTCTAAATTTTTGTATTTTTGCCTCTTTTTTAAGATCGTCGGCTATTATATTTAAATTCATATTGTTTTATGCCTCCAACGTGTCTTCCTCAGAATTCTCTTTTAAGATTTCTAAATCAGTTTGCTTTGTAGATGTTTTTGATTTTGTTTTTTCACCCAATTTATATTCTGGATTCTGAGATTCTGTAATAGTTTCCTTTGTCACAATAACCTCAATCACATCATCACGATCTGGGACTTCGAACATTGTTTCAAGAAGCAAATTCTCAACAATAGAACGCAATCCACGCGCCCCTGTTTTGCGTTCGATGGCTTTTTGCGCGATGGCTTTTAGCGCATCTTCGGTAAAGGTTAGGGTGGTGTTTTCCATTTTAAATAAATATTGATATTGTTTAATCAGCGCATTTTTAGGCTCGATTAAGATTTGGATTAAGGCTTCTTCGTCTAAATCCTCCAATGTCGCAATCACGGGCAGACGACCAACAAATTCAGGGATTAATCCGTATTTTAATAAATCTTCAGGCTCTAATCCTCTTAATAATTGACCCGTTTGGCGTTGTTCTTTTTCACGAACATCTGCACCAAATCCAATGGATGTGCCGCGGCCTTTTTGTGAAATGATTTTATCAATTCCTGCAAACGCTCCACCACAAATAAATAAAATATTAGATGTATCCACTTGCAAAAATTCTTGTTGAGGATGCTTGCGTCCACCTTGTGGGGGGACACTTGCCACTGTTCCTTCCATTAATTTCAAAAGCGCCTGTTGCACGCCTTCGCCTGACACGTCGCGTGTGATGGATGGATTATCAGATTTACGGCTGATTTTATCAATCTCATCAATGTAAACAATACCACGCTGTGCGCGTTCGACGTTGTAATCAGAGGCTTGTAAAAGTTTTAAGACAATATTTTCAACATCTTCACCAACATACCCTGCCTCAGTTAATGTCGTGGCATCCGCCATGGTGAAGGGAACATCTAAAATGCGTGCCAAAGTTTGCGCCAGCAATGTTTTACCGCAACCTGTGGGGCCAACGACCAAAATGTTTGATTTTGCTAATTCAATTTCAGATGAATTATTATTGACGCGTTTATAGTGATTGTGAACGGCAACCGATAAAATGCGTTTTGCACGGTGCTGACCAATCACATAATCATCTAATATATTTTTAATTTCACTGGGTGTTGGGATTCCATCGCTGGAGGCTACAAGATGGGTTTTGTCCTCTTCACGGATAATATCTGTGCATAATTCAACACATTCATTACAGATAAATACATTTGGCCCTGCAATCAATTTACGGACTTCGTGCTGGCTTTTCCCACAAAAGGAACAGTATAGGGTGTTTTTTGTATCTTTTTCAGATCCTGTTGACTTTGTCATTTTGTCCTCTTTTGGGCGGTCTTTAAAATTTAAAATATCTCTCACGAATCACGAAAGATGCGCTTTGAATCCATAAAATTCGTGTTATATAATTCAGATATTACTGATGAACTATTACTGGAACCTTAATATCTATAATAAATAGATGGAACAACGAATGACGTCAACCGCCTTAAATGATTTGATTGATAATTTTTCTCTGTTTGATGATTGGGAAGAGAAATATAAATATTTAATCGATATTGGTAAAACATTACCCTTTATGGATGATGTGTTAAAGACAGACTCCACAATTGTCAAAGGGTGCACATCGCGTGTGTGGTTATATGGATCAGTGAATGATGCGGGCATTTATCACTTTGTTGCCGATAGTGATGCGCATATTGTCAGGGGATTGATTGCGATTTTAATCGCCGCCTTTGATGGGCAACCAAAGCAGAATATGATGACCATCGATATTTCAACGATCTTTATTCAAATGGGGCTGGATTCGCATTTATCACCCAGCCGCCGTAATGGATTTTTTTCAATGGTGCAACGTATTCAGGGGGCGTGATCATCATTGAGATTATGAACAGGCTCTTAGGTTTTTTGTTGCTTTGATCCCAATCTTTCATATATGTTTCTTAAAAAATATAAAGGGAGTTATTTAAAATGAATGATAAGCAAAAGTTCTTTCAGATGATTAAGGTCGATCCTTCCGCGTCTGAAAAAGAGATTCAGTCAGCCATTAAGCATTTTTGTAAAGCAAATCATCCAGATCAAAATCAAGGTGCAAATCAGGCACTTTTTCAAGAATTTAACAGGTTGAACGCAATTTATAAGCAGAATCAAAATTTGTCTTCAGTGACTCTTCCCCCTGTGCCCAGCTATAGACAGTATCCACAGTATCCACAAAGCCAGCCAAATCCTGTGGGGCGTCGTTCTGAGTTCAATAAAAGGAAACAGCACCTTGCAGATCAAAACGCAATGGTCAATCAGTTTATATATGCCAGCGCAGCTTTATCAGGTGTTTTTTGGATGGCGGTTGCGCCAGAACCCATAAAGACTATAGGAGCAGTTTTGGCTGTTGGTTTTGGATATGCAACTTTGAAAGAAATGTTCTATCCATCAAGGAGATAAGACAAGGCAGATTGCCTCTTTTCATGAATGGCTTTGCGTGTTATATCATTGAGAGAGTTTGAAAAACCCTTTCAATATAAGCATGGCAGCCATCATGAAGCATACACAATATCGTCGTCATTTCCCCTTATTTGCCAAAAACGCTTTGAAAAAAACACCGCAACCAGAATCCAGTTCTGTTGTTCAGGTCAATATTTTTACGCGTTTTTTGAAACGTTTAGGCACGGGGCTTGTGCGTGTTTTTAAAGGGCTATGCTTATCCTTAGGTTTGATGGTGTTGCTGGCTATTATCGGGGGTGTTTTTTTTGTCAATCGATTACAGTCAATTCAATCCTATAATCTGCCAAAAACGGGGATATTATATTATCAGTTAAAGGGCGATTTAGCGGAGCAAAGCAGCACAAGCCTGTTTGATGATCCGTTTGATACACGTTTAAATTTAAGTGAATTGATCAGCAGTTTAGATCATGCCGCAAAAGATCCTGCGATTAAGGGGTTATTGGTGAGCTTGCAATCGGGATCCTATTCTTTTGCACATATCCAAGAAATTCATGCGGCCTTAGATAAATTTCGGGCAGCAGGTAAATTCTCAGCCATTCACAGTGATTCTTTCACCGATGCAGGGTTTGATATTTCTCCTTATTACTTAGCCTCAGGCTTTGATCGAATTATCATGCAGCCCATGGGGATGATGTCATTTTCAGGTATATCCATGAAATCGCCGTATTTTAGACGGTTTTTTGATAAATGGGGCGTGCAGCCTGATTTTCTTGCGCGGGGGAAATATAAATCAGCTGTTGAAAATTTTACACGCACTGATATGTCTGCCCCTGCACAGGAAATGAGTATTGCATTGGTAAACAGCCTGTGGTCACAGATCGAAAAGACCGTAAAGACACGTCGAAAAATTGATACAGCAATTGTAAAAAAAGCCTTATCTATGGGGCTTATTTTGGATTCGGAATCCGTACAAATTGGATTGGTTGATCAATTAGGGTTTTTAGGTGATATTTCAAAAGCGATGCTGGATACCCAAAAGAAACAAGATCAAGAGGCAGCCTTTGTGCCTTTGTTTAAATATTACGAACATTATTTATCAAAATCAGATAAGCATCAAAAAAGTCAATCATCTGTTGCGATTGTTTATATTGATGGTGAAATTGTCCCGTTTGATTCCGAAGATGCAAAGGTCACAAGTGCGCATTTGCAAATCCAAGAAGCGCAAAAAATATTGGGCGGAAAACAGGGCGCATCGGCAAAGCGGATTGTGAAATCGTTGAAGCAAATCATGGATGATGAAAATGTTAAAACTGTAATTATTCGGATTAATAGCCCCGGAGGATCACCTTCTGCCTCGGAAACGATGCGTCATAATATTGAGCTTTTGCGGAAGGAATATAAGAAAAAGGTCTATGTTTCTATGGGCTCTTTAGCGGCGTCAGGTGGTTATTGGGTCGCCACAGCAGGGGAGAAAATTTATGCAGATCCTGCAACCTTGACGGGTTCAATTGGCGTGTTTGCAGGAAAATTTTCTTTGAGCGGTCTATTCGATAAAGCAGGCGTGGATATTGATGGCGTGCAATTAGGGGATCAGGCAGATTTATGGGGAATGAGTGCGCCATTTTCGCCCATCGGTGCAGCACGGGTTCAGGTCATGTTAGATGCCACCTATGCCGCTTTTCTTGAGCGTGTTGCGACATCGCGTCACATGAGTATTGAACAAGTTGACGCCATTGCCCAAGGTCGTGTTTGGACAGGTCAGCAAGCGCTGGCAAATGGCTTGGTTGATGAATTAGGCGGATTGCATGATGTTTTATCCAAGGTTGCTGCGGATCATGGTGTTAAAAACATATCTGATTTAAATATACAATATTATCCGCAGCCACGCTCTCCGTTAGAGGTTTTGGTGGATATGGCGGATCAACAAGCAAAAATCTCAACAAAATTTCAGGCTTTATCAAATTTGTGGTCAGCAGGTTTGTTGATGAATTCATCAACAGAGATCAATCCACAGGCTTTGTCTGATGTTGCAATCTTTTAACGGGGAGGAGTCTTTCCACCCGTTAATGCGGTGATCATTCCCTGTAATGTTTGGACTTCTTGTTCCGTGATTTCTGTGCGCAAAAATAAATTACGGATATTGCGCATCATGGGAAGACGCGTTTCGTTTGTACGGAAAAAATGATTTTCCTCTAATAAAAGCTCTAATCGATCCAAGAAAAAGTGAATTTTATGGGCGTCAGCAAGGGCGCTATCGCCTGTGGGCAGATAGGGTTGGGTTTGATTATATTGGTGTTTTGATAGCTCATACGAAACCATTAAAACGGCTTGGGCTAAGTTCAGGGAGGCAAAATCGGGGTTCAGGGGGGCTGTTACAATGGCGTTGCATAAGGATATATCTTCATTATCCAACCCTGCACGTTCACCCCCAAAAATAAAAGCGATATTTTGTCCTTGTGCGCTTTTTTCCTGTGCGATTTTGGCGGCGTCTGTCACATTAAAAACAGCTTTTGTAGCATCGCGCGGACGCGCCGTTGTCGCAAAAACATAATGACAATCAGCAATGCAGGCCTTGAGTGTGTCATAGGTTTCCACGGGAGGCATTATAGCGAGAGCGCCTGCAGAGAGTGTGTCTGCGCGTTCGTTTGGCCATCCTTGCTGGGGGGCAATTAATCTTAAATTCTCTTGTCCGCAATTCAGCATGGCTCTTGCGCTGGCGCCGATATTTTCACCCATCTGTGGGTTTGAAAGGCAAATATAAATCATATGATTTGTTCAACTGATTTTATTTTATAGCTGCATCAGGGGAGAGGCTGGATGGAGCGCTGTGATTGAATCCTGTGTTCATATTATGTGTTGGGGGGCTTAAATCATTTCCAGCAGCAGGTTCAATGTTTGTAATATCATCTAAAATAGGGTCAACTGTGATGTTTTGTGCAAAAGCAGGTGGTGTTGACTGTGTTACTTTTCGTAACTCAATCGGTCTTTGTGTATTCGTCGGCATTTTAAGAGGAGGGGCGTTTTTTGCCACAAATACACCAACAGGGATCATGGCTAAGACCGCAAAAACAAAGAAAAAAGAGCTCAGAACGTTTTGTTTTTTCATCGAAATTTGACCTTGTTTTATTGTGGTTTAGGTGGTAGATTATAGCACAAATTGCTTGAAATACAATCATTTTTCAATAAATATTGAAAATTATTTAAATTTTATCCTTGCATTTTTGGTTACATATTGTTATGTATTTTGACGTTCTGTCTGTTTATGTGTTTAAAGGGTCATTTTTGAAAGAGAATTTTTGCTATGCCTTCTTCCCCCAATATTGTTCATGAATCTGAAGCGCAACGGCAGCATGTCCGTTTGCAAATTCCTGCAAAAGTCATCGTTGGAGATCGTGTTTTCCAAGCAATCGACGTTTCTGTTGGGGGTGTATCTGTTCAGTCAGATGTAAAAATTGCAGATGTCGGCGCTGAAATTGTTATCAAAATTACGTTTCCGTTTTCTGATTTTGGTGTTGATGTTGAAACGCCCGCGATTTTGGAATATGCTGATTCTGAAAATGGTCAGGTTGGGTTTCGTTTGACGTCCTTAACTGTGAATCAACGTTCTATCCTAACTTATATTATCAAAGCCTATATGACGGGGGAGATGGTCACGGGGCAAGATGTTTTGAATGTTGTGGCGCGTGATAATTTTGTCAAAGCCCGCGATAACAAAAAATCCCGTGATAATGTGGGGGAAGCCCCAACATTGGCGCGCCAAATTTTACCATTAGCCGTTATTGGTTTAATTGGGATTTTCGTGACGTTGTTTATTGGCGGCAATTTATTCCAGCAGTTTTTTGTTCTGCCTGCAAAGGGAGCGTTTGTGCAAACAGAGTCTTTGAGCGTGCGTGCGCCTGTTGCAGGATTGTTTATTTCTGATTTACCGCCTGAGACAGTTTCTGTTAAAAAAGGGCAGGTTTTGGGGCGCTTTACAAATATTGAAGCCGCAAAAACATTAACACAAGCCCCTCAAGCGCCTTTACCAACCGAAGGAGCGCCTTTGTCTGATTTGACCAATGGCAGTACACCTGTTTTAAAAACATTGACGCCAGAACCCGTTGCGGATGTTATTGTTGAAAGCCCTTGTGATTGCTATGTCAATGAGGTCTATGCTAAAAATAATGAATATCAAAATTCAAATAATTTGTTATTTAGCCTGTCACCGATCAAGGCAAAATCAACGATTAATGCCACTGTTTCTGCGAAAGATTCTCTTCGTTTGAAAGATGGCGGAAAGGCCTTAATTCAAATTGCAGGGCTAAAAACCAAAGTGCGTGGTAAGATTGTTTCTGTGACAGCTGCGGGGGCGTCTATGCAGGAATCGCAAGAGGTTACAGCTTTATTTCAAGCCATTCCTACAGCGATTGTGTTGATTGAACCAACGGATTCTTTGCCTGCGGATTTGATGGGACGTACAGCATCTGTTGAATTTTTATTGTACTAAATTTATTCTTTTAATGAAAAGCCCGTCACGATGGGCTTTTTGTCTGTCTATATTTTTCTCTTATAGCAAAAATGTTGTTTTGGAGAATGAAATTAAAAAAGGGGTTTTATGAATATAAATATATCAACATCAAAAATTATTCCTGTTATTTTATGTGGCGGATCAGGAACACGCTTATGGCCGATGAGCAGAGAAGGGATGCCCAAGCAGTTTTTAAAGCTATTGGATGACCATTCTTTGTTGCAGTCAACCGCCATCAGAGGCCTAGATCTGGCAGGGGCTGAGGCATCCGACCTTGTTTTGGTGACGCTGGATTCTATGCGCCATGAAACAATTGAACAGCTTTGTGTTTTAAATCCAGATATGACCCATCATGTAATCAGTGAACCAAGTGCGCGCAACACAGCCGCTGCCGTGATTTATGCTGCAAAATATGTGCGTGATGTTTTTGGTAATGATGCCATGATGTGGATTTTGGCCGCAGATCATTATATCGGCAATGAATCGGCTTTGGGTGATGCCTTGTTGCATGCGGCGCAATCTGCGAATGAGGGGAATCTGGTAACGTTTGGTATTCAGCCAACTCGCCCCGAAACAGGATATGGATATATTGAATTAGACCGCACGCATAAAGGGGATAATCCCCATATTTGCCGTGTTGCCTCGTTTACAGAAAAGCCTGCGCGCGATGTTGCCACGTCTTATATTGAGTCTGGGGATTATTTATGGAATAGCGGTATGTTTTTATTCCGTGTTGATGCGGTTATTCATGCCTTTGCGCAGCATGCCTCTGAAATTATGGATGCTGTTTTTCAATCTGCCTCATCACATGCCAGTCAATTTGTGGATGCTGCGTTATATAACCAAGTGGATGATGTGCCTTTTGATACGGCCATCATGGAAAAAGCCTCAAATGTGGCCGTTATCCCTTGTGATCCAGATTGGTCAGACGTTGGATCTTGGGAGGCTTTGTGGGAGCTCAGAGGCAAAGATGCGCATGGGAATGTCACCAGTGGCAAAGCCATTTGTTACCAAGCTAATGATAATATTGTTTTATCATCCAGCCGTTTGGTGACCTGTATTGGTGTTGATAATTTGGCCGTTGTTGAAACAAGCGATGCAATCATGATTATGCATAAATCCAATAGCGATGCGATGAAAGTGGTCGTCAAAACATTGAAACAAGAAAAACAGCCTGAAGTTTTTGTGCCTAATATCCTTGAGCGTCAATGGGGCGAAGTTCAGCTTTTATCACGTTCGTCAACATTTTGTGCCTATGATATAAAAATATCAGCAGGGCAGACATGCAAAATCTCGGATTTAATCGGTGCGATTTATGGTGCACAGCAAACGTCTGATTTTATCAATGATTCATTGATACTTATTGACGGGCAGGGCGATTTTGTGAATGAGGCATCGTCAACGGCTTTGCAGATCAATCAAGTTATTGATTTAAATGATTATTTGGCATGTTCTCTTGTGAATCCCTCTAAAAGACACTTGAATCTGATGTATTTAAAGCGTACAGTCGATACCTCTGTAGAAAAAACTGAGGCGTCTCTTGTCAGAAAGAATGCTTAAATGAAACACTTATATATTGTATCTGTTTTAATATCATGCACATTAATGTTCATGACGGGTTGTGCGGATTTAACAACGGCACAACGTGCGTATAAAGCAGGGGATTATAAAACAGCGGCGTATAATTACGAGCCTTTGGCCGATTTTGGTATTCCTGAGGCAAAAATTGCTCTGGCAAAATTATATGTTGATCGTCGTGCCGTTCCCCAAAATCCTGAAAAAGGGGTGAGCCTGATTGATAATGTCGCCCAAGAGGCAGATCCAGAATTTTTATATAAAATTGGACGCTTTTATTTAGAAGATCATTTTTCACCCGCTAATCCCCAAAAAGCGATTGGATATTTTGAAAAATCAGCCGCGGCAGGGAATGCAGATTCTGCGTATCAATTGGGGCGCTTTTATCAAAAAGGTGAGTTTGTAAAAATTGATTATGACCGTGCTTTGACCTATTTCAAACAAGCCGATGCGGCGGGGCATATTTCAGCGACTTATGGGTTGGGGAATATTTACCGTGAAAAGGAACAAATGGATAAGGCCGTTTTGTTCTATGAAAAGGCAGCAAAAGCAGGTAATGATTTGGCGGCCTATAAGTTAGGTCGCATGTATCACCGTGGAAAAGATATTCCTGAGGATCTTGTGAAAGCAAAGGCTTATTATGAAATAGCAGCAGAAAAAGGCAATAAGGACGCCATCAAAGCCTTAAAAACTTTTTCATTTTAAACGTAAACGTAGGATTAAAAGTGGAATTCCATGAAAAATAAGGGTTTAATTTTAGGGTTTTTATGGGCATTTAGTGGCCTGATAAATCCCTCCATTGCAAATGCAGCACAAGAGTCTGAGTACCTTAGTTTTCATGGCAATGTTCGCTATCAATATCTGTACGAAGATAATGCCGATTTAGGCACGAGATCAGAAGACACAACAGGTGATAGCACGGTTGAGGGGAATTTATATGGTTATTATAATCCCACATCAACGATTAAGGGATTTACACAAATTCGGGCGCTTAAAACATTCGGAGGGGCAAATTTCCAAGATGAAACAGGATTACAAGAATCCGTTGATAGCTTTGTTGAGGCACGACAAGTCTGGTTTGAATTTTCTGAAATCGCCGATATAATCCCTCTTTCTGTGCGTGTTGGGCGTCAACGTTATTATGAACCAACGTCTAATTGGTGGAATCGGGATATGGATTCTGTGCGGGCGATTTATGATACAACGCTTGTAAAAGGATTCTTAGGGGTTGCACAGAATTTAAGATCATACCGTACCGCATCAGACAGTGATTTTGGACAAGATGATCAAGATCGCTTGCGTTTATTGGGGGAGCTTTCAAAACAATATAGACCGGATCAATTCATTGATTTTCGTTTCTTAGCGGAGCATGATCATTCAGGAACAGAGCCAACGGGGGTTTTGGTGCGAACGTTTGATCGTGACCAAAATGACCAAGATTTGGTTTGGTTTGGAACGCGCCATCATGGCACATTTGGCTTGCTTGAGCCCAAAGCATCGGTTGAAAAAATAGCGTATCGTGCAGATTTAATGGGCGTTGTGGGAAGTGAGACTTTGGAAAACTCGACCTCAACATCCAATCCTGCCCGCCGCTTGGTAACGGGCAACCAAGATAAAGATGTCAGAGGTTGGGCGTTTGATGGGGATGTCAGTCTATATACAAACTTACCCTTAAAACCTGTTTTATATGCAGGATATGCCTATGGTTCAGGGGATGATAATCCGAATGATGGGGTCAATCATGGTTTCCGTCAAACAGATTTGCAGGGGAATTTTACCTATTGGAATGGGACAAGAACACCTGCGCGTAACTATGGGGAAGCCTTACGACCTGAGCTTTCAAATATCCATATCTTAGCGGCGGGATCAACATTCCATTTTGGAAAAGCCAGTGATTTAAGTACGACATATCGCTATTACAAACAAGCAACAGCAACGACAACATCCAGCCCAGATGGGATTTCTGCCAGTACAGATGGCAAAGATACCGATTTGGGGCATGGTTTTGATGTGTTGGGAACGGCAAACTTAACCCAAGAATTTGGGGCAACAATTCCGCATTTCAAAGATATTATGTTGCGTGCAAATTATGGTGCTTTTGTTGCGGGTGATGCATGGGAAACAGCGGCGGAGGGCGAAGTGTCCCAACGCGCTATTTTACAATTGCGTCTGAATTATTAAAAAAATAAACTGTAAGAGAGAGTAAAAATGACAAAATCAAACAATATTATCCCCAATACCGAAGCTTTTGAGCGTGAAATCCTGATTGATGAAACAGGCTTTCGTGAATATGATGCGCGTTGGTTATATCCTGAGCAGTTAAATTTACGCGGTGTTCAGGCCTTAGGGATGGGAATTGGTACATTGTTGAGGGAGGCTGGAAAGCCTTTGAAAATCGCCGTTGGTCACGATTATCGTTCATACAGCGCCACCATCAAACATGCCTTGATTATCGGTTTGATGGCCGCAGGCTGTGAAGTGTGGGATATTGGTTTAGCACTATCCCCTGTTGCCTATTTTGCGCAGTTCCATTTGGATTGCCCCGCTGTGGCTATGGTTACAGCCAGCCATAATGAAAATGGTTGGACAGGCGTCAAAATGGGGATGGATCGTCCCAAAACATTTGGCCCTGATCAAATGAGCCGCTTAAAAGAAATCGTCTTATCTCAATCCTTTGATTTACAAAGTGGCGGTTCATATCATTATGTGGATGACATGAAAGTGCCCTATTTAGCGGATGTTACAAAATGTGGTGCAATTTCACGTCAATTAAAAGTGGTTGCGGCGTGCGGTAATGGCACAGCAGGAATCTATGCACCAGAAGCATTGCGTCGTTTAGGGTGTGAAGTGATTGAGATGGATTGTGCCTTAGATTACACATTCCCAACCTATAATCCAAACCCTGAAGACATGGAAATGTTACATGCCATTGCCAAAAAGGTCAAAGAAGTTGGTGCTGATGTTGGTTTTGCCTTTGATGGAGATGGGGATCGTTGTGGTGTGATTGATAATACAGGCGATGAAATTTTTGCAGATAAAGTGGGCGTTATGTTGGCGCGTGATTTGGCGCGTGTGTATGATAAACCAACTTTTGTTGTTGATGTAAAATCAACAGGTCTATACCATAGCGATCCTGTCTTACAGGAATTGGGAGCAAAAACAGATTATTATAAGACAGGACATTCTTATATTAAGTCCCGTGTGAATGAGCTGAATGCTCTTGTTGGTTTTGAAAAAAGCGGACATTATTTCTATAATGCGCCGATTGGTCGTGGGTATGATGATGGCATTTTATCAGCTGTGACGATTTGTCAATTATTGGATCGTAATCCAACACAATCTATGGCCGATTTAAAAAATGCCCTGCCCAAAACATGGTCATCACCCACAATGTCACCAAAATGTGGTGATACCGTGAAATATGGTGTTGTTGACGCTGTCATTGCGCATTACCAACAAAAACAAGCCAAGGACGAGGCGATTTTAGGACAAAAAATTATTGATATTAACACGGTCAATGGTGTGCGTTTTACGGTTGCCGATGGGACATGGGGGCTAATCCGTGCGTCATCAAACAAGCCATCTTTGGTTGTCGTCGTCGAAAGCCCTGTGTCAGAGCGCCAAATGCATGCTATGTTTGATGAAATTAATAGCGTATTGGCGCAACATAAAGAAGTCGGGGAGTATGATCAAACATTACCTCCTTTGAAAGAGGCTGCATAAATTGCCATAGAAAAAACCACCTCTTTATATAAAGAGGTGGTTTTTTTATCTGTGTTTTAAAGACCATTATTTTGATAAAATCAGCCAAGATGCACACATTCTGATGGGAACATTCGTTAGTGATATTGTGTTATCTTTTATGGTGTAAGGTAGCCTTTGATCACTTCCACAAGCGGCTTTAAACGTAACACGTTGGATGTCCTTTGCGTCAGGCATTTTGACGGTTAAGTCACCAAGAAAATCTTTTGCAATAATCTTTGTTTCTTGATCCATCCGCCAGAAGGGGATAATTGTGTCATTGTCACTTTTATCAAGCCATGTCTTGGTTTTTACGGCTCCTCCGAATTTGACAGATTTAACTTCAACATCCGTTCTGATTGATAAATCATCACTATTTGGGAAGGATTTGATAATTTTTTGATAGGCTTTAAAAGCTGGTTTTACTCCTTTCAAATCAAAGTTTACAAGACCGTAATTAGCTTCCTTGCTTTTCTTATCCGTTCCATCATTTTTCAAATCGTACCAAAACACAGCTTCGATAGGGATGCCCTTGGCTTTTAAATCTTGGTATGTCATCATCAAGCGGCTTAAATAAGCGGCTTGTTTTTTCTCACTATCCCCACCGGCCATCACGCCGACAGCTGTACTTGAATATCCAAGCTCTGTAAAGTACAGTTTAAGTGGTTTCTTTTTCTTATTATATTTTTGTGTTATTTCCCAAAATCTTGTAATAGAATTTTCGTAATGGTTTGGCCCTACCGCTTGCTTTGTTTTAAAGATAGAGTCGATTTCTGGGGCATAATTCCCATTGTAAGGGTGAACGCTGATACCATCAACAAAATCAAGTAGTCCTGCATTGAGTGCTCCTGTATAAAATTTTTGGTTAAAGAACATTGTTGCTAAGCTGCCGCCTAAGATTTCAATATCGGGACGCACTTTTTTGACGGCTTCTGCAATCGGACGATATACCTTCACATATTCTTCGGGTGTCGCGCGCCAAAAGAATTTTAGATTAGGTTCGTTATGAAGCTCGATTGCGGTAATGGAGGGGTGTTTTTGAACAAGATCGACAATCAGCTCTTGAAACCCTGCGTTAATTTCTTTCATACGCGCATTGTTGGGAACATGCCCAAGAACAGCCAAAACAACATGTTTTCCTGATTTATCATATTGATCAAAATAGCTGTGTAATAAGGCACGTTTTCTGGCTACGGTTTCTTTTAATGCTTTTGATTCACTGGCTTGTGCCACAAGGGGGCCGTGTGATTTGCTGCCTAATGCATAAATACCTGTTCTGACCCAATCTGTACCAAGATCATCAATAAAGGGCAAAACATTATCAACGCGCCAATAATCAGGTTTATCTTTGTAAAACTCACTGTGATGCAAAATATGTGTGGCAACCCCAAAAATATTATCGGGTTTTTGCGTGGCGGCTGTTTGGCTGGCATAGCTGCCGCTATTCATAGAAAACGCTAAGATTGCTGAAAAAGCGGCAATTTTTAAGGAGCGTTTAAATGTATCTTTCTGGTTCTTCGCTTTTTGATCGGATTTTTGCATAAAGTATCTCCATAAAACTATATCGTTGTAAAAGCCTGTATATCCATTCTATATCGCTTATTCTTAATTTTTCATAAATTTTATTAAATTTTTCATACAATTTTTATTTTTTCATAAAAATAAATGTGGCCTCTGGTTTTTTTGTGTTTTTTCATGTAACAATCATTTTATGAAACACACAGATTTAAATATAAAATCAGGCTTAATTGCATGCTTGCCTGCGCGATGGCAGTCTTATGCGGTCTTGATGCGACTTGATCGCCCTGTGGGGATTTGGTTGTTATTATTGCCGTGTTGGTGGGGGGTATCATTAACGGGACAAATAGCGGATGTACGATTTTGGTATTATGTGGTTTTGATGGGTGTTGGATCAATCATTATGCGTGGGGCAGGGTGCGTTATTAATGATTTATGGGATCGTGATTTAGATTCTCAGGTCACGCGTACGGCAATGCGTCCCTTGGCGTCAGGGGTGATAAAACCCATTCAAGCTTTATTCTTTTTAATTGGGTTGTTATTGATCGGCTTAGTGATCTTATTGCAATTCCCGATGCGGGTGCAGGCGGTAGGGGTATTGGCGTTGGGATTGGTTATTTTATATCCGTTCATGAAGCGCATCACATGGTGGCCACAGGCTTTTTTGGGCGTGACCTTTAATATTGGAATTTTAATGGGGTTTTTAAGTTTGAATCCCTCAATACGTTTATCTGTCATTTTATTCTATATTGCTGCGATGTGTTGGACAATTGCCTATGATACGATTTACGCGCATCAGGATTTAGAGGATGATTTAAAAATTGGCATCAAATCCACGGCCATTCATTTCGGGCAACAAAGCCGTGTAATTGTGGCACGGTTTATGGCGGTATGTTTGTTATTATGTGCGGTGGCGATGATGCAACAATTTGGATATAGATCTGTGCTCTTGCTATTACCTGCGGCGGCGCATATGATGATGCAGTATCGGCGTTGGGATATTGATGATCCGCAATCTTGTTTATCTGTTTTTAAATCCAATCGCGATTTTGGCTTGCTGATTTTGGCGGCTTTATTAGGGGGACATTTTTTATGATCAAAGCCTTTTTTCAAAAACCTATTATTCAGTTTTTTATTGTTTTGATTATGTTTGAAGGGATCGGATACAGTATTGGTATGCTAACCCGCCCTGAGATTCCTACATGGTATGCCAGCTTAAATAAACCCCCCCTTAATCCCCCATCATGGGTTTTTGCGGTTGTGTGGCCGTGTTTATATGCAATTTTATCGGGGCTGGGTGTCTTTTTATGGCGGCGCAAAGATCAAAGTGCGGCTGGTATGAGAGCCTTTCAGTTTTTTGTCGTACAAATGGGCTTTAATTGGGCATGGAGCTTTTTATTTTTTAGCTTTCATTGGCTTGGCTTTAGCGTTGTATGGATTTTGATGACTTTATTCTTCGCGGGTTTCAGTGCATTTTATACCGCCCGTCTATCCAAAATCGTCACGCTATTTTGGCTGCCATATCTATTATGGCTGGGCTTTGCGGCGTATTTGTCGTTGGATATTGTTTTGTTGAATTAAAATTGATGAAGAATTATCCAGCTTATTATTTTTCATAATTGGCATATCTTTTGCATGATCATATTCCGTAGGATTTGATATATAAACGGAGGATACCATGTCAAATTTTGTTTTTGGGGCGTTAACAATTTTTATAACAACAGCCTTGCTTGATATTGTGGGGTTTTCGATTCCTTACGAAGTCAGGCATGTTGTTGGAAATTATTTGCCGTTTTAAATAAAATAGGAGAAGTTTTTATGACACAATTTGTTTTTGGTGCTGTTTCAGCCTTTGTTATTACTGTGATGCTAGATTTGGTGGATTCATCATCACCAAATTCTTTGCAATATTATATAGATTTATATGCGCCATTTTAAAAGGTCAAAATTTTCATCAAATGATATTGGATTTTTAACCAATATGGTTTAAATATGGATGGTAATCTTTATTTACTCCATAAGGAAATCCAATGTCATCTGTTTCTTCGTCTTCTGTTCTGCGCGCTGAAAATGCGGAATATATTGCCCATCTTTTTGCTTTGTATCTGGAAAATAATTCCCTAGTCGATCCCTCATGGCAGGCATTTTTTGCCGATCTGGGCGATAGTGATCTGTCAATTCTAAAAGAAATGAATGGCGCAAGCTGGACGCGGGAGGAAAACCGCAAAAGCAGCTATGGCTTTGGATCATCTCAGGCATTGGAAAATGTAACAATTGCCAATGATTCCCCCAAAAAACCTGCCGCCTCATCACAGGATTTGCAGGCTGCGGCGTATGATTCCATTCGTGCGGTGCGGCTTATTCGCGCCTATCGTAACCGTGGGCATTTTGCCGCGGATTTGGATCCATTAAAACTGGCGCAAAAGTTAGATCTGCCTGAATTGCAACCCAGCCATTATGGATTTCAAGCCAGCGATTACAATCGCCCAATTTACCTAAATGGCACATTGGGGTTTGAAAGTGCAACCTTAACGCAGATTTTGGCACGCTTGCAGCAAATTTATGCACAAACAATAGGGTATGAATATTTGCATCTGTCTGATCCTGCGGAAATCAAATGGTTGCAAGATCGCATTGAAAATCCTGAATTTACCGTGCAGCTCTCAAACGAAGAACGCAAATCTGTATTAAAACAGCTTGCTGCCGCCGAAGGGTTTGAGAAGTTTTTACACACAAAATATGTGGGTGCAAAACGCTTTGGCGTGGATGGCGGCGAATCAACCATTCCAGCGACAGAGGAAATCTTAGCCACCAGCGCGAAATACGGCGTGCAAGAAGTGGTTTTTGGCATGGCGCATCGGGGGCGGCTAAATATTTTGACCAATGTTTTAGGTAAATCCTTTACGGCTGTTTTCTCAGAATTTCAGGGAAAATCTGCCTATCCTGATTCTGTGCAAGGATCGGGCGATGTGAAATATCATTTGGGCACATCCTCAGATCGCATCATTTCAGGGCAGCAGGTGCATTTGTCGTTGACCGCCAACCCATCGCACCTTGAGGCCGTGAATCCTGTGGCATTGGGTAAATCACGCGCCAAGCAAGATCAACTTAATGATACGGATCGTTCCAAAGTTTTGACGATTCTCTATCACGGCGATGCCGCCTTTGCAGGGCAGGGGTTGGTTGCTGAATCCTTGATGCTCTCAGATTTGGCAGGGTACACGACAGGCGGTACGATGCATGTTGTGATTAACAATCAAATTGGCTTTACGACCATGCCGCAATATAGCCGATCAGGGCATTATTCCACGGACATTGCCAAAATGCTGACCGCGCCAATTTTTCATGTGAACGGCGATGATCCTGATGCGGTGATAAAAGTTTCGCGTTTGGCGGCGCAGTTCCGTGCGGAATTCAAAAAAGATGTGGTGATTGATTTAACTTGTTACCGAAGATTCGGACATAATGAGGGCGATGAGCCTGCCTTCACACAACCCATCATGTACAAAGCCATTCGCGCCCAAGAATCTGTGCGCACTTTATACGCCAAAAAATTGGTGGCGGAGCAGGTTTTAACGCAAGCCGAATACGAATCCTATATCAAGGATTTCAACGATAAATTGGAACAAGATTTCGAAAAATCTCAATCTTTCGAGCCGAAAGAGGCGGATATGCTGAAAGGCAAATGGAGCGATTTTAAAATTGCAGAAGGCGATATTCGTCGCGGCACAACGGCGCTGAAACCTGAGATATTCCCGATCTTAAAACAAACATTAACCCATATCCCCGATGGTTTTGCCATCAACCCCAAAATTGAACGCCAGCTTGCCGCTAAGGCAGAAATGTTTGACACAGGCAACGATATTGATTGGGGAACAGGGGAGGCGATGGCGTTTGGGTCATTGCTGCATGAAGGCTATATTGTCCGCCTTTCCGGTCAAGATGTAGGGCGCGGCACATTCTCCCACCGCCATGCGATTATGTATGACCAAGAAACAGGCGGCAGATATATTCCTTTATCTACAATCGCCAAAGACCGCGCCTTTTTTGATGTGCATGATAGCCCGCTATCAGAAGCCGCCGTTTTGGGATTCGAATATGGCTATTCCTTGGCTGAGCCCAACGCCCTTGTGTTATGGGAGGGGCAGTTTGGCGATTTCGTCAATGGCGCACAGGTGATGATTGACCAATTTATATCTTCTGCCGAATCAAAATGGTTGCGTATGTCCGGCTTGGTGATGTTATTACCGCACGGCATGGAGGGGCAGGGGCCTGAACATTCCTCAGGTCGCCCTGAACGTTTCTTGCAAAACGCCGCTGAGGATAATTGGCAAATTGCAAACTGTACCACACCTGCCAACTACTTCCATATTTTGCGCCGTCAAATGCACCGCGATTTCCGCAAGCCCTTGGTGGTCTTTACGCCAAAATCCTTGCTGCGTCATAAATTGGCGGTATCAAAATTGCATGAATTTGGCGAGGGCAGCTCTTTCCACCGCTTCCTATGGGATGATGACAAAGACACACTCAAAGCCCCTGCAAAAATCAAGCGTGTGGTGCTGTGCACAGGCAAAGTCTATTTCGACTTATTGGAAGAACGCCGCAAGCGCAAAATTGATGATATTTATTTATTGCGGATTGAGCAGCTTTATCCATTCCCCGAAAAAACCCTAGCCGAGGAATTGGCAACATTCAAAAACGCCGAATTCGTCTGGTGTCAAGAGGAACATCAAAACCAAGGATACTGGAATTTCGTTGACCGCCGCATTGAAAACACGTTGACATTAGCCGGACACAAAGGCAAACGCCCCCGCTATATCGGTCGCGAAGAAGCCGCTGCCCCTGCCACAGGTTTAATGAAACGCCATGTTGCACAGCAAGAAAAGCTGGTGAATGAGGCGTTAACGGTTTAAGAAAGACGACAAGGATCGTCATGCCGTGCCCCGACACGGCATCTCGTGCTTATAGGCGGGAGATGCCGGATCACGTCCGGCATGACGATCCTTGGTGCTGGATTAACAAAAAATACTCAAAAATTGATCCATACAACAATGCCTGCATCTGTGGGGGGTTATCGATTAAATAAGGAAAACCATGGATTTTTGTTTTTTCGATAAAGCGGCTTAAGATGATCGGGAAGGTTTTTAGGATCAACTGACGCCTCAAAGCTTTGAAGTTTAAAAGCATATATGAGGCAAAAAGGTCCCACTTCAGTAAGCTTAGGTAACCGAATATGTGTGATTGCTGAATTATGAGTTTCAATTAATATTTTCTTATCCAAGACTAAATTTCCATTTTGTACATTCAGCTTTGGGTTTCCGCCATAGTAGCAGTTAAAATCATTGGCAAAGCTGTCAAGGTAAAAGAATGGAAATTCCTTTAGCGCATCAGATAAAGAGAGGTCAATTTGTTTTAAGAATTTGGTTTTATTATCAAACAAGAACCGATTAAACAACCCATCACCTGCCTCTGTATTAACCAGATGCATATTTTCATCTGCTTTAATTGTGTTTCCTCCTTCTTTATTGGAAGAAAGGAGCTGTTTTTGAACCCAAGCCTGATCCCCATAATAAGTAATATATTCGATATAACATTCGTTTGAGGGGGTGATGTCTTTGATGCTGTGGATAGAATGATAATTAAAAATCTGGTTGCCAATTACAATAAATTCTTCAGGTAATTTCTCTATGAAATCACAGGCAGAAAGATTGAAGTTATCTTTCAAGCTCCGTGACGTAAGATCTTTCAGAAAAGGTTTCAAGACATCAGGATCTTGTCCCGCATGATAAAGCATATTGTCAATCTCTGGGATATTAAAAACTTCTTTCATGGAATTAGAAATGACTTTTGCGAAATGCGCTCCATTTCGCTTTTTAATATTTTCGTACATTTGATCTTGGGTTGACATTTAGCGTATCTATGTTTTTTTAGGTTATGATTAAGATGGCGCGACTATAATAGTATATGAAAACTATATCAACTTAATTGTTACAAAATTTGTTACTCATCGGGGTTTATCTGAATCAATTAAGGTGTTGTATCATTGTCTACTTTTTTTATGAATAAAAATGATTTGTTAACGATGTTTCCCTAAAATTATAGATAATTCTTTCATAAAAATAATAAAATGGAAACCCTTGATGGAATTGGTATTAGAAGATTTAGAAATTAGTGAGAAAGCTCCAGAAATCGTCGATCGTGATCCTAAAAAAGCGCGAATCGGGGATGTTTTAATTGAAAAAGGTTTGATTACTCAAGCCCAGCTTAATGTTGCTTTGCAGGAAAAAAAGAACAGCTCTAAATTCTTAGGGGAGCTGTTGGTTGATTTGGGCTTTGTGCGTCAGGTTGACTTGGTTGATGTTCTTGCGGATTTATCAGGATATGGGGTTTTTAATCCTAAAAATACTATTTTTGATTCGAATGCTTTGAGCTTGATTGATAAAAATATCGCAACACGTTATCAGGTTTTGCCAATATCAATTACTGACGATAAATTCTATATTGCAGTCACTGATCCGAATGATGTGATGGCGTTGGATATGTTGCGACGCTATGTTCCTAAGGGGATAACCATTGCGCCATTGGTTGCAACGCCAAAGGTTTTAAGTGAATCGATTGATATAGCCTATGGTTATGCAAGCTCGATTGATGGGATTTTAAAAGAGCTTGAGGAAAATGGAGAGCGTGATCTTGCATCCTTATCTGGCGAAGATGCGTTTTCTCATCCTATCGTTCGTTTGGTGAATGCGTTGGTCTTTGATGCCGTCAAAATGGGGGTTTCGGACTTGCACTTTGAACCAGAGGAAAATTTTGCGCGCTTACGGTATCGTTTAGATGGTGTGCTTTTTACAGCGCAGATTCTGCATAAAAAGCACTGGAACGGAATATCTCAGCGCTTAAAGATTTTATCTGATATGAATATTGCCGATAAATTATCCCCACAAGATGGACGTTTTCGGTTAAATATTGGGGGACGGGTTGCTGATTTCCGTGTGTCTTCTTTGCCCACAGTTTACGGTGAAAATATTGTCTTACGGGTCTTGGACAAAAGCGCAAATATTGTCAGTCTGGATCAGTTGGGATTTAGTGAGCATAATTTCCGTCAAATTAAATTGGCACAAGAAAAACCTGAGGGGATTATTATCGTTACAGGGCCAACGGGGAGCGGTAAAACCACGACCCTGTATTCTATGCTGAATGGGATTAATGATGTCAAAGTCAATATTCAAACCTTAGAAGATCCTGTCGAATATAGCTTGCCGATGATTCGTCAAACACCGATTAGAGAAGGGATACTGGATTTTGCTGATGGTATTAGAGCCTTGCTTCGTCAAGATCCGGATATTATTTTTATCGGGGAGATGCGCGATGGTGTTACCGCAGAAATGGCGCTTAAAGCCGCAATGACAGGACACCAAGTTTACAGTACCTTGCACACAAATGACTCTTTTGGTGCGATCCCGCGTTTAATTGATTTGGGGTTAAAACCGGGTATGTTGGCAGGGGCGGTTGTGGCTGTATTAGCGCAGCGTTTGACCCGTGTTTTATGCCCATCTTGCAAACAAGAATCTGTTCCCACACAAGAAGAATGTGAGATTTTGGGGTTTGATGCCCAAAATCCACCGAAAATCTATCGTGCAAAACCACAAGGTTGCCCAGATTGTAAGGGGCAAGGGTATAAAGGGCGTGTTGCAATTGTTGAAATTTTATCACTGAATGAAGAATTAGATGATTTAGTGGCAAAAAATGCGTCAAAAGTTGAATTAAAACGTGTCGCTGTTAAGAATGGATTCAAGAGTATGCGCGATGATGGTATTGAAAAAATTCTAAAAGGAATCACAAGTATTGAGGCGTTGGCACGCGTTGTTGATATTCGTCTTCGGTAATGGAAGCTATAAAGATAAATTATGATAAGATATAAATATAAAGCAATAAATGAAAATGGACGTCCCGTTAATGGTGTTTTATCCGCCATTAATGAAATTGACTTGCATAATCAATTATTTGCAGCAGGGCTTGAGCTGATACGATGTTCGGAATTAAATAAGAAGGGTGGTCTTTCTTCTCTATCGTTCTCCAAGATTTCAATGCGTGATATGATACAGGTTTTTTTGCATCTTAATCAGATGCAATCTGCGGGTGTGTCAATTTTAGATGCTTTGAAAGATGTGCGTGAAGCTGTTGATAGTCTTAAGTTAAGAGATATTTTATCTGAGATCCATCGTGCTGTTTCTGAAGGGTCTTCATTTTCAGAAAGTCTTGCGGCGCATCCAAAGATTTTTTCATCTTTGACTGTTTCCCTTGTACAAGCAGGCGAGGAAACAGGGGATATGCCGACAGCCTATAAGCAGCTGATCGCGTACCTAAAATGGACAGATGCTATGCAAGCAAAAATTCGTAAAGCAACACGCTATCCTATCTTTGTTTTGATTGTTGTTTTTATTACAATTTTTGTTATGCTTGGGGTTGTCGTTCCTAAGATTATTGAATTTATTGTTCAAATTGGCCAAGAATTGCCTATTTATACAATTGCATTGATTAATACATCTAACTTTCTACAGCATTATTGGCTTTATGTTCTGACCACGCCTGTGTTACTTTTGATTTGTTATAAATTTATGCGTCAGACATCGGCTGTTTTTGCTTATAAAGCCGATGTTTTAAAATTAAAGATGCCTGTTTTTGGATCAATTATAAGAAAAACAAACATCGCGCGTTTTTCAAGAACATTTGGCGTTTTATATTCAAGTGGTATTGATGTTGTGAGTGCTTTGCGTGCAGCACGAAGCACAGCAACAAACCTTGCGATGATTAGTTCCCTTCAAACTGTGGAGTCTCAGATTCAAGCGGGAAGCTCTTTGTCTGAATCTTTTGCTGCTACAGGGGAGTTTCCGAATATGGTTGTCAAAATGATCCGTGTGGGGGAAGAATCTGGGGATTTAGAGCCCATTCTGAACCAAATATGTGAGTTTTATTCAGATGATATTGACGAAGAAGTGCAAAAACTGATCACGTCAATTGAGCCCACCTTAACAGGGATCATGGGGGTTATTATTTTATGGATTGCGGCGGCTGTATTTGGTCCAATTTACAACAGTTTTGGAAGTTTGGAGATGTAATTTTATGGTGTTCCCTCTTTCTTTCAGTCAAAAGCGTTCCATTTTATTTCTAGCAGATAATGAACTGATTATTTATAAAAGTGCCTCTAAGAAAATTTCTTATGTGCAATCGATCCCTTGGGAAGAGCAGGGGTTCGTTCAAACCGTTGTCCAGATTTTGATGAAGCAGCTGGGTGGACAGCCCGTATTGATTATCAATGACATGAGCGATGTGCAATTTAAAAGCAATCAAACCGTTGCAAAAGTTAGCGTCATGGATCAAGAAAAAGTTCTATCCAGAAAATTGGAGATGACATTCCCCAGCTATACCATTCGTGGTGCAGTTAAGGTGAAGGCACAAAAAGATAAGATTAATCTTGATGAAAAAATCAATAAGAACAATTTTTTATTTGCTGCTGTTCCATCAAGTCATCAGATTAAGAAAATTTCACAAATTATAGAATCGTCTAGTATATCTATTGTTGGAATTGTCGTTTTACCCATCGAGTCATCCTTATCTTTGGCGAATTTAGTGGGCAGTAAAGTTCAAGCTAAGTCCAAAGTATCCACTAAAGATGATTGGACAATTTTTGTTGGTCAGCAATCTCAGGGGAGTATTCGTCAGGTTGTTGTACGTGATGGATCTTTGGCAATGACCCGTGTAACGCCTGTAACAGAATATATGTTAGATAAGGATGCTTGGGTCGATGATGTTGTTCAAGATATTGGGACAACAATTGGCTATCTTTCACGATTTGGATATAATCCGAATTATTCAAAAACAAATATTGTTGTTGTTTCTGATTCTGAAGCCTGTAAATCCATACAAGATAGTTTGAAAGTTGAGTGTGCGTTTTATAGCTACTCTTTGTCAGAGGCTTTAGAGCGGCTGAAGCTAAAAATTAATCCTAAAACACTGCCTGATAGTCAGTTATACTCTGCTCAAATACTTTATGCTGCATTAATTAATGATAAAATCAAATATGAGATGCCTCTTTATATTCCAGAGGTGCAGGGTATTATTGAGGCTCGTAAAGTATTTCCTGTTTTAGTAATGATTTTGAGCATCTTATCCTTCTTTGCTTTTGGATATTTAGGAGCGCTTGGTTATAATCTTTTTTGTGTTAAAAGGGACATAAAAAACCAAGAAAATGCTTTGGCGGAGGCAACAAAAGTACATGATGAAACGCATAAAAAGCTTTTATCTTTAGGGGTGAATGTTGATTATGTGCGTTCCAGTTTGATTGCTTATAAATTTATCTATGAGAATAATAACCAATTTACGCCTTTGCTTGGGATAATGTCAAAGTCACTGCCCGAAGATTTATATATTAATAAGTTAGACTATAATTCTAAGATTGATTTTTTACCTATTTCCAGTTTGCCATTAACATCTTTGGGGGATACGTTTGCTTTGTACGAACAAAATAAAATAGTAAAATCAGCAAAGCCTTTTGATCTTACTCTTGCCGTTAAATTCCCCAAAGATGTTGATTTAAGACTTGCAAGAGTTCAAATGGATTTTATTAAGAAAACACTCGGCACCTCTTTGCCTGATTATGATATTCTGATTACAAAATCATTAATGGGGCTGGATCAATCAGCCGTTGTTTCTGGTGGTGGGGCTTCACCCGAAGCAGGTAGTAACGAGAAATTACTGGAGATTCAAATAAAAGGAAAACAAAAAAATGTTCAGTACCAAACATCTGGGTAAACAAAGGCTGTTGGTTTTAGTCTTATTTATTGCTTTTTTGGCGACCTCTGTTTTCTTATGGTGGGGGTATCTTAAGCCTGAGCTATTATTAGAAAAATCTCGATTGGCGGATATTAAGTCTAATATCGTTAGTGTTAATCAAGAAACAGAAGCCTTTAGAAGTCAAATTGCGGAAATTGAGAAATATAAAGGACTTCTTAGTGCACTTGAGGAGAACGGGTTTATTAATAACCAAGATCGAATTTTGGCAAGTGAGCGTTTAGAGGCAGTTCGTGCGTCTTCTCGGTTAAAAAATGTCAGCTATACACTGTCTCCTGCGATCTATACAGATGTTTTTGAAAAAAAGGGGCAAATCATAAGTAGTGAGCTTAAATTTACGGCACAGGCATTAACGGATAAAGATGTCTATGATTTTATTTATATTTTGAATAAGGGGATTCCGGGATTTATAACGGTGGAGAGCTTGTCTATCAATCGAACTGTATCTGATGTTGATGATGCTGTTTTAGATTCAATTCGTAAAAAAACAGATACTGGGTTGGTGTCTGCAAGCTTTACAATAAAGTGGTATAGTTTTGTGCAGACGCCAGTCGATACATCTTCGACGAATGCGCCTGTCCCTGCACAGATTAATTCTAATGCCTTATCTTCTACAGGGGGCGTTCAATGAGTTATTATTTGAATAAAGTATTTTTATATATGGTTTTTATGATGTCCTTTTTCTGTGTAACGCAGAATTTGCAGGCTCAGGAATCGGTTGAGTCTGAGCAAAGCGCGTTGGGGGCTGAGGGTGTTGTACCAAATGTTAATAACACAATAATAGACTCAAATATCGTGAATGATCAGCCTGTATCTGTTTTGGATCCTTTGGCACCCATGCAAGAAAATAAAGCTCTTGAGGCGGCAAAACAGGAATTTCTAAAATATTTCCCTTCGGATTCTGAGCCATCAACGGCTCGACCCGTTTTGTTTACGATCCAAGAATATCAGTTAATCGAAGAGGCGCGTTTGGTGAATTTGCCACCAGAGCAGGGGGGGGCTGTAACTGCTGAGACAGCAAAACAAATTATAGAAAGAGGCGCTAGAGATCTTTTTTTATCAGGTATTTTATTTCATTCATCAACTGATTGGACAATCTGGTTTAATAAGGAACGTCTAACAATTGTGGATAACCCTAAGGAGCTTCCAGATGAAATGAAGGATTTAAAAGTCTATAGTGATCATATTGAATTTAATTGGTTTGATGCCTATACAAATAAAATTTATGCCTTGAAAATGAGGCCTCACCAGAGATTTAATATTGATAGACGGATATTTTTACCGGGAGCCAATTGAAAATCATTGAAATTAGTTTAGTGTTATTTAGATTTTAGTTTATTTAGGAATAATTGTATGGATGCTTTGGTTTTTGATAATGTTTCCGTTGCGTATAAAAAGAATTATGCGGTTGAAAACGTTTCTTTTAATGTTCCTGAACGTCAGATTTCAGGGCTTATAGGGCTTAATGGCGCAGGGAAAACCAGTATGATTAAGGTTTTATTGGGGCTAAGGTTGCCTGAGAGTGGGCGTATTTTATTGTATGGTCAAAATATTGATGATCAGCTTTCCCGTCAGCGTATTGCATTTTTGCCTGAGCGCTTTGATCCGCCCGGATTTTTAACAGGGGCAGAGTTTCTGAAGTTTTATACACAATTTAGAAAAGAGTCCTATGATCAGGCTGTTGTGGAAGAATATGCAAGTTTGTTAAACTTTAATATTGCCGATTTATCGAAGCGAATGAGCTTTTATTCAAAAGGGATGCGTCAAAAAATTGGATTAATTTCCATGTTTGTTTCCAATGCTGATTTATTGATTTTAGACGAACCCATGAGCGGTCTTGATCCTTTGGCACGGATGCGCGTTCGGTCAGCCTTGAAAATGGCACAAGAAAAAGGAAAAACTGTTTTTTTTAGCTCTCATATTTTGAATGATATGGACGAAATATGCCATCATATTATTGTTGTGGATCAAAAGAAAATCCAATTTGTTGGAACACCGGCTGAGATGACGCACGCCAATTCAGAAAAGAATCTAGAGCATTCATTTTTAAAGATGATTAAGGTTGCATAGAGCGATTTTTTATAGTGTTCCAATTAGCAATTGGACGTTTTTCATCTGTTTATCAAACCATTTCTTTAAACCACTGACGATGCCGTGCCCCGACACGGCATCTTGTGCTTATAGGCGGGAGATGCCAGATCGCGTCCGGTATGACGATTCCTGTTAAGAACGGATCTATATGACGATGATGGAGAAAATACAAAAGAAATGGTGGCCCCGGCCGGACTTGAACCGGCACGCCCGAAAGCGCACGATTTTAAGTCGTGTGCGTCTACCTATTCCGCCACGGGGCCAGCTTTTGTATTATTTTTGGTAGACAGCAGCACCATACCCATTATTCATCTCAAGAGCAAGAGGATTTTTTGAAAATTGTGTATTTTGCATTTTTCGGCGTGTACTTTCCATGAACGCCAGCGCATATTTGTACGGAAATATAGGATCTGTCTTAGGTGTTGCCAAAAATGCACGTCCATCACTGATTCGATAGGCTTGATTTCCAACCAAAACATCTTGATCTAAAAATACCACCAATTGATCTAGGCTCAGGACTCATTAAATCCACCATATAACGATGACGGCTACAATGATTGCGGCACGGAATGTATGGGCACATCGGTCATAACGTGTTGCGATGCGGCGCCAGTCTTTGAGTTTAGAGAAG
>JBIICI010000023.1:0-29618 GCA_044238935.1 Gemmobacter sp.
CTTTATCCGCTCTAGCTGTGCTTCTGATAATAAAAATAAATCACTCATGATGAATTCCTCCTCAACATAAGTGAATCACATATCAATTATCATGTAAATACATATTCAATAGGTTCTGAGCCTAGATTCTCACCGTTCAATGCGTAAACAGACACGCTTCCATCAAAATTCTGCTGTGCTTGAATTCCAATCGTGGAAAGATGGTCATAAGATACCGTATCAATCCCTGCGCCACCATCAATGTAATCTCCCTCCATATCTTTTGCGCTGCTGGATGATGTGATTAATCGATCATTGCCATCGTTGCCATATAATTCATCTGCCCCCAATTCGCCATAAAGTACATCATTGCCAACCTTGCCATAGATTTCATCCGCCCCTGTGCCGCCCCGAATTTCATCATCAAAGGCACTGCCTGTGACGATATCATCGCCTGCTCCACTGAGAATAATCAATCCCTTATCTTTGAAATGTACAATGCTTTTTACAAATGAAACGTCCACTTGATCCCAAGAATTTACATTGATCGGTTTGCCCTTTATGACATCGTTACCCACTGTGCCATACAAAATCGGGCGATCATTCGACCCCAGCGTTTTTGTGACCCCTGAATCCCATAAATTATTCAATAAATTCTTGCCATCTAAACCCAATTTTATGATGTTTAATTCACCAGAAACCTCCCAATCTTTCTTATTCTTCGCATCTTGGATAAAATCATTCTTGCCATAGACACGCGTCGAGGCTGGCAACGGCGTAAAATCAATACGCACTGTTCGTCCAATCCCTGATGGATCAACGGCAGGGCGCACTGCGTTGTTCATAATCGCATTATCTCGACCAACAAAATCAAAATTTTCTTGGGATTGATAGAGGTCATTCTTATCTGCTTCACGGACTTCTATCGCAAAATTGCGAATGCTTAATTTGCCATCTGATCCCACAGAAAAACGGACATTATCTGCCAATTTAAATTCAGTTGATCCATAAATCCATGTGCGTTCCGCATAATCATCGGTACTGTCTCGGTAATTTCTTTGGTTAATTGATGCGCCAAAATAGCCTTCCATACCCAATAATTTTGCCATTTCTGTTTTGGAATAGTTTGTTCCCAGTTTAAATATTTTAGGATCAACTGTAAAAAATTTGTTTACCAACTCAAAATGCACTCCATTGACAAAGCGTCCGCCCCCATGCGTCATAAAATCTTGCTGATTAACCATAACTTTGGCGCCATGAAATATTTTAGAGACTTCATTATCTGGGGTTCGAATTAGTTTTGCACTGAGTAAAGAAGATGGTCGTTCTGTTTGCCCATATAAATAGAGATTTGTAATGGTTCTTGCTGTAAGTTTTGTAACTGTGACTGTCATGATTTTATCCTTTTTTCAAATTAAATTTCCTTAAAATTGACCTTATTATTACTCAGTACATCCAATCTGGATCACCTGTTAATGCCCCACAATTGTGTAAGTAAAAATAAGTGTTAGAAGATTCTGGATTATCTGGTTTTGCTTCTTGTATGTTCATCGCAAAGACCATTCCGTAATTAACACCAAAGATTCTTTGAAATATAGAAGGGGTAAGAAAAGTATTTTCTCCATAGTGTATCTTTTTCCTATGTCTATCCACCATACAACAATTAGGATGGTTTTTTAGATAATCTATATAGATTTCTTCTCTAAAAGTTTTGTTTTTCTCTGGATTATCTTTTATTCTCAAATAAGCCTCACTTCTCCAAACACTATTATCAATCAGGTAGTCTAGAATCATATTACGAATAATTTCTTCATCAGATACCCACCTTTTTTCATCAACGCAAACACCTGCATAATTCAGGCTTGCTAAAGTAAACAGATAAAAAATCGGCAGCCCGAATAGCAATAGAAAAAAGGTGGCGATAGAGTGGCGTTTGATCCACATGGTTTTTTTTATTTGCGTCATGAACAATTCCTTAAAGGTTGTATTTTTGATAAAAGCACGGCTTTTGAGATGAAATCAAGAAGTTTTTTTGGGGATTCGTGCCCTTATATCTACAAATACAGGTTTGTAATAATCTTTGCTGTGAGTTTTGTGACTGTGATTGTCATGGTTCTACCCTTTTATTAAAAGTTACCAGTTAGGGTCTTCTATGGTCTGTCCACAATTGGTGAAATAAATTAATGCGCCATCATATTCAGGGTTTTTCAGCGTATCTTTTCTTAAATCTTTCACACGAACAGTGCCATAATTTGATCCAAAAATTCTTGATAAAAATGGTGGAGTCCTAATTGACATATCGCCATAAAGTCTGATTTTCCTGTGTCTATCAACAACGCAACAATCAGGGTGCTTTTCAGTAAATTTATCAAACGCTTGTTTTCGATAATATTTTTCTTCTTCAGTTGTTAATACTCTGTTTGGAAGATTTATTGTTTTCCAAATTTCAGGCACAATTAACCGAGATGTGACAGCACTCGTAATAATCTCATCATCCGAAAGCCATCTTTTTTCCTGAATGCAAAATCCTGAATAATTCAGTCCACCTAAGAAACACAGATAAAAAATCGGCAGCCCGAATAGCAATAGAAAAAAACTAGCGATAGGGTGGCGTTTGATCCACATGGTTTTTTTTATTTGCGTCATGAACAATTCTTGAATGGTTGTGTTTGTAATAAAAGCACAGCTTTTGGGAGGAAATCAAGATGTTTTGATAGCTTGAGCGTTTTAAAAAGAAAACGCATCGGGCAATCAAAAATAATCAATTTTATTATTTTCGACTGCCCGATTAGAATTTCCCAAACATATATTGAGAAAATGGTGCCCACACACCCCACATAAAACCCATCCATTTTTATTCATGGAAGGTCTGGGTCTTTTATAATATTATTCCTTGAATATGTCAATACAAAAAACAAGGTGATTTGATTTTCAGGTTATGCGGCTTTTGGGAAATCCCGAACATCCGTTAGTTTTCCTGTGATCGCAGCCGCAGCGGCCATGGCGGGACTCATAAGATGTGTGCGTCCGCCGCGTCCTTGGCGGCCTTCAAAGTTACGGTTTGATGTTGAGGCACAGCGATCCCCTGCATCCAAGCGATCGGCATTCATCGCTAGACACATGGAGCATCCCGGTTCGCGCCAGTCAAAGCCTGCATCTTTGAATATAATATCTAATCCTTCTAATTCAGCTTGTTCTTTGACCAATCCTGATCCCGGAACAATCATGGCATAGACATTTTGGGCGACTTTGTGACCTGCGGCAATTTTAGCAACTTCGCGTAAATCTTCGATACGTCCATTCGTGCATGATCCAATGAAAACTTTATTAATTGTTACCTCTTGTAAGGGGGTATTGGGTTTTAAATCCATATAAGCCAAGGAACGTTCAATCGCAGCACGACGCGCAGGATCAGATTCATCGGCAGGATTAGGGACAAATCCTGTGATGGGCGCGACATCTTGGGGGCTTGTGCCCCATGTGATTGTGGGTTCAATATCGGCGGCATCCAAAATAATTTCTGCATCAAATGTTGCATTGGGGTCAGTTTTCAGGGATTTCCAATACTCAACGGCTTTGTCCCAATTTTCACCTGTGGGGGACATGGGACGGTTTTTAAGATAGGTAAATGTTTTCTCATCAGGGGCGATCAGGCCTGCGCGTGCACCAGCTTCAATCGTCATATTGCATATGGTCATGCGCCCTTCCATCGATAGGTCTGTGATGGCGTTGCCTGCATATTCAATCACATAGCCTGTGCCGCCTGCTGTACCGATTTTACCGATGATGGATAACACAATATCCTTTGCGGTGACGCCGATATTGGGCGTGCCGTTTACTGTAATTCGCATTGATTTTGCAGGTCTTTGAATTAACATTTGTGTTGCCAAAACATGTTCAACCTCGGATGTGCCAATCCCAAAGGCTAATGCCCCAAATGCACCATGTGTTGATGTATGGCTGTCACCGCAAACAATGGTCATGCCGGGTTGTGTAAAGCCTTGTTCGGGGCCGATAATATGCACGATTCCTTGTCTTTTATCGGACATTTTAAAATAGGGAATGCCAAATTCAGCGCAATTTTTTTCCAATGTTTCAACTTGGATGCGGCTATCTTCTTCCGCAATACCATGGGCGCGGTCGGATGTGGGGACATTATGATCCGCCACCGCTAATGTTGCTTGTGGTCGATGAACTTTGCGTCCTGACAGGCGTAGGCCGTCAAAGGCTTGCGGCGATGTGACCTCATGGATCAATTGGCGATCAATATATAGGCGACATGTGCCATCATCTTGGGTATGGACAATATGAGAATCCCAGATTTTCTGAAACAAAGTGCGTGGCGTTGTGTTCATAATCGCTTTTTATCCTTTGATGAAGTATTTTCAATGGATTTTGCGATATTTTCGAATAAAGGTCAATCAAGGATATTGAAATTATTTTGCCGCGGTTTCATCTTGGATGGCTTTTTGTTTAAGGATCGCAAGGCACTGTGCTTTTTGTGCGGCTCTTGATTCATCCAATAAAGTCTTAAAATCAGGGCGTTCTGGTAGGTATTTTATATTGACCAGCTGTTCGTATTTTGTAATGGCTTGATTTAATTTCTGTAAACGGGTGCTGCCTGAGGTTGATTTTTCAAGGAGGGGGTCTGTTTTTTCAATCAGCTCGTGATGTTTTTTTTCTTCGACAGAGCCAATCATAAAAGCCAATTGGATGCCTTCCAAAAAGGCAGCGGCGGTTGATAAAATATCCGCTGTTTCAATCAGTTTAATATCTTTTTTATTGTTGGATTTTAACTGAGATACAGAAAAATTAAACGTCGTATTACGATGAGATCCCCGTAAAATCACCCCACATTTTGCGGAATGGGGAGGGAGTGTACTGACAATCATTGCGATATTGGAATCATAATTGATTTTAACGCTGCTGCCAGCCTGCTGAAAGGCGGATTCCGCAACTTTCAAAGAGGATTCATAATCCCCTTTATGTTGGGCGTCACACATTTCAATAATATCCAAAAAGGGATGATGCGCCCCGTCTTCGAACACGATTTTGCCTTTGTAATAAATAGCCACCCAATTTTCTGGATTAACGGTGTTTTCATAGCGGCTAATGTCGCGCCACAAATCTTTCCAAAGCAGTTTGTCATCTTTTAATCTGGAAATATATCCTTTTTTTTCAAACGTATCAATTAATCGTGCTGCCATCCGTAAGCAGCTATGCATCGTATGGGATCGTACAATCCAATCTTCTGTATCGGGTGAATAGCTTTCCTTGAGGGATAGCTTAATACGGTTACTCATGGCAGATATAGGGGTTTGCAGACGAAGTTTCTTTTCTGCATTCTCTTCAATAATAGTAAATTTTTCTCTTAAAAGTGATCCGTTAAAATCCACGCATAATCCTGTTAAAAACGATACTCTTTAGCGATATTATGCGGTGTGTATCTTTATAATCCCTTAAAATCAGATAAAAAATCCCCCTTGAGGAAGGATCAAGGGGGATTGGGCTTTTATCAACACTCTTACTTTTTTATGGTATTATAATCTATGCTGCGAACTTTCTCTGAAAAGGCATTACAGGCATTGGTGCGGGTTGTAAGGCCAAATGAGGCTTGATTTGTTTGCTGTAATCATAGGGTTCACAAACATTAGAAAAAGAATTTTTACTGGATTTTCCACCTTCAACAGCAGATAGAACAGGTTTAAAATTATGGTTTTTCTTGGCATCCATCGCCAATTTTGCTTCCATTCTGTCGGTGTAAATCTCATCAACGACTTCTAAGCTATGGGTGTGATGTAATGTATTTGTTAAGTCAGCCATTTCATCAAGGCCAGCAACGTCCAATACATTTGAAACGGCATTTAAAGCGCCAAATCCAAGGAAATCTAAGAAAAGCTCAGCACCTTTTGAGGCATTTTTATCATAGCCGTTTTGTCCAGCATGGTTAAACTGCGTCATTGTTGTTTTGGGAGCTTTTGGCGCGCTCTTGAAAGAGGGGGCAGCCATTGAAAAACCATTCCAGTCATTATTATTTTGAAACACTTTTTTGAAATTATGGTATGAATTATTTTGTGTTTGCATTTGTTTAAGTCCTGTATGGTTGTTCTGTTTCCTTAATAACCAATTTATATGTAAAAATATAAATAGCTTTTAATATTAGATAAAATTTTATACGATTTTTTATAAAATAAAAAATGGGTGAAGGCAATAAAATTATATAAATTATCTTTTTGTTTTTAAACGATATTTCTAAGCGCTGTCTTTGTGTGAATCCATTTTTTTTGACATTTTTAATAGATCGCGCTTTGCTTTTTTATTCCAAGAATGTTAAATATTTAATAAATATTGATTATAGATGAAAGAATTTATCCCATGAAACAGCAATCTCTTTTAATTTTGGCAGGTGACGGCATTGGCGCGGAGGTCATGTGTGAGGTCAAAAAAATCTTAAACCATTTGGAATTAAAGCATGGATTAGCCTTTGAGATCGCACAGGATTTGGTCGGCGGCGTATCGATTGACGCGCATCAATGCCCCGTTACAGATGCCGTTATTGAAAAAGCAAAGGCCGCAGATGCTGTTTTATTAGGGGCCGTTGGGGGGCCTAAATGGGATCATGTTCCCTATGCCATTCGCCCAGAAGCAGGATTATTAAGACTTCGGAAGGAGCTTGATTTATTCGCAAATCTACGCCCAGCCATTGTTTTTGATGCGCTGGCGGATGCATCTACCCTGAAAAAAGACGTTATACAAGGATTGGATATTTTAATTATCCGTGAATTAACAGGGGGTGTTTATTTCGGAGAACCAAGAGGGATTGAGGATTTAGGCAACGGACAGCGTCGGGGCTTTAATACCCAAACCTATACCACCCATGAAATTCAACGTGTGGGGCGTGTCGCCTTTGATCTGGCGCGTAAGCGTTCTGGGCGTGTTTGTTCAATGGAAAAAGGCAATGTTATGGAATCAGGTCGCCTGTGGCGTGAGGAAATGACCGCTCTGCATAAAGCAGATTATGCAGATGTTGAATTATCCCATATGTATGCCGATAATGGCGCAATGCAGCTGTTGCGTAATCCACGTCAATTTGATGTGATTGTCACTGATAATCTATTTGGGGACATTTTATCAGATCAAGCGGCGATGTTAACAGGCAGTTTGGGGATGTTGCCCTCAGCCTCCTTAGGGGCAAAAGATATTGAAACGGGGCGCGCTTATGCGATGTATGAACCTGTGCATGGGTCAGCACCTGATATTGCAGGACAAAATAAAGCCAACCCGTTGGCAACGATTCTATCCCTTGCCATGGCGCTGCGTTATTCCCTGAATGCCCCTGTACAGGCGCAATTGATTGAAGATGCTGTGAAATCGGTTTTAGATCAAAATTTACGCACCGGCGATATTATGGGCGAGGGCAGCACGCTGCTTTCAACCACGCAAATGGGGGATGCTGTGGTACAGGCTATGGTGTCTTAACTCACGCGCTCAGTGCTCTTTCGGCCAATCGAATAAAATAGGCGGCGCCGATGGGGATAATGTCATCATTAAAATCATAATGAGGGGAATGGAGGCCGTGATTATGCCCATCAACCCCTTGACCGATAAAGACAAAGCTACCCTTTGTTTGCTGCAGCATCACGCCAAAATCCTCTGCGGTCATATAAGGGTCACAAGAGGGAATGACATTATCCTCTCCCACCACATCGGCGGCGGCAAGGCATGAGATTGCAATTGCATCGGCGTCATTGACAGTGGCGGGTGTATCAAATGTGCAATTCATCGTAATTTGCACATCAAAAGCGGCCGCGATTTGATGGATAATACGCTGTGCGGATTGCACGATAAAATCACGCACAGACGGATCAAAGGCGCGAATAATAATCGAAAATTCGGCTTTGTCTGCAATAATATTATCCGCCCCTGTGGTGCATTTTAAATTGGTTACTGATAAAACGGCCTGATCAATTGGATTAATGTTGCGGCTGACAATCGTTTGTAAGGCTGTGATCATCTGCGCCACAATCGGCACGGGGTCTTTGCAGCAATGTGGCATGGCAGCGTGTCCGCCCACGCCTTGGACAGTAATATCAAAGGCGGTGTCAGAGGCCATAATTCCCCCCACGCGCATCGCAATTTTGCCTGTGGGTAAATAAGGCCAATTATGCACGGCAAATATATGATGCATGGGGAATTTTTGAAATAAGCCTTCTTTAATCATTTTCTCCGCGCCTCCTGCCCCTTCTTCGGCAGGTTGGAAAATCAGATGGACTTTGCCATCAAAATTGCGTGTTTTTGATAAATATTGTGCGGCAGCCAAAAGCATCGTGATATGCCCATCATGCCCACATGCATGCATTTTTCCATGATTCTGGGACGCCCAAGGTTGGTTGGTTTGCTCAAGAATATTTAAGGCATCCATATCCGCCCGTAATCCTATGGCGCGACCTGAATCGGTCTTTCCTGTGATTGTGGCAATAATTCCTGTTTTTGCGATACCTGATACAAAGGGGATGTCCCATTCCTTTAATTTTGATTGTATCAATTGGGATGCAAAATCCTCCTCAAACGCCGTTTGGGCATTTTGATGCAATGTACGACGGATATTTCGAAAATCATCTGCTATATTCATGGTCAGCTATGCCTTTATTTTTTAAAAAGCATTGCATATTTACAACATATGAGCAACCACATTTGTTGTGGGTTTATGGGTTACAGGGCAGCGTTCCAACGCAAGCCCCATATAGCCCAGATCTAAAATGTTTTTCATGTGATTCACAGGCATTTGTGAGGCGATTATCAGTGTTTTTGAATGTGCGGCATTTCTAAAATTCCGTGTAAGATTAGAATCCGTGACCAATAATAATTCTGCTTTATCTGTTGGGTCAATCCCTGCATCCGTGATGTTAAAGGCGGCTTTTAAGAATGTGCCTGCGCTGGGGGCGTTATGCCGTTCTACGGTGGCAAGGCGCGTTGGACGCTGTGCATCGTCGCTATATTCTTTACAGAATTTGATCAAGTTTTGCATGCGGTTTGCGCCACGATAATAGGGATCGACACACACACTGCCAATGACAACGCATTGGTTAAGGTTATCAGGATAATTAAAGCATGATAAATCCGTTTCAATTGCCAAATCATCAGGATAATGTAATACGGATTGGGCAATCAGTTTATCGTCGCTGTTAAACATACCAATCACATGGTGCATCGTGCTGTGTAAATATTGTTCAAAAGTTTGCTCAGACACAGGTAAGATGAAATTCTTTTCTGAATCGGGCAGGGCGGCAATGACACGATCTTGTAACGCTAAAACCTGTTTTAGATCAGAGATTTTAAGGATCTTAATGGTATCTGTCGATAATATTGATGGTGTATTTTTTACAGATAAAGTCATAATCATTCGCTCCCTTTATTTTTTAAAGGGGGTATTAAGACATAGTTATCCATAAATAGCAAACAAAAGTTTTTGTCTTTTTATCCAGCCATTTTTGAGGAGGTCGCAATCGATAATTTTAGTATTATCTAAATGTCTAAATTGCTTCATCAACGGTTTGTCGTGAGTCTTGAGCCTCAGTATTGATGCTTATTTTACGCAGCATTGACGGGGGTAGCCCAAGATCATGTTCATGTTCGCTGGTGTGTGGTTCAGAAGGGGGCGTGATATTCACCGGAATTAATGTGGGGTTCGTATTGGCAACGATTTTTGTCACAGGCTCTGTTGAGCGATCATGCCTGTTTTGATTTCTGTTACGGTTTTGATCGCGGCGATTTTGGTCGCGCGGTGTGTGATTATTTTCTCTGGGTTGAGATTGTGTCTGAGGTTGCGCTTGGGGTTGTGCGGTTTGTTGATAGTCACGACGCTGGGGTTCTCGATAGGATGTATCATCATTTGAGTGCGTATGGCGCATACTTTCTGGCGTATCATCAAAATCAATAATATCTATAATGTAATCCTGCCACCCTGATAAAATGCGCTGATAATGTTCGGCATGTTGATATAGGCTTTCGGCCAAGACGCGATCCCCTGCAGTGGCTGCATCTTTTGCAGAGTTCAGATATTTATCATAAACCTGGGTGGCGTTGCCGCGCACGCGTATGTCGGGGCCATTACTGTCAAATACGCTGTTTCGGTTGGAACGATGATGATTGCTGCTGCGTCTGGGGCGGCGATTTTGTGTATTATGTCTCATCAACTCTTTTTCCTTATATTTTTATGTGCACTGCTTTTGTTCTAAATGCATCCACAGCATTGTGCACAGATTTATAAACCACATTATCCTAAACAAGCGCTGCTTTCTAGTGTTTTTATACGAGAATGCATGATTTGTTTATGGTTAATTTTTAAATTTCTATGTTACAAAGTGATCCTGACATCAGGTCTGATCATCTTTTTTCTCTCTTTATATATTTTTAAGAAACACAGTTTTTGACTATGGGGTTGTGTGTGTTTCCAATACCACTTTTAAAATATATCTTAATATGCATTGATTCCTGTTTTTTATACAAGATGAAAAATATTTTTTATGATTTTATCCCCAGCTAATCATGTTTTTTGAATTGAGCCACGCGATCAATGCCCATAATATCCTTGTGAAACTCCTGAAATATAAGGGTTTTTTTGGATTCTATGCGCTGTTTGATCCCTGATTGTTGGTCATAGCCAATTTCAAAAAATCCCGATGATCCCTGTTTCATTAGGGGAGGCAACTGCGATAATAAAATATCATAGGCCATAAATCCATCATCTCCACCATCCAGTGCAGCAGCAGGGTCATAATGGGTGACAGAATGATCTAAATTGCTGACAACATCATGGGGAATATAGGGCGGATTGCTGATAAAAATATCAATGAAATTTTCAGATATGAGGGCGGATAACCAATCCCCCTGTACAACCAAAAGGCGATCTTTGACCTCATGTTTTTGGGCATTGTGCTGTGCCATTTGGCATGCGCCCCATGCATAATCAATGGCGATACCATGCGCATTTGGATATTCCGACAAGAGCGCAATCATTAAACATCCCGTGCCTGTACCTGCATCGACAATGCGGTAAGGCTGCGTGCGATCAGGATAGACCCTTAGCACCGCCTCAATCAAACTTTCGGAATCGGCGCGGGGATCTAAGGTTTCAGGGGATAAATCAAATGCCAAGCCCCAAAATTCCCGCACACCCAAAATACGGCTTAAGGGTTTACGGTCATGGCGCATTATATGAACAATACGGCGAAGTTCCTGCGCCCGTTCATCGGTAACGATTTTATCGGGATCAAGGATCATATCCACGGAGGATAAACCCAAAACATGGTGAAACAGCATATTCAAATTTTGCTGGATGATCTGGTGGGATAGATCAGCATTGCCTGCCAAAAGCACGTTTTTCAGTTCGGTATAAAGGGATTTTAGGGGCATGATTGGGGCTCAATTACCCGCCTTCCCAAGCGGTTAATTTTTGGGTTTGATCGTCAACGATTAAGGCATCGATCATTTCATGCAAACATTCACCTGAAACCACATCTTCCAATTTATACAAAGTCAAATTGATGCGGTGATCCGTGACGCGCCCTTGAGGGTAATTATAGGTGCGAATGCGCTCTGATCTATCACCGCTGCCGACTTGGTCTTTGCGATCTGCGGCGCGCTCGGTGTCAATGCGGCGGCGTTCAATCTCATACAAACGGGAACGCAACAGGGTCAAGGCCTTGGCTTTGTTTTTATGCTGTGATTTTTCTTCTTGCATCGCTACGGCAATGCCTGTGGGAATATGGGTTACGCGCACCGCACTGTCGGTGGTATTGACGTGTTGCCCCCCTGCGCCTTGGGAACGATAGGTATCATAGCGCAAATCGGATTCATTGATTTGCATATCAACCTCTTCCGCCTCAGGCAGTACCGCCACGGTCGCCGCAGAAGTATGAATGCGCCCCCCTGATTCGGTTTTCGGGATACGCTGCACGCGATGCACGCCGGATTCAAATTTCAATTTCGCAAAGACATTGACGCCTTTAACCTCAATGGAGGCCTCTTTAATCCCGCCAATATCGCTCTCAGAAATTTCCATCACGCTAAACTGCCAGCCCATGGCAGCGGCATAGCCCTTATACATGCCCATTAAATCGGCGGCAAAAAGCGCGGCCTCATCACCGCCTGTGCCTGCGCGGATCTCAAGAATCGCGTTTTTTACATCCGCCTCATCTTTGGGGATCAGGGCAAATTTGATGGCTTGTTCCAATTCAGGGATACGACGCGATAGGCTCAGCAGCTCATCTTCTGCCATTGCTTTCATTTCAGGATCACTCAGCATATCCTGCAAATCAATTTGTTCCTGTAGCGCGTTTTGATAGGCGTGAATCGTTTCAACCACGGGGGAGAGTTCCGCATATTCGCGCGAATATTTCGTAAACATATCCCCCGATAAATCCCCTTGCCCCATCAAGGCAGCAAGTTCCTGATGGCGCATAAGGATGGGTTGTAAGCGTGCGTTAAAGTTCATATTCTTATGCGACCCTGCTTTGGTTATCAATGATTTTCTTCTCAATCTCCATCGCCTTATCCTCAACCATTTTGACAATATGCTCAATGATGGATTCGTCTTTTTCCTGCAAACGATGGCTGGCACTGCCGCTTAAATAGATTTGGTGCGTTCCCTTGCCGCCGCCTGTGAGGCCTATGTCCGTCATCATCGCCTCCCCAGGGCCGTTGACGACACAGCCAATGATGGATAGGGTCATGGGGGTGCGGATATGTTCCAGCCGATCCTCCAGCATTTTGACCGTTTCAATCACATCAAATTGCTGCCGCGCACAAGACGGGCAGGATATGATGTTGACACCGCGATGGCGTAGTCCCAAGGATTTCAAAATCTCAAAACCTGCTTTGATTTCGGTGACAGGATCAGCGGATAGGGAAACGCGGATCGTATCCCCAATCCCTGCCCATAATAAATTGCCCAAGCCAATGGCGGATTTGATGCTGCCTGAGGTGAGTCCTCCAGCCTCCGTAATCCCCAAATGCAGCGGATAATCACACGCATCCGCCAATTGCATATAGGCAGCAACGGCTAGAAATACATCGGAGGCTTTGCAGGATATTTTAAAATTATAAAAATCCGCATCTTCCAAAATTTTGGCGTGGAATAACGCGCTCTCTACCATCGCGTCAGGGCAGGGCTCGGCGTATTTTTCCAGTAAATCGCGCTCTAATGATCCTGCATTAACCCCTATTCGAATAGAGCAATTATAATCTTTGGCGGCTTTGACCACATCGCGCACACGCTCGGCTGATCCAATATTACCCGGATTGATGCGCAAGCACGCCGCACCATTTTGCGCAGCCTCAATGGCGCGTTTATAGTGAAAATGAATATCAGCAACAATCGGCACATTGACTTGTTTTGTGATGTGTTTCAACGCCAAGGACGATTCTTCATCAGGGCAGGACACGCGGACAATATCCGCCCCTGCATTTTCCAGTGCCTTGATTTGGGCAATAGTTGCATCAATATCTGTGGTCAGCGTGTTGGTCATGGATTGCACGGTAATCGGTGCATCACCGCCCACAGGCACATTGCCCACAAAAATTTGTCGTGATTTACGGCGTGTGATTTGCCGCCAAGGCCGCACTTGGGTGTGATCTGTCATGATCTTTATCGCCCCCCAAGCTGCTGGTTCAGATAATCAGGATCAAGCGTGACATTCCGCACAACTTTACCCGCACTGCCCATTTTTGGCAACGCCTTGCCATCCACAATAAAGCGCACACCATTGGCATTGCCCGCCACCATATTATAGCGCGTATTGGCAGGGATCGCATATTGCTCACCCGGTTTTAACAGTTTTGACAGTAAGATTTGCCCATCTTCGGCGCGGATTTCAACCCACGACAATTCCTCCACCGCTAAAACAAGACGGTTATCAAATTGTGGCTTAACAACGGGGCTGTTTTCTTCGTTTTGTTGTTTTTGCTCCCTATACTCCGAATTTCGACCTTCTTCATAGCTTGCTTGCGCTTGTTCAGGCGGCGCCACTTGTCCTGTGGCTTCTGTAACAACAAGATTATCAGCCATTTGATCTGATCTCTCAGGCTCTTGTTTATATTGTGTGCTTTCCTGATCTGTTGTGATCTCGGTATCTGTGGGGGCAGGGGGGGCTGTATCCATAGATTGTGCGGAAGGTTCGGTTGTGTTTTTTACCGTATTTTCTTCAACAGGAATTTCGGTTGATTGTGAAGGTGTTTGAGGGGGAAGAGCGCTCGCTGTTACATCCGTTGCTGTAGATGTTGCTGTAGAGGTTTCTTCTTTGATCTCCGTTGTTTTTGCTGCATCTGTGGCGGCTGTGCTTGCTGTTGCTGATTTTTCTGCATTTTCATTGACTGGATCATCATGGGTAATTGGGGCGGCAGGCTCTTTTTGGGCTTCGGCTTTGCGTGCATTGTAACTATCATCATAGGCGAATTTTAAATCGCTTGATTGAATGCCTTCTTCTAATAATCGGTCGGGCACATCAATAATGGCTGTTTTTTGCATATTATGACGCGCTTTATAGGTAATGCAGACGGCAATAATGACTAATGCTGTAAAAACACAGGCCGCAATAATTGCTTTGCTGGGCAGAAGCGGTGATTTTTTTTCAATAGAAAAATTTAATTCCGGCGCAGCAGGGGGAACAGGGGCATATTGTTGCTTAAATAAATTCGCAACTTTATCACCATCTAATCCCACATGTTCAGCATAGGCTTTGACAAACCCTAAGGCATAGACATAACCGGGTAAAAGATCAATTTGCCCTTTTTCAATAGCATCTAATTGATGTTTTTTAACACGAATGGCGGCTTCAATATCCTCAAGGGTCTGACCATAATGTTTACGTGTACGGCGCAAGATTTCACCAACGGGAATGTTTGTTGTTTCATCCCGTTTCGATGTTGATGTTTTAATTGCTTGTCTTGTTGCCATTATATTGATTAATTCTCTACTCTTCAATTTTTATATATATAATATTTTATCCAGCAATTTCGTCCAGCCCATACGCGGCATGCAAGCTGCGCACAGCCAATTCGGCATATTCTTCAGGCACCAGAACACTGATTTTAATTTCAGACGTGGAAATCACCTGAATATTAATCCCGCGATCTGCCAAAACATGAAACATTTTCTGTGCGACCCCTGCGTGACTTTTCATGCCAATTCCTACAACCGTGACTTTAGCAATATTTCGATCAATAAGGATAGAGTCTTTTGGAATTATATTCGCCTCAATCAATTTTTCAACTGATTTTTCAACATCTATTTTAGGCACGGTAAAGGTCATATGGGTAAATTTCCCATCGATAGATACGTTTTGGACAATCATATCCACATTGACCTTTGCCTGTGTTAAAGGGCCAAAGACGCGCGCCGCCACACCAGGCATATCAGGAACATTCACAAGGGTAATTTTGGCATCATCACGGGTACAGGTTACACCATTGACCATTTCTTGTTCCATAATATCCTCTTCATAGGTTAAGATTGTACCGGGTAAGTGACTGCCAATCGCATCACCAAAGGTTGAGAGCACCTGTAGCGGCACATTATGCTTCATGGCCATTTCAACAGATCGACTTTGTAAGACTTTTGCGCCTGATGAGGCCATTTCCAGCATTTCTTCATAGGAAATGCGGCTTAATTTCCTCGCCCGTGGGACAATACGGGGGTCAGCCGTATAAACACCGTCCACATCGGTATAAATATCACAGCGATCTGCGCCCACGGCAGCGGCCAAGGCAACGGCAGTCGTATCAGATCCGCCGCGTCCTAATGTTGTAATGCGCCCTTCTTTTGTGATGCCTTGAAAACCAGCAATCACACAGACTGTGCCTTCATTCATGGCGCTGTGTAATCTATCAGGGTTAATGGATTCTATGCGTGCATTTCCATGCATGGTGTTGGATAGAATGGGGACTTGATCGCCACGCAAAGACCGTGCTGTAATCCCTCGTTTCTGTAAAGTGATGGCCATTAATCCTGCGGTGATATTTTCACCATTTGACACAATGGCATCATATTCCTGCCAGTGAGCATCTGAGTCAAAGGATTCTTGGGGTTTTCCCCCTTCGCATGCAATATGGGCAGCTTGAAAACTATAATCCACCAATTGATTTGTAACACCCGCCATTGCGGAAACAACGACAATGATTTTATGCCCTAGCGCATATTCTGCAGCAACCTTATCGGCGGCTGTGTTGATTGCTTTGAGATCCGCAACAGATGTGCCGCCAAATTTCATGACGATGCAATTTTGATTTTGTTGGCAAGCAGATATGGGCATGGTTGTTTAAATTTATTTCTATCAATATTGTTTTTAAGCTTGGCTTTATACAATGTTATCTCTATCTTAAAATCAAAGAGATAAAACATAAATGATTAAGGATAGTTCTTAGCAAAAATGACTGATTCTGCAAAGAAAAATAATACGTCTTCACAAAATTTTAGCGAAAAAGAAATTCAGCACTTCGCCCAATATGCGCATGCATGGTGGGATGAGCAGGGGGTGCATGCGCCCTTGCATCGGGTTAACCCTGTTCGATTAACCTTTATTCGGGATCATTTGATTGCCCATTATGGTTTGGATGCAGATAAAATCGATAATTTATTAACATCCTATCGTGTTTTAGATATTGGCTGTGGGGGTGGATTAATTAGCGCCCCGTTGTGCCGTATGGGGGCGCGGGTGACAGGAATTGATATGGATGAAAATGCAATCCATGCTGCCAAATCCTATGCGCTGGATCAGGGATTGGAGATTGATTATCGATATACCAGTACCACAGACCTTTTAACCAATTCTGATCGCTTTGATATTATTACTGCTTTAGAGGTTATTGAGCATGTCCCAAATCCAGAATTATTCTTAGAAGAATGTTTTAAGTTGTTGAATGAAAATGGTATTTTAATTTTATCAACATTGAACAAAACCCTAAAATCATTCTTATTAGGGATTGTTGCTGCCGAATATATTATGCGTTGGGTGCCGCGTGGAACGCATCATTATCAGAATTTTATAAAACCTGCGTTGGTTGCGCAAATATGCCGTCGTTATAATTTTAATATTCTGGATATAAAAGGTATTATATTCAATCCATTAAGTGCAAGTTTTAATTTATCACATAAGGATATAGAGGTGAATTATATCATGGCTATTTCTAAAAAAAGGACGTAAATGATGAATGGATTTTTAATTTCTTTAATGATTATTGCTGGGTTTTTAACCATATTATCTTTAATAATGGGTGTTGTTGCGATGATTAAAGGGGGCGAATTTAATCAAAAATACGGCAATAAATTAATGCAAATGCGTGTGTTATTTCAGGGGATTGCCTTGCTTATTTTGGCATTTCTTATGATGTCAAAATCATAAGCGCTCTATATTCTTTTTATTCGCGATGATAAGGGTGCCCGTCAAGGATTTGTTGGGCGCGGTAAATTTGTTCGATCAGCATCACGCGCAGCAATTTATGCGGCCATGTTTGCCGTCCGAATGATAGGATCAAATCACCTTGATCACGCACCTGCTGTGATAATCCATCCGCGCCACCAATGATAAATTGGAACAGGGGATATTGAATTTGCTTATCCTCAATAATGTGCGCGAATTCCAGACTTTTTAAATTCTGTCCGCGCTCATCCATAATAAATTTATATGCGTTCGGATTGAGGGCTTTTAACAAAGCCTCTTCTTTCTTACGATCTGTACCGCCATCAATTTCTGTCAACGTAAATGACCAACGCAGCCGCTTTTCATATTCTTGGAAGAGCGATAAAAGGGGCGAGGCTTTGAGTTTCTCAACGGCGATGATTTGAATGGCGGGCATAATTTACGCAGATGGCGTTGTCACATATTCTGCCCACATTTTCTCAATGGAATAAAATTCGCGGACTTCGGGGCGGAAGAGGTGGACGATGACATCAAGCGCATCGACAACAACCCAATCGCCATATTCTGCACCTTCGATGCGGACTTCTTCGATACCGACTTTATGAAGGATTTCTTTCAATTTTTCAGATAAGGACACAACTTGGCGTGAGGATGTACCGCTGGCGATCACCATATAATCAGCAATCGAGGATTGACCTTTGAAATCGATAATTTCAATATCTTGGGCTTTTTCATTGTCCAACGATTCGGCGATTAAATCCTTAAGCGCAAGCGCAGAAATCGGGTTTTGAATTTGGCGGCGGACACCAGCATCAAATTGATGCGGATTAGATGGGGGGGTGGGGGTTGGAATGGTCGTTTCTCCTTATAATTGTTTACGAAGTGCAGTTGAGGATAGGTTAATCATTTTTTGATTTAAAATCCAGTAACATTGTTGAGGTTGTAATGAAAAATTGCTGGCTTGGTTCAAATAATAATGATTGATTGTGTGTGTGTTGCGTAAAACACAATTTCGAATAAGTTGTAGAGCCGGTGGACGGGCAATAAAAGCCATAGGAATCAATTGTGTAATATCATGCCAATGATTCCATTTATGAAATTGGAGCGCTGTATCCATACCGCCAATCCATATAAACTGCCCATGCGGATAATGAAAGCGCAGCTTTTTTAAAAATTCATAAGTGTTTCGTGTTTGCCATTTCTGTTCTAAATCGCTGGCTTGCATGGTGGGCTCATGGCGAATCATGTGCTGCACACCTTTCATGCGGTCTTGCCATGAATGATGGGGATGATGATGGTTGCGGGCTTTTAGGGGGTTTTGCGGGCTAACCAGCCATAGCACCAAATCCAATTTTAATATGCGTTGGGCTTGTTTCGCAATTTGCAAATGCCCCTGATGTACGGGATCAAATGATCCGCCAAACAAACCGATTCTTAGGCCAATTCTAACGTTAGACGGGATATGGTTGAAAATAACGCTAATCTTTCGCTGTGTTTTCTGTAAGATACTGTGTTAAGGATTGCAGAGATGAATCCTGTAGCTGGGATTGCGTTGTTGCATTTAAATGCGTTTGATAAAATTCCCTTGCTGTATCCAGCGCCAAAAGAGCGATTTTGTTTTTAAGCTCGCTGACCATATTTTTTTCCATGATGTCCAGCCTGTTCTGCAGCTGTGCTTCCCAAACAGCTTTTTTCTCAATAAGCTCCGCTTCGGCTTTGGCGGTGATATTGACGGCGTGGATACGGGCTTCTTCTAAAATTTCTTGCGCTTGTTTTAGGCTTTCTTTTTCTTGGTGCTTATATTGCGCATAGATTTCTTGGGACTCAAGGCGTAGAATCTCAGCCTTTTGAACATTTTGGCGAATTTGTTCAATATAAGCGTCAATTTTTCCTAACACCAATCCTTTACCAAAAATAACGGCGGGGACAATAAACAATGTAAAGGAACACGCAACCCAAAACGCGGTATCATTGAATAAAGCAATAGATTCTATAGACATATCAAAAACCTTTATTTAATGTTTTGTTGCGTTTTCAGCGGCAATTTTCGTTAAAATGTCTGATGAGGCAGCACCAGCAATCGGGGACGATAATTTTGTAATTATCTGAGATGCCACAGAGGCTGCAGTCTGATTCAAATTGGCGGTAATATCAGCGTTTTTTTGTTTTAATTCTGCGTGAGCATCATGCACGGCTTGTTCAAAACGGGCGCGGTAATCATTGGCCGCTTTGTTCATATCTGATCTGGCGCGGTTAGAGGCCTCTTCTAATAAAGCCGTGGCGTTAGTGCGGGCAGCTTTTAACGTGCCTTCGAATCCCGTTAAGGTTTCATCTGAGGTCATTTTTAATTTTTCTGCTTCCGCTAGATTTTGATAAATTTGACGGTGGCGATCATCTAAGGTGCTGGATAAGCGAGGCAAGATGATTTTTCCAAAATAGGCATATAAAGTCACAAAAAAGAACAGTAACCAGAAAATCTGACTGGCAAAAGTGCTGCTGTCTAGTTGTGGCATACCGCCTTTTTTCTCGTGTGGATCAGATATGTGCGTTGTATCTGTCGTGTTTTCTTCGCTGATTAGATCGTGCGGTGAAAGAAAATCTAGATCGTCTTTTAGCTCTTCTTGTAACTCTTGATGAACAGAAGGGGCTTGAGAATCGGTCACGGATTGCGCCATCACGGGGCAGCTAAAAAGGATTGCCACGCATATAAACCCAACACCTGCCAAAAAAGCGGATCTTGTTTTATGGTTTGGTTTTTTTATCAAAAACAAATTCATGATAGTGTGGCAATCCTAAATAATTTAAATTAACCCAATAGGATCATCAAAGAGATAACAAGGGCGAAAATCCCGATTGCCTCAGTAAACGCAGCGGTCAAGAAGAAACGCTTGTCCAAAAAGTCAGCGGCATTGGGGTTGCGACCAATGGCGTTGTTGTAGGATGAGAACACCCATGCCAAGGCAATAGCCACACCTGTTAAGGGGATCAGTGCAATAGCAGCGGCGAATAATTTTGCAGATTCGATATCCATAGTTTTTTCCTTTTTCGTTTAAAAAATCAACACTTTAAAAATAACATTCAAACTGCATTTAATGATGATCCGATGCCACGGCATCTTTCAAATAAATGCAGGTTAAAATTGTAAAAATATAGGTATGCACCAGTGCCACAATGACCTCAAAAGCAATCATCAAGGCATTAAATACCACAGGCAGCACACCCATTGCCAACCCTGCTATCCCAAGGGGCAGCAGCATTAAACTGAATCCCGCAAAGACCTTAAGGATCAAATGCCCTGCCATCATATTGGCAAATAAACGCACAGACAAGGTCAAGGGACGCGCCAAAAAAGAAATCAACTCAATCGGCACAACCAACGGAATGGCAAAAGCAGGTAAACCTGAGGGCACGAATAATTTTAGAAATCCCACCCCATTACGGATAAAGCCCACAGCAAAAACGGTTAAAAATACAATTATTGCCAATGTGAATGTCACAACAATATGACTGGTATAGGTAAAGGAGTAGGGCAATAATCCCAATACATTTCCCATTAAGACCATGATAAACAGTGTGAAGACTAAGGGGAAAAACCGTTTGCCCTCTTCGCCACAATTTTCCCCGAGCATGGAGGCAATCATATTATAGGCCATTTCTGCCGCGGCTTGCGCACGAGTGGGGATAATAGCCTTTTGACGCATGGCATAGGTTAAGAACCCTGTGGAAACAACAGCACCAATCAGCATCCACAAAGATGAGTTTGTGAAGTCAATATTAAAGCCTGCCAATGTAGGTAATGGCAGGATCGAATGGACTTGGAACTGATGTAATGGGTCTAAAGACAATGTGGGTCGCCTATATTTTATATGAATCTATATTGTAATATGAATTTGTCTTTAGCGTTTTTTGTCAGGAATTGCAACTGATTTTTTATCATCTTGCGCTTTAGACATATTATCTGATTGCCGCGCAATGGAAAAAAAGCCCGATATAATTCCAAACAACATAAACAAAATGGTCAACCAAGGGCGCGTTGGCAGGATTTTATCCAATCCATATCCTAAGGCAACGCCTACACCAATATGCACAATCAGGTCAATAATCATGCCCGATTCTTGGAAATGGTTGGATTGTTGCGCCTTATATTTTTCCGCTGCCTTTTCCAAAGGTTTCGCCGCCGCTTGGCGCAGGGCTTCGATTTCTTTGTCTAAATCTTCGGGGGTTTTTGTCATGGTTTTAGAATTTTCTTGACATTTTAGGATTAAATTCCTATAATAGGAATGGTTCATTTTTCTTAAAAAAAAGGTTTTATCACGATGACAATTTTATCCACCGATCTAAACAATAATCCTATTCCCGTTTTATCCTTGCGTCAAGGCGGCGCGCACCGTATCAATGCCAGCGCGATTTCCGCAAGGAATACCGCGGCATTTAACAGCCAAACGCGCGTTATTAGCCTATATGCCACCGCCCCTGTTTATGTGCGCTTTGGCGATGCAGCTGTTAGCGCCTCCAACACCGATCATTACTTTCCTGCGGGGACTTATTACGATTTCGCTATTGGCGGCGATCAAAAGGCGTTTACGCCGTATATCGCTGTTTTAGCCGCCGATTATGATTGCAGCGTGTTTATTTCTGAAAAATCTTGATTTTGTCCATAAAAGGATAAGCGAGGCACAAAGGGCAGCAGCATGGCAACCATGAAAATATCGGCAATCCACCAGCTTTGCCATAGGCCATAGGCTACCGCTTGCCCCACCAAAAACATCATCACGGTAATCAGGGCAATGCCGCTGGATTGAATAATCAGCCATGCCACCAAAACCCCACCCAGCAGGGCGGCAACAAGGCCGCCCTCCAGCCAAAATTGCAGGGCATAATTATGCGGATGCAAAACGGTTTTGCCTTTGTAATAGGTGTTTTGAATGGGCAGCGGCAAATCGCGTCCTGCCTCAATCCCATGTCCTAAAATCGGACGTTGTCTGATTTGCTTTGCCACGCCGCCCCATATTTCCAAGCGATCCGCCGCATAGCCATGCGTTTCGCCAAAAAAGGGCGATTCGTGCAATGTTGTTGCCAGCCTGTCATAGGCTTTTTCGACAACAAAGGGCGCAACCAATGTTAGCCCCACAGTCAATCCCGCCATAAAGAATCGGATTTTACGCCCATGCAAAAAGGGCAAGACCGCAAAAATGCCGCCCAGCATAAAGGAAAGTTGAGAGGCTTGAGAATTGGTTTGGGCGAATAAAATAATAATGGGAAGGCAGAGCATCAAAGTGCGTTTGACCCCATATTGCGCCCATGCCATCGCTAGCACAGCAGGCGTTAAAAACATCATCGTCAAAATTTGACGGTTCAAAAAATCCACCCGCGCATGATCGGAAAATGTCAGTCCGTGCAACAGGCGATAGAGCGCGAAATTTGATTGAATATCAAAAACCAAGAGCAAGCACGCAATGGCATAACCTGCGATAATCCAGCTGCTGTTTAAGGTTTGCCCTTTGTCGCGTAGGCTGGACAGTGTCGATGCCCATAAAACTGCGCCGATTCCCAAAGGAATCAAGTTAAGGACATGACTTAAACTCTCTGTTCTATTCGATGCCCATAATATTGATGCTGCCGCCCAAACCACTATTGATAAGACAACAAAGAACCAAGAGCGTTGTAGGCGCGGCAAGGCGCGATAGTCATGCCAGTAAAGAGCACACAAAATGATCCCCATGATCGGCATATAAAACGCCAACGCGCGGTACGCAATCACGCATAAAAGAGGAAAAAAAGCGAAAAGGAAGGATGTAAAACGTGATGCCATATGTAAAATATTATTCAAAATCAATGAATTAGCTTATAAAAAATTCAATGATTTTCACTTTCTGTTAAGGACAAACTGCTATCTTTGGCTATCAGATTTTTTTTATTTGTTCAACTCTTCATTTTTAAAAGCAGGATGCATCACAATGAGCTTTATCAAAGATACCCCCATCGCCCGTAAAATTCCCATGCTCTTGGTTGGGTTTTGTTTGCTTTCCACCTCTATCACTAGCTTGGCAGCATTTCAGGTCGCCAAAAACAATGTTTTTAATGCTTATCAGGCCGAGCTTAGCGCGCTCAGTGATGTAACGCGTGATTCGATTGATGGTTATTTAAAATCTATTCAAGAAGATTTGGCAGTTGTGGCAAAAAACCCTTATACATTGACAGCTTTGGATGATTTCAAAATCTCTTGGTCGAAACTGGAGGGAGATCGTAAGGCGTATTTGCAAAACCTGTACATAGCGACAAACCCCTTTCCAGCAGGGCAAAAAGAAAAACTGGACTATGCCAAAGATGGATCTGAATATAGTTTGGCGCATGCGAAGCACCACCAGTGGTTCCGTAACTTTTTGAATGCGCGTGGATATTATGACATCTTCCTTGTTGCCCCTAATGGCGATGTTGTTTTTACGGTATATAAAGAAGCCGATTATGCAACAAACCTAAAAACAGGGGAATGGAAAGATACAGATTTGGGCAAAGCCTATGATCTTGCTATTCATTCCAAAGATCCAAATGCACAATTTTTCTTTGATTTTGTTCCCTATGCGCCTAGTAATAATGTGCCTGCCAGCTTTATTGCACAACCCATTGTGAATGCGGCAGGGGTGAATGTCGGTGTTCTGATTTTCCAAATGCCAGTTGCACGTTTGAATGATATGATGCAATTGAAAGAAGGGATGGGGAAAACGGGACGTGCCTATGTGGTGGGATCTGATAATTTCTTACGCACAGACCCCGTGATCACAGATGATACCAATGAAATTTTGAAAACTGAGATCAAAAATCCATTGATTGAAGAGGCAAAAACCAAGGATTCGGGAACGATCCTATCAGGACGTATTGAAAAATCCAATGGTCAGGCAGCACTTTTATCCACCTCAATACTAGATGTTTTGGGTACAAAATGGTTTGTATCCGTTGAAAAAGAAGTTAGTGAAATCTTAGAGCCTGTTAAACAGATGATTTTGATTATGGCAGGCAGTGCCTTGGCTGTGATTGCGATTTTAGGGATATTGGGTGTTTTGGTCGGTAAGGCGATTTCAAACCCATTGGCGCGTGCTGTGGATTCAATGAAGGATCTGACGAATGATAAGTTGGATACTGAAATCAGCGATACAGATCGCCATGATGAAATTGGGGATATTACCGCCGCTTTACAAATCTTTAAAGATAATGCGCTTAAGGTCAAGGAATTGCAGGCTGAACAAGAACGTCAGCGTATCCAGCAAGGTGTTGATAAAAAAGAGGCGATGGATAATTTAGCCAATAGCTTTGATGAGCGTACCAGTCATATTATCGAAAGCCTGATGGAATCATCTTTTACGATGAAAAACACGGCGGAGAAAATGTCTGTTGCGTCTTCTGAAACTGCCCAAGCAAGCTCCATTGTTGCTAGCGCGGCAACGGAGGCCGATTCGAATGTTCAAACCGTTGCGGCTGCATCTGAGGAATTGGCGGCATCCAGCGCGGAAATAGCGCGTCAAATTGCCGACGTTGCCAAAAAAGCCACCAGCGCATCGCAAGAAGCGCAAAGCACCAGCCGTTCTGTATCTGAATTAAACCAATTGGCCGACTCAATCGGTGAGGTTGTCAGTGCGATTAAGGATATTGCGGAACAAACCAACTTGCTTGCGTTAAATGCCACCATTGAGGCCGCGCGTGCGGGTGATGCCGGAAAAGGCTTTGCGGTTGTGGCGGATGAGGTTAAAAAATTGGCAACCGAAACCGCCAAGAAAACCGATGAAATTGATGAGCGCGTGGTCAAAATCCAAACCGCGATCCGCGCCAGTGTGGAGGCCATGAGCCGGATTATCGACAACGTGCAAACCATCGATAACGCCACATCATCAGTTGCAGGTGCGGTTCAGGAACAAAATATCGCCACATCTGAAATTGGTCGTAACGTGACAGAGGCCAGCACGGGCACACAACAAGTTTCCCAAAGCATCCAAACTGTTGAGGAAACCAGTCGTCAAACAGGCGCTAGTGCACAAGAAGTTTTGGGCGCAGCAGGGCAGCTTTCTGATCTTTCCACACAATTAAGTGAGCAGGTCAAAGCGTTTTTGCGTGAAATTCGCCAAGGATAATATATTATTATAAGTTCTCAAAAAAAAACGGTATGTTATGTACCGTTTTTTTTTATTTGATGATGAGGATAAAAATGAAAAAATTACTTATAATTTCAGCCTTGTTTTCAGCTTTGCTTGTTTGGTCACCTTTGCAAAATATTTTCCCCTTTTCATGGCTTTATTTGGGGTTTAGCTACCTCAGTATTTTCTTTCATGAGCTGGGGCATGCTGTATTTGGATTGATTTATGGCTATCCTTCTTTTCCCAGCTTTGATCCCGTGTATGGGGGAGGCATGACGTACCATTTTGGACGTCTGATCCCCATACAATTCTTGGTTTTGGCGGCATGTGCCTATTTTTGTTTTTTTATTTATTCCAAAGATCATAGAATTTTTTGGCTTGGGGTTGTTTTATCGGTTTTATTAACAATATCGTCTTTGAGCGAATTTCATCATGTTATCATGGCCTTTATGGGGCATGGGGCTGAGGCAATTATGGGCGGTGTGTTATTGTTCAAAGTGCTATTTAATTTAACAAAAGACAGGTCATTAGAACGCGAAGCGCATGCTGTGATTGGATTTTTTATGAGCTTTAATCTGATTGATCTGTGTTGGAAATTAATCCACGATGATGCTTTTCAAGATCAATATTTTCAACAAAAAGGTGCGGAGCGTTTCGGCGATTTTAGCAAAATCGCAGATCATTTAGGGCACGTTAATGAAAATACAGGGGCATGGTTTTGTATTTTCTGTGCAATAATCTGCTTAATAACCCCTTTTATAAGCTATTGGTACGTTCATAAAGATGATGTTTATGAAGAATGAATAGCCTTATTTTGATACATACTTTGATCGGCTTGTTTAATCCAGCCATGAACAGTGCTACAATTTTTACCAGCGCTAAATCCAATAGATGCTTTTAGGAAAATAATATCTTTTCTTCCTGTCTTGATGTTTTGAACAGGCAAGTGGGCTTTTAAAAAAGCGTCTTGCATTCTTAATATTTTGGCTTTGGTATCTTTTTCATTAATATTTTTTAAAAAGACACAAAATTCATCACCACCCATTCTTGCGATAAGGTCGCTTTTTCGTGTGTTGAGCTTTAATATATTGCTGGCTAAACAAATGGCTCTATCGCCTGCTTCGTGGCCATATTGATCATTTATTTTTTTAAAATGACATAAATCAATATACAGCAGCATATTGAAGCGCTCATCATCATCATTATCAAAAGATTTTTTTTCTTTTATATCTTGGCGACGGCAATGATTGACATGGGCGTGCATGTATTTTTCCAACTCTTCTTCTATTCCTTTTTTATTAAGCAGATCAGTCATTGGATCACGGCGTAATTGTTCATGCAGTAAAAAAATCTGTGCCTTTAAAAGGCGATTTTCATCTTTAAGCTGTTTTCTGTTTTGGTAAGATTCTTTGAGAGGGGATAAAAAGTCAAAAGAAAAGTTTGGAATATCATTGATGATTGCGGATAAATAATGTTGATGTTGCATCTTTTTGTCCCTGCTTTTTATATTTATAAAATAAACTTATTTATATATGAAGTTAGTTTTATCAGAATGCGTTTAATATGTCAACATTAATTTTGTTCAGTGTCATAAAATGACCTTTTTTTGACCATTAAAAAGGTTTAATTCACGCATAAAAAAGGGGCATCTAATAAAATTAGCGATTGCAGGAGCTTTTTATGAATTCGAATTTCTCAACAAAACGTTTTGTTACCGATAAAATGATCCATGATTATTTGCAAAATAAATTGGATATTGCGGCGATTGTCATGATCCAAAAAATAATGTTATCTGATTCAGGCTTTAAAATGCGTTTAGGGAATGTTCAGAGGTAATCAATAGACATTAAATACAACCCGTCAGGGGGGCACGTCATGCCGGCTTGGTCACGGCGGCGGGATGCGATGATGCGTGGAATATCATTTGCAGGGCGTCTGCCTTGGCCAATTTCAACCAATGTTCCCACCATATTGCGGACTTGGTGATGTAAAAAGGCTTGTCCTTGGAAATAATATTGAACCTCTATGCCGCCTTGATGATCATAGGGGTGGGTTTCAATCCATGCGGCGTTGATGGTGCGGATGGGGGATTTGGCTTGGCATTCACTGGCACGGAATGCGCTGAAATCATGTTTTCCTAAAAAATCTTTGATAGCATGTTGCGTAGCCGCAATATCCAATGGGCGGCGTAAATGCCAAATTTGTGACTGATCTAAAACAGGAGGTGGAACGCGGGTTAGAACCCGATACATATAGGTTTTTTCCTTTGCGCCAAAGCGCGCATGAAAATCCATTGAAACATGTTCTGCGGCAATCAGTGCAATAGGGGCTGGGCGCAGGTGGAAATTAACTGCGTTTAAGATCGTTTCAGCATGATGTGGCTGGTCATTATTTTTGCGTTCAATATCAAAATGGGCAATTTGTGCGCGCGCATGAACGCCTGTATCTGTACGACCTGCGACGGTCAATGTAATATTTTGTTGGCAAAATTTAAACAACGCATTTTCGATATGTTCCTGAACGGAGGGCTGTTCGCGCTGCCGTTGCCATCCACAAAATGGGGCGCCATTATATTCAATCGTTATTTTCCAGCGATCAATTACAGACATTACGCAAAGCAATCCATAAAATTGATATAACCACCATTGAGCGCTGCTGTAAAATCCATCATTTTTTTATTTTCAGGTTGGATCAATTTAATTTGCAACACGCTGCGATCACCGCATAAAACATGCCCTTTGCGATCTAAGATTTGCCCGATTATCGCATCATCAGGAATTGGAAAATCATCAATAATGGATGCTGCGCCAATTTTAAAAACAGCCCCATTGATTGTGCTGTATGTGCTAGGCCATGGATTCAAGGCGCGAATTTGGCGATCAATCTCAAGGGCGTTTTTGTTCCAATCAATGCGGCCATCGGTTTTTTTCAGCATTGTGGCATAGCATGTTTTTGCATCATCTTGTTTTTCAGTATTATATGATTGATGGTCAATAATATGCTTGACCAAATCCACAATCATTTCTGCGCCCAGATCTGCCATAGATTGATAGAGTTCAGATGTTGTGGTGTAGGCATGAATAGGAATTGATTTTTTAACAATCATATCCCCCGTATCAAGCCCTGTATCCATCTTCATTAAGGTGATGCCTGTTTCTGTATCGCCGCTCCATATCGCATGTTGAATGGGGGCTGCGCCACGCCAGCGTGGCAAGAGTGAGCCGTGAATATTAATGCACCCCAAGCGCGGCGCATTTAAAATGGAGTCAGGCAGGATCAATCCATACGCCGCAACAATGGCCAGATCAAAATTTTGGGCTTGGAAAAAGGCCACTTCATCCAAATCTCTTTTGAGGGATAAAGGGGTGCGCACAGATATGTTATGCTGTTGCGCCAGTTGTTGCACGGGGCTGGGTTGTAAATGTTGACCGCGCCCTTTCGGACGTGGCGGCTGGGCATAGACATGCGTGATGCTGATTTTTTCCTGTAAAATCGGGGCGTTTAACAAGGCAGCTAAGGCATCTGCTGCAAAATCAGGTGTTCCCATAAAGGCAATTTTGAACATGGGTGCAGCTTTACTTAGTTATGTTTGGTTTATCACGATGTGTTAAAGATGTTTCCACCTTTTTCCCATTGATCGTCATGTCATGAAAACGATGATACATATCAATGGCTGCATAAACAGAGCGATGTTTACCCCCCGTGCAGCCAAACGCAATCATCAGCGATGAAACCCCCTCAGTTTGATAGGAGGGGATCAAATCTGCAATCAATTTATAAATGCCATCCATAAAAACTGAAAATTTGGGATCAGCCGCAATAAAATCTTGAACATCCTTATCAGCGCCTGTTTGCTCTCTTAAGGCGGCTTGCCAATAGGGGTTTTTTAAAAAACGCATATTGAAAACCAAATCAGCCTGTTGTGGGATTTGCTTGCGGAATGAAAACGACATAATGTCAATATGAAAAGAGGGGCTGTCTTTACGAAATAATCCAAAGATAACCCGCTTTAAGTCATGCACAGATAATGTGCTGGTATCAATTAAATGATGGGCGCTATCTTGGATCGGATTGAGCGCATTATTATCTTTTTCAA
>JBIICI010000008.1:0-89065 GCA_044238935.1 Gemmobacter sp.
ATGAGCCATCACAAGAAAATAATCGTGTCGAAGAAGTGACAAATTATGAAATCAGTAAAACAATCAAAAGCATGATTCGTGAAGTGGGAGAGGTCAAAAAACTTTCTGTGGCGGTTTTGGTTGATGGTATTTACACCAAAGATGCCGAAGGGAAAGAGGCCTATACCGAACGAACACAGGCGCAGCTGGATCAAATCAAGACCTTGGTTCAATCCGCGGTTGGTTTTGATGCTGCGCGTGGAGACACAATCGAAGTTGCCAATATGCGCTTTGCTGAATTGGATACAGGCGGCGCAGCAATTGTTGATGACATGATGTTTGGATTTGCCAAATCAGATATTTTACGCATTGCGGAGGTTCTAACGGTTGCTATCATGGTTATTTTGGTTATCATGCTGGTCATTCAGCCCATGATGGGCAAATTATTGTCCAGTGGACTGCCTAAATTGGATGATGCACCTGATAATTTTGATTTACTAACGGCTAATGCGCCACCTCCATCTTTGTCTGCACCGCGTCCATCTCAAGATTTTGAAGTGCCTGATGATGCAGAAAGCTCTATTAATGTTCAACAGGTTGAAGGTAAGGTCAAAACATCATCCATTAAAAAAGTTGAAGATATTGTGAGTTCGTATCCAGATGAAACGGTTTCTGTTATACGGACATGGATGGGACAAGAGTAATTTTGTTAATAAACCTGCGCAGTAAAGGAGATCCATATGAGTAGTAATTTGCGTGTTAGAGAAGATTATCGTACTCTGACGGGCTCAGAAAAGGCCGCAATTTTTATGCTTGCCTTAGGAGAGGATCATACCGCCAAAATATTCCAACATATGGATGATGATGAAATATTAGAAATTTCACAGACAATGTCATCTTTGGGAAAAATTGGCTCATCTGTGATTGAGCGTTTATTTGTAGAGTTCACGGATCAAATGAGTTCAACAAATTCATTGGTTGGAACAATGAATTCAACTGAACGATTATTAGCGCGCGTTTTAGGCAAAGACAAAGTCAATGAAATCATGGAGGAAATCCGTGGTCCTGCTGGGCGAACAATGTGGGAAAAATTGGGAAATGTGAATGAAGAAATTTTAGCCGCCTTTTTACAAAAAGAATACCCTCAAACCGTGGCAGTTGTTTTATCAAAAATTTCAACAGATCATGCCGCGCGTGTAATGTCTTTGTTACCAGATAGTTTTGCCATCGAAGTCATACAGCGCATGTTAAAAATGGAAGCCATTCAAAAAGAAGTTTTAGATGATGTTGAAAAAACATTGCGGACTGAATTTATGACTAGTCTTGCGCGGACAACCAAACGGGATAGCCATGAATTAATGGCAGATATTTTCAATAATTTGGATCGTTCTGTTGAGTCGAAATTTATCCAAGAATTGGAATCCATCATCCCTGAATCCGCAGAAAAAATTCGCAGCCTCATGTTTACATTTGATGATTTGGCGAATTTGGGCCCTCAGGCGGTACAGTCTATTATTCGTGCTGCCGACAAAGAAAAACTGCCCATTGCTTTAAAAGGCTCAACAACAACAATGCAGGATCTCTTCTTCTCGAATATGTCAGAGCGTGCCGCGAAGATTATGAAAGAGGATATGGCTGCTATGGGGCCAATTCGTTTAAAAGATGTAGAAGAAGCACAGCAATATATCGTGAATGTCACCAAGGAGCTAGAGGCAAAAGGCGAAGTTGTCTTATCCAAAGGTGGAAAAGATGAAGATGAGATGATTTATTAATCAATAGCGTTGTTATTGCATTAAGTAATTTTGGGGGTGTTTTTTTACTTCAACCGTGTCATTGCCAAAAATTTATCGCTGCGTTGTTTGATAATATCTGTGCCGCTGAGTTTGTTTAATTTTTTTAAACTCATCTCCACGCTGCCAATCACGTTTTTAAAGGTGGTTTCATGATCACGATGTGCCCCGCCTGTGGGTTCTTCGATGATTGAATCAATTAACCCAAGGGATAGCATATCTTGTGCTGTGAGTTTCAAAGCGGCAGAGGCTTGGTCTGCGTGAGAGGCGCTGCGCCATAGGATAGAAGCACAGCCTTCGGGGGAGATAACGGAATAGATGGAATGTTCCAACATATGAATTTCATTAGCAGTGGCAATGGCGACGGCGCCACCTGATCCGCCTTCACCAATCACAACGGATACAATCGGCACATCAAGGCGGAGGCATTTTTGAATGGTGCTGGCAATCGCTTCCGATTGACCGCGCTCTTCGGCATCAAGCCCCGGATATGCACCTGCCGTATCGACAAGGGTAATGACGGGAATTTTAAATTGGCTGGCCATATCCATCAAGCGCTGTGCTTTGCGATAGCCTTCAGGTTTTGCCATGCCAAAATTATGTTTAATGCGGCTATGTGTATCATTGCCTTTTTCTTGTCCCATTAGGATACAAGATTGACCTTGGAAGCGCGCGAGTCCTCCGATTAGGGCATAATCTTCGCCAAATAAACGGTCTCCTGCCAATGGAACAAAAGACTCAAAGCAATTTTGGGCATAATCCAGAAAATGCGGGCGATTCTCATGCCGCGCGACTTGGACTTTTTGCACGGGCGTTAGCTTCGCATAAGTGGTCTTTAACAGGCGCTGTGCCTTATTTTGCATGCGGATAATTTCATCGCTGATATTGATCCGTGCGTTGCCATCCACTTTACTGAGTTCGGCGATTTTTGCCTCTAATTCCAGTACAGGTTTTTCAAAATCCAGTCTACTCATGCTCTCTTTACCGTGTTATTGACGATTCAATGCTTATACTAAAAACGAAATCAAAAAGCAAATGGGGAATTCTTACTTTTCGTATTGCCTTGATTATACGTCTTTTTTATTTTTAGATAGAGAAGATCAAAAAAGATTTTAAACTCTTTACATTCAGTGATGGTTTTTTTACTTTTAACGGATTATAGTTAATTCTGATTTATTTTATATCTTATCTAAAAAAACGCGATGCAGTGGCTTAAAAAACTTATTTTCCCCTTTCAAGCAGGCCTACGCCATGCTGTGGAAAGCTTTATCCATATTGAAACGATGGATGATGAGCACACGATGGCTGCGCGTGAGGGATCTTTGGTTAGCTATTTAAAGATCGAAGGATCGCGCCATATTATTGGTGAGCACGAATATAACCATCTGATACAGGCTGCAACGTTACGCATTGGTGCAAAATTTGACCGTATGGGGCATGCAATGCAGGTTTATTTTGTGCGTGACCCTGATCGTATTGATACGGAACTCAGCGCCCATATCCACCCCAGCCGCAAAACAGCGGATGCCTTAGGCATGAATTTAGATGATTTATTCGATGAGCGTGAACGCCATTTAAAACGCTTTTTATGTTCAGAAGAATGTTATTTCGTTTTATGGTCACGCCCCAGCCTGTTATCCAAGGCGGAATTTAAGCGCACCATTGAAGAATCAAGAGCACGAAAATGGCTGAATGGCGGTTATGCCCAAAACCCATTAGCAGGATTAAATTCTTTACGCACACGTCATAAAAGCTATGTGTCATCTGTACAAACGGCCTTGCGTGAATTGGGGATTAAAAATGAAATGCTCAATGCCCATGATGCGATGCGTGCGGTTCGTCGGAATTTATACCCCACACGGGCAAATGAAAACTGGTCACCTTGTTTACCGGGTGATCCGATTCCGCCGCGCCAGCCTGAAAGTGTAACGGATTTATCAGATATTTTATGGCCAACATTGCGATCACAATTGGTTGCAGGGGATTCAAAGATCCTATCAGAATCAACCGTGCGGATTGGTGAAACCTTATGGGCAGGCGCTGATTTGACCCTTGCGCCAATGGATCCCAGCCCCTTTCCCATGCTGTTAAATCGTTTGTTTGAGGCCGGTGTTCCTTATCGTATTTCCTTTTTAATCGAAGGCGGCGGCGCGAATACGATTCAATTCCGTAATTTTGCCGCCTCTGTTTTGGGTGTCACCAATGCGTTGAACAAACAAATTAAATTCTCCCTTGAGGGGTTGGAGCGTTTGGCACGTCGTGAACCTGTGGTCAGATTACGCGTTTCTTTTGCGACGTGGGCGCCCCGTGGGCAAATGAATCTGCTGCAAGACCGCTTATCCACCTTATTACAGGCTGTGGAAGGGTGGGGATACTGCCAAGTGAGTGAGTTTTCAGGTGATGCCTTAGATTGCGTGATGTCGTCTGCAATGGGGATTCATTGTGGCAGTACTGCTCCTGCAGCCGTTGCACCGATGTATGAGGTTATGAAACTTATGCCATGGCAGCGTGCATCCAGTCCTTTTGAGACGGGATCAGTGATTTTGCGTACGCCCGATGGAAAAATTTGGCCATATCAAACGGGAACAAATTTAACAACAACATGGTTTGATTTGATTTTCGCGCAACCGGGGGCAGGGAAGTCCGTTTTGATGAACTCCTTAAACCTTGGCACATGCTTGGGGGCTGGTTTAAGCAAGCTGCCCTATGTTGCGGTGATTGATATTGGCCCGTCATCCTCTGGTTTGATTTCGTTGATCAAAGAATCCTTGCCGATGGAACAACAGCATGAAGTTGCCTATTACCGTTTGCAGATGACACATAAATTTGCGGTGAATCCATTTGATACACAATTGGGATGTCGTGCACCTTTGCCTGATGAACGCAGCTATTTAACGGAGCTTTTGACATTATTGGCAACCCCTGCAGGGGCTGAAAAACCCTATGACGGGATACAGCAATTGGTGGGATTGGTGGTGGATGAAATGTATCGTTGGCGTGATGATACACATTCAAACGCCGAACCCCGCCCTTATTTACCACGCTTGAATTATGATGTTGATGAATTATTGTCCATTAAAAAAGTACGTTTGCCCGATGATCCCTATTGGTGGGATGTGGTGGATGCCTTATTTGAATTGGGTGAATATCATATGGCCAGCGTCGCGCAGCGTCAGGCCGTGCCAACCTTAAGTGATGCCATCACGGCATCGCGTCGTCCACAAATTCGATCCTTATTGGAAGAAACCACAATTGGGGGAAGTTCTGAGGGGATCTTAAACGCGTTTGAGCGCATGATCACATCCGCCATTCGTGAATTGCCTATCTTATCATCTGTGACACAGTTTGATATTACAGATACGCGCATTTGTGCGCTGGATTTAATGGATGTTGCCCCCCAAGGGGATGAGGCAGCAGATCGTCAAACAGCGATTATGTATATGCTCGCGCGTCATGTTTTGGTGCGCAGTTGGTGGATGGGGAAGGATTCTTTACAATTCGTGCATCCAAAATATCAAGATTATCACGAAGCCCGACTGCAAGACATATCAGAATCCCCAAAACGCCTTTGTTATGATGAGTTTCACCGCACCAGTGCCTCAGCATCCGTGCGTGGGCAAATTATTCGTGATGTGCGTGAAGGGCGAAAACGCGGTGTTCAAATTGTATTAGCCTCACAATTATTGGATGATTTTGATAAAAATATGGTGGATTTGGCAACGGGGGTTTGGGTTTTGGGAACAGCGATTTCAGACCAAGCCGTTAGCGATGTTCAAAAACGCTTTGGGCTTTCTGAAACCGCAAAATCCGTTATTCGTTACCGTTTAACAGGTCCTAAATCAGGCGGAGCGCCTGCTTTGTTTGTTCTTGGGACGACAGAGGGGCGATATGAACAGCACTTAATCAACACGTTGGGGCCTATTGAGTTATGGGCTTTATCAACATCCACCGAAGATGTGCTTATTCGTACAGCCTTATATGAGCGTATCGGCGCAAACAAAGCCCGTTTGATCTTGGCTGCGCGTTTCCCAGGGGGCAGCGCCCGTGGGGAAATTAAACGCCGTGTGCTGATGCGTGCCGCAAAAGAATCAGAGTCAAAATCAGCCTTGCAAAGTGTGGTTATCCAAGACATTATCGAAGAAATGGCACAGGCGGCCTTTGATCGTGACCTAAAAATAACACAGCAGGCGTAATGCAGAAAAAGGAAGCCGATTTGTTATGACACGCCCTCCTGTTTCTGATCCACGATTGATTGAGGCAACCCACGCCCAAGAATATGAAGAAACCCAAAAACAGCGCAAAAAACGCCAAAAATTGCGCTGGATATGGGGGGGATTTGGGACTTTTTTGCTGTTTATGATTATCCTTATTGGCAGCCAATCCCCAAAAGGCACAGCACAATATGGCGTATGCCGTACAGTCATTGAACAATTTGTTCCATACCCTTCAACATTAAAAATAACCGATGTGCGCCCGACCTCAAAAGGGTTAAAGGTTGATTTTTCACATTACACACCCCACGGTCAATATATGCTGCAAACCGCATTATGCGTTTTTAAGCCTGAGCCAAAAGAATATTTAATTCTAACGAAAGTGATGATTGACCGCATTGCGATACCCGATACCGTAATTCAACAATTCAATAAATCTGCTCCCCTGATCCCTGAAACAGGTATTGACTTGACTTTGCCCTCAAAACCATCAGATCAAATAAAGAATTTAAAGTCGAATTTTTAAAGGAAAAACCATGCAATACAGAAAATTAGGTACAACCGATATTGATGTCAGTGTGATTTGTTTAGGCACAATGACATGGGGCAATCAGAATACGCAGGATCAAGGTCACGCGCAAATGGATTATGCGCTGGATCAGGGGGTGAATTTCTTTGATACGGCAGAATTATACGCTGTGCCCACTGCCGCTGAAACCCAAGGCGCAACGGAGCGTATTATTGGGGAATGGTTCAAAACACGCCATAATCGTGATCAAGTCATTTTAGCCAGTAAAATTGCAGGACGCGGCATTCCGTGGATCAGAGAAGGCGGCATGATAACGCCTGAGGCTATTTTTGATGCGGTGGAGGGATCATTGAAACGCCTGCAAACCGATTATATTGATCTGTATCAACTGCATTGGTCAAATCGTCCGAATTATCATTTCACAGGCTATTGGACGTTTTCTACCGAAGGGATTACAGGCGTTGATACACAAAAAGAACGCGATGATTTTGAGGCCATTTTGCGTGCCTTAGATACATGCGTCAAGCAAGGCAAAATCCGTCATGTGGGGTTATCCAATGAAACAGCGTGGGGGACAATGGAGTATTTACGCATTGCTGAACAAAAATCTTTGCCGCGCATGGTATCCATTCAAAATGAATACAGCCTGTTGGATCGTATTTTTGAACCTGATTTGGCGGAAATCGCCTTGCGTGAAAAAATTGGTTTATTGGCATGGTCACCCTTGGCAACAGGCATGTTGAGCGGTAAATATCTGGATAAAATCCCTGAGGGCACGCGTTGGTCAATTCAAAAATCATGGCGTGATACACCGCAATCTCAGGCGGCCACGCGTGCCTATATGGATTTAGCGGCACAGCACGGTCTGGATGTGTGCCAAATGGCACTGGCCTTTGTTCATAGTCGCCCCTTTGTGACCAGCACGATTATCGGTGCCACCAATATGGATCAGCTAAAAAGCAATATTCAATCAATTAATGTGTCATTAAGCCCCGAAATCTTAATCGGGATTGATGAAATTTACCGCCAATATATGAAACCATGGTAGAAAGGAAAAGGTATATAAACAGCGTTTATATATCCAGATCTTTATCCCCATGCCTGCAATAATCCATCACAGGTAAGCGCCAGCATTCGGGTTTTATATATCGCCCGTGCAGGATCAGCCAAAAATTCAGGATGAATGGCTACTTTCCTGTGCTCAACAGCAAAAGACTATAGTGATTAGGCAGGCTCCATAAATACAGGGCGTACCAAAAAGTTTTTATATCTTGTATGGACATCTGTTGTTGTTCGCTCACCATTGTAAAAATGAATGATGCTAAAAAGATCATCACAATCAGAAAGGGAAATATAACCTTCTTTAGCGCTCTCTTTTTCACGCAAACCTCCCTTAAAAGCACCAGTATTTCTTAATTCATACATAGATTCTAGGATATCAAAGCTTGGGATAAACCAATCTTTATATTTTTGATATTGTCTAGACATCGCAATCGCAGCTATATCAGACTCTTTTTTGATTGATGTTGCTTGTAATTCTGGATGCTCAAGCCAATCTTTATAGCTTAAAGACTGACTTGTTTTTTCTAAATCTTTATACATTGCAAATAAATTAAATTCTTGGGTAATACCTGAAATATTAACTTTTGCAATGAATATTCCTTTATTGGCCACAAATTCACCAGATTGATAGCTGATTTTACTGATTAGTTTTGAACCTTGGATACGATTAACCTCACTTAAGGGAAAATTTCCTGCCTCGGGGATTTGGCCATCTACTGTAAAATGTATTTGACCATAGATATCAAAAATCACAGACTTATCAACAACCTCACGATAATAAGGTAAATGACAGGCAATATCAGGGACTTGAACATTTCTGTTTCCCGTTGCTTGATGGGCAATTTCAAAATCATTGATACGTTTTAAGCAATCATGATACCCCAACATATCTGCATATATTTCTTTACGGACAATCATTTCATCGACTGAATGTGCTGCGTTTAAGGTATTTAAACTAATAATATGACGAATAATTTTCCATGTATTGCTTGATTGATCCAGCTTAGCCTGTAACCAATTTGGTTCATCTACAATGTCAAAGGCATTCGTTCTAAATTCGGCAACCTTTTTTTCCATCGGTAACGCCAGCTGATCTTTTTTGCCCAAACCAAAAGGATTAAACAATCTCAATAAATACATTTACAACTCCCTGATAAACAATATTTATGATGGTTTATAACCTAAATATGTCCCTGATTTTTTTGTTTGGGGTGATGATAATTTATTTACGGAATTAGAAGTGGGCAGCGCTTTTTCTGTGATAACCTGATACGCTTCCGCACAGGCTTGCACCAGTTCTTCTGTTTTTTCTTTCATCTCTTGGGCACGTTTCTCATAGGCAGCTTGATTCTCAAGCAAATTTTGCTGACTTTGCCTTAAGCTTTCAATCACTTTATTTGTATCAAACGTCCCAACACCCAAAGAATTTTGTGTCTTTTCATGAACTTGCTGGGTTAAATGATTGGATGCATCCAAAAGCTTATTACCAAATTCATTAAATTCTTTATTACGGACAGCTAAAGCTAAAACACATTTTGCTGTCGATAACTGTGTCAATAGCCCCCGCCATTGCGGTACAGAAATCATTTCATGGCTTGTGATAGATACTTGGGTATCAGTTAAATTATTTTTCAAATTTTTCAGCGATAGAGCCGCTTGAAAATTGACCGTTAAACTGACGACTAAATTGTGATGATGTCTGTTTAAAATATCATTTGCACGAATATGGTTGTCTAATGATTCTTGTGCTGTTGAAGTCGGAATTTCGTTATATTCATTTCTTATGATGATAATCTCTTCCTCCACACGGCGTTTTAATTCCGCGGCGGCAGCAATGGAAATCAGGGCATCTTGATGATATACCCCCCTTGCTCTACCCAAATCATCTATATCTTTAATTTGTTGGGGGATCTTCTTAAGGCATTGTTGGATATTATCAACAATTTTGTTCAGCTCAATTGTTTGTTGTGCGACCTCTTGATTAATTTCTCTGGAAACCGCTAGCTCAGCTTTTTTGATAAGATTTTCTTCGTGTTTAGACTTTAAATCCCTTGCAACTGGCAAAAAAGAAACACTACTCAAAGAAGCCCCCCAAAACTGATCAGTCAATGATCCACCCGTTTGTGATAATTTTGACAAAGACAGACTGCCCTGATCAAGGATTCTTTGAAAATCAACCTTCTTCATCGATTCTGCTAAGTCCTGTAGCATCTGTTCCCCAAACGAAGACTGACTGTGATCACCGATCTGTTTCGCGACTTCCGCTAGTTTATCTAACGGTTCTTTACCTATACTAAGAATAGATTGAACATCCTCAATATTAATTTCACTGATAATAGCATCGATCCGATTCTTTATATCTGGGGAGGCTTTTTCGTAACTGGGGATTTCATTCAAAATCATTGTTTGACTTGAATTACGATCGGAAATAACTTCTATTTGATTTTCGTTTGACATTTTTTTACCCTGTTAATAAATAATAAAAACTGATTACTATTACCATAAAAATAAAAAATATTCAAGAATTAATTACAGAAGGCAAATTATAAATTTTCACCTGCTTTACGCAGCGTGAATCGGCATCAATAATTTCAAAACGCATCCCATTAGCATGACCAATGACTTTACCCTTTACAGGAACGCGCCCACTGATTACGAAAACATCTCCAAATATGAGCCATGATAAAGAGAGATAATGGGGTGTAATAGCGTTTATATATCCAGATCTTTATCCCCATACCCACAATAATCAACCACAGGGCAGCGCCAGCATTCGGGTTTTCGGGCTTTGCAGATATATCGCCCGTGTAGGATCAGCCAGTGATGGGCGTGTTGTAAAAATTCAGACGGAATGGCTTTTTCCAGCTTTTTCTCCACCGCCAGCGGTGTTGCGCCCTTTGCCATACCTGTGCGGTTACCTAGGCGAAATATATGAGTATCCACTGCAATGGTGGGTTCACCAAAGGCAACATTTAAAACAACATTGGCGGTTTTTCGCCCCACACCAGCCAAGGATTCAAGGGCGGCGCGGTCTTGGGGGATTTCTCCGTTATGATGCACCACAAGAGCCTCTGCCATTTTGATGATATTTTTGGCTTTGCTGTTATATAATCCAATGGTTTTAATATACGCCTTTAATCCATCTTCGCCTAAATCCAGCATATCTTGGGGGGTTTTGATGATTTCAAATAATTTTCCTGTGGCTTTGTTGACGCCAATATCGGTTGCCTGTGCGGATAGGGCAACAGCAACGGTTAAGGTGTAGGGGTTGGTATAATACAATTCCGTCCGCGGTTCGGGGTTTAGGCGTTGCAGCGTGGCAAAAAAGGCGTGGATGTCGGATTTTTTCATAGGGAAGATGTTTCCTAAATTTTGACAATTAGCGCAAAATGCGTTAATATTTTTATATGAAGAGGTTGTTCACTGCGTATCGGGTATCAGCCTCTTTTTATAGGTAAAATAATCAATCCGTTTTCTGGAGTTGTTGTGTTTGTCTGGCTATTTTTTTTCTGATAACCCAATTCTATTGCCTTCGGAATCTTCAATTTCTGCAACATAGCCGTATTCACCCACCTCTGTGCGAGGGAACAGTATTTTGCCACCTAGGTTGTTGGATCTTTTAATTGTGTTTTGAATATCATCTGTATGTAGATAGATGACAATTCCCCTTTTAGATGGTTTATAAATGTTACCTTTAGCTAACGCGCCTGTGATTCCTAGTATATCTTGATCAAAAGGCATCAACGCCATTTCATTTCCATGTATGATCTCTTTTGTGAAGTCAAAACCAAAAACCTTTTGATAGAAGCTCATAGCGCGATCCATATCACTGACTGGAATCTCAAAATATACAGCAGGGTTTGATATTGGTTTCATTTTAACTTCCTTAACTATTGGGGAGCAGCCAATTAAAAAAACGCTCAACACAAACACAATACTTATCAAATTTCTGCTCATTGCGATAACTCTATCTTTGAATAAGGAAAAGGATTTTTTCATGTCTAGGATCATAAAAATCAATCGCCCATTTGTAAAGGGGATTGTGCTTTGGGTTGGATTTGGCTATAGTCGATGCAAATTATGTTTTAGGTTCTATCCTTAAGGTGTTTCATGCTTGATTTAAGCCCGTATTTTGCCATTTTGGTGTTTATGGTTATTGCGTTTGGTATGGCGGTTGCTATGCTGGTGGCGGCGTTTTTGGTACAAAAACGTAAGCCTGACGCGGAAAAATTATCCGCCTATGAGTGCGGATTTGATGCGTTTGATGATGCGCGGTCAAAATTTGATGTGCGCTTTTATTTGGTGGCGATTCTTTTTATCATTTTTGACCTTGAGGTCGCGTTTTTATTCCCGTGGGCTATATCATTGGGGGCGATTGGGGTTGTGGGATTTTGGTCAATGATGGTGTTTTTATCCGTTTTGACCGTTGGATTTATCTATGAATGGAAAAAAGGCGCCCTTGATTGGGAGTAGCTTTTGTAAGGAGAAGTCTTTTAAATTATGGCACATGATCGTCACATTATAAACGCCCCCAAAGAATCGGTTTTTACGAATTTTGCGGAAAGTCAAATTAATAATAATGCGCTGGCGCAAGATATTGTGCCGCAAGCCATCAATTCACATCTTGAGGAAAAGGGGTTTTTACTGACCTCCGCCGATAAATTATTTGATTGGGCGCGGACAGGATCAATGTGGCCGATGACGTTCGGATTGGCGTGTTGTGCGGTGGAAATGATCCATTCCTACATGAGCCGTTACGATTTAGACCGCTTTGGGATTATCCCACGCCCCAGCCCGCGTCAATCGGATGTAATGATCGTGGCAGGAACATTATGCAATAAAATGGCACCTGCCTTGCGGCGTGTGTATGACCAAATGCCTGAACCGCGTTGGGTGATTTCAATGGGATCATGCGCCAATGGCGGCGGGTATTATCATTATTCCTATTCCGTGGTGCGTGGCTGTGATCGTATTGTGCCGGTGGATATTTATGTCCCCGGATGCCCCCCAACGGCGGAGGCTTTGGTTTATGGTCTGTTACAATTGCAAAAGAAAATCCGCAACGAAGACACGCGCATTGATCGATAGGGACGCATAATCATGACGATAGAGCATTTACAAATTTTAGCAGATCATATCCAAAAATCATTTGAGGATAAAATTACGACATCTTTTGATAAAGATGAACTGGTTTTGCATACAAAGCATGGCAATATTCAGGAACTATTGTCTTTTTTAAAAAATGATGAGTCCTGTGCGTTTGAAATGTTGATTGATTTGTGTGGCGCAGATTACCCAGAACGCGCGTTGCGCTTTGATGTTGTTTATAATCTTCTATCCCTTACAAAAAACCAGCGTATTCGCATTATTGTGCAAACCGATGAAGACACAGCCGTTCCAACCGCCAGCACGATTTATCCCGCCGCCACATGGTATGAACGCGAAGCGTGGGATTTATACGGGATCTTTTTTGATGGCAATCCTGATCTACGCCGTATTTTGACGGATTATGGCTTTCAGGGGCACCCCTTACGCAAAGATTTCCCCCTAACAGGTCATGTTGAGCTGCGTTATAATGAAGAATTAAAACGCGTTGTCTATGAACCTGTTGTCTTAACCCAAGATTTCAGGAAATTCGATAATCTCAGCCCATGGGAAGGCATGACAAATGTGCAGCTTGCCGGCGATGAAAAAGCTGCGATTCCGCCAATTGGTTGGGTTGAATCCTTAAAAATCCCCCAAGAAGAGTCTGCGTAATCCTTGAATATTGTTGACATATAAGCAATATCTCTGTTATCGATGTGTAAAATATTTTTCGATAAGATCAGAGAGCAAAAATGACAAAACAGGAGATTTTAAGCTATAGTGATTCCAACTAGCAATTGGACAGCCAAAAATGTCTTTTCATCTGTTTATCAAACTATTTTTTAAACCACTAAGGGCACGAAGAACAGATAAGATTCACTAAGAAAACCATGTTTTCCTTAAGTTTTTTACCAATCCTTGAGCTCTTACAGATCCCTTAACACAAGATGCCGTGTCGGGGCACGGCATGACGGCGGGTGGGGGAGGGAAGCACAAACCGCGTCACCACCCTCCCTATAAAATCGATCCATGCAACACCACCAATCCATAGAGCCATAACAAAAGTACTCCCCAACCCTAAAAACGGATAATTGCCAACGATATTTTTTCGCGCTACAAATAAAGGATGCTTAAAATACTACAGCGCCTTTGTTTGTTGATTCTTTTGTCAGGGTTTTTGATGTCTTGTGCTGCGGTCACACCGTATCATCCACGGGCGCATTATGCGTTGGTGGAAAAATCGTTGCGGCAGATCACATTTTTTGATGAAAATCGCGTGCCGATTCAGCAATTCCATGTTGCCATTGGGCGCGAAAGCGTGGGGCATAAACAGACACAGGGGGATATGAAGACGCCGGAGGGAGTCTATAGGCTCTCCCCCGCGCGTGTATCAGAATCGGGCTGGGGGTGGTTTATGCCGATTGGCTATCCAAACCAAAAAGATGTGAATGACGCCATTGCACGGGGGCAAGATTTATCAACCTTGGGCGGCAATGTTGGGTTACATGGCACGGGGCGGCGGTTAAAGCATAAAAATTGGCAAAATGCAGGAATCAACTGGACATTAGGCTGTTTAGCCGTTGATAATGCCGACCTTGAGGTCATTCGGCACATGGTGCCCAGTGCGATTGCGATTGAGATTATGCCTTAATGGGATAGGGTAGGGAGCTTTTTATATTGCATTTTTTGAGAATGCCTGTCCAAATCAAAGAAATCAATACGCGGTAAGACTGAAAATGCCCCGTGTCCTTGGGCTTTCAGATCATGGTGTCGTGCGTTATAGTCGCGATCTGTAAAATCAATTTTGTTTTCTAGGTTAATTAAATTTTCTTTTTCTCTGTAATACGCCAAAACCCCAACCATATAAATCCCCGCAGCAACGCCGCCTGTGATACCGCTTAAGGAATCCTCAAACATAACCGTCTTTTTGGGATCAATTGTCTCCCCCAAAATTTCTCCCATTTCTTTCATCGCATGCAGGATCAAATCAGGGGCAGGCTTGGGCGGTTGTTTGCATTTATTGGGCGTAAAGATTTTCGCATCAGGGAAATAGTCTTTTAATCCTGTTTGCGCTAAAATCGTTTTGACCAATTTATAATTGGCATTGGATACAACGGCCATTCTATGCCCTGCGCCCTCAGCAACAAGTTTTTGCATAAATTCTTTGACACCAACTAACGCCTCAATGCCTTCACGTTCATAGATTTCACAGGCTTTGTCTTCGAATTTTTGTAAAATATCATCTGTCTTATGGTCTTTTAAGTCCCCTTGAAATTCCTCCCGTGCCTCATCAATGACACCGCCAAAATGACGACCATGCCCTTTTTCCGTCACGAATTTTTTGGCCGTCTCTAAACTCATGCCATATTCTGCTAAAGTTTCTGCGAGGGCTAATTGATTATAGGACTCTGTGTTCGCAATCAATCCATCACAATCAAATAACCATATAAAATCTTTGTAGGCGGGGGCGGAGAAGGGCTTTTGCGCAATCTGCGTCAACGATTTGGGGTGAGAAAGATTTTGAACCTGAGATTGAACGACCATACATCACCCTGTTAATATTTTATATACATAATAATCATATTGGATAAATCTGTCAATATAAAATATTATGTTTTCTTTTGTTTTTGTGCAGTAAAAACCAAGAAAATCTTAATAGAATAAGGTTGTAATCCTGTCAATATCTTTTTCACATTCAATCTGTGCTTGACGAACGCTTTATATCATGTCAATTCATAAGGGGTAAAAATTTGTGATAAGGATACTGTGGCGTGTCGAACGTGAATCTGGTTGTTGTTGAATCGCCATCAAAGGCAAAGACCATCAATAAATATTTAGGCGATGAATACACCGTTTTGGCGTCATTCGGGCATATTCGCGACTTACCCCCCAAAGACGGCTCTGTTGATCCTGAGTCCGAATTTGCGATGAAGTGGGAACTGGCGGATCGCGGCTTAAAGACCATGTCCGATATTGCCAAGGCGGCAAAGACTGCCAAGACGATATGGCTTGCCACCGACCCTGATCGGGAGGGAGAGGCAATTTCATGGCATGTGTTGGAAGTTTTAAAAGACAAAAACCTGACCCAAGGCAAAACCATCCGCCGCGTGACCTTTAATGAAATCACCAAAAACGCTGTGCAAAAGGCGTTTAAGGACAATGCACGGGATTTAGATCAGCCGCTGATTGATGCGTATATGGCACGCCGTGCGTTGGATTATTTGGTGGGCTTTAATTTATCACCTGTTTTATGGCGTAAACTCCCCGGATCACGATCCGCAGGGCGCGTGCAATCGGTTGCCTTGCGTTTAATCTGTGAGCGCGAGTTTGAAATTGAGGCCTTTCATGCCCAAGAATATTGGAGCATTGAAACATTGTTGCACACCCAAGCAGGATTGCCCTTTACGGCGCGTTTAACGCATTTGGCAGGCAATAAATTGGGCAAATTGGATATTGGTACGGAGGCAGAGGCAAAAGCCGCCGTCGCGCGTATTCAAAACAAAGATTTAAAGATCACCGCCATTGAGGAAAAACAAAGCCGCCGTCAACCTGCTGCGCCGTTTATTACCTCAACATTACAACAAGAGGCATCCCGTAAGATGGGCTTTGGGGCGCAACGCACCATGCGCACTGCCCAAAAACTCTATGAAGGGATCACCTTAAAAGGCGAAACAGTGGGTCTCATCACCTATATGCGAACCGATGGCACGACCCTATCCCAAGACGCCGTGGATCAATGCCGTAGCTTGATTAAGGCCAATTACGGCGATAAATATTTACCCGATGCGCCGCGCCTGTATAAATCCAAAGCCAAAAATGCCCAAGAAGCGCATGAGGCGATTCGCCCCACCGATTTATCGCGCACGCCTGAATCCTTACGCGCATACTTAAATGATGATGAAATGCGCCTGTATGATCTGATCTGGAAGCGTACCATGGCGTCCCAAATGGAAAATGCCATTCTTAATCAAATGGCGGTGGATATATCAGACGGTACGCAAGATGTGGTCTTACGCGCCAACGGATCGGTCATTGCCTTTGATGGATTTTTGACCTTGTATATTGAGGGCAATGATGATGATCTGGATGACGGCACGCCGTCCAAAGAAAATGAGGATCGCAATAAACGCCTGCCTCCTATGAAAGAGGGCGAAAAAGCCAAAACAGTGGACATCACGCCCAATCAACATTTCACGCAACCGCCGCCACGCTATACGGAAGCCACGTTGGTGAAGACCTTGGAAGAACACGGCATTGGCCGCCCCTCCACTTATGCATCCATCATTCAAGTGCTACAAGATCGCAGCTATGTCAAGATTGATAAAAAACGCTTTGTGCCGGAGGATCGTGGGCGCATTGTCACCGCATTTTTAAAAGAATTTTTTACGCGTTATGTCGATTATGATTTTACCGCGGATTTAGAAAATCAACTGGATTCCATTTCCGCAGGCACATTGCCATGGAAAGACGCCTTAAAACATTTCTGGCAACCCTTTACGGCAAAAGTCGCAGAGGCAAAGGAACTACGGATCACGGATGTCATTGACCACCTCAATGAAACCTTAAAGAAAACCTTTTTCCCCAACCGCGAAGATGGCGGCGATCCACGTCAATGCCAAGCCTGTGGCGACGGCGTTTTATCTTTGAAATTAGGAAAATTTGGTGCGTTTATTGGTTGTTCAAACTATCCTGATTGCCGTTATACACGCCCTCTATCCCTTGGGGAGGAGGGGGCAGAAGCGGATTCCGCCATGGCAAGCCTTGCGAATGAACCCATAGAATTGGGCTTGCATCCTGAATTGCAACGCAAAATTACCGTTCGCAAAGGCCCTTACGGCGCGTATGTGCAAATGGATCCGCCGCCTGTGGTCGTGGATACCACACCGCCCGCGCCTGAATATACAAAAAGCGGCAAATTGAAAAAACCCAAAGTCCCCAAAGCACCATCGCCCAAACGCCAAGGCCTGCCTGCTGGTGTGGCTATTGCTGATGTCACGCTGGAAATGGCCGTCAATCTATTATCCCTGCCGCGTGAGGTTGGCGTGCACCCTGAGGACGGGGAAATAATTGAGGCAGGTATTGGACGTTTCGGCGCGTATTTGAAATATAAAGACAAATTCACATCATTGCCCAAAGATGAAAGCCCAATGGAAGTTGGCCTTAATCGCGCCGTGGTGATTTTGGCGGAGGCCGCGATTAAACGCGCCGCCAAAGAAGCCGCGCAACTGGCAAAAGGTGAAAGTGCAAAGGATGCGCCTGTAAAAGCAGTCAAAAAACCCATAAAAAAACCTGCTGCAAAAAAGAAAGCCCCTGTTAAAAAAGAAACCCCTGATCCAAAGACAAAAAATGTCGTAAAAAGACGCACAAAGAAATAAAATATTCTGGAAATATACCTATGTCTATGCTATGTGTTTTTTATGGAACAGGAAAATAATAATAATAATGAATCAGGCTGGGTTAATGATGCCTTTTTACGGACTTTATACCAAGAAGTATCCCGTCTGCGTGAAAACACAGTTACTGACGATGATTTCAAAGCTTTAGACCGCCTGATCGAAAAAAAGTCAGCAATGATGGAATATGAAAATTATATTCATCATGAGGAGAAAATTGATGTTTTTTATGAGAGTTATCATTCGGGGCTTTTTAGTGATAAGCAGTTTTTAAATTTATTTCTAGATCTGGAAGAATGTATAGAAAATTGCTTTAAGGTTCATAATTACGGCAAAAAAACTCGAAAATTATTCGGGGATTTAAATTATTTTGAAGAAAAAATAGTCGGTATTTTTAAAAACAACATTTTTAATAGCTTAAGCTCGGCTATTGATTTTAACCGTTTATATAAAAAAATCTTTGAAAGTCTATATAGTGATACGCCGCCAAATTGTCGTCAGGATGACAAAGAAGATCTGAAAGAATTGCGCTTTCACTTTATAAAATCATTCTTACAAAGACAATCTATCGAAGATAACACAAAAACAATATTGTTGGTTATAAATCACGCGGATGCTATTTTGAAACAATGTCCTCGTCCTGATGCTGATTTGATACTGAGCTCTTTTTTTAAAGATAATATTTTTGCCTTGTCTCACAAAAAAGATGGGCTGCGTGCTCTCTCTTCAATTTATGCATTGCCGTCACTTGCGATTCAGGAGAGTGTTCATCATACATTACTTTCTATTTTATCTGAAGTAAAAGAAATCCAGCCACCCAAAGATTTTCAATCTAGAGTGGCGAAAAAACTTTCCAATGATGCTTGCAAAGCATGGATAAATATTCATAATTTTTATAAACAATGCATCCTTAACAAAGATACAGCCTATAATCTATTTTATGAAATGAATGGAAATTTAGATTCTATACTTTTTGATGCCTATAAACATTTGCATTCTCACGTTGCTGCGCCAGCGGATTCCCTTGAAATTAATAAATCTTGGATTGATAATCAGGGGCAGATGCCGGATCATTGGACAAATAATCATTTAGCTTTTTTACAAGAAAGATGCGCCTTGTTCATTCAAAAAATAACGCCTTATTCTTTTCCTCAAAAAAAATATGAAATAGATAGGTACATGGAAAATTTAAGCCATGTTTTTGGCAATACTGTGCCTCAGCAATTATATGAGGTGCTGCAACCCACTCTTGAACAGCTTAACGCACAAAAAACTGTTTTAAATAATCATTCATTAAACAGGAATTCGTTTTAAAATGCAGGATCATCACCCAGAATCTTTGTCTGATTTATATAATCATGCATCAAATGATCGCATTATTAAATTTATCAGGCATCTTTTAAATCCTTGCCCCCTTTTGAGTCAGAATCTGATTGAGGATATTTTACCCATCTTATTATTCAAATGTGAAAATAAATCCGAAGGGCGTCTTGTTGAAATTCCTGCCTTAATGGGGCAGATTCACGCGCATATTCAACAATATGGATTCGATTATTTACTGATTGATGATGTGCTTTCTTTTTATCAAGACATATCTGAGTCTTTTTTTAGAGAAAAGAGAGATGATTTATTAAATATCGATGAAAATGCAGTTTTAAATGCTTTTGCTGATTTTAATTTATTTTTGATTAAAGTACTTGAAAAAGAAGGGGGGGAAACAACGATTGCGGATTTTGTGCTGTTTGATAATCTTTTTTGTTTTAAAAACACACCTTATGTCAAACAGCTTGGTATTGCATCTCGTGTATCAAAAAAACTTTATCAATACGCCAATACAAATTTAGATGAAGATGAAAATTTTGATATAAAATTGTTTGAAAAAGCAGGCAGAGCCATGCTGGAGAGTGACTCCGTATTATTTTCATCACCTTTGGTCAGTTTGTATAAAGATATATTTCAACAAATGATCCAAGGTGATCATTTTGTCGATACACAATTTTTTTATCTTGCCTTGGATTTAATCGATAATCCCAATACAGATAATAGTCAATTTATTAGTCGTCAGATATTCGAACAAGCGGATAAATTTCTGAAACACTGTGTAGAGAAGGCAGAAAAAGGGCGACAATGGGAAATTCCTGTTCATAGGATAAATGATATGATTGCCTCATATAACGAATATATTTGCGAACATACGCTTGATCAGGGAACAATGATAAATTTTTTATCTTCGGAACAAAGATCGCGAAATGATTTTTTAATTTAAAGAATCGTTTGATGAAATAAAAAGCCCAAATATATTTGGGCTTTATCTAATACAGAAACAAAAAAAATAGAAAAATTTTTATCGAGTAGGTGATTGCCCCGGTTGTGTACGAGGTGTATTCATACCCTGTTTTGAGAGAGGCATAAACTTTGCAGCGCCAGCGCTGTTATTGTAAGCACCCATGTTTTTAAGTGTGTTAGGCTTCATAATGACTTCCCTCTCTTTATAAATAATCCCGATATATTTATCGCTTCAATTCAGGATTCGTTTCTTTCCTTTAAAAACTCCCTATACACATCATTATGCCCTAAAGCCGATAATTCGTCAAGAAATTCTTTGTATTTTAAACGTTCATTTAATTCATAGGCAATTTCGCACATTGTCAGGACAATATCAAGGTTTTTGGAGTGCGCCATATTCACATATTCGATTGGATTTTCGTCTTTGTCAGGGCAGGAAAAGCCGCTGGCTTCTTGTTCACCTTCGCGTAACAGGGCGGCATATTCCAAAACGATTCGGGGGTTTGATTCAGCTTGTACCGCGGGAAGGGTTAAAATGCCCTGTGTCGCACTTGCCATATAGCGTGTAATTTTAGGACCCTTGATAATATCGACCTTAATATTATGATCACGGGCGAAATTCAAAAGTTCCTTCCCTGTCTTGCTTTTTTTAAGCAATATTTCCGTATCCGCAATGATGCGTTTGGTGCTGGGGTGCGCATAAAAACTTTTGCTGGAAAAGCGACCTGTTGAATCAATCCCTGTGATAAAGGCGGACTTTAAAGGATCAAGATCGATATTATTTTCAGTTTCATTGTCATTTTTATGGGGCATGGTTTTATTTCTCAAAAAAAATCTATTAAGCAACAATAAGAGGGCTCATGCGTAGAACAGAAACGCTGCCCATCGCATCAATGGATAGGGCAACACTGACGAATCCGCCTTCACAATAAGCAGGGATATTTTTAATGGTGAAATCATTTAAACTGCCCTGTTTAATTTCGATTCGGCCTGTTTGATTGCGGATTGCCTCTAAAATCTCAGGGTCAACAAAGCGCGCAAATTCGATATTATTCGCATCAGCAATTAAATAAAACTCCCCAAAATCAGGTAAGGGCACATATTGGTAAAAAAAACACACATAATCCAATATATTATCGCGGTTTAATATTAAATTGCCATGCTCATTTAAAATACGCATGGGGTCAATTGTGCCATCTAAATATAAAAAATATATGCCATCACTGAGGTAATCCATCGACAAAGACGGAAGGGAGGCATGATTGGTTAAGCGGTATAATTTGAAATCTTTGTAAAAGGGCAGGGATGTAATTTTAGCATCGCTGGATTTTTCAGAAAACAGCAGGGCTGATCCTTGGTCACTGACCTTCAAAATAACCTGATGCAGCTGATCCCGATTCAGAATCTGCCAGTCAAAAGATGCGATGGTGTATCCCGGTGAAAAATACATTGAAAATTCGTTTATCCACAATTGTTATTTTATACGAACAGTAATAATAGACATGATAGCCGAAAATTCCAAGAGCTTAAAGCATAAAGATCAAAAAGAATTTTCTGCAGCCTTATATAATAAAGCGCTTATAGACGATTCTGTGGGGGAAATCAGCGAATGTGATTCTTCACTTAAAACACGGCGCCAATGTTTTGCACCGCGTGCGCCTTGGAATAACCCTAAAATATGGCGCGTGACGGTTTTTACGGGCGTGCCATAATCACGATATTGCTGCATCATATAGGGGATAAGCGCATCAATAATTGCTTTTTTGTCATACAAATCCGATATGTTGGGATATAATTCTTGTTGTACGGCGCGTAACATCCACGGGTTGTGATAGGCCTCCCGCCCGATCATCACGCCATCAACATGGCTTAGATGCGTCTGAATATCATCAATTGTTTGAATATTTCCATTGATGATAACGGGCAAATGGGGATATTGGCGCTTGGTATGATAGGCGCGATCATAATTAATGGGCGGAACTTCGCGGTTTTGTTTGGGACTTAAGCCCTTTAACCATGCTTTACGAGCGTGAATGATCACGCCGTCTATCCCCGCAGTAATTAAGGGCGATAAAAAATCATCTAAAAACGCGACATCATCGCGATCATCAATGCCAATGCGACATTTAATGGTAAGGGGAATCGTCGGCGAGGCCTCCTTCATCGCGGAGACACAAGCGGCAACCAAATTCGGCTCTGCCATTAAACATGCCCCAAATGCACCATTTTGAACGCGCTCACTGGGGCAACCGCAATTTAAATTAAGTTCATCATAGCCATACTCAACTGCCATTTTACTGCATGCCGCCAAGGCAACAGGATCAGAGCCCCCAAGTTGTAAAGCAACAGGATGTTGAGATGGATCAAAACGCAAAAAACGATCTTTATCGCCATGCAATAACGCCCCTGTGGTGACCATTTCTGTATATAAAACGGCATTGGGCGCAATCATGCGATGGAAAAAACGACAATGACGATCTGTCCAATCCATCATTGGAGCTACGGAAAAATGCGGGTTGTTTAAATGGGGGATGTCATGCATTTTTTTTATTAAAGAATAGCGTTGAATTTACGTTGAAAGCCTCTTGCGCTTATAGAATAATCATGGTTTTATTACAATCTTTTCATCTTACTTATTTCAAAAAGATTTTTCATTGAATGATGTTTAAGTTTCGCCAAGTTTTGATCATTGCACTAAGCCTTTCATGCCTTTATAGCCATGCTTTTGCTGCAAAGATAGAAAAAAATACAGAATCAATTGTTACAGATTCTGCTGTTGCCGACTCCGTAAAAAAGGGTCGAGATACGGGTTTTCCTTTGCCGCGTTTTGCATCCGTACGTCCCGCAAAAGCCTTTATTCGCTCAGGGCCGGGGATTCGATACCCGATTGAATGGGTGTTGGAGGAGGCAGGCTTGCCCGTTGAAATCACCAATGAATATGATGCATGGCGTAAGATTCGTGCCCCGAATGGGGAGGAGGGATGGATTCACCATTCTTTATTAAGCGGAAGACGTAGCATCTTTACCAAAGGTACAGATATGGTGCAGATTCATGATAAACCAAAAGATCGCGCCGCCGTCATTGCCTTGGTTGAGCCAAAGGTTGTGGGACGTATCAAAGAATGTGATGCGAATTGGTGTGATGTGCTGTTACAGGGCTATCGTGGTTGGATAAAACGTGATGCTGTGTGGGGTTTGTATCCACATGAAGAAGAAGTTCAATAAAAACAGTTGAAGGGATAGATTAGAATTGCTAATCTCTTTTTACATTACATGATAGACATATTTCTATGGAAAGCCTTAATTTACAATGACCGATTTTATTTTTCAGCCTCAATCCTCCTATAGTTATGAAGACTTAATCGAATGTGGTCATGGTCGCATTTTCGGTGAAGGAAATGCACGTTTACCATTGCCGCCTATGTTGATGATTGACCGTATTACGCATATCTCTCAAGAAGGGGGAGAGCATGGCAAGGGGCATATTATTGCCGAATTTGATATTAATCCTGATTTATGGTTTTTTCAGTGTCATTTTGAAAGTGATCCTGTTATGCCCGGATGTTTGGGATTAGATGCTTTGTGGCAATTGGTCGGCTTTTACCTAGGCTGGCTGGGCGCTCCGGGGTCAGGGCGTGCTTTGGGTTTGGGGGAATTAAAATTCACAGGCCAAGTGCTGCCTACAACCAAATTGGTTACCTATGAACTGCATTTAAAACGCGTGATTAATCGTAAATTGGTTTTGGGTATCGCCGATGGGTATGTCTTGGCGGATGGTGTTCGTATTTACGAAGCCAAAGATTTAAAAGTTGGATTGTTTGAAAATACCAACGCAATGGCCTAAGTTAATTAGGATATTTATTTTTCTGTAATAGAGAGGTTTTATGAGTAAAAGACGCGTTGTCGTTACGGGGATGGGCATTATTTCCTGTATTGGAAACAGCAAAGCTGAGGTTTTAGAGTCGTTAAAGGCTGGAAAATCCGGTATCACCGAAAACACTGATTATGCAGAACGCGGATTTCGTTCGCAAGTTTCTGGCCGTCCCGTTGTGGATTTGGATGCCTTGATTGATCGTAAATTACGCCGTTTTATGGGCGATGGCGCGGCCTATAATCATTTAGCCATGGAACAAGCTGTTTTGGATTCAGGGTTAAGTGAGGATAAAGTCAGTAATCCACGCACAGGGATCATCATGGGATCAGGGGGGCCTTCCACCAGTAACCAAGTGGCGGCGGCGGATATTACGCGTGAAAAAGGCGCAAAACGTGTGGGGCCTTATATGGTGCCTCGCTGTATGTCCAGCACCAATTCCGCAACGATTGCCACGAATTTTAAAATTAAGGGCTTAAGCTATTCCATATCATCCGCCTGTTCAACATCCGCGCATTGTATTGGGAATGCCGCGGAATTGATTGCGTGGGGTAAGCAAGACATTATGTTTGCAGGCGGCGGCGAAGAATTGGATTGGACATTATCTGTCTTGTTTGATTCTATGGGCGCAATGTCAGGCAAATATAATGAGACACCGACGAAGGCTTCACGTCCCTATGATGCCAATCGCGATGGTTTTGTGATTTCAGGCGGTGCTGCTGTCCTTGTTTTAGAAGAGCTGGAGCATGCCAAAGCACGCGGCGCCCATATTTATGGTGAAATTACCGGATTTGGTGCCACATCAGATGGTGCAGACATGGTCGCCCCCAGTGGCGAAGGGGCTGTACGCTGTATGCAACAAGCCATGGAAACTATCATCACACCCATCACCTATATTAACACACATGGCACAAGCACCCCTGCAGGTGATGTCACAGAATTAAAAGCGATTGCTGAGGTTTTCTCAGGGCATACAATCCCCCCGATTAGCTCAACAAAATCAATGACAGGGCATTCCTTGGGAGCAACGGGTGCACAAGAAGCCATTTATTCATTGCTGATGCTCAATCATAATTTTATTGCCCCCAGCATTAACATTGAAACATTAGATGAAGACGCAAAAGGGTTTGATATTGTTCAAAAAACCCGTGACAATGTGGATCATCAAACAATTTTATCAAACAGCTTTGGCTTTGGTGGCACGAATTGCACCTTAGCCATTTCAAAATATAAAGATTAAGAATCAGAGGCAAAAATATTATGGGCGTTATTTTTCAAACAGAAATTTTAAAAGGCAAAAAAGGCTTGGTCATGGGTGTTGCCAATCAAAGCTCCATTGCATGGGGTATGGCAAAGACCTTGGCGGCATCTGGTGCGGATTTGGCCTTTACCTATCAAGGTGATGCATTTTTAAAACGCGTTAAACCCTTGGCGGCTGAGGTTAATTCTGATTTTTTAATTTCATGCGATGTCACCAACGAAGATGATTTGGATCGTGTTTTCAAAGAAATTGAGCAAAAATGGGGAAAATTGGATTTTTTAATTCATGCCATTGCCTATTCCAACAAAGAAGAGTTGAAAGGGCGTTATGTTGATACGACCTTAGATAATTTCTTAAACACCATGCATATTTCTTGCTATTCTTTCACATCGGTGATGCGTCGTGCGCGTCCATTGATGAAAGATGGCGGATCCGCGGTAACCTTAACCTATCTTGGTGCGGAGCGTGTTGTCCCCAGCTATAACGTCATGGGTGTTGCTAAAGCAGCGCTTGAGGCCTCTGTTCGGTACTTAGCCGCGGATTTAGGCACTGAAAATATTCGTATCAATGCGATTTCTGCAGGGCCTATGCGTACCTTAGCAGGATCAGCCATCGGTAATGCGCGGACAACATTCCGTTATAATAATGCCACCGCACCCTTACGTCGTTCCTTGGAATTAGAAGAATTGGGCAATACGGCTTTGTATCTTTTATCTGATCTTGCCTCTGCTGTCACAGGTGAAATTCATTATGTGGATGGTGGCTTTAATGTGATTGCTATGCCTCCGCATGATATTATGGGCGGTATGGTTTCCTTAAAAGCAGAATCTGATAATCATGAAGATTGATAAAGGGCATTGTATAAAATAACGAAATATCCATTATATTTGTTGTTTTTTTACTTGCAATCCCCTTTATAACTGCGTATAAATGCCAAATTGTATAGATATTCAAATATTATTTTTAAAAATTTAAGTCACTGGAGCCTTTTGGTTATGAAAGCAAATATTCACCCTGTTTCACACAAAATTAAAATTGTTCAGACAGATGGTACAGAAGTTGAAATTTACTCCACAATGGGAAAAGAAGGCGATGTCGTTCGTTTGGACGTTGATCACCTAAATCATCCTGCTTGGAACGAAGGTGTTACAACTGTTATCGAACGTGGTCAATTATCACGTTTTGAAAACAAATTCTCTAAATTTGGCTCATTCGGTGCAAAAGCGTCTGATGCTGATAAAGCAAGCTAATTTTATAAATATTCTTTATCTTTATTTTATGCCGCATTTTTATGCGGCATTTTTTGTGTTTGTCCTGATGTTTATTGCATCGCTTTAAAGAATTCTGCTATCTGTATCAATGCATTGGATAAATCCGTTTTAATGATGGAAACATTTTCAGGAAATGCATTGAATAAACGCGATGGAACAGCCGAATCCATTAAGACAAAAACGCCATAATCATCTTCCTTACGAATTAAACGACCATAGGCTTGTTTTAGCTTCATGCGCGTGATGCGGTCATTATAGGATGATTGCCCATAATGGGCGCGGCGGTCTTTGTGCAGCAAGGTTGGGCGCGGCCATGGGATACGGTCAAAAACAATCATACGCAACGATTGCCCTGGAACATCCACGCCATCACGCAACGCATCTGTCCCTAAGAGGCAGGCATTTTCATCTTCGCGAAAAATATCAATTAATGTTCCCGTATCCATTTGATCAATATGCTGTGCATAGAGCGGGATATGTAATACAGCCAAGGGATCATTAATTTGACGATAAACGGATTTTAAGCGCTGAATGGCAGTAAAAAACCCAATAGCCCCGCCTTTGGATATACTGAATAAGGCTTGAAAAGCCGCGGCAACCTGTTTTTGATCCTGCTTTGGAATATCTGTAATGATGTAAATCCGCGTTTGCTTGGCGTAATCAAAAGGTGATTTATGCTGGCTGAGGCTTGGGGTTGGGTTTAAAAATTCTGTCCCCAAATAGGGCAAGGCGCTTTGCCAATCTGATTCATCGCGCAATGTTGCGGAGGTAATTGCCATGCCTTTTAAATAGGGTTTGATTGCCGTTGCAAAGGGCTCTAACGGGTCAATCCAATGGCGAAAAAATCCAATATCAAAGATTCCGCCTTCGATACGGGTAATTTCCATCCAATCTGTAAATTTTGTCGTGCGTTTTGAAGGCTCTGTTGTTGCGGCTAATATATCTTGTAATAAATCAATCCAAGCACGGATCATATATTTACTGCGTTTTTCCAATGACCGTGCAAGGGCATTGATACGGTTGCGATCATCCTTGGCTAAGAATTCTGCCTCTTTCACAAGCCTCTCATCCAAGAGCTGTGATAATTTTTCCATAGGGTGCGTCAATTCAAACAAGGCCGCAATGCAATTTTGCATCCATTCCGATAGGGTTTCTGCTAAAGGATGGGGATGAATTTCTGTGGAATAAAATTGTTCAGACTCATCATTGGCGGTGGCGCGCGCGGTGATTTGATAAAAAGCAAAGGCAAAACAAGATTCAAAAACACCGTTCGGATTTGTGGGGATACGCTCTGCCCATCCCTCATTCGGTAAGGCGTACGCGGCGCGTACAATGCGATCTAATTGCTTTTTGGCAGGTTCATCTTGGGCAATTAAATCTTCTAATCGCTTCTGCAAGCCTTTTTGACGGCTGCGTTTGCTGTTCATTTGCTCGTACCCTAAGATCCAACGGCGCAAATCACGCGTTTCACGAATGGTAAAATGAATTGCAAAAGCGCTGTCGGCGGCATCAAATAAATGATGCCCTTCATCAAAAATATAATGAGCAGGGATTTTATGTGCGGAGTCCTCTGTTTCAGATTGCGCCATGTTTGCCGCCATAGCCACCTGATTCATGACCACCGCATGATTGGCGATAACCAAAGAGGCATGGCGCGTTTTGCGTTGTGATTTTTCCACAAAGCATTTCTGATAATGATCACAGGCGCTGTAAATACATTCGCCACGCTGATCATTCAGCCCATAGGTTGCGCCATGCCCTAATAATCCAGCCCACCATCCTGAAAAGCTCCGTCCGCTTAAGTCACCATCAGGCGTACACATAATCCATCGCGCCATTAATCCTGCCGCCACAAGGGCGCGTGGATGTGCAGATGTTGCGGCAGCATTCACATGATCTTCGAAATTCAATAAACATAGATAATTTTCACGCCCCTTACGTACAGCAACATTTTTACGATGAATGACGGGATCAGGGTATAAATGTTCTAATTCCTGCTCTAATTGACGCTGTAAATTGCGGGTATAGGTTGAAATCCAAACTGTATTGCCGTTTTTTTCAGTGTACGCACTGGCGGGGGCTAAATATCCAATCGTTTTTCCTGTTCCTGTTTGGGCTTCGGCTAAAATAAGGGCAGGGGGCTGATCAGGATGATCAGCAGGGGTGAATATTTGTCCAATATGATGTGCAAAATTTTGTTGTTCTGTACGTGGCGTTGATTGTTTGCGATGTAAAATCGATTCCAATTGCGCCGTGGTTTCCTCAGGTGAAATGGGGTAATGATGCGCGGAGTCTTTGGGGGCGTCTTCTGTCCATTCCTCTAACGTACGCCATACAGACAGGCTTTTTCGGGTGGGGGCTAATGATGTTTCTAAGGTGTAATCAATTTGGGCTGCCGCGTACAAATACCGTGTCCATCCCCACTGATTCATCGTTTGCCCATTCATGGCGGCGGCAATCGGTAATAAGGATAAATGATCTTCTTTTTGCACAAAATCATTCAGTAATATCTGGATAATATCTAATAATTTCAATGGCAATTCGCTAGGATCTTCATGTTCAAGATGAAAAGGAGGAAGTCCGCACGCCTTGATCAGACCCTGTATCGTTGGCACACAAAAACGGGTCGGATGCACAAAAGCAAAAAGTTCCAAAACATCCATCCCACGCAATGATTTAATACCCATTTTTGATGCCATATAGGGCAAGTGTACGCCTATACAATCATCATAAGCGGCTTTATTGAGAGTTTTTAAGGGTGTATGTGTTACGGGATCAAACAGGGGATAGTGTTCCAATACCCCATCTAATGTCAGTTGGTATAGGTTGTTTTGATGAAAAACCGTAAGCGGTAAATCGGGTATAAACGCAAATGAATCCAAGGGCATGCCGTCATCATACAGCAAAATATGAATTTTAAAAGAGGAAGTAATATAAAAAGACGGATGTCTGTTAGTGCGTTAAAAACTGTAAATCACTTTCGCATTTTGCGCCCTGAATGGTGATTTTGTGATTTTTATCCAAATCCATATCTTGTTCACAGCGTGTAATGGTTTCGATTTTTAGCTCAATAAGCTCTTTATTTTGATCTGTGGCCTGCATTGTGCCTTTTTCACGGGTCATGATCACCGCATTGGCACTGTGACCTTGGTCGCCGATTAAAACAGAGGACACATCAATCGATGCTTCCTGATCTTTAACAAAACTCTGTGATAAAGCCGCCAAATATTGATCTTTATCCAAAGTGATATTTTCTTCTTTGCTGGGGTCTTTTGGGTAATGATACCGCAAATTGGCTGTAAAGACGGCATCCTTTGCAATATGATCTTGCATAAAATTGATAAAATCTTGCGTCGGGTTTATGCTCTGATTACCCGTATATTGTAGAAATGCAGCGACATTTTCAGGATTTAAACGGTAAATCTTAGCATTTGGATCAAAATCCTTATTTGCCGCATAGGCAATATTAGAAAATCCAAATAAGAATAAGAATAAGAAAAAACGCATATAAAATCCTAACACATCGCTAACTGGACGGCTTTTTTACAATGAATCTTTGCTGTGTCATAGAGTGGAATGTCACTTTTCTCTGGTGGCGTTAACATTGAAATTTCTGTGCATCCTAAAATAATGGCGTCACAATTTTTGTCATGTACCAAAGTTTCAATAACCTGATCAAAATATTTTTTGGATTCATCGGTTATTTTTCCTTGGCACAGTTCTTCAAAAATAACACGATTTATTTCTGCACATTCTTCATCTGTGGGGATTTCTACGCTCAATCCATTGCTTTTTAAACGATCTTTATAAAAATCTTGCTGCATTGTATAAGCAGTCCCCAATAACCCAACCTTATTAAAATTATCCGTTAAGATATTTTCAGAAACAGCATCGGCAATATGAATAAAGGGGACATGTAAATTCTCTTCGTACTGACCTGATAATTTATGCATTGTGTTCGTGGCAAGAAGGATAAAGTCAGCACCTGCTTTTTCTAAATTTTGCATTTCCGTTATAATGATTTCGCCCATTTCATCCCATTTTCCCTGCTTTTGCATTTCAGTGAACGGTTTAAAATTAACAGAGCTTAATAATATTTGTGCGGAAACAAGACCATCATCATGCGCATCACGGATTCCTTCATTGATCCATTTATAATAATTCGCGCTTGATTCCCAACTTAAGCCACCCACAATACCAATTTTTTTCATGCTGTCTTATTCCTTTATTCAAAATCCAATCCAATATCCACAATCGGCGCACTATGCGTGATATAGCCCACGGATATAATATCAACGCCTGTTTCTGCAACAGATTGTACCGCATCCAAATTGATTCCACCAGAGGCTTCGATAATCATTTTACCATCAATCATGCGTACAGCCTCACGCAATAGAGCTGGGGGCATATTATCCAGTAAGACAATATCAGCATTCAAGGGTAATAATTCGGCTAATTGCTCAAGATTATCCACTTCAACCTCAATTTTGACCGTATGACCGACATGGGAACGGACTTTTTCAATGGCTTTTGTAATAGATCCAGAAAACGCAATGTGATTATCCTTAATCATGACCGCGTCATCAAGGCCGTAACGGTGATTCAGACCACCGCCACAACGTACAGCGTATTTTTCAAATAATCTGAGGTTCGGTGTGGTTTTACGCGTACAGGTAATGCGCGCCTTTGTATGCGAAATTTTTGTTTGCAAAGCATGTGTCGCCGTTGAGATACCGCTTAAATGCGATAGAAAATTTAACGCCACACGTTCCCCTGATAAAATGGCGCGTGTTGTGCCTTGGATGGTTGCGATGATTGTCCCTTTAGGAACAGCATCACCATCTGTACGCGTACGGGTTATTTTAAGATGGGGATCAAGGCATAAAAATGTTTGCTCCACACAATCAAGCCCTGAAATAACGCAATCTTGTCGTGTTCGAAAAACAGCTTTGGCACAATCTTGAAGATCAAAGATCGTATCTGTCGTGATGTCCCCTTGTCGTCCCAAATCTTCACGCAGGGCGGATTCAATAAAGGGGCGAATGAGGAGGGGAGATAAAGATAACATAATATCAACAATCTAACTTAAGGCAAGCATACGGTCAACGGCTTGTTTTGCTTTGGCTGCCACAATTGCATCAACCTCCACAGCAGGGGAAAGCGTTTCCAAGCAGGTCAAAATTTTAGGAAGAGAAATGCGTTTCATATGAGGGCACATTTGACAAGGGCGAATAAGCTGAATATCAGGATGCGCCGCGGCGATATTATCGCTCATGGAACATTCCGTAATTAAAACCACACGGGCAGGGCGCTTGGATTCAACAAAGTCAATCATTTGCGCCGTTGACCCAGCATAATCAGAGGCCGCAATCACATCAGGTGGACATTCAGGATGCGCCAAAACAGTAATATCAGGGTATTTTGCCCGAAAATCCTCAATATGCTTGACCGTGAAACGCTCATGCACTTCACAATGCCCCTTCCATGTCAGAATTTTCTTGGTCGTTTGCGTCTGTACGTATTGTGCCAAATATTCGTCAGGGATCATTAAAACGGTATCAGATTCAAGGGCATTGACGATTTTGACAGCATTGCCAGACGTACAGCAAATATCAGATTCCGCCTTGACCTCCGCAGAGCTGTTGACATAGGTTACGATAGGAACATTTGGATATTTCTCACGCAATAAACGGACATCGGCAGCCGTAATCGAGTCGGCCAAGGAACATCCTGCTTTCGCATCAGGAATCAAAACTGTTTTATCGGGACATAGAATTTTTGACGTTTCTGCCATAAAATACACGCCACATTGAATAATAATATCGGCATCCGTCTTGGCAGCTTCTCGCGCTAATTGTAGGGAGTCCCCAACAATATCCGCAATACCATGAAAAATATCGGGCGTTTGGTAATTATGCGCCAAAATCACCGCATTTTTTTCTTTTTTCAGGCGGTTAATTTCACAAATATACGGCGCCAAACCTTGCCAATATTTTTCTTGATATTGATCGGATAGTTTTGCATAGATCGCATCAGTGGCAAGTTTAACTTCATCAGTATAGGTCAATTTGCGTGGCGGTGTAGAGGGCATGGGGATCATATTTTTCTCATAATATAATTACAATCCGCAATATAATGCCAATTGCAATTATTTTTCAATAATTTTATGCATTTTTTTGTAAATAACACGCACGTGATCATTGCCTGTTTTTTCTTTGTATTTCTCATAATATTGCTGGTGATAGGTTTCGGCGACCCAAAATGGATTTTTAGGCTCTCCAGCCTCTAATGTTGTAATAATGGGGTCTTTATAAATTTTTTCGGCGTTAATACGGGCGATTGTATCTTGCGCAGCTTTATGTTCTGTATCATTCCCATAAAATATAGCGGATCGATATTGCGTGCCTTTATCAACACCTTGTCGGTTTAATTGCGTTGGGTCATGCGCTTTGCGCAGGAAATGATCTAATAAGGTTTGATAGCTGATTTTTTGTGGGTCATAGGTAATGCGAATGGCTTCGGCGTGATGTGTTGTACCTGTGGTTACATCTTCATAGGTCGGGTTTTTGGTCGTGCCGCCAATGTAACCAGATTCAGTAAATAAAACACCGTCTAATGCTCGAAATTCACTTTCTAAGCACCAAAAGCAGCCACCAGCAAAAATCGCCGTTTGCGTGTTAGGATTTGTAGGTTTTTCAGTCATCAGATCTTGTCCCGTTTTCAAAAGCCCAACTTGACCTGCATAGGCAACCGTGCCAAGCACCAAGAGCATAAGAATTGTAAAAATACATATTTGTAATATTATTTTCATGCTTTATAAGATAGATTTCTTAAAACCCAAAAACAACCCCCCTGCTTTTAAATTACATTATTATTTGTCATAATATATATTATCAGACTTTTTTCAAAGATATTATTCCCATCCTATTCTTGCGCTTTGATTTCGGATAATAAGGATCGTAAATGTGGAATGCATTGACAACAATTGGCGGTCTCACAGCCAGAACATGCGCGATAAACTTGTGCCACCGTGCATTTTTCTTGAGTGCGAGCCTGAACACAAGACTGCACAAAATTTCTGACATCTTTGTCACTGAATGGATTGCATGAACAAATAATCATGATGAAGATTCCAAATTTTTTATCTTGATAATGATTATCATTTTCGTATCCTATCTGTCAATAATATAGCGTCGCTGATAAATAGAATGCTTATTCCTTTATTAAGACTCAGTTGATACAGTAAAATACATAGTTTTATAGACAAAATGAAAGTGATCATGATATTGTCATGATTAGAAATCATCCATTTATATTTTTTTTAGAGAGCCTTTACCGCCCATGACCGAAAAAACATTTACACGCCTAAGTGATCGAATTCTAAGTGCTCTTGAACTTGCTGTGTCCCAAAAGGATAAGGAAGCAGGTCGGTTGTTAGCCCAAGCATTGGAGCAATCCATGACCCGAAATTCAGGTGGTGGTGAATTTGTTGAAAGACGCACATACGAAGACAAAATCACTGAAATTTTAGATGAATTGGCACGTTTATAATCATTTTATTGTTATAATCATAAACATGCTATGACCTTAAAAAATAAACCAAAGAATGTCCTGAAACAGATTTTCGGACACCAAGATTTTCGCCCCCAACAAGATGTTATTATTGATACAATCCTAAAGGGGCAGTCGTGCCTTGTGTTGATGCCCACTGGCGGTGGAAAATCATTATGTTATCAGATCCCTGCCCTATGCTTAGATGGTGTGGCGGTGGTAATTTCACCGCTGATTGCGTTGATGGATGATCAGATTATGTCATTACAGGCGCTTGGGATTCGAGCCGCGACCTTGCATTCAGGATGTGAATTTAATCAGATTATCGCCACTGAAAAAGCTTTGCGTCATGGTGATTTAGATTTGCTTTATATTGCGCCTGAGCGCCTTTCGACCCCTGCGTTTCAGAATTTATTAGAGCAGTCCCCTATCAGCCTGTTTGCGGTGGATGAGGCACATTGCATGTCCACATGGGGGCATGATTTCCGCCCTGATTACCAGCTCTTATCCATTTTGGCACAAAAATATGCACATATTCCGCGTATTGCAGTCACCGCAACGGCGGATCGCCCCACGCGGCACGATATTTGTGAACAATTAGGTATTTCAAAGATTTTTAATCTGGGTTTTGATCGCCCTAATATTTTCTATCATATCGAACCCAAAACCAATCCGAAACAGCAATTATTGCATTTTTTGGAAGATCAAGAGCGTGGAAGCAGTGGCATTATCTATGCCCTATCCCGTGACAAAGTCGAAAAAACGGCCATGATGTTACAAGAAAAAGGCTATCACGCGCTGCCTTATCACGCAGGGCTGCCTATATCCGTGCGCCAAAGCAATCAAAGCCGTTTTTTAAACGAAGAAGGTGTGATTATCGTTGCCACCATTGCTTTTGGAATGGGCATCAACAAATCAAACGTGCGCTTTGTGGCGCATATTGATTTACCCAAAAACATTGAATCCTATTACCAAGAAACAGGTCGTGCGGGACGCGATGGCTTGCCGGCTAATGTTTGGATGACCTATAACATGCAAGACATGATCCGTCACCGTGAAATGATTGCGACCTCTAACGCCTTAGAGGACAGAAAAAGCCTAGAAAATCGGAAATTAGATGCCTTATTGGGTCTATGTGAAACTGCACAATGCCGACGACAGATCATTTTGCGTTATTTCGAAGAAGATGGCGGTGATCCATGCGGTCATTGTGATATTTGTCACAATCCCCCTGAAACCTATGACGGCACGATTGCTGCGCAAAAGATTTTATCCTGCATCTATCGTACAGGGCAAATGTTTGGCGCGGCCTATGTTGTGGATGTGTTACTGGGCATTGAAAATGAGCGTATTTTAAAGAATGGGCATAATGCCCTTAGCGTATTTGGAATTGGCAAAGATCACATAAAAACCGCATGGCAAAGCATGATCAGACAATTAATTGCCGTGGATTATATTCGCGCCGATATGAATAAATATGGCGGATTGGTAATCACAGAATTAGGCAAAGAATTTTTACAAAAACGCAATCCCATTGATTTCCGTTTGGATAAAACAGCTAATGATCCGGTTCGCAAAGAAATGGCTGAAAAATCACAAAAACCAATCCTTGTTCTTCAAAAAGACCGTGATCTGTTTGAGCATTTACGCGCCACACGATTGAAAATTGCCAAAGAGAACAACGTCCCCCCTTATGTGATTTTCCATGACACAACCCTGATTGACATGGCACGCCTACGTCCCGCCACGGAGCAAGATTTAATGCGTATCAACGGCGTGGGGTCATCAAAGGCGGATAAATATGGCGATGAATTTATTAGTGCGATTGCATCTTTTGGGGTGGGGGGTTGATTTTTTACCAACTATATAGTGTTTTAAAATATTGATTGGACAGTCAGCGAAAATGGCGTTTCATGAGAACCGCAACGGAGTGGACATTGAAGTCCATGCGTAGTGGAAGCGCAAGGAAATGTCATTTGCAGTGCTGTCCAATCAGTATTTTGAAATACTATATAGTCAAACCAAATAAATTTGGTTAGGGTGTTCTGAACAGGAATCGTCATAGCGGACGTGATCAGGTATCTCCCGCCTATAAGCACGAGATGCCGTGTCAGGGCACGGCATGACGGCGGTGGGAGAAAACGGGATGACGTCATAAGGCATGGAAATAAAGGGTAAATAGACCGAATGATATAATCATTATAACGCCGTTGATGATTATTTGGAATGGCTTAACAACCCCATCGCATCCTTCGCCTCACAAAACTGATTGCGAATCCACGTCATTTGACGGCGCGCATATTGACGTGTTTCAATGATGGATTGCGTGATGGCGTCTGTAAAATCAATTTTATCTATTGCTATCTCATGATTTCTTAAAATCACCTCTCGAAAGGGGCGAAAACCGTGGGCGATTAAGACGGGGCTGTCTGTTGGAATGTCCCCTGCCCTTAGTTTTTGATGCAGGGCATAAATCTCATCTAATGCCCCTGCTCTCAACATAGTATGAAAGCGATTTTCGATATTTTCAATTAATGTGCTGCGTTCTATAGTCAATGCATAAAGATCAAATTCCATGCCCTCAGGTGCGCCTGATTTTGGTAAGGATTGCCAATATTGAATATTGCGCCCTGTTTCTTTTAAAATCATATAGGCACGGATAATGCGCTGGGTGTTATGCGCGTGCATATAGGAATCAATATCCGGATTATCTGCTTTTAAATCTCTATAAAAAGGATGATTCATGCCCATATATCCATTTTCTACAGCGTCCTTATATTGAGTGATATAGGATTGCTGTATCGACTGATCAATATGGGGGATGGGCGATAACCCATCCATCAAGGTTTTGATATAAAACCCAGTGCCACCAACAATAATCGGTTTATACCCTGATTCATAGGCGGTATGGATCGCATCGATGGCCATTTCTCGCCAAATATCAGCATTTGCATAATCATGCGCAGTCAAAACGCTATATAAAGCATGCGGACATTGTGATTGATCCACAGCATCAGGTTGCGCCGTTAAGATCGGGAGTGTGTCATACATTTGCATAGCATCGGCATTGATAATGACGCCATTATGTTGTTGTGCATAACGCAAAGCCAGCGACGATTTGCCGCTGGCTGTTGAACCTGTAAGGATTGGAATATGCGAAGACACCTTATTTTTTATCATCTAACGCGACGGCAACAAATCGGATATTGCCTGCACGGTTAATAAGCAACAATATCGAGTTTCGTTTGTCTTTTTTGGCATTATCCACTTGATCCTTTAAATCCTGTATATTTGTAATGGGATTTTGATTGGCTTCTTGAATAATATCGCCTTTACGAATCCCTTTTTTCAACGATTCAGAATCTTTGGCAACGTCTTGAACGATAATACCTGTGACGGTTTCATCTAATTTATAGTGTTGACGTTCCGCTGCCCCAATAGAAGAGAGCGTTAGACCTAATGCGGAGACAGTCTCCCCTTCGGTTTTTGCCTCTGGCTTTTGAGAGTCTTGCGCTTTCTCATTTTCTGCCAAGAGCCCATCTTTTTCTGCTTTTTCAAGCTCACCAAGATCAACGTCAAACGTTACTTTTTTACCATCACGCCATACGACAACAGGGGCTTTTTTACCAATTTCTGTTTCCGCGACAATACGGGGTAAAAAGCGCATTTCAGCAACATCTTTTCCAGCAAATTCAAGGATAACATCCCCGACTTTGATCCCCGATTTTTCCGCAGGCCCACCAGCGGTAACACCTGCAATCAATGCACCACGCGCTTTATCTAAGCCTAAACTCTCTGCAATTTCGTCATTGACGCTTTGGATTTTAACGCCTAACCAACCGCGGCGCGTATGACCAAATTCAATCAATTGCTTAATCACAGGTTCAGCCAAGGCCGAAGGAATCGCAAACCCGATCCCGACAGACCCCCCTGAGGGAGAGAAAATCGCGGTATTAATCCCAATCACCTGCCCCATCATGCTAAACATCGGGCCGCCAGAATTTCCGCGATTAATCGATGCATCCGTTTGAATAAAATCATCATAGGGGCCTGCATTAATATTACGTTGACGGGCAGAAATAATCCCAGCCGTGACCGTTCCGCCTAAGCCAAACGGGTTACCAATGGCAACCACCCAATCGCCCACACGCATTGTATCGCTATTGCCAAAGGAAACGCCTTGCAACGCATGTTCTTTCGGATCAATTTTTAAAACAGCCAGATCCATTTTTTCATCGCTGCCGATAATTTTGGCATTTAAAATCGTATCATCATGCAATGTCACCTGCACTTCATCGGCATCTTTGATCACATGGGCATTTGTAATGACATAACCTTTTTCCGCATCAATAATAAACCCAGATCCCAATGATGTTGGGGGAACAGAGGGGTCACCACCCATTTCACCTTCGCCACCATTCCCACCGCCGCCATTGCGTTCCATAAATTCTTCAAAAAAATCTTGGAAAGGCGAGTTGTAAAAGGGGGAATTTTCAGGCAAGCCTTCAAAAGGATTCCCTGTTGGCATCCCTTGATTTTCATCCGTTTTTGCAACAATTTTTTGTGTGGAGGATATGTTGACCACAGATGGTAATAATTTATCCACCATATCTGCAAAACTGGCAGGGGCGTTTGTGTGGGGGACAATGTCATTTTGTATGGTTTGCGGCGGCGGTGTCTGTTGCGCCTGCACTATTGCCGAAGAAGACGCCAAGGCAACCGTCATCAAAAGAATAGAAAAGAAACATTTTTTATTTTTGAATCGATTTACTATGGTGAATTTTGACATTTTTACCTCATCAGAATCATTGGTGAAATCATTTTATTTTATAGGCTCTATCATACATAAGGGGTATAATACACAAATTCAACCTCTAAAAAATGGGTAAAATAAGGCAAACTTAGGATGAGGTATTTCTGTGGATGATAACCTCACTTTTATCATCCAACGCCTTGATCGAAACATGGGCACCAATAGGGATTGTCGCCATCGGTAAAGTATGACCAAAATCAAGACCTAAGATCCCAAGTGTTTTGATGGCATGCTGAATCGTTGACTCCGCAACATAATTTACGCCCCCAGTGGGTGCGATAATCATCACCGCATCACCTGCCTTTAATAATGGAGGGAAATAGCCCACAAACTCTTTTTCCTTTTTGCCTTAATAATTAATGATGAATCGTTTTTTCCTTAGAAATATCCATAAATTGGCTTGCAAATCGCCTACGTTCTTCTAATGACATTTTAGATATTTTAGAAGACATACGTTCTTTAATATGTTTCTTTAGGTCATCCAATACGAATTCGATACTATCAAAATGGGCTGTTATTTGTTCAGCTGTTAAATCTTTTTGTGCAATATCTTTTGCAAATTTATAGCGCAGATCTTGAATTTTCTGAAAGTGATCTCTTGCAAAACGCGCCTCTTCTTTCATCTCCTCTTTGCTTAAAGCCATTTCTGGCAGAATAAACGGAGGGTGTGGCGGCATTGCCGTTTCAAAAAAAGGCGGGAAAGGATGCATTGGCATAAGATTTATGGGTAACATCGATATTTTTCCTGCACAAAAAGCGACCAGAAAAATATTAAAGGCAATCGAGGCAAACAGCAAAAAAGATATATTTTTTTTATTCATAGTAAAATATCCTCTATTTTGGTTGGTGAAAGCAACAATAACTTTGTGTTTTTTGTTTGTGGAGGCATACTACCACAATAAAAACCAATAATTGCACATGCTGTCATTACAATAGCATTTCTCCAAAAAGATCGGTGACGTAAATATATTGGTAGATTATCGTTACTATGAATATCAACCTTATTTATGATTAACTCTAATAATTTTATATCAAGATCTTGGATTTTATAATCATCTAATATTTTATCAAGCACAGCCTCTTTTTGAACAAGATCTGGATATAATGCAAAAAAGCAAATTGCATCATCTCGTAAATCTTCTGGCCAGCGTTCAATATTAACGCCATAGCCATTTAATAATAACCGAAAATCATCTTTATTCATTGATAAACTCCCTATTGTTTCCCATCAATAAAATCTTTAAATTCTGTCGTGCACGAAATAACAATTGTTGTAATGCTAACAAACTAATTCCCAACATCTCGGCTGATTGTTGGTTATTCAACCCTTCATAATAACTCAGAATTAATGCCGCACGCTGTCGATCAGGTAATTTCTGTAGTAAGTTTTGTATATAGGCTGATTTTTGATGCTCTATCATAACTTCATCAGCGGCTTCAGCATTATCTTTCAATAGCTCCAATTCAATATTTGAAGAAAATACAGTCTTACGTTTATAATCTATACATGAATTAAACGTAACACGATAAAGCCATGTTGAAAAACTTGATTGCTGCTTCCAGCTTGTTGGGTTTAACCATAACTTTAAGTAAATATCTTGCGCGAGATCTTCAGCATCTTGACGATTTCCAAGCATACGCTCCGCAAATCGAACACATACACCTAGATACTTATTTAACAATATCCCATAGGCATCCCTGTCTTTTTGCGCTATCCGCTGCATCAACACATAATCTTCATCAAGAACATTCAAAATAGAAATTTCTCTTTTAATATATAAAACTTACAATGTTTTTGTACTATATAGACGAAAAAATAGATCAAAAACTTACGTTTTAAATTTTAATTTTCAAAAAAACTTACAGCAGCATTCAATTGTTAATTTGAGATTTTATTATTTATTACATCCCCTACACGCCTCCATCTCTACGCTTTTTTAATAACAAAATTTATGCGTAAGTTTATTGAGCATCATGACGTCTAAACATTGTGTCGAAATATAGTATAGTCATTTTATTCAACCTCAAACAGGAGTTTCTATGTCCAGTATTTCAGGAGTAGGTGGTGGATCAAGTATTGATCTGGCAAAATTGCGACAGGATTTATTCAAACAGAATGATACCAATGGCAATAATAAAATCAGTAAAGATGAATTTGTATCGAGTCGCCCACAAGGGGTCAGTGAGTCGCAAGCAAGTGATCTTTTTCTTAAAATTGACTCAAAAGGCACGGGTGAAATATCACAAAAAGAGCTAGAGAGCGGTCTTGAGAAAAATAAGCCTACAGGTAATTTATCGAGCCTTAAAGGAGGAAATCTTTCAAGTGATAGCCTTTCTACTTTATTACAGGCTATATCAAACGATAATTCGTCTACTAACAGCACTAAAAAATCAAGCAATACAAATAATAATTCGAGTGATATTTTTAATCAAATTGACAGTGACCAAGATGGTAAAGTTACAAAGAATGAGTTTGTTGAAGGACGTCCTGATTTTTTAAGCGAGTCAGATGCGGCTAATTTATTTAGCCAAATTGACAAAGAAGGCACGGGATCTGTTACACAAGAACAGTTTTCAGCAAATAAACCACAACCTCCATTCGGTGGTGGTTTAGGATTAGGAAATTCTCTATCACAAGATTCATCATCTGATCTGGTTGATAAATTGTTATCTGCCATTAGTTCCTATAGCAAAAATGCTTATAGCGGCTTTAGCACGAATAGCCCTGATCCATCTGGGTTATTTTCATCATAAGATGGATATTATACATTCCTCCAAAAACGCTGAAAGCTTTAATAAGTTTTCAGCGTTTTTGTATAACCAAATCTAATAATTTTACTTGGCTTATAAAAACATCATCCCGCGGTAAGCAGGCGTTGTTGCATGGATTGATTTTTGAGTATTTTTTGTTAATCTAGCACCAAGAATCGTCATGCCGGACGTGATCAGGCATCTCCCGCCTATAAGCACGAGACGCCGTGTCGGGGAACGACGGGATGACGTTTTTTATAAAAGATTGTCAGTTTGCAAAAAACTTAAGCGTCTTTTTTCTTTGTTGTTTTTTTCGCAGGTTTTTCAGCCTCATCAGTATCAGCAGCGGCGGCTTTTTTAGCTTTCGCTTTTGGTGCAGCTGCTTTTTTTTCTGATTTATTTGCCAAGTAAGATTCTTCTTCTTGGTGCGTCAAGGCTTCGATTGTTGTCTGCTCTTCGGTGATGTCCGCCAATTCGATGATAAAATCAACGACTTTTTCTTCGAAAATTGGCGCACGCAAGGCCTCTAAAGCCTGTGGATTTGTGCGGTAGAACTCAAAAATCTGTGCTTGGCTGTTGGGGTATTGCTGCGATTCGCGCAAAATTGCCATTTGCAAATCTTGATTTGAAACCTCAATTTTATTCTGAATTCCGATTTCAGCTAAAACCAAACCTAAACGCACGCGACGCTCTGCGATGGCGGATAATTCAGCACGTTCATCTTCGTCAATTTCGACATCTGCGCCTGCAGCTTGGTTTTGTTCACGACGCAATTGTGCTTCGATCGCTGCATTTTCTTGATCAACCATTCTAGCAGGAACTTCAACATTTTCATAAGCTGAATCCAGAAAATCCAACAACTCACGTTTCATCTTCATGCGGGAAATTTGGTTATATTCCCCTTCAATTTGTTGTTTGATGACATCTTTTAAGGCATCGAAACTTTCAAGCCCTAAGTTTTTAGCAAATTCATCATCCAAAACTGCTTTTTTTGGCGCACGAATTTCATGGACGGTCACGTCGAAAATCGCATCTTGACCGGCTAAATCTTCAGAATGGTACTGCTCAGGGAATGTGACTTTGACCTGTGCTTTCTCACCTGCGTGAACACCAACCAATTGATCTTCAAATCCGGGGATAAACTGGTTGCTGCCTAATTTCAATGAATGACCTTGACCGCTCATACCCGCGACCTCTGTACCATCGGCTTTACGCCCATCAAAATCAATAACAGTAATGTCGCCGAATGCCGCAGGGCGTTTTTCAGTAATAACTTCTGAATCTTGATTTTGTTCAGCAATTCTTTCTAATGTTTCTGTGATGATTGCATCTGTAACAGGAACAACAGGCTTGGTTAGTTTTAAGCCTTTGAAATCTTGCAATTCAATTTTTGGCAATGTTTCAATATCAATAGTGAAAACTAAATCTTTACCTTCTTCAAAGCTCAAAATCTCAACCTGAGGCTGGGTTGCAGGGCGCAAGGCGCGGTCTTTTAAAAGCTGGGCGGTGTTATCATTCACGGCTTTTTCTAAAACTTCACCCAATACGGCTTGACCATAGCGTTTTTTCAACAGATTCATTGGCACTTTGCCCGGACGGAATCCCGGAAGACTGACTGTTTTCGCAACTTCGGACAAGCGCTCATCAACCAAAATCTGAATCGCATTCGCGGTCACAGTAATTTCTAATGTATGGTTTAAGCCTTCGTTTTTGATTTCTTTAACATTCATGGTATGATTTCTTCTGTTTTTATGGTGAGATATAATTACAAAGCCGTATCCAACGAATAGCTCTTTTATCATAAATTTTAGCATATACACAACGCAGCGCGTTATTTATATGGTGCGGGTGAAGGGACTCGAACCCCCACAACTCTCGTTACTGGAACCTAAATCCAGCGCGTCTACCAATTCCGCCACACCCGCATATGATGAGCGATTTCATTTTAATGAATTACGTTTAACCCAATTTAATTAAATAGCCAAGCTAAAAAATCATGTTTTTATAAAAAAATATCAATAAATTTCTTAAATGAAAGAAAATGGGGCGACTGACGGGGCTTGAACCCGCGGCATCTCGAACCACAATCGAGTGCTCTACCACTGAGCTACAATCGCCATGCAAATAGCATGCGATATTGTTTAGCTTGCTATTCATCGAAGTGCAATAAAAAAGTTTAAAATTTATAAGATTTTTTTATTCAGATGCTGGACGTATAATGAAAATTCTGGTACTAAATCAATAATGCAGTTTTAGCATAAGACCTATGTTAAAAAAACATTTTGTTTTTTGTACTTATGTTTTTAAGTGGTATAAATTAATTTATACATCAATTCAATATTTAAGAGAGCCAAAACCATGACCGATCGTATTCCAGAAAAATCCCCGAAAGAGTTTTTAAAATTCACTGCCGACAATGAAATTGTTTATGTTGAATTTAATTTTACAGACACACGCGGACAATGGCAACATATTGCCCAGCATATTGATTCGATTGATGAGGATTTTTTAATCAGTGGATTTTGCTTTGACGGATCATCCATCATGGGTTGGAAAGACATTAATGAATCAGACATGATTATGCGCCCTGATTTATCGCGCATTGTCCTTGATCCTTTTGCGGCGCAGCCGACTGTTAAGGTTTTTTGTGATGTTATTGAGCCATTAGATAACACACATTACGCACGCTGCCCACGATCCATTGCAAAGGCAGCCGAATCATATTTGCAATCAACAGGCATTGCTGATACAGCCTATTTTGGCCCTGAGGCTGAATTTTTTGTTTTCGATGATGTCAAAATTGATATTGAAATGAATAAGGTTGGATACAGCGTTGATTCGATTGAAGGCCCTTATAATTCAGGGCGCACTTATGCCCAAGGCAATATGGGGCATCGCCCCGGTGTCAAAGGCGGATATTTCCCCGAAGCGCCTGTGGACAGCCTATCTGATATTCGTGGTGAAATGTTGAGTGTTTTAAAATCATTAGGGGTTTCCGTTGAAAAACATCACCACGAAGTCGCCGCCAGCCAACATGAATTAGGAATCAAGTATGGCACATTAACCGAATCAGCGGATAACATGCAGTTATTCAAATATAGCGTCTTTAACGTCGCCAATGCGTACGGCAAGACCGCAACCTTTATGCCAAAACCTGTTTATGGTGATAATGGATCTGGGATGCATGTGCATCAATCTTTGTTCAAAAATGGCAAAGCCTTATTCCGTGGCGATGATAAAGATTATGCAGGCCTATCAGAAACGGCACTTTATTATATTGGCGGAATCATTAAACATGCCAAGGCATTAAATGCGTTTACAAATGCCTCCACAAATTCCTATAAACGATTGGTTCCGGGGTATGAAGCGCCTGTTTTATTGGCATATTCTGCGCGTAATCGCTCCGCATCATGCCGTATTCCCCACGTTACAAACGCCAATGCGCGTCGTGTTGAGGTGCGTTTCCCTGATGCGGTATCAAACCCTTATCTCACTTTTGCATCTATGTTAATGGCGGGATTAGATGGAATTGAAAATAAAATCCACCCCGGTGATCCGATGGATAAGAATTTGTATGATCTGCCAAAGGATGAATTGGCAAAAATCCCCACCGTGTGCGGAAGTTTGCGCGATGCATTAGAGGCATTAAAAGCCGATCATGCGTTCTTATTAAAAGGCAATGTCTTTACCAAAGATATGATTGATGCCTATATCGACTTAAAAATGAAAGAGGTGCTGCGTTACGAAACAATGCCTCACCCCATCGAATTTGACATGTATTATTCAAGTTAGACTTGATTTAATCCTAATTTAAGTTTAAAAATACGCCTTAAGAAATTAAAGGCGTATTTTTTATAATCAAACAGGATGGAATCATGAAACCTAAAAACAAAAAAGATAGAAAATCACATTCAAACGATCAAAAGCCGAATTTCACACTCGCCCAAGAATTTGAATTTTATTGCGCGATGAAACAAAAATCCCGAAAAAAACATGGTCAATCTTTAGAAGAAGAATTATCGGTAGAAATAGCAAAAAGAAATAGACTTCTTTCATAAAAAATTGGTACGTCGCCTGCGTTATTGCATGGATCAGGATCTATTATATTTCTCCCCTCTACACCGTCATTTCAGGCCTGACGATGCTTGGATCACGTCCGGTATTTGGTTTTACGACCGTCGTCATCCTGGCTTCCTTGCTAATCTTTTTCTACACAACAACAGCCCTATCCCTCTGTACTTGCCTGAATTAGGGCAGCTCTCCAGACGACAGATCACCTCTTTAGCATGGTTCGCGACGCCACACGCGGCGGACGACATGATGTCAAAAAAGCCCTTTAGATGGCTACATTATCCGCCGTCCGATTAAATCCACAAATCGCGCTATTCTATAGCAGACTCATCAAAAACCGCAAAAAACCTGTCGTTGCCGCCAGAAAATTCATCGTCATTCTCAATGCGCAAATAAGAGATACTTATTTGAAAACATAGTAGATGATCATCTGGGCTTGGAGTGTGTAATTATTAACGCATTTTACTATAGAAACTCCTGCTATTTATTGAGGGGATGGCATACCTAAGACTTTATATTTTGGTAATTTATTAACATCAGTTACATAATGTGCCCACATCGGGCAGTAATCTTTATTTTTTTTTGTAACGATTCCAACAAGAATTTTATCCTCAATTCTGCCATCTATTTCTAATAGATCTCCTGTTTCAGCATGGCATTCAGTTATCTCGTCCTTTTCGGTAAGACCCGTTAAGACGAGCGGACCTTCTAACCTTATATCTGTCATATATTTCAACTCTTTAAACTGTTTAAACCCTTTTACAGATTCATCCCCATATATGAGATCACGAATTGCTTTTTTCATTTCAATGGGTTTATCTAGTGAGTCCAGCTCACTATCTGCTAATTTTTGCTCTTTTTTTGCTGTTTTAAAGCCACCATTTACTAGTTTTTCTAATTCATAAGTTTTGATCCATCGTGCCTCATCGTTGCAAGAATTTTCTTGATTATACTTACCTTTAATCGTAACGAGTGCTTTTGTTGCATCTTGAAATCCATGGACCAAAATTAAGCCATTAAGCTTACAAAATTCTTTAGTAGCGGTTTCTATTATACCCAAGGCTCTATAAGTTTTTCCTACTTCTATATTATTCACACGTTTCAAATTTGGGTTGAATTGTGGCTCATCGACTTTAACTTTATTACATGCAGAAAAAAGTAGAGTGGCTCCAATTAAACTAACGGCAACCAAACTGTTAAAAAGCATAGATTTATTCATTTACGGTACTCCCTGTTAAAAGTTTATTTGTTATTTTTTTTCATATAAAATTTATTTTGTCAAGAAAATATTAAAACCGATTATCCCTTGGAAATCCATTGGGTCATAGCTCATGAAACAAAAAAGCCCCAGAGATGAGGCTTTTTGCGTTAAGATTTTTGCCGATGACCTCAATCGCACCAGAACAGGAAATGCCGCTGAAAACCTCTCAATCATCAAACACATCGCCCTCAATACCCTGAAATAAGATAAATTGGCATAATCACAAAATTAAAACGCGCAGGAATAGAGAAAAAGGACTTATCAATGAGGCAACGTATAGCTTGGAAAACGTCAATGATAGCACGAAAATGCCGATCTTGCTGCAGGATTTTCTTGAGGATCATGTGCAAGCGGTCTATGCTAAAAGCCGCACAACTCTTATTCCTACTATACGCAAAGCACGCTTGCCCTCTGAAAATCGTAATTTGCGACAGCATAGTGGGAAAAAATGTGGGATTAAAAATCAAGAACACCCTAATTCAGCCCTAGCCTTGATCTCTAACCTATCCATGCAACAACGCCAATCATGTCAGGAAATGCACGATAAATACACAGTTCTGCATAACACAAAAGGCATCGGGCAAACCACAGCCCTATCCATGTAAAGGGCTTTTTTGACATCATGTCGTCCGCCGCGTGTTGCGCGGTCACTTATTGATTTACCGCTATCTTTTGGGTGTGGGGCGAACCCTGCTAAGGAGGCGATCTGTCGTCTGGATAGCTGCCCTAATTCAGGCAAGCACGCCAAGATGGCTACATTATCTGCCGTCCGATCAAATCCGCAAATCGCCCCATTCTATAATAGACTCATCAAAAACGGCAAAAAACCCATCGTCGCCGCCAGAAAATTCATCGTCATTCTTAATGCAAAAATAAGAGATATTTATTTAAAAACATAGTTAGATGATGATTTGTGGGGAATGGATCAATCCCTATGGCTTTGGCAACCAATCTGGATTTTCGTTGCCTGTTGCCTTTTTGGTATTTGCGCATCTTAATTGTGGGCTTAATACGCCTAAAACATAATAATTGGCTGCTAATGAAACGCCTAATGCAACCATTTTGCTTGCCATGCTGCCATTCATTAAACGTGATAAGGGTTTTTCAGATTGCGCGACATGGAGTAAATTGATAATGCCTCCTTCTAATGTTTCGGGATTGCCTATAATCTTTTTGCCCATTTTCATTAAAATGCCTGATTCTTCGTGATATAAGCCAATTGCTTTTTTTATGGATTGCCCCATATTCAATTTTGGCGCATGTAATTGCTGCGCTTGCGCAAATGCCTGCGCTGGATTATAGGATAAGACTTTAGAATCAAATATCCCTCGACGGATAACAGGAATATGCCCCGATTGAATTGCCATATCCAAAATGACATTATCGCCATATTGATAAACATTGGGCATCATGGCATCTTTGATAGATTTTTCTAAACTGCCATCTTTGTTTTTCGCCAGCAATCTTTCGGCAACATCATGGATTGTGCCGCTCATATCCAACCCCAGATTTTCAGCAGATTTAAACAAATCTTTTGAAAATTGATCCTTTTGATCCATATCTTTTTTGGGATGATACCGTTTGGATAATTCACGCAAAGACTCAAAATTCATCCCCAGTAAAGCGCTCGATGCTGGATCTAAACGCCCCAAACTATTGCGTAACGTATCATTTAACCATGGTGCTGCAAAATAGGCCATGCCAATAAACAGCCCCTCTTGGATCATCCATTCGTTACGTTCTGCCGCCGTATCGCTTTTTAAGACACGCCCGCCCGTAATCACAGAATCAACGCCAATTAAATTCGTCAAAACTTCATTTGAATTCATTTCTTGAACAAGGTGTGATACAGCAGGCTTGATATGCGGTGACAGCGCAAATGCACCGACACCTGCCGCCCCCATGCCCAAAGACATTACACCCATTTTTTGTGGGGTTGATAACGCATTAAAGCCCGATGATTGTTTATTTTCAGGTTGATGCGTTTTTGCGCGCACGGAAACTTCATATTCATGCTTAATATCCGCACGGGCTTGCTCAATTGGCATTGATTTTAGATTTGCCCGATCTTGTGCGATTTTTTCTAATGTTAGCGCACGATTTAAGGGAGGAAATATCCACCCTAAAGCAATAGCGGGTGCAACCCCTGCGACCAATACCCGCCCTACCCCCATGGCTTGATGTGCATTGATCAAAGCTTCGGGGGATATATTTTTAACCATACCTAAGGCTTTGTGACCTAAATCTTTAAAGATAGGGTTTGTTTGCGCCGCATGCTGCGCGGCTGTGCCAAATTGATGCATTTCTGTTGTAAAATTTGTATCTTTTAAGCGATCTATACTCGCATTGGCAAAGGGACGCCCTAATTTTCCTGCCACCCAATCAAATGCCATATTTGATGCCTGAACACCAAAGCCCCATATCATGGTTGTTCCCCACATGGTACGCCACATTTCATCGCCTTGATATTTGTCACGCTTTCTATCTTGGGCAGCGACGGCGTTATTGACCATTGAGTCCCGAAAAACGACCCCATCCATGCCTGTGCTGTTCATCACAGACAATGCTTTTGTGGAAACGGGATTTAAGGCAGCAGATTGAAAAAGACCTGAAATAGATGGGAAAATCGACATATTTTAAACTCAGCAAAAGATAATGATCAGAACGAAAGAACCACAACATGACGTGGCTTGCCTGATGACTTGCTGAATAGAAAAAAGAATGATTTTTTTAAAGGATTTCAAATAAAAATAATATCAAAACAAAGAACTATCAAGCAGCACAGGCAAAGATAGGTCGTCGCTGAACGCGAGGTAAAATGATATGATTTGGAATATGTTTATTCATATGTTGACTATAACAAAAAAAACAAAACATGCAAGAAAGAAATATAGAAATAATGAAAAAATTTTATCATACTGGAATAATATGCGTTTAACCCGTGATAACCAAAGACCAATCAATGATCCATTCCTTCTATGCTCAAAAAACTCATGATTTAAAATTAAGCAATCTATATCGTACGCGTATGGAAATTGAACCCATAGCAGGCAATCTTATACGACATCAAGGGCAGGATTATTTAAATTTTTCATCAAATGATTATTTGGGATTACGTCAGCACCCTGCCCTTATACAGCAATCTATTGAGTTTATTAAACGCTATGGGAATGGATCAGGAGCATCATCCTTAGTTACAGGCTATTTAGACTCTATGCAGTCTATTGAAATCAAAATGTCTGCGCTTAAAGGATTTGAGGCTTGCTTATTGATGAATAGCGGCTATCAGGCGAATTTATCTGTTTTGCCTGCGTTGTTTGATAAAAAGATTTTAGGATCAAAGCCATTGGTTTTGGCGGATAAATTATCCCACGCCAGCACGATTCGGGGGTGTTTGGCTGCGCAAGATGATATTGATTTTTATCGATTTACCCATAATGATATGGATCATCTCTCTCGCCTTATTGAAAAACATCATAAAGGACAGGCCTTATTTATCCTGAGTGAGAGCGTCTTTAGCATGGATGGGCATATCGCCCCATTAGATGATTTATACAAAATACGGGATATTTATGGCGGATTTTTGATTATCGATGAAGCGCACGCCACAGGGATTATGGGATCAAGAGGGCAAGGATTAGCCCAAAAAGCCGATCTGATTATAGGCACATTTGGTAAAGCCATGGGGTCATTTGGGGCCTATGTGGCGTGCACGCATATTGTGCGCGATTATTTAATCAATGTCTGTGCAGGGCTGATCTATTCAACCGCCCTGCCCCCTGCGACATTGGGGGCGATTGATGCAGCCATTGATTTAATGCCAAGCCTGTCACAGCAGCGGACATATACAAAAGATTTATCAGAATTTATGCGCAAAGCCCTTTATGATCTTGGCTATGATACAGGGGGGTCACAATCACAAATTATTCCCCTTATTATTGGTGATGAGGAAAAGGCTGTGCGTTTATCACAATATTTACGCGAACAAGGATTTTGGATCAATGCCATACGCCCCCCCACTGTCCCCAGCGGGACAGCACGGTTACGATTAATCATCAATGCCGCCCATACACAGGAAGATTGTGAGAAATTATTGGAGGTCTTAAAGCATGTTACATGTTAATTTTGTGCATGGATGGGGGTTTTCATCTGCAATTTGGGAGGATCTGATCACATCATTACGGGCACAATATCCCGATATTGTTTTTAACGCCCTTGATTGCGGTTTTTTAAACCCTGAAAAAGCCATAGGCTTTGATTCTGTTTTTCAACATATCCCTGACAAACCGACCCTATGGATTGGTCATTCATTGGGGGTCATGTTAATTTTGCGCTATGCGCCGCGTATCGATGGATTACTTTCTATTGCAGGATTCCAACAATTTTGCCCCCTTGTTCCGTTACAGATCGTTAGAAAAATGCGCCAATCGCTTGCCAAAAATGCACAGGCACAAATGCGTGGGTTTTATCAGGCAAATGGGATTCATGATGAAATCCCCCTGATCTTGAATATCCCACAGCTTGATTTTGGATTACGCTATTTACAAGAAAAATCAAGTCATCTTAATCGCCAACAACCATACCCCATCAGGGCTTTGTTGGCGAAAGATGATTTAATTACACCTTATGATCATTTTTCATCGCAATGGGATGGTGTTTTAACCCCCATTGCGACGGGTGGACATATGCTTATGAACACACAACAACATGAATGCGCTAAACAGATCAAAGCGATGATTGATCATCTCTGGCAAAATTCTGTGCCAATGTAAAGACAGCGGCACTCCATAAAAACGTGCCTGCTTCGCTGACATTGTCGCTATATCCATTTTCGACTTTAATCTCTGCGCTGCCTTCGATCATGTTATATTTTTCAAACAGGCTGTTGTTTGTTTCAAAAACACGCTTGCACAATAACTCATATTTTTGTGCAATACGCTGGGCGTCTTTTGTCAATCCTGCCTGCTGTAATCCTGCAAAGGCAAAATATTGCAAAGGCGGCCAACCATAGGGATGATCCCATTGGCTGCCCGAATATTCGGTTGACGTGACAATCCCAAATTCCGTTTCTAAGGCCGCTAGACCCGTTTTGGCGATGGATTGAATATCGTCATTTTCCGTGTCTTGATCCAAAATTCCCGCCCATAAGGGATAAAAAATAGTCGCAAAATCTTTGTGATTCAGGCTTTTTGTTCTGGTGTTATAATCCTTAAACACTTTCGCCTGCGTATCCCAAAGATAGCGTTTCATCAAGGTCTTACGATGGTGTTGTTTGGCGTTCCAATCCTCAATATTGGCATTAATGTCTAAAATATCTGCGATAAAGCCTAAATCAGACTCCATTTTATAAAGCAAGCTATTTAAACATACGGGATTATAATCCATACATCCCAGCCCCCCATATCCCCAATGGGAGGATGGATCAAACCCCGATGCACGCATCGCACGATTGGCGCAATGATAATAGGGCGTTAGTGCTTTTTGATTGGAATCATACAAAGCGTGCACATCAATTTGATCAAAAACGGGCGCGTGTAATGGATCAGCAGGGTTTTTGAGTAAGGATTCAAAATAATGAATTGCATGATCAAAATGCCCATTTTCGCTTGCGGCAACCTCAGGGGCAATATCATCGCTTTCATCCCAATAACGGGATAATCCTGTTTCAGGGCTTATCCGATCCCCCGTAACCCAATATTCATATTGTTTTTTGAGCAAAGGATACGCATAAGCCAACCATGCATTTGCATCGGCATAAATCCCCTCAGGGTCGAAATCATGCCAATTGCGCCCCACAGATTTTTTGTAAATATGTGCCACCATCGCCCCAATCAACGGGGGCTGAGAGCGTGAGAGATAATATGTACGATTGGCGTTTAAAACAGTGCCGTAATGTTCGATTTGATAAAGCTGATTATCCGCCTGCTCCCGCATGATTTGCGGATACATGTCTGTCCATGCAAAAACAGGAAATGCAGTATCCCATCCATACATTTCATTAAACCGCCCCCCCGGCACAAGGTAGGGATAGGGGAGATATAATAAACCATGCTGGCATGACAGCCCATAAAAACTGGCAAAAGCATCCTTGGTAATGGGGCGCAAAATAGCATGATTATGAATTTTTTGCTTTGCCTTTTCCATTGACTCCGTTGGGACATAAATAGGAATTTCATAATTAAATGGCGGCTGTTCAAACTTAGGATCATTTTTAGATTGCTCTAAATCACGGCGGCATAACATAAGGGGGGTATTTTTAACCACATCATTTATTGAAATCGACATATACGTTCCTTAGGATTTTATAAAATTGAATGGAATAGATATAATTTGACTGAGCCCACCCTGTCAATAACCCTGCTCAGAATAAGAATAGATGAATATTGAAATTATATGATATATAAGCTAACTATATATATATGACACATACATCTGAACGCCAACATAAAATCATTGAACAATTTGAATCACGCCTGAATCATTATCATAAATTTGCCCATATTCAGAAAAAAGTTGCGATAATATTAGCGGATTTGCTGCCTGATTTATCAATGCACCCATCCCCCAGAATCTTAGAAATTGGCTGTGGCACAGGGTTTTTGACGGAGCTTATTTTAGAAAAATATCCACACGCCCATTTTGATATTACAGATATTTCATTGAAAATGGCGGAATTTTGTCAAAATCATTATCGTGGCGAAAACAGATCTTTCTTTTCTATGGATGCTGAGAATCCTAATCTTACAGAAAAATATGATTTAATCGTTTCTTCCATGAGTGTACAATGGTTTGAAAATCAATATCACAGCATTCTTAATCTATCCCGTTATGGTTCATTTTATTACAGCATGCCGGGTGAGAATTGTTTCAAAGAATGGCAAGATGCCGTGCATTCTGTTACAGAAAATGATGGAATTATTAAACCTGATCCACGGATGGACTTTATCCACGAAGTCACCATTCAGGAAAAACATCAATCCGCCTCACAATTTTTATCCAATCTCAAAGAAACAGGCGTCGCCACCCCTAAGGCCGCTTATGCGCAAATGTCCCCCAGCCAGTTAAAACAAGCCATGCGCTATTTTGATGATCACCACCAAGGAAACGTGAATTGGCATATTGTTTTTGGGAAAATGTTCGAAAGGAATTAAATTCATGAGCAATAAAAAAGCCTATTTTTTTGATTTAGATGGTACACTGCTGCAATCCGATCATAGCATTGGCGGTCAAACAAGATCTGCGCTTTTGGACTTACAAAAGCATGCTCATGTCAGTTTAATCAGCGCACGCCCCTTGGGTTCTGTTTTACAAATTGCGAATGATCTGGGGATCACGGGACTGATGGGCGCATTAAATGGTGCAATTATTGCGGATACAGAGGGTCATATCCACAAAAGCGTTACCATCTCTGAAAAATCTGTTTTGGATATTGTGACCTATTTTGAACCACTCCCCATGATTAGCCTGAATTTTTATAGTGGGCGACATTGGATCATTACCCAACAAAATCATAACGCCGCCCAAGAAGCTAGGATCCTAAGGATACAGCCTGATTTTATCTATCACGGTGATGATTTAAACACCTTTATTCATAAAAACCCCATTGAGAAAATTCTCTTAATCCATGATATGGATGATGCACAGGCACAGAATTTGATTGATCAATGGCGCATCCATCACCCCGATTTAAATTGCGCCTATTCAAAGCAAGGCTATTTTGAAATCACCAGCCCCGCTGCGGATAAGGGAATTGCTCTGCGTTTTATTGCGGATTATCACCAAGTTCCCTATGGGGACACTTATGCGTTTGGTGATGGGCAAGTGGACATCCCCCTCCTCATCGCCAGTGGTTATGCGATTGCCATGGAAAATGCCATTCCTGCCGTAAAGGCCGTCGCTCATCATATTATAGGTCATCATGATGCGGATGCAATCGCGCAATGGGTCACTGCGCAACATCTTGTAGATGTAAAAACAATGTCCCGTAATTCGTCTTAACACGCGCTTGCACAGGAATAAAGGGGGCATCTTTTTTGACTTGGGCAATCCAGATTGTGGGTAATAAGCCATGTTTGCGCCCTTGTTCTTGGATCGCAAGCCAACCGCGAGGTTTATCATGCCATTTCCCTTGGTCGGGTGTGATTTCCACGATACATTCCAGTGCGTTTCCTTGATATATATTATAACGCGTTTTTTCAAAAATAACTTTTCCTTGTGGTTTAAATTCTAAAAAGAAACTGCGCTTACCATCAAAAACTTTGCTTTTCCCTCTACATTCTTGTGTTGCTGCGGCACTTGATAACATTGTTAAAACGGCACTTAATCCATCTTTGCTATTTTTTGTAATTTTGGGATCAGGCAAATCTTTGGGCTTATCAATATTGTTTTCAGCAGATTTTAAATTGATGAGCTTATGATTTTTATACAGCATCGCTTTTTGCTCTGTATCTTCTTTCCATTGTGATTGTGATTGATAAGAATCTGGCCAAAAATCCGTTTTTTCGATATGACCCTTGGTTTCAAAAAATCCTGACCATGGGGCTAAGTTTGCTAAAATACCATAAGTACGAACATCAACATGCATATGATAGGTCGATTGCTCAAGATTTTGTGTGATGATTAAGGTGCTATCCAGCGCATGGGCGCCGTGCGCAAACAGGCTGTAATGGGCTGTTTGCGATTGATCTGCATAAACGGGGAGAGAGATACATATCAGACTAAATGTAAAGCTGACCACTTTCAACAAGGGTGCCGCCCATTTTCTTTTTAAAGGATAAAATCTGTTTTGCACGGTGATCATTAACGCCCCCAAGGTCAAAGAAATGAATATTTTTATCTTTTAATCGTGCCATCGCTGACCATAACAGCGCGTGATTAGCACATAAAGCCCGCCCCCGATCACTGACCCAGCCAATTTGCCAAGTACTACTCGGGACATGATGCAGTAAAAGCATGGCACAAATAGGGCTGGATGGATCCGCAGGATCATACACAATGCCAATATCACAATTTTTACCAAAATACTGCACAATCTTATCCATTAATTTTGGCGATGCGCCCGTATAGCGTTTTTTTAGGCGATCTTGGATATAAACAGCGCGCAACCAAGGCCATTTTTGCTGCCCTGAAAACCACTTTACAGTCAAATTTTGGTCATGGGCTTGGCGCAAATGATGCCGCCATTGCCGCCCTAATGCGGCTTTTAGATGATCCATATCAGGCCTTAAATCAATCCAATAGGTTTGATAAGGGCGCGTGCCTGTTTGAATTTTTGCCTTTACGTCACTATCACAAACAGGCAAAAATCGCCTAATTCGTCCCAAGCGTTTCGGATAAACTGCATCAAAATGCTGCCAAAATAATTGTGTGTTTTCACGATTATTAAATTCAGGATACCATAAAGGGGCTTGGTAACAGGCGATAAAATGAAACAGCCCCCCCATTAAACGCATCTCAAAGGCTTGCACCAAGCCTGCCTCCATGCCATTAATAAAGATCTGCCCCCATCGCGGTCTTTGCCCTGTATGCATCGCTTGCGCACGCGCATAATCATAACTTTGCAAAAGTGATGGACGCACAAGGCGGGCAAAACGATTTTGCCACGATGCTAAATCCAGTTTATTCCATGTGATGGATAAATCAGCCATCAAGCCGCATTTTTACGCGCAAGCTGATCCCATGTCATGCCTTGATCTTTCATGCGTTTTAGGACGTCTTTCAAGCGTTCCTCTGATACGGTCAGGGCGATGCGGAAAAACCCCTCCCCCACAGCGCCATATCCTGTGCCTGATGGCACCACAACCGCGCAACGCTCCAGCAACATTTCGGTAAACTCAACGCTTTTCATCCCTGTTGGCACAGGCACCCACAAATAAAATGTAGCAGGTTCAGGGTTCATTGGCCAACCTAATTCTTTTAATCCGTCCACCATAATTTTGCGACGGCGACCATAAATATCATTTAAGCCCTCTGTCAAAGAAGCTGAATGATCTAAGCCCACAGCGGCTGCATGTTGAATGGCTTTGAACACACCGCTATCTGTGTTGCTTTTGATTGTGCCTAAGACCTTAATCGCCTCCGCATTGCCCACAGCAAAACCGACGCGCCAGCCTGTCATATTATACATTTTTGACAAAGAAAACATTTCAATACACACATCCTTTGCGCCCTCAACACTTAAGAAGCTAGGGGCTTTATACCCATCAAAGGTCATTTCAGAATAGGCATTATCATGGCACAACAAAATGTCGTATTTTTTACAAAAAGCGATGGCTTTTTTGATAAAATCTTCTGTCGCAATCCCGCCTGTGGGATTATTGGGATAATTCAAAAACAACAATTTTGCACGGGCTGCAATATCCGCAGGAATCGCATCTAAATCAGGCAAAAACCCATTATCTGCTAATAACGGCACAGTATAGGGCTGTCCACCGCAAATAATTGTATAATTATGATACACAGGATACCCAGGGGACGGGCACAAAACCACATCATTGGGTTCAATATAGCCCAAAATCAAATGCGCCAGCCCTTCTTTTGATCCAATCAAGGAATGCACCTCCGTTTGTGTATCAACATCAACACCGAAACGGTTTTTCATCCAACGCTGTACCGAATCACAAAATTCCCCTGTGCCTTTGTATGGTGGATAGTCATGGTTTTTCGCATCTGCCGTGGCGCGTTGCATGGCCTCCACGATAATGGCAGGCGTTGGCAAATCAGGATCACCCACACCCAACCCGATCACATCCTTGCCCTCCGCCTTGGCCTTGGCAACTTTTTCATCCATCGTTGAAAATAAATAAACAGGCAGATTTTTAAGGCGAGATGAGGCAGCAGGCATAGTGATAGATTCCTAAATTTCGTGAATAGATATGTTTTAAAATACAGATCTCCGCTTTATCGCGCAAGTCAAAATCAAAAAAATCTGAATCAAGATTGACTTTGTAAATAGCAGCGTTATATTTTTGATATTCACTCTAAAAATATATAAGGTCTTAATCTCTCATGACAAAACTTATTTTCCTTTCAGGTAGCCTGCGCACAGGATCAGTCAACGAAAAACTTGCAAAACACGCGGCACAGATTGCCAAGGATTTAGGCGCAGATGCGCATTATATTGACCTGCGGGATTACCGCTTACCATTATATGATGGAAATGAGGAAAATGGATTGCCTGAAAATGCCAAAAAGCTAAAATCCTTATTCGCTGAATCAGACGGATTTTTCTGGGCATCGCCTGAATATAATAGTGCCTATTCGCCCCTCTTGAAAAATACAATCGATTGGATGTCCCGTCCACATTTAGAAAACGAATCCCCTCTGTCAGCCTTTACGGGCAAGGTTGCAGCTATTTCGGCTGCGTCCCCCGGTGGGTTAGGCGGCTTGCGCGGTTTGGTTCCCTTACGGATGCTATTATCCAATATCAATGTCCATGTTATCCCTGAACAGGTTGCCATTGGTGGTGCATTTCAGAAATTTGATGCAAATGATCATCTAACGGATGAGGCTGCCCTGAAAATGCTTACAAACCAAATCACAAGTTTCGTTAGAACAGCGCAGTTATTAAAAGCCTAAATTCTTTTATCAAGGATAAAACCGCATAAAAAGCGATAATGTTTTTTTGCGGTTTTTCAAAATTTCTTCATCCAATATAAAATCTGTTTGTGCAACAAATGGAACTTTAGCCTCTGGATCAATCGTATGAACATCCAAGGGCACTTTTATATTTAACAAGGGGGCATCTTCTTGATCTTGGAAAATCATCGCCGATGGGGTTGGGATTGTTAATTTTTCCTTTGAAAGATTAATAATGTTTCCTGTAATCTTCAGATGCGCATTACCGCCTTCGTCATGCTCTTTTTTATCCGCAGATTCGCTATGATCTTTGATTTCAATATGTGTTTGCAAAGAATCAAAGGCTAAATCAGCTCCAGGGATTTTATACTCACTGCCCATTTTTTTATAAAAAGAAATGATTGGCGGAAAATGACGAACATATAGATTCGGCATTGCATATAGGGAAATAAACACAATCAGCCACAGAAACACAGCACAGGAACTGCCAAATCCAAAGCTAAAAATTGTTTGCGTTATTGATGTTAATTTTGCCTTTATTTTTGATATTTCTTTTGGTTTTTCATGTGATTGCTTAATCATACGCTGCACAGCTTCTTGTGTGCTTTTTAGAATTTCATTGAAATCTTCATCCTTTGATTCCACGTTAGGATCAGCATTTAAGTCGGGATTAAGGGCGTCTTTTGTATCTTGGCTTTCTATACCATCTTCAGGCATTTGATGCCAAACATGTTGGCACGCATTGCAACGGACTTTACGCCCCTTAGGCAACAAAGCCTCAGCGCTTACCATAAAATGTGAGGAACAAGACGGACATGTAATAATCATAAAGGCGTATTTTATTTCATTCTGAAATAGGCTAAAAAATTATATCAATATCAGTGTATCTAATCTGTGGGGAAGCGCCAAATGAAATTTTTTGTATAAATGGATTATACCGCATTTTTTTATTTTTCATGACTAAAAATCTGTTAATTGATCAAAAGATTGGCAGAATGCATTTGATTTCATCAAGAAAATAGATAATGATTACCTCAAATCAAAATATAGATTTTGATCAAGAATAAAATAATACAAATAATAAAATAAGTACGATTGATTTTTTATAAGGCATTAAACCATGATCCGCTTTCACAATGTTGGCCTATCTTATAATCAGCATGACACTGTATTGCATAATGTTTCTTTTGAGCTTAATGCGGGGTCTTATCATTTCCTAAGTGGCCCCAGCGGGTCAGGGAAAAGCACGTTAATGCAGCTTTTATATATGGGATTAATGCCAACCAGTGGCAAAATCGAAGTTTTTGGGCGTGATATACGGAATTTAGATCGTGATTCCAGATCTCGCATCCGCCAAAAAATTGGCGTTATTTTCCAAGATTTCAAACTCTTGGATCATTTAACAGTTTATGAAAACGTTTCATTACCCTTAAGATTAGCAGATATTGATTCTTCTATTATCCGTAATAACGTACTGGAAATTTTGGATTGGGTGGGGTTAGGGGATTTTGTGCATGCCTTGCCCTCGACCTTATCAGGGGGACAGAAACAGCGCGTTGCCATTGCGCGTGCCGTTATCAATCAACCTGATATTTTATTAGCGGACGAACCCACAGGCAGCCTTGATGAAGAAATCGGGTTTCGTTTAATGACCTTGTTTGAACAGCTCAATAAAATGGGCACAACCATCGTGATCGCGACCCATAGCTTAAGCATTATGCAAAAATTTAAACATCCGCGTTTTGTATTAAGCAACAAAAGCTTAAATATAGAAGACCCCATGCCGCTTATTCAATATAAAACAAAACCAGCAGCAGGGAGCGTATTTTAATGGAACAGATTCAACAATTCATGCTGCGCTTCAAAAAATTATTTCAATCGCATTTGGCGCTCAATACAACCAGCCGCGCATGGTTTTTCACAGGTTTGGTTGTTTTTATGACCTGTTTATGTGCGTTATCAACATCAGGCATGATTTTTATGAACCGCCTAACGCATCAATGGCAAAATGATTTGCGCGGTACGATCACGATTGAATTGCCTTCTATCACCAGCAATGGCGAAACGATCCCTGATATTGATATGCAAGAGCGAATGGATTTAATTCAAACTGAATTAAAGAAAATGCTACCAAACGACAGCCGTATCACACCGTATAAACACGAAGAAGTCGCGGCGATGATTGAACCATGGATTGGTAAACAAGTCGAAGGGGGCACGATCCCCTTACCTCAATTATTGGATGTTGAAACAAAGGAACAAATTGACACAACCTTATTGGAAAAAATGCAAACGTCACTGACGAAAATACATGATTCAGTGATTATCAACAGCCATACAGATTGGTTGCAACAGGTTGAAAAAACCGCAGGAACAATCAAAATATTTCTGTTTATCCTAAATGCCGTGATTATCGCCACCACCTGTTTTTTAATATCGGGCGCGGTACAGGATAAAATTGCCATTCACCATGAACAAATTGGATTATTGCATATTATGGGGGCATTTGATCGCAATATCGCACAGGATTTTTTGAAATATGCGACGTTAATCATGCTAAAAGCATGCTGCATTGGGTTGATTATTGCCTGTTTGATTATATCGTTAATCCAAGCCAACATCCATCATTTGGATAGTGCTGGCATTTTATCTTTGGATCATTATCATGTTTTCTTTGATCTGAAATTATTATTGTCTATGATCTTGATTATCGTCTTTATGACATCTTGTGGATTAGCGGTAACATTTTATACTGTTTTAAACGCTCTACGGAAAATGCCTTAATTATGGTGTTTTTGGTACTGAAAATTGTCCATAGCTGTGTGCGGCGTTTTATTTTAGCGCTGATCTGTTCGTGGTTTATTGGGTTTTTGGTTTTTGTGTCATGGGTTAATCGCCCTGCATCCTGTGATTACGCCCCTGCGGCGGATTTAAAACATATGGCTATTATTGTGCTGACAGGAGGCGATGGTCGTGTTGAAACGGGACTGGATTTATTATGGCGTGAATCGGGGGAGCGTCTTTTTATTTCAGGCGTCAACAAAGATGCCAAGAAATCTGAGCTATTAATTGGTCGTAACAACCCTGCCCTAGAAAACAGAATTGATTTAGGATACAGCGCACAATCCACCCATGAAAATGCCATTGAAGTCGAGCAATGGTTAGACGCCCACCCTGATTACAAAGATTTAATCTTAGTCACCTCTGATTACCATATGCCCCGCGCACGATTGGAATTGACGCTTAATTTATCAAAGGCTAATCATCGCCAAATTCATATTATGCCATGCACCACAATCCATGGCATAAAAGACAGCAAAACACGGTGGAGATTATATAGTGAGGAATATCACAAACTGGCCTATATTTATTTACGGGAGATTTTAGCACATTTATGATTTCAATTTTTATTCGATCCACGATCTTTAATATCACTTTTGTGTGTCTTAGCCTTATTCAATGCCTTTTGTTTGCACCTGCCTTATTGATGCGACGCGATGTCGCCTTAAAAACAGTTGATCTGTGGGAAAGCAGTGTTTATTGGCTGGAAAAAACCATTTTAAATTTGGATTATACGGTGAAGGGGTTGGAGCATTTACCGCCAACAGGAACAGCCTATATTATCGCCGCAAAACATCAATCCCCCTATGAAACAATGAAAATTCATCGCATTGTGCATGACCCTGCGATTATCTTTAAAAAGGAATTGTTAAATATTCCCATTTGGGGGCAATTTGTCAAAAAAGTGGGTGGCATCCCTATCGACCGATCCAGCCGTAAATCTGCCTTTGAATCGATTAACCAAGGGGCACTTCGTATGAAAGAGGCAGGTCGCCCGATTTTAATTTTCCCACAAGGAACACGCGTCAACCCTGAGGATTCCATCGCACAACGCCCCTATAAATTTGGCGTTACCCGCATGCAAAGCGCCACGCAACTTCCGATTATCCCTCTTGCGTTAAACAGCGGCATTTATTGGCGCAAAGCTTCATGGCTTAAGAAATCAGGCACAGTGACCTTCGAATTCTTACCTGCCATTCCTTATGACCCCTCAATACCAGAAAAAGAAAGATTAGATCATCTGTCGGAGGTTTTAGAAAGCCACTGTCATAATCTTTGAGCGAAACTAAAAATGTTCAAACAAGTTTATCGCCCCCTTCAGATTCCTGCCCTGCTCTCTATTCACATTGACTATTTGATCTGTTGGTGGGTGATGGCAATGATTGTGGGGATTTGTTTTTGCTTTACCTTGCCATCTGTTCCATCTTGGGGGATTTTAATAGCTGTTGCAGGCGCAATGGGTGTTACATTTTTTTGCGCCCATCGCTTTGTGCAATATCAATTTATGTTGCGCATTGTGGGATTCTTCCTATTGGGTTTTGTCTGTATGATCATACGGGTACAGACGCATCATCCTGTTTTATTACAACGTGATATTGCATTTTTACCGATTACGGCGCAGATTTTATCAAAAGATATTCGCTATGATGGGGTGTTTCAGTATCGTATTAAAATTATCAAAGCCGATACAAAAAAGCCAATAGACATTCCAAAAATCATCCGCCTAACCAGCCGTCACCCTGAGCCAGAGGGGTTGGGGCGGCCAATGGATAAAGGGGATGTGATTGCGCTGAATGTTGGCTTAACCGCCCCTGCTGCACCGCTGCATCCCAATGGATTTAATTTTCGGCAACATGCATGGTTTGCAGGATTTGGCGCCTATGGCTATAGCCTATCTCAACCCAAAATTATAACAGCAAAGGCGCATCAAGATGGATTTACCGCCTATCGCCAATATTTACGCAGCACATTAGACAAAGTCGGGAAGGATTCGCCGCATCGTGGTGTTACCTATGCCTTAATGACCGAACAACGCGCTGCGATCCCTGCACCAATTTTAGATGATTTACGAAATTCAGGTCTGTCACATATGCTCTCCGTTTCAGGGTTACATGTGGAATTATTGGCAGGGATTATCTTTTTTTCTGTGCGGTTTTTATTGATCTTTATTCCTTTATTTCTGATTCGCCCGTTAAAAAATGCTCGTGTGGCGATGCCTGCAAAAAAAATCGCGGCTTTTATATCCTTATTGATTGTTATTTTATATGTCTATTTTGTGGGCGCTCCCATTGCGGCTGTTCGTTCTGCCGTTATGTGCGGCTTGGCTTTGGTGGCTATAATGCTGAATCGCTGGCCGTTTACGGCACGTTTAATGTCTTTATGCGCGTTGGGGGCTTTGCTTATACGGCCAGAATGGGCGCTGGATGTGAGTTTTCAAATGTCTTTTGCGGCGGTGGCGTGTTTGTTAGTCTTTTTCGATCAAACACGTTCTTTTTGGCAGGTTGCTGATAAGAATATAATCCAAAAAATCGGGCTTTATTTTTTAGGAATCTTGGCAAGCTCAATCTTAGCAACCTTTGCGACCTCTGTTTTTGGGCTATATCATTTTAACACGCTCTCCCTCTCAGGCCTGCTTGCCAATATGATTGGCGCCCCTGTTTTTGCATTTTGGATTATGCCGGCCTTGATCTTAAGTTATGGCTTGGCATTGATTCATATGGCGGATATACCGCTATGGGTCAGTTTGCAAGGCGTTACATTTTTGGATCAGACGGCCGCCTTTTTTGCGGCAAAGGATACAATTTGGGAGAGTCTGCATTTCAGCGTGCCTGTCTTTCCTATTTTTAGCTTGTGTTTGATATTGTTAGGAATTGCGATCTTGCTCTTTACGCAAGGATGGGGACGATGGGGTGGATTTATCCCCATAATCATTGCAACACTCTTCATTCACGCAACCCCTGCTCCGTCTGTTTTAATCACGGATAATGGCGATTTATATGCGATTCAATCAGATCAAAATTTATTTTATAGCACCGCCAAAAAAGAACGCTATGCGCGTAAAGAATGGGCAAAATGGCTGGCGATTAAAGAGGAAAATCAAAAGCCCCTGATGGATTTTAAAGACATACAATGTGATCCGCTTGCGTGCCGTGTGCAGATTAAGGAAAAAAGCATTTCCATCATCACCTATCCCACGGTTTTAGAAACAGAGTGCCAAACAGCCAATTTGATCATTATGCCCCATTATGCAACAAAACAACCCTGCAAAGCCCCCATCATTGATGCCAGAACCCTGCACACAGGCGGCGCCCATGCGGTTTATATGCACAAAGGGAGCATCGAAATAAAACAGAGTGAGAAAGCAGGATATAATTGGCCGTGGGATCAGCGATAAGAATCGTCATGCTGGACGTGATCCGGCATCTCGCCTATAAGCCCAAGATGCCGTGTCGGGGCACGGCATGACGGCGCGGCGGTGAGGGAAAAGCACAACCCACGTCACCACCTTCCCTACAAATCAATCGATGCAACAACACCCGCTTGATAATCGTTGATCTTTGTAAGGTAAAGTCTTTCCTTAAGCCGCAGGGGCACGACCTTTTTTTCGTGGTGCTTGACCCATGTCTACGACATTGTCGGCTGGGGCTTTGGCATTTTTGATATTGACAATTTCATCAAATAAGGCACTTAAGCTAGGGGCATGCGTTCCGATTACTGTGATTTTGCCGTCGTCCCCATTCATTACACGTTCAATGGCACCTGCTCCCACCAAATCGATAAGACTTGACTCAATCGTTTTCATCAACCTTGGATTAGTCGGCGTAAGGGCGGAATATTGTCCTTTCTCACCTTCAAAATCTAAGCCTGTTAGATTTTTTAATTTCTCAATCATCACAGCATCTTGCGCGCTGTCAAAACGCATGCGCTCCACCATCTGCCCAATATCTTGGCGGTCAATATCATTGATTTTCAGGCGTGTTGTTTGGGTTTCTTCGTTATAATCTGATTTAATTTTAATCCCAATGGCGTTTTCAACATTTTTTAAATACATGCCCAAAACAGTGGGAGAGGCACTGCCCTTAAGCTCAGCAATAAACTCAGGCACACCTGACTCAGATGTGGCTTTTTCCCATTCTAAACCTGTGGCACGGTTTAGATAGTCACCGGCTGTGTCATATTGTTTTGCCCCTGTTTGTGCATCCTCATAATGATGATTCATCAAATCTTGGTCACGGGCGACATCATGTTGTTTGACCTGCTCTTCGGTGGGCTTAAATCCTGTGACCTCTAAGCCAATTTTTTTGGCATAAAGATACATTTTTAACTTAACCTCTTCTGATCCTTCCAATTGCACAGATGGCCAGCCGCGCGCTTTGGCTTGGCGGAGTGCGGCCTCAATAGCCTCATTATCTGTCAATTCGCCCTGCATATCGATACGATCAATTGTATCCATTAAAATATCGCCTGCTTGTGTTTGAACATAAAGGCGATCAAATTCGCCTTTATCATTCATGCCACGCTGGACATTTAATGTGGGAAAGCGTTTATAAAGCGCTTCTGCTTCAAGTAAGCTAAAATCAGCATCGCGCTCTTGTTTCGTTGCGCCCAAAGTGGCGGCGATTTCAGGGTTATAAGAAATCGGTGTAACATCATCGCCCTGTTGATTTTTGATATAATCATGAACATGTCCAGCAAAGAACAGATCACCGGTTGGATTTTCAGGGAATTTCAACACACCAGCAAGAACGGCAACATCAATTTCTTCGCCATTTTCCTGTTCGATTCTGAGGCAAACATAGCGTTTTCCATCAGATATCATGGATTCATTATGTACAATTTTACCAAAAATTGAGGCGAGCTCCGCAGCCTGCTCTTTATACACAGGAACAATTGAGGCTTGTTGACGAATCGCCAATGGCTTTGGGGCTTCTTCTTGTTTTTTGCGCTCCGCCTGTCTTTGTAAATGATCCAACAAAACCGTCAATGCCGTTGAGGCAGCGCGCTGTGCAACAGGCGATCTTGTCAATTGTGATAGAGTCGCAAGAGCAGATGATGAAGTTTTAGAATCAGGAACGGGAACGATTGGAAATTGCATCTCTCAAAAAATCCTTATATTTGCCATATTTTTATATATGATAGCATAAATTTTACTTGAAGTAAATAATATAGATACAAACACTCATAGAAACCTCTGTAAAATCCTAGAACTTAGATGAGATGCCAAGGAAAGAAAAGCGAAAAACCCAAGCGTACATAAGGCTGTTAAGGATTTTAACATCACAATGACGCCGAAGATTCCCAAAAATAGGCTTTTGTAGAAGTTTCTATAATTTTTAGAAGATAAGCTTTTGCTATATTATACTCTATACAATAAAACAGGAATATTATTCATATCTGTTTGACTGATAATCTTTTGTATTTTTTCTATGGCATCACTTTTTGAACCACGGTTTAAAAGATCGTTAAGTTGAGGACAGCCCATTTGATATTCAACCATTTCAATACCTAAAGCATTTAAAATTGCCTTTGTGCCTGTTCTACAGTTATTTGCATATGGTCCTGTGTTATACTCAAATGCCTCTGAATTTCCACTTGAGTCCAAGTTAAAGAAAAAATCTTGATCTTCTATTTTTTGGGCGACGTAATGCATCTGATTCCATGTTTCTAGCATATCGGATAGATTTCCATTTGCACAAATATTCGCAATCCAATCTCTTTTATGTTCATTAAAGTCAGTTTGAAGGCTGCAGCTACTAGATTTTCTAACATATCGAATAGTATCTTCGATACCTGCTTTTTGGAATAGACCGACTAATTGGTGCTGAGTACCTTTTTTGTGATGATCCACAATAATATCATTAACGTCTTGCAGGTAATCCTTTGAGATTTTATTTCCTTGCTTGTTTCTTGGAATGAAATGAATCTCATCTATAATAGACTTTTTACCTGTTTTATCAGATTGAACAAGTGCTAGGTAAGAATGAAATAGAATTTTCCCGTTAAATTCAGAGCATTTCTCCACTGAATAGATACTGTAAGCTGATGTCATAAAATTTCCTGTTTTTAAATTATTAAAGTTATATATTTTATATTTACACATTGTGTTGCATTATGTCAACAAAATTAGCGCCAATCTTACATCTACTAAACAAGCTGTAATATTGCGTAATAAAACAGTGATTTGTATAGCGTGATGGGGTGTTTTACAGTGAAAATAGATAAATAAAATTTGAAAAATATTATGCAACATACGATCAATCAAGCTGTTTCTATTTCTGGCATCGGTGTCCATAGCGGCATAGATGTAACATTGACCTTGAATCCTGCGGATGTTGATACAGGCATTGTCTTTGTGCGTGATGGGGTGACCATTCCTGCGCGGTGGGATTATGTGGTGGATACGCGCCTTTGTACGGTGATTGCGCACCCTGATCATCCACAAACCCGTGTGGCAACAATTGAACATTTAATGGCGGCCTTACGCGCCCTTGGGGTTGATAATCTATCCATTGATATTAATGCCGAAGAAGTGCCGATTATGGATGGCAGCGCACAGCCTTTTATGGATGCCATTGATACTGTAGGCATCCAAAAACAAAACGCACCACGCAAGGCCATTAAAATTTTAAAAGAAATCAAGGTCACCGATGGTGACAAAGAGGTCACTTTATCCCCCAGTATTGGGTGCGTGTTTTCAGGTGAGATTAATTTTGATCACCCGATGATTGGGCGGCAATTTTATAAGCTGGAAATGTTAAACGGATTTTTCCGCCATGATATTGCCCGCGCCCGTACGTTCGGTTTTTTACACGAAGTCGAAATGTTACGCAAAGTTGGTCTGGCGCGCGGTGGATCATTGGATAATGCCATTGTTTTTGACCATGAAAAAGCGCTAAACCCTGATGGACTGCGGTTTAAGGACGAATGTATTCGCCATAAATTATTGGATGCGGTCGGTGATATTTATATGGCAGGCGCGCCAATTTTGGGGCTCTATCACGGTGTACGTATTGGGCATGAAATGAATAATCGTGTCTTACGCGCTTTGTTTGCAGATGCGGAGGCATGGATGTCTGTAGATTTGCATATGGATTTAGATGAAGCCTTAAAATCCTATGCCCCACAAGATCCGTCACAACAATATCAGGCTGTAAAAAAATCCAGCTAAGTATAGTCTAACCAAATAAATTTGGTTAGGGTGTTCCGAACAGGAATCGTCATACTGGACGGTGATCCGGTATCTCCCGCCGATAAGTACAAGATGCCGTGTCAGGGCACGGCATGACGGCGGTGGGGGAAAAGCTATATTACTGCAACAATGACGGCCATTTATTGGGATCGAGTCGTTTTGGCTTTTCTGTTTCTTGCGCAGGTTTTTTCTGTGTCTTCTGAACAGGATTATTTGTCTTATTTGTTTCTAAAGCTGCCGCTTTACGCTTTTCTTTCTCCAGAATTTTTTCCTTATCTTGGCGGAGCAAGATAATAGAAATACGCCGATTTTGGGCATTAAAAACATCTTTGGTGATAAAGGGATCCGTATCTGCACGCCCTGAAACATCTTGGATACGGTCAACGGGCAATCCATTATTCATCAAAACTGCACGCGTGGCATTCGCCCGATCTGAGGAAAGTTCCCAGTTACTGTATCCTCCGCGCCCTTTGAAGGGATGGGCATCTGTATGCCCCCGAATTGAAAGTCTATTAGGCATTTGACGTGTAATAACGGCAACTTGACGCAATAAATCCTCTGTTTTTTTATACATTTTGGCGCTGCCGCTGGGGAACATGCTTTCACGGTCTTTGTCAATAATTTGAATCCGCAGCCCCTCTTGGGTAATATCAATTTTTATATTTTCAGAAAGAGATTTTAGCGCAGGATTTTTCTCAATAGCCTGCATCAAGCTTTCTTTGGCTTCTTCAAATTTTTGGGTTTCACGCTTTTCTAATTCTTTAATCAATTCCTCATCTGAGGCAGAAGAAACAGATTTTTGTTTAGAATCTCCATTTTCTTCCTCAATTTCAATGTTTGATTTAGAGGCATCCGCTTTCAAATCGGTGGGGGCTAGATTTTTTTGATTTAATAAATCCTCAGCCGCCATCGTTTTGGATGGCAGAGGTTCGGGTTCGGTATTTTTACCGCCAAAATCTTCGTTACCCTCTTCCTCTGTATTATCGGGACGAGCACTTTGTGCCAATCTATTTGGTTTTTGTTGTGGCGGTGGCGTTGTGAGTGGGCTTTTATTATCTGTCATCGCCCCTTCTGAACTTAAGGTTAAGCCCCCCATAACACCTCCTGATCCACTTGTATCCACAGAAACCTTTGGGTTTGCAGGGTCAAAATAGCTGGAGATTGAGGCCTTTTGCTCATCCGTTGAAACGTTTAACAACCATAAAAGCAAGAAAAACGCCATCATCGCGGTGACGAAATCCGCATAGGCAACTTTCCATGCGCCACCATGGTGACCGCCACCGCCTTTTTTAATTTTTTTGATAATAATGGGGCGTTCGTCTTTATCCGCCATTTTATATTTCCTATTTTTTTATGCTAAAGCTGGAATCTGATTTAACTGCTCTTCCAGCTCTAAAAACGTAGGCTGCAAATCATGGGGCAGAAATTTACGACCAAATTCAACTGCAATTTGTGGCGCTGATCCTTGCAAAAATGAAATCAAACAAACACGCATACATTTATAATACATGACCTTTGATGCACCCTTCACGCCCAACGCTGTCGCAATAGGCCCTACAAATCCATAGGCAACGAAAACCCCTAAAAATGTTCCAACCAATGCACCCCCGATCATTTTTCCCAAAACCTCAGGCGGTTCGGAAATAGATGCCATGGTTTTAATCACCCCCAACACCGCCGCCACAATCCCCAACGCAGGAATCCCATCCGCCATGCCTTGCACAGCATGGGATGGGTGCATGGCGTCATGCTCAATGGTTTCAATTTCTTCATCCATTAAATCCCCAATCACATGCGGATCTTCGTTCCCCAATGAAATAATACGCAAATAATCGCATAACATGGTTACAGTGTGATGATTGCTAGAGAATTTAGGGAAATTATTAAAGACCGCACTTTCATGTGGGTTTTCGATGTGTGACTCTAATGCAAGCCAGCCTTTTGTGCGGGCTAATTTAAATATTGAAAACAGAACACTTAAAAGCTCAATATAATCAGCCTTGCTATGGGCTTCGGGTTTTACAAGACAGTTTAAACTGGAAAGGGTTGATTTAATCGTGTGCATTGTGTTTCCAATGATAAACGCCCCTAAAGCAGCACCCAAAATAATCACACATTCAAGGGGAAGCGCCTTGAGGATAATCCCCATTTTCCCCCCAGCTAAGACATATCCGCCAAAAACGCAGATAATAACCATCAAAATTCCAACAATTTTCATTGGCGCTTATAATCCTATTTTTATAAAAATATTTAAAATAAAGGCACGAATCAAACGAACAAAAATGGCCCAGATATATTCTTGCTTAACTATGCCTTTCATGGTTTAATTTTGAATTAACGGATAAAAACCCCCTGTTCAAAATATATGACATGCGGTATAAATTAAAATAATTTCACAAAAACACTATGTAAGAGTTAATTATGCATGATATTCGCGCCATTCGACAAAATTCAGATGTCTATGATCAAAATTGGTCAAGACGAGGTTTAACAGGTCAAACAGAATCCATTTTAAAAATGGATAGCGACTGGCGGAATACGGAAACGCAGCTGCAAGATATTTTGAATAAACGCAATACATTATCCAAACAAATTGGGGATATTAAAAAAGCCGGCGGCGATGTGCAATCCATTATGGATGAAGTTGCCACCCTGAAAGATCAAATGGTTTTGTTGGAAGATCAAAGCCGTCAAAAACGGGAGGCTTTGGATGCTCTTCTTTCATCTCTGCCCAATTTATTGGCGGATACTGTACCAGATGGCAGTGATGAAACGCAAAATATCGTTTTACGAACATGGGCGCCAAATGCAAATCCATTAAAGACTCTTGAGCAAGATCATGTCGATATTGGTGTTGCCCTTGGTATGATTGATTTTGAAACGGCGGTCAAAATGTCAGGCTCTCGTTTTGTCGTTTTATCAGGTGCGATTGCGCGTTTGGAACGTGCTTTGGGGCAATTTATGTTAGACCATCAAATCAATGAATATGGCTATACGGAAATATCCCCTCCTCTTATGGTGCGTGATCAGGCTTTGTTTGGCACAGGGCAGCTGCCGAAATTTGGCGAAGATTTATTCCGTATGCCTGACACAGGACATTGGTTGATCCCAACTGCCGAAGTTGTTTTGACGAATTTGGTCGCAGATCAGATTTTGGATGCGGCGGATTTACCCTTACGATTTACCGCTCAAACACCCTGTTTCCGATCAGAGGCAGGATCAGCAGGGCGCGATACGCGCGGCATGATCCGTCTTCATCAATTTTTAAAGGTTGAGATGGTCTCCATCACCACCCCCGAACAAGCCGAAGCAGAGCATGAACGCATGACCGAATCCGCCGAATCTTTGCTTAAAAAATTGAAACTCCCTTTCCGTACCGTAGCACTTTGTTCAGGGGATACGGGCTTTGGATCAATGCTGACTTATGATTTAGAAGTTTGGGTACCTGCACAAAAAACATATCGTGAAATTTCAAGCTGTTCCACTTTTGGTGATTTCCAAGCTCGTCGCATGAATACACGTTTCCGTCATAAGGGGGATAAAGAAACAAATTTTGTCTATACCCTCAATGGTTCAGGTCTCCCCGTTGGGCGGACATTGGTTGCGGTGATTGAAAATTATTATGATCCAGCCACAAAATCCATTATCATTCCTGATATTTTAAAGCCTTATATGGGTGGATTAACACAAATTCAAGCTGTGGCGTAACTTTATGGCATTTCCTGATCTTATTGAAAGCCTGAAGATCAAAAAAATCCGTCTTGTGATGGCATTGCGGCAACAAGGCATAACGGACACATCTGTTTTAAGTGCGATTGAGCGCGTGCCGCGTGAACAATTTGTGCCGCCCTCTTTTGCTGATCAGGCGTATGAAGATATTGCCTTGCCTATTGGACGTGGGCAAACCATTTCTCAGCCCTTTATCGTTGCCTATATGACCCAAGCCTTACAGCTGAATGATCGCCAAAAGGTGCTGGAGGTCGGCACGGGATCAGGCTATCAAACTGCGATTTTAGCACAATTAGCCCGACGCGTTTACACGATTGAGCGGCATAAACCTTTATTCCAAGAGGCGCAGCGCCAATTTGATGATCTGGCATTACGCAATATTACAGCGATTGTTGGTGATGGCATGCAAGGCTGGCCATTGCAAGCCCCCTTTGATCGCATTATTGTAACCGCAGGGGCTTTTGATGAGCCTCCGCGTCAATTATTAGATCAGCTGGCAATCCAAGGGCGCATGATTATCCCTGTTGGACATCCTGCCACGGGGCAGTTTTTATGCCTATTCCGCCGTGAATCTGATGAGGTTGTTTCCATGCAGCGCTTGGTTGAAACACGTTTTGTGCCTTTATTACCCAATATCGCAAAAGATGAAGAAGGACGCCATGAACATGCCGCTTAAGGTTAAAAATATGCGATCAATCCTTATATGCTGCCTGTATTTTGCGCTTGCTTTGCCCTTAACCGCCTGTGTTTACGAAGAAGATGATAATGAATTTTTTGCGCCCTATGATCAATTTGGATTAGGTCAAGGCGCCCATTCTGTCGGCGTTCATGTTGTTGCGGATGGGGATAATGTTGATGATCTTGCCACGCGTTATCAAATTTCTAAAGAGGCATTAATTATTTTGAATCACCTAAAGCCCCCCTATTTTTTGGAAGAAGGACAGCGTTTGATTCTGCCGCCGCCCACACAATATCGCGCCCGTGAGGGGGACACGATTGAGGATGTCGCGCGATTATTTGACTTGCCTGCGGTTGCCTTGGCGCAAATGAATGGCTTTGAAATGCCCTTAACATTGACAGCAGGGCAAATTATTGAAATTCCATCTTATCCATTTTTTGCACATGAAACGGCAAAAATCACGCCAAAACGCCCCCTTAAAAAAGACGTACAGAAAGACGTACAGGTTGCAACCATAACGCCTCCTCCAGCCAAAAATATCATTACCCCCCCCTTACCCAGCGTAACTGTAAAGCCAATTCCAGCACCTAAAAAACTTCCTTCTGAACCTAAAAATCACAGCGTTGCACACAAAACCCCCACAGCAGAGACTATAGAAAAGCCGTCTTCGGTTGCCCTTGTTACCACGCCTGCAACGCATATAAAAATGCCCCCACTGCGCAGCCCCTTTATTTGGCCTGTAAATGGAAAAACATTGTTAAAATACGGCAATCAACCCAGTGGATTATTTAACGAAGGCATCAATATTGCCGCCGCCGCAGGTACGCCCGTACATGCCGCAGCAGATGGTCGCGTTGTGTATGCTGGCAATGGGATTAAAGGTTATGGCAATCTTATCCTGATTAAGCATAAAGGGGGTTGGGTGACAACCTATGCGCATTTACAAGATATACGCGTCACAGAAAAAACCAACGTCACCGCAAAGCAATTGATTGGAACAATCGGTGATTCAGGCGATGTCAAAGAACCGCAATTGCATTTCGAGATTCGTAAAGGCACAAAAGCCATTAATCCCGTCGGAGGAAAATCATGAAAAATGCATCCAAACGAAGTCAACTCGCCATAGCCGCCCATTTTAAAACAGGTGCAGGGTCACACCGTGATCGCCACAATATGCCGCGTATTCAAAGGCATGAACACAATGAAATCCAAGATGGATTGGATGAATGGACAGAATCAAAGAAAATAGAGGATTACAATAAAGATAATAATTCGGGGACAATCTCAAACAAATCACCAACAATGCCATAATCTGAAACCTTGAAAATAGGGGCATCAGGGTCTTTGTTAATCGCCACAATGATTTTTGAATCTTTCATCCCTGCAATATGCTGAATGGCGCCTGAAATACCAATGGCAATGTATAATTTGGGGGCAATAATTTTGCCTGTTTGACCAACTTGGTAATCATTGGGGGCGTATCCTGCATCCACCGCGGCACGACTGGCGCCGATGGCTGCATTGAGCTTTTCTGCCAAGGGAATAAGGATATTATTAAATTGTTCAGCACTTCCCAAAGCGCGACCACCAGAAATAACAATTTCTGCATTTTGTAAATCAGGGCGATCTGTTTTTACAATTTCACTGTTCATAAAACGGCTTAAGTGATAATCGGTGATGGGTTGTATTTCGATTATTTTTGCCTGTCCTCCTGTTATGGAACAGGGCTCAAATGCTGTTGGGCGAATGGAAATTAAACGCTTTGTTTCCATTAATTGAACAGTGGCAAAGGCATTGCCAGCATAAATAGGGCGAACATAGACATCATCCCCTAAAATCTGCGTGACATCAGATAGAGGCTGTATATCCAATATTCCTGCCACACGCGGCAATATATTTTTACCGAAAAAAGACGCCGCCGTTAAAATATAATCATATTGATCCGCCAAAGACACAACCAAAGAGGCCATATTTTCAGCCAAAATATGGGTGTACGATTCGTCACTGCTCACCAGCACCTGATTGATTTTATCATAGGCTGCAATTTCTGTTGCAATATGACGCGCAACGCCATGATCACCACAAACCAAAATATCAATATGGGCGTTGTGAATATAGCCTGCCGCCCCTATGACTGGGGCAAGGTTTGGATTAGGATTTTTACCATCATGTTCTGCGATAATGAGAATTTTATTCATAAGCAAACACCTTATAAAATTTTTGCGTTATTTTTAAGCACATCCACCAAGGCAGCTGCATTTTCTAATTTTACGCCCTCTTTGCGTTTGGGGGGCTCAGATATTTTAATCGTTTTAAATCCTTGATTATTATCCAAAGACAGATCAGAGAGCGTCATAATTTTTAACGGTTTTTGCTTTGCCTTCATAATATTGGGTAAGGACGCATAGCGCGGTTCATTTAACCGCAAATCCACAGTAATAATTGCAGGCAATGTCAAAGAGAGCGTTTCCAATCCGCCATCAATTTCACGCGTGACAAGAACATTTTTTTTATCCTGATCCACATCAATATGGGATGCAAACGTGGCCTGAGGCCATCCTAATTTCCCTGCCAGCATTTGACCTGTTTGATTATTTTCCCCATCAATGGATTGTTTTCCCATGATCACCATATCAATATTTTCAGCCAAAAGGATTTTATGCAAAGCGCGTGCGACCGTCAATGTCTGCACCTCACCCTCTTCTTGGATTAAAATGCCTCTATCCGCGCCCATTGCCAGTGCTGTGCGAATGGTTTCTTGGCATTTTGCCTCCCCAATTGATACAATGATAATGTCTGTTGCGATGCCTTTTTCTTTTAAACGCACCGCCTCCTCCACCGCAATTTCACAAAATGGATTCAACGACATTTTCACATTATTGGTTTCCACACCCGTTTCATCGGACTTAACCCGAATAGTAACATAGGCATCAATAACACGTTTGACAGGCACTAAAATCTTCATTGTTGTTTTCCCTCGACAGACATCTTATTCAATTGAGTATAACATAGTTTTTATTCTATGTTCATTTTGCATCGCAATAATCATATATATTTTAATAAAAAAATAACCACAAAGGAATACACTGAAACATAACGGATTTTATTTTTGAGGAGGGTTTATCACCCATGTTTAGCAAATATTTTGAGGCCATTCAACTGGTTGAACGCTTACACCGTCATTTTTTAGAAGTGCTAAAGGTTGAATTAGACAAACACCATCTGGAAGACATAAACAATATCCAAGGACTGATTTTATATAATATTGGCACAGATAATTTGACGATTGGGGAATTAACCGTTCGGGGTTATTATTTGGGGTCAAATGTTTCTTATAATATCAAAAAAATGGTTGAACATGATTATTTAATCCAAGAACAGTCGGTTCATGACAAACGATCTGTCCGCGTTCGCCTTTCTGAAAAAGGGTTAAAAATACGGAATTTAATTGATGCCATGATTACACGCCATGAAAAAACCCTTGATGGGCGCGGCATGAACGAAGAATCCTTTAAAAACCTCAATGAATCCCTTAAAAAACTTGAAAAGTTCTGGGCTGGTGAGATTTCTTTAAATACGATGCCTAATTTATATTCATAAAATAGGCATACCATACATTTTTAGGAAGAAAAGAATCTATTAAAACCATGACAGCGCCGTCTGAAAAAATCCGTATTCAAAGAGATCAGTTTTTAGGGTTTTCCTTTGCCTGCGCGGATGCTTTTTTAGAAGTCCATCCCCAAACACATATAATTGAATCCGCCTTTGGAAACACAAAAGCGTTTTTTGGTATTAATGAAAAGCAATTAATTGGACAAAATCTACAGTCTTTTTTTGGCTCTCACGCACTTTTAACCTATGAAAAATCTATAAAATCCTTAAAGTCTGGAACGCGATCAGGGGCATTTACATTGGCCATCCATAAAAAAGATCAAAAAAAAGAAGACCTCAAAACCCCCCTTTCAATCTTAAACTTAATCAGCTTGCCTGCCGCCACCGAAGGGACAGATTACCCATTACGATTTTATATCAGCTTAAAAATCGGAACATTAAAAGAAATTACAGACATTCAGTATATTGAAAAAGCCAATGCAAGCAAAAGTGTGTTGTCAAAAGATAATTTCTTGATGAATGCCTTGGATTTAATGGACGTTTCACGCGGCCTAAACCAAGATTTAAACATTCATTTTATTGAATTTTCTGCACTGAAAAACGAAGAAAAAGACTCACAGCTTGTACGGTTAAAACAAACATTGACGCAATGCCTCCTTCAAAATAGCGCCGATGGCTATTGTCTTTTTGAATTTGAACCCTCACGCTTTGCGATTATTTCAGAAAAATCGGTAAGCAATGACGTTTTAAAAACATCAATATGGGGCTATATTTCCATTTTTTGTACCAACGAAAATATTGATATAAAAACATTTAATAAAGACAGTTTAAAAATCCACACCTTAACAACGTTACTCAGCCGTATGGATGATCATGAAAATCTGAAATGCATGATCTATGCTCTATCTCTTTATAATTTCAATAAAACATTGGGGGCAACACAAAGCTTAAAAGAAATTCCCTCTTATTATCTATCAATAAACAATGAAAAACAAAAAACATTACAAGCCGCCACAAAAAGCTTGGATTTTGATTTAAACTTTCATCCAATTATTGAGTTCACAAATACGCCCTCTATCTTATATTATGAAGTCTTATTTAGGCTGCAAAACGCAGGATTTACTAGAGAATGGCTCGCCCTTGCGGAGGATATAGATTTTTCAAAAGAATTGGATATTGCCATTTTTGAACGCACATTGAACCACATGCAATATAAAAACCAGAGCAGCAAAGCGAAGTTTGGGATCAATTTAACGCTTAACTCTTTTTTAGATCAAAGTTTTCGAAACTTCATTTTAAAGCGCCTGACAAAATCACCGGATATGGCACAACGATTGGTCATTGAAATCAATAGCCTGTCCGGTTGGAAGAAAATGATTGATCATGCTGCCTTTTTTAATCAAATCAGGGATTTAGGCGTGCAAATTTGTTTGGATGATTTTTTATTAGACCAAGGATACGCAGAAATATTACAAAAAATAAAAATTAACTATATAAAAATCAATGAAAAAGAAACACAGCATATTGCCTATTCTGAATCAGATCGTATAGAAATCGCACAATTAATATCCGTATGTCATGATCTGAACATCCAAGTCATTGCAGAAAAAATTGAAGAATCCAGTCAATTAAAACAGTTGAAATTCTTAAAAATTTCTTTGGCGCAAGGATTTATTTTTGCCCTTCCTTCTGCAAACTTAATCAATATCACTGAAATTAACAAATTTTCTTTATAAATGAAATTATAATTATGCCCATAACATCACGCTGTTTTTTATTTCCGTTACATGGCAAAGATTATAAAATCACCTATTATCAATGGGGTGCAATTGATGCTGATCCTGTGATTGGCGTGCATGGATTATTGTTAAATGGCCGCGATTTTGATTTTATCGGACAAGATATTGCAGAACACGGCAAACAAATCCTTGCCATTGACCTTCCGGGGCGCGGCTTAAGTGATGCCTTAGAAAACCCTGATGATTATTCCTTTGATGTTTATTACAGTGCAATATTGGCAATGTTAGATCATGCAAATCTTAGAAATCGTTCCTGTGATTGGATTGGCACATCCTTGGGCGGTTTATTGGCAATGGGCATGATGGGCAGAAATCTAATTGCTATCGATAAATTAGTGTTAAATGATATTGGCTATACCGCCCCGAAAGAAGCGTTAGATTTCATTGCCTATTACGCCCAAACCCCCAAAATCTTTCAAACCTATGCAGAAGGGCGACAATTTATTCAGCAAATGCGCGAGCCTAATTTTGGGAGACTTGATGCAGATCATTGGGATCACATTGCCAAACATACGCTTCGTCAAAAAAATGATCAATGGGTTTATCATTACGACCCTGCAATTGGTCAACAATTTGCAAAAGAACCCTTGGGAAAAGATGATTTAAAACAGGCATGGCAAAAGCATGTGACCTGCCCTACACTCTTAATTCACGGCGAAAAATCACAGATTTTAACAAATGACATTATTGATGACATGGATCAATCCCGTACAGCACCCCATTTTATTGTTCATAAAATCCCTGAATGTGGACATGTCCCCCCTCTCATGAATAAAAATCAACGCGATCTTGTCACAAATTTTCTTTTCTCTTGAACTGATATATAGAATCAGTTAAAAGGTAACGATATTTTGAAGCCTAATTCAAAACACCCCCTTAATAAGGGCCCATAGCTCAGCTGGGAGAGCGCTTGCATGGCATGCAAGAGGTCGTCGGTTCGATCCCGATTGGGTCCACCATTTTTATAATTCTCCTTTTTTCTTGGTTTAAGGATTCTCGGTATGAGAAAAGATAAAATCTATGCGGAAGAAAATATAGACCATCAAAATTATGGCTATTATGCCATGCTGTCCTCACGCTGTACGTTAATTGCTGTTGTTCTATTAATTATCATCAAACTTTATGGCTTTATCCAAAGTGACTCCGCAACGATGTTATCTTCTTTTGTTGATAGTGTCGGGGATTTAGTCATTTCATTAATGAGCTATTACAGCCTGCGCATTGCCCTGCGCCCTGCGGATGAGCATCATCGATTTGGTCACGGAAAAGCCGAAGGATTTTCTGCCCTGTTCCAAGGGGCATTTTTAATTGGCGCCGCTGTTTTTCTGTTTTTTGAAACATTAGGGCGCGTCTTTACCCCCTCCTCCATTAGTCATCATGGATTGGGAATTATCATATCTTTGATTTCTATCGCAATGACCTTGTTTGTGGTGATGGTGCAGCATTATGCATTAAAACATGCAAACTCTTTGGCGGTTGAGGCGGATCAGAAACATTATAGCAGTGATATTTTCTTGAATTTAGCCGTTATTATCGCCCTGTTGATTGATTTATGGGGGGGCAGCCCCATGGTGGATCAGGGGATTACGTTTGGGATTTGTGCCTATATGATCTGGACAGGCAGCCATATCGGCATTAAGGCTACCGATATGTTGATGGATAAAGAAATCAACCAAGACCAACGTCAAGAGATTTTAAACATTATTGATTCACATCCTGAAATCCTTGGTGTTCATGATTTGCGTACACGTCAATCAGGAATGCATATTTATATCAGCTTTGATATTGAACTTGATCCCGACCTCACCCTAAAGGCAGCACATGACATTGCACGCGACGTTGAATTAAATTTATTAGAAAAATTCCCAAATGCCGACATTATGATCCACAAAGACCCCAAAGGCGATATTTACGACACACGCCACAAAGTTCAGGGTGTTCATCATTAGGATTTTCCAATACGTTGTTGCATAGATTGATTTTGGGGTGTTTCTTTGTTAATCCAGCATCAAGAATCCGTCATGTCGTATAAGCACGAGATACCGTGTCAGAGCACGGCATGAGGCCGGTGGAAGGAAGTAAAAAGGAATTAAATGCCTAAAGCAAAATATAGGCTGCATGATTTTTTCTTTGATACAGGGTTCGCAGAAGAAAGATACCCCAAATCCATACTGGCACAGGTTACATCCGAGGCGCTTCCTGTTGGTACAAAAGGCGTTGGCCACACATTCCCTGATGAAGCCGATCCGTCATCCATTTTTTTATCAAGCAAAGAGGCAGTAATCGGTGAAACCAAGGCACCATCTTTTTTTTGTTCGCTCAGCAAACTTGTGTCGATTATATTCGTTGCAATTAAGTGCAGCCCACCAGGAAGCGGAGGCACATTATTCCCCAAGGGGGTTCTTGTTCCACTGGAAGACACCACATGAAACCCACCACCAAAAGGGGATTGCGGATTTGTTTCCCCTAAAATCACCGTTTTTAACGGTGTATTGGGCGCAACATCCGTAATTAAGTTTGAAAGCACTAAATGTTTCCAAAATAATGATGTTTCGCCGTTGCTATAATCCAGAATTTGAAGCTGATTAATCCACCCAATAGCACCAACAATTTGATCCCCATCACCATCTTTACAATTGACAGATTGATCACACCCACTGATACGCTGCGTTGCAACCGGCATATCCCCCGGTATAGCCGCATAGGTATCCCGAAAACTATTCAAAGCAGATTGATATTGCTTGACCTTTGAAATCGTTGCATTGACCCTAGATGACTTTATCATCTCCGCCCCCTTAACAAAGGAAACCAACAATAATCCCACAGCCACCAAAACAATAGCCAGCTCAGCTAATGTAAAACCGCATGGTTGTTTTGAAGAATTTATGTTCATATACTTGAAATGCCCTATTAAAGCCCAGAGTGGAAATATAAAGCACATGTCTTTGCATTTAAATTTTGACCTGAAGGGCTGTAATCCCCAAGCGCTGGGGGCGAAGTAGGTGGTGATGAAGTGGTGCCTGGAATCCCCCCAGGAACATTAGCGCACTTTAAAACCCCGCGGTTTATAGGCGTAGCAATAACACGCCCTGCTGTACCTTGAGGAAATCCATCATCCATTTTTGTATCAACACGCTGCGCTTGGCTTGGAGAAAAGAGCTGTTTTGGCTGCAATGAAACAGTACTACTTGGCCCAGGAATAAAACGTGTCATATTAGCCGCAAGAAAATATATTCCCCCCGACAAAAACGGTGCTGTTGGCTCTCCATTTTTAACACCGATCGATGAAGTTAGATAGAACCCTCCACCAAATGGAGTTCTCGGATGTGTAGCGCCAAACTCAGGGCTACAATTTGGAGCACATGACACAAAAGTAGATCTCGCATCAGGTGAAACACCAGAAATAAGGTTTGCAAGAACCAAATGCTTCCAAAACAATAATGTCTCATCATCTGTAACTGTATTTAAGATAACTTGATTGTAACGCCCTGCAATTCCAATCATCTGGTTTCCATCACCATTTGTACAATTATTTGTGGCATCGCATCCATTAATGCGCTGCGTTGCATCGCGCATATCCCCCGGCAAAGCACCATATGTATCACGAAAAGATGTAATGGCGGATTGATAGGTTTTGATTTGTGCGGATATTGATGTCGCACGTGCATTTTCAATCAGCTCAGCTCCTTTGATAACGCCAGCGATGAATAAACCAAGAATGATAAAGACAATGGCTAATTCAACTAAGGTAAATCCGCTTTGTCGATTTTTGTCTTTAACTGTGCATTTTTTTAGCATAGAGCGATCCATTTTTTATATATTACCACAAATAACATCACCCAACATCGTCATTCTGCGCCTGACACGGGATCTCCTTGATTGAGGCGATTCCCGATAATCAACAAGATGCTGGATCAAGTCCAGCATGACGATTTTTGTTGAGCGATTCAATAAACTTTAATAACCAAACCACAAACATCACGCACCGCCGTCATCCCGTGCCTGACACGGGATATCCTTGATTGAGGCGATTCCCGATAATCAACAAGATGCTGGATCAAGTCCAGCATGACGATTTTTGTTGAGCGATTCAATAAACTTTAATAACCAAACCACAAACATCACGCACCGCCGTCATCCCGTGCCTGACACGGGATATCCTTGATTGAGGCGATTCCCGATAATCAACAAGATGCTGAACAAAGCCCAGCGTGACGATTTCATCATTAAAAAAGGTAATGGAGGGAAAACCCCACCATTACCCTAATAGACTTAGTCTTAGTACCCTAAAGCGAATGATAAGTTACAGTCCTTAACTTTTGAGTTTGCATAAACCCCAGCGGCTGTAGAGCAATCTCCTGCAGCAGCGCCAAGAGGTGTACCTTCCACTGATCCTGTATTACCACGCCCATCATCTAATTTTGTATCGATTTGAGACAATCTTAAAGCAGGTAAAACGCGTTGTCCAGCAGTTCCAGCATAAGCCCCTGTAGTTACGTTACTAATCATAATCACTAAACCAGGCTGATAGGTAGCCCCTTCGGAACTAAAAATATTCAAAGCACCCCCATAAGGTGACTTTGGATTCGTGCTTCCAGGGATAATGGTTGCAGCAAGAGCCGCTGTTGTATCCACACCAGAAATTAAATCCGCCAAAGCCAAATGTTTCCAGAAAAGAAGCCCCTCTGCTCCAGCAGAGGCAGATGCACCTGCTTGAATGGTTACATCTCCATTTGCAGCGCCGCTTGTTCCAACAATTGAATTTCCATTACCATTCTCGCAAGGAGCAACACATCCCGGAACACGTGTTGTGGCGTTATTCATATCCCCTGGAACAGCCGCATAAATATCTTGGAAACTAACCAAGGCGGATTGATATCCTTTAAGCTGTGTAATTGTTGATGTGACACGGGCGTTTTCGATCATTTCGGCGCCTTTTAGAACTCCACCCAATAATAGACCGATAATAATCATTACGATGGCTAATTCGACCAGCGTAAAACCTTTTTGATTTTTCATATAATAATTCCCCTTTAATGGATATCTGATAGTCGCTAAATAAAATTATGTTTTTATATAAAACATTTAAGTATTATCATAAGCGACAAGGACTTAATAAAACTTTAATTTGCTAAAATTCGTCGATAATTTGTTTAAAATTATTGATATAGCAAAACCAACCCTGTAAAAAATCATCATGCTGGATCACGTTGGTGTTGTTGCATGGATCGATTTATAGGAAGGGTGGCAACAAGGGTTGTGCTTTTCCCCCATCGCCGTCATGCCGTGCCACGACACGGCATCTCAGGCTTATAGGCGGGAGATGCTGGATCACGTCCGGCATGATGATTTTTGGTTATTGAAGACGTTTTCTTACAGAATAAATCTTTAAGCTGCCTTACAGCACGCATCATTTTGTATACATTCAGAAACGGATTTTCCTTTTGATCTAAGGTCAATAAAGGCCTCATCCAAACGGGCAATCATCCCCTCTTCCGCGGCGCGAAGCCATTTGCGGGGGTCGTAATTTTTCTTATAGGGCTCATCAGTTTCGGGATCGATTTGGTATAGGAACGCTTTGGGGTATTTGTTCACATATTTTCCAACCGCTTCGGAAAAGGTAAATTGCGTATCTGTATCGATATTCATCTTAAATACGCCATATTCCAATGATTCCGCGATTTTGTCTTTTTCTGACCCTGATCCACCGTGGAAGACTAAATCCAATGGATTTTCGCCTGTGTTATATTCCTGTTGCACGAGGGCTTGGGAATTTTTCAGAATAATCGGGCGTAAGGAAACGTTACCGGGTTTATAAACCCCATGCACGTTGCCAAAAGACGCCGCCAAGGAATAATGACCGATTTTGGATAGCACATTGTGACCATATAAAACATCTTCAGGCTGGGTATAGAGTTTGTTATTATCAACCTCATCTGATCCCACGCCATCTTCTTCACCGCCGGTAACGCCCAGTTCGATTTCGATGCTCATCTGAATTTTCGCGGCACGCTCAAGGATTTTCGCGGATTCGGCGATATTTTCTTCCAAGGGTTCTTCAGAAAGATCAATCATGTGCGATGAAAATAACGGCTTGCCGTGGGTTTTGTAATAGGCTTCCCCGTGCGTTAATAACGCATCAATCCATGGCAACAGGGCTTTGTTGGCGTGATCGGTATGCAAGATCACACAAACACCATAATGTTCCGCCAATAAATGCACATGCTGGGCGGCAGCAACCGCACCCAAAACCTTGGCTTGGAAAGAATCGCCCATGCCTTTGCCTGCATAAAATTCCGCGCCACCATTGGATAACTGAATCACGACATCGGCTTTGTTACGCTTTGCAGCCTCAAGGGTTGCATTCAAAGAATTTGTCCCCACCACATTAACAGCAGGCAAGGCATAACGCCCCTCTTTGCACGCTTGAACCAACTGGCGATAGGAATCACCGTACACAACACCCGCTTTTAACTTTACGCTCATGATCTTTTTCCTGTAATTGTTTAGACAAGTCATTTATAAAGAAAATGGTAATATATTGCAATGATGATTTATGACTGAAAACAGACTTTCCCTATCCAACCTCCTATGGCACGTACCTATCTGCGATAACAATTCGGTGAATCGCATCATGCAGGCCTATCAATTACCCGAATTTATCGCGCGGCTGCTGAATCATCGCGGCGTTGCCTTTGATGCGGTGGAGGGGTTTTTGAATCCGCGGCTGAAAACCGATTTTCCTGATCCGATGCGGATGGACGGTATGGATCGGCTTGCCAATGATTTGGCGGATCATATTGAGCGCGGCGATTTAATTGGGATTTTGGGCGATTTTGATGTGGACGGCGCAACATCGACCGCGATTTTATATCAATTCTTTAAATCACTGGGCATGATTTGCCCTTTCTATATTCCCTGCCGTCATCTGGAGGGGTACGGGCCCAATCTCAAAGCCTTTGAAACCCTGAAATCCCAAGGCGTTACCCATATTTTGATTGCCGATTGCGGTACAACGGCGGTGGATATTATCGCCCAAGGCATTGAACTGGGCTTAAAAATCAGTGTTTTAGATCACCATGAACCTGCCGAATCCCTGCCCCCTGTGACCCATATTGTGAATCCAAAACTGGACAGCTGCAACAGTGGCTATGATTATTTGGCGGCGTGCGGCGTGTGTTTTTTGGTCTGTGTTGCCACCAATACAATCCTACGCCAGCGCGGCTATTATACGCGCCACAACAAAGCTGAACCGCCCTTAAAATCATGGCTGGAATTGGTGGCACTGGGCAGCGTATGCGATATGGTGCCGCTGGTGGGGGCGAACCGTTTATTTGTCCGCGAAGGTTTTAAGCAAATGGCGGAAAATCCATCGAATATCGGCCTCAATGCCTTAAGAGAGATTGCAGGGTTAAAAGACATCCCCACCCCCGATGATGCAGGATTTTCACTGGGCCCGCGAATCAATGCAGGATCACGCGTGGATGAATCGGATTTGGGGGCGCGATTACTCACCTGTGATACCCAAAAAACTGCCCTTTCCCTTGCCACACGATTGGATCAATGCAACCAAGAGCGCAAAGCCCTGCAATCCGATATGATGAAGCACGCCAGCGATATTGCGGCACAGGAATCAGCACGCTATCCAAATATGATCTTTGTGATGCACCCTGATTGGCATACAGGATTGGTGGGTTTAGTGGCAGGGCGATTAAAGGATCACCACCACAAACCCGCCATTGTGGCAACGACCATCACTTTGCCTGACGGCGTGATAGAGGTGCGCGGATCAGGGCGATCTGTGAAGGGGATCAATTTAGCCGATGCCTTCCAAGCCGCAGAGGCAAAGGGGTTAATTATCAAAGGCGGCGGTCACGCCATGGCAGGTGGCTTTACGGCGCATATCGATCAAATTGAAAATTTCAAAATCTTCCTTAATGACCATTTCGCGCAACAACAAAGCCAAAGCCCAACGCACCCCACTTTAGATATTGATGCCCTGCTGAGTGTCCAAGGTGTGCGCGTGGATTTGGTGAAGATGCTGCATGAAAAAATGTCCCCCTTTGGCATGGGTAACCCTGAACCCCTCTTTATGCTGCAACGCATCCGCATCATCCAACCCGCCATTGTCGGGCGCGATCATATCAGGTGCTTAATCACTGACCAAGAGGGCGGCCGCAGCATCAAAGCCATGTCCTTCGGCAGCGTTGGCACAGCAATGGGTGATGCGATTTTATCCGCGAAAGGCAGCATGAATTTCGACCTTGTCGGTTGCGTCAAAATCAATAGCTGGCAAGGCAATGAGAGCGCGGAGATTCATATTCGTGATGTGCGATTAAACGGATAAAAATCAAGAAACCGCTTTCAACCGCGCCAATACTTCATCTTTGCCCAAAATTTCCATTAATTTTTGTAAGGGCGGTGATTGTGTGCTGCCTGTGATTGCGGCGCGTAGGGGCATTAAAATGCGTCCTAATTTTTGATCAAACTGATCTGCTGCCAATTGGCGCGTTGCGGCATCAATTGAGGATTCTGTGAAATCAGAAAGAGCCTCTAAAGCCTGATAAAGCGCGATTATTGCCGCCTTAGCATCCTCACTTTGCAATGTTTGCGCGGCTTTTTCATCATAGGATATAGGAACAGATTGACGATATGGCTTTGTTTCCGCATATAAATCCACAAAAGTTTTTGCGCGATCTTTTAACCCTGTCATGCCTGCCAAAATCCATGCTTGTTGCTGCGCGTTTAGGCTTTCTAAATTTTGTGTATCCATCCAATGCATTAACGATGTCAACAAATCCGCATCATCCATGGCACGCAAATAATGCGCATTAATGCTTTCCATTTTTGTGTAATCTAATCGTGCAGGAGCGCGGCCAATGCCATCTAAACCAAACAAAGAAATAGCGCGGGCTTGATCGATGATTTCCTCATCACCATGCCCCCACCCTAAACGTAACAGCGCATTATTTACGCCCTCAGGCATATAACCCAAATTGATAAATTCATCCACGCCCTGTGCGCCGTGGCGTTTGGATAATTTTGCACCGTCCACACCGTGAATTAAGGGCAAATGCGCATAAACAGGCGTATTCCATCCCATCGCATCAATAATGATTTTTTGACGGAATGCATTGTTTAAATGATCATCCCCCCGAATAATATGGGTGATACCCATATCATAATCATCCACCACCACAGACAGCATATAAGTCGGCGTGCCATCACTGCGTAGCAAGATAAAATCATCTAATTGCTTGGAATGCACGGTCACTGATCCTTGCACAGCATCATCAATTGTGATTTCCCCATCCAATGGCGCTTTGATCCGTATAACAGGGGCAATATCCGCAGGGGCATCTTTGGGATCAGCATCACGCCAGCGTCGGTCATACACTGTGGCACGCCCTTCTGCCTTGGCTTGCTCCCGCATAACCTCCAGCTCCTCAGGGCTGCAATAGCAATAATAGGCCTTGTCCTGCGCCACCAATTCTTGTGCCACGGCAACATGACGCTGTATATTTTTCGATTGAAAAACGGCAGGTTCATCCACATTTATCCCCAACCAAGACAAGCTATCAAAAATCCCCGTGACGGCGTCTTCACTTGATCTTTTTTGATCGGTATCCTCAATCCGCAATAAAAAATCACCGCCATGATGCCGCGCAAACAACCAATTAAACAACGCCGTCCGCGCGCCCCCAATATGCAAAAATCCCGTTGGGGAGGGCGCAAAACGTGTTCTGATTTTTGGTGTTGTCATGGGGCTGCTCTATTTTGTAGGAAAATGGTGGCGGTACTGGGATTGAATTTGTTAAATAAATTATTGTTTTTAAATGATTTTATCAATTCGATTTTCAAAAGAACCCCCAATAATGCCCCCATATTTGTTTTCTATGCGCTGGTGGTGGCTTTTTTTACAGTCCTTTTGCAATCAATTTTTCTTTCCATTCATTTTCATAGATTAGATCAAACGATATTTCTTTATCCCCTGTCAAGAGCTTAAATTCACCCACTGGCTTATTGGCATATTTGGTTAGATATTCAAAAACCTTGGCTTTATAGTCACTATCGGGGTTTTGCAAATGATTGCCTTTGGTTTCACAGAAATAATATTTATTATCTTGACCGTAAATCAGAAAATCAGGATAGATTTTTTCACGCTTCCACCCTTGAATGGCATATTCTGTTCCCTTAACGCCCAGCCTATGCCACCATTTGACGGCTTCCCGTTGATTGATATAGGTGGCAACCTGCAATTCTAATCCATTGTAATTGCTTTTATATTGTGGTTGAAAGAGGTTCTTTTGCCAATCCATCGTCGGGTTTTCTTGGGGGGATACATATACATCGCGCGTATCGCCCATTTCCCAGTTTAAGTCTAAATAGGGATTTGCCAATAATTTCAATAAGATTTGATTGTTTTCCAGCTTTCGAACAAAGATTGCTTCTGA
>JBIICI010000024.1:0-26989 GCA_044238935.1 Gemmobacter sp.
TTCACGAATTGTATAGCCGTTTTTTTCGATAATTCCATTGTCGCTTGAGTTTTTTTGGGGGTTAAAAAAATAGCCTTTGGTCATACAAGGCTGGAACTTAGGTAGCATATCCGGCAACCATTCGCCTTTTGGTTTTTTATCAACGACATGATATTGATTATAAATGCTTGATTTTATGATTTTGGGTTTTGAAAGAAGATAAACAGCGCCTAAAAATATTAAAATTGCGGCAGCAAAAGTAAGGATAATCGAGATGTTTTTTTCCATGGTAAAAAATTTACAATCTCAATGAAATTGGGTCAATGAGAAATGTAAAAAATATTTTGTGCAATTAATAATGAGCGTTTTTAGCGAGAAAGCTGATAATTAAGAGGAAATCATTAAAAGTGAAAAAATAAAAGTAAATCCTACAAATCCCATAGAGAGCAACGTCCTTTTCAAATCAATAAAGATCCTCAAAGAGAGTAGATGACGAAAACGAACAAGCCAAGACGGAAGGTAAATTCATAATTTGTTTTACAAATTGTAATAAAATCTTAACAAAGATCAGTGAAAGTGGTTTGTAAAATTATTGTATAAATTAATTTCTTTTGTGAATGATTCTTAAAATTATGATGCGTTTAAAAATATTGCTCTTGTCTTGTATCTTTACGAATGGGGTGCTCCTATCCTCTTTATCGTTTGCGCAAGTGGTTGATCAAAGTGCTGCGGCAATTGCGGGTGTCGCCTCGACTCCTAGCCCTAGCCCTGTTTCCAATCAGGCAGCGCAGGCTATTCCTGCGCCTGTTACCAATCTCAATGCCCCTAATGTGCAGGCTGTTCCAGAAACAGAATCTTTGCCCCAGCCGTCTGAGGGAGATTTAGAGGCTGTTTTTAATGCGTCCCCTGAAATGAAAGGGGCGGATATATCAGATACTCTTGAGGTCGAGAATGATCCTAAAAGTCTGGAAACATTTAACGATTTACCAGGTAAGCCTGCTGGTGCTTATGATGGGACAAAGTTTGGGAAAAGTGAGGAGGGACAAAATCCGCTGCCTGCTTTTTCTGATCCGTCAAAAGAGTCATCGCATGCTTATATTGTTGTGACAAAAAATAGCAATGCAGATTCAAATGCAGCAATTATGGTTGCCGCAAAGCGATCTGCTGATTTAGGGCGCTATGATGCGGCCATTCGTTTTTATGAACAAGTTTTGCAAAAGTCGCCTGATAATTTACAGGCACGCAGTGGGCTTGCTTTTGCGCAATATAAGTCAGGCTATAGGCAATCTGCATTAGAAAGCTATAATCTTGTCTTGCAAAAGAATGAAACGGATATTGAAACGTTGGTGAATATATTGGGCATTCTGCGTGAAGATTACCCTGCTGTTGCATTGGAACGTGGATTGCATCTATTGGAAAAATATCCTAATCATGCGGGTTTAAATGCCCAAGTGGGGGTCGCGCATGCGTCTTTGAAAAATTATGATGAGGCGCTTAGTTACTTGGGATCTGCGGCGTCATTAGATCCTAATAACCCACTATATGTATATAATATGGCTGTGATTATTGATCAAATGGGGCAAAAGAAACAAGCTGTTGAATATTATGATGAGGCATTAAAAATTAATGCGTTGCATGGGAATGATGCCACTTTGCCAAAAGAAGAAATTTATAACCGCCTTTCTGTGCTGCGGTAATTTATGATATTTATTGTTTTGGCTTGTGTTGTGGGGTTGTTTTTGGGCAGCTTTTCTACGGCTATTATCGCGCGTGAAATGGTTGATGAAAGCTGGGTTTTCAATAAAAATAATAAATCACCCAGCCGTTCTGCCTGTCCAAAATGCAATCATGTTTTAATGCCGTGGGACTTAGTACCGCTTTTTTCGTGGATTGTAAGCTTTGGAAAATGTCGATATTGCCAAGCTCGCATCTCTTTTTTTTATCCTATTATTGAAATACTGAGCGCTGTTTTTTGTGGCGCTATTTACAGCCTGTTTTGGCAAACGCCTTATTTTTTTCCATTAATTGCTGCGCTGCCTTTTGTGATGGCTTTGTTTTATGTGGATACAAAAAGAATGATTTTACCAGATCGTTTGATGATCTGTTTTTTATTATGTTCTGTTTTCTTCCTTATTCAGCAATATAAAATGTCACCAGATACCCTTATTTTACATACTGGCAATGGTTTTTTATGTTCATTTTCTTTGTGGGGGATGGCGTTTTTAACAGGGAAGGTTTTGAAAAAAGATGCCCTTGGTTTTGGGGATGTAAAATTAGCCTTTGTTTCAGGATTGTGGTTTTTGCCTCAATCTGTGCCGTATTATTTTATGATATCGGGGGGTATTGGCATTTTGTATGGTGCTGTTCTAGCCAAAAAAAATGAGGGTGTGTTTCCTTTTGGCCCCGCGATGATTTTGGCATGGGTGTCGATTTTGATTTTTAATCAATCATTTTAAAATCTTTACGATCTTTAAGGATTCTATCGGCATAATAAGGGGAAACATTAAGGATCAATAAAAGGGAATTCTGTTTATGGATATTACGCAATTGCTAGCTTTTGGTATGGAAAACAAGTCTTCAGACTTGCATTTGAGTGCAAAAAGCCCGCCTATCGTTCGTGTCGATGGAACATTGCGTCGTGTTAAGGCGGATGTTTTGACAAATGAATCGATACGCGCAATGCTCTATTCCATTATGACGGAGGAGCAAAGAGCAGATTATGAGCGTGATTATGAAATTGACTTTGCGATTGCATTTGGTGAAAAAGCCCGATTTCGTGTGAATGCCTTTACAACGCGTAACGGAGCGGCAGCAGTATTTCGAGCCATTCCTTATAATATCCCCACGATGGAGGATTTAGATTTACCATTAATCATGAAACATTTTGCAAAATTGCATAATGGTTTGGTTCTGGTTACTGGCCCTACGGGGAGTGGTAAGTCAACAACCCTTGCTTCAATTATTAACTATATCAATGAAACGCAAGCAAGACATATCGTTACTGTTGAAGATCCTGTGGAGTTTTTTCATACCTCAAAACAAAGCTTGGTCAATCATCGTGAGGTAGGAGAGGATACAAAATCATTTGCAAGAGCCCTAAAGAGTGCATTGCGTGAAGATCCTGATGTGATCTTAGTAGGGGAGATGCGAGATCATGAAACAATTTCTTTGGCACTGACTGCGGCGGAAACGGGGCACTTAGTTTTTGGAACATTGCACTCAAATACCGCAGCAAAAACAGTGGATCGTATCATTGACGTTTTTCCATCAGGGGATAAAGAGATGGCGCGTTCTATGTTGTCGAGCTCTTTGCAGGGGGTTATTTCTCAATCTTTGTTAAAACGTAAAAATGGAGGGCGCATAGGGGCGTTTGAAATTTTGGTGGGAACAAATGCGGTGCGTAATTTGATCAGGGAAAATCAAGTAGCTCAGATTTATTCGATGATTCAAACAGGATCACGTTTTGGGATGACGACATTGGAAGATTCCGTCAGAAATTTATTGGAAGGCGATATTATCTCAAAAGAAGAGGCTGATAAAATTCTAATCAAAACAACAGATGCTGAAAAGGGAGGCGGCACAGGAAAACTTTCTGCAGGCTTAGGAGGGGGAGACGCTGCTCCGCAATCCGCTCATAAAGCCGTGAAACAAGAAGATGTTGCAGATGAAGGATATTCATTTTAATGAAAATTTTTGATTTCTTAATGTGTATGGAAAAAAATAATGCAAGCGATCTTTATTTGACCGCAGATTTTCCGCCGTCTATGCGTGTTGATAATAATTTAGTTCCGATACAAGATTCTCCTCTTACAAAAGAAGATCTGTTGGAATTTTTAAAAAATATTTTAACAACACGACAATTGCGTGAATTTGATGCAAGCAGTGAATTAAATACATCAATTGATCTGAAAGAAAATGGTCGTTTTCGAATTAACGTCTTATTACAGCGTCAAACACCGGCCATTGTTATTCGGCGGATTATTTCCGTTATCCCAACTTTTGAACAGCTTGGATTGCCTCCTATCCTCAGAAATTTGATCATGAAAAAACGTGGACTTGTTTTATTAACGGGGATGACAGGATCAGGGAAAACAACGACACTTGCATCAATGATTGATTATAGAAATAAATTGCAATCAGGTCATATTATAACCATCGAAGATCCGATTGAATATTATCATGCGCATCAAAAATCAATTATTTCTCAGCGTGAGGTTGGTGTTGATACGCAATCATATTTTATCGCGCTAACAAATGCGTTGCGTCAGCGTCCTGATGTTATCTTGATTGGGGAGATTCGTGAGCGCAATGTCATGGAACAGGTTTTAGCTGCATCTGAAACAGGGCATTTATGCTTGTCAACCTTACATGCTAATAATGCCTACCAAGCCATTGAGCGTATTGTTAATATGTTCCCTGTGGAGCATATTGAGCAAGTTCGAATGCATCTATCCGTTAATTTAAATGCGATTATTTCCCAGCGTTTGGTTGTAGCGCGTGATGGTCATTTGGTGATGGTGAGTGAGGTCTTTATCAATGAGGGGCTTTCGCGAGAATTGATCTTGAAAGGGCAAATTTCTAAAATCAAAGAATTTATTGAACAAAATACACATATAGGTATGCAGAGCTTTGATCAGTCCCTCTTAAACTTATATGCGCTGGGGCGGATTGATGCAAAAACAGCGATTGCGCAATCGGATCAATCGGCGGATATGAAAATAAAGATCCAATCTCTGGATTTAAGCCGCGATAGCATGTCATCTGTTGATACGTCTCTTTTGCGTTTATCAGAATAAAATGGATAGGATTTTTTATAAAATTAATCTTTTGTGATAAAACTTTAACATTCATTAATAAAATCACCGTAATCTGATCAAATTCAATATTAATTTTTAAAAAGTGTTTTATTATGATTCGTGCTTTCGGTTATTCTATTTCTGCTGTTGCGTTGCTTTTGTCTTTGGCGGCGTGTGATCAATCTAAAAATTATCTAAAACAAGATCGTGCCACGGGGTATTCTGCGCAAGATTATCGGGATGCATTCGCGGCAAGGGATGCAAATGAAAAATCAACATCTGAAAAAACACAAATTAATAATCAAATCCCAAAGCTACAATCTTATTTAAATCAGGACTCTTCCGAAAATACAAAACCGATGCCCTTGGTTTCGATTTCTGTGAATCAAGAAGTTCCCTTAAAAGACGTATTGTTTGAGCTTGCCCGTCAGGCAGATTATGATTTGGAATTGGATTCAAATATTACAGGCTCTATTATTTTTACGGCTCGTAACAAGCCATTTGATGAAGTCATTGAGCGTATTTCTGAGAGTGCAGGGCTTAAATATAGCTTTGAAAATGAGGTTTTGCATATTGCATTGGATTTACCGACGCAAAAAGTCTATAAAATTGAATATCTTAGCTTTATTCGTAAAACATCATCATCCATACAAAACAATGTGTCTGTTGTCACGGGCGGTGGAGCTGATGCAGGCTCTTCTTATGGTATTACATCTGAAACTGAGAATGATTTTTGGGGGGATTTGGAATCTGGATTATCCCAAATTTTAAACGTTCAGGCGGCTTACAATACGTTGCGCTCTCAGAAAACCCCAAAGTTAAATGTTTCATCTAAGGAAGCGCCTGTTGAAACATTGGATGAGAATGGAAATCCTGTTGTTGAGGATAAAGATCAGCCTACATTAACTGTTGATTCTCTACCTGTTGAGGATGTCGTTCAAGATGCTGCTGCTGATCCAAACGCAGCTGCTGCAGGTGGCGCAGCAGGAGGGGCTCAGGCCGTGAATTTCTCAATTAATAAACAGGCTGGGTTAGTGACTATTTTTGCCAATTCACGTCAGCACGCTTTGGCGCAACAATATTTAGATATGGTCAAAAAAGCCGTGAGTTCTCAAGTCTTAATTGAAGCAAAAGTTCTTGAGGTTAATTTATCTGATCAGTTCTCAACAGGGATTAACTGGCAATCACTTAGCAGTGCAGTCGGTTGGGATGTTGCTTTTAGTGGTGCTCAAGGGTTAGCACGTCCTGCAATTCCCGATTCCTTTGGTGGATTTTCTTTGGGGTATGTTCGCAATACAGGCGCAAATGCTGAAACCTCTTTAGTCGAAGCTTTATCACGATTTGGAACGGTTAAGGCTTTGGCAAGTCCACGCTTAACCGTATTAAATAATCAGGCGGCATCTTTGGTTGTTGCGAAAAACCAAGTCTTTTTTAATGTCGATGTCGATGTTCAACCTGGTACGTCAACAAGTGCCCCTTTAACAAGTGTTAGCAGTGAAATTCAATCTGTTCCTGTTGGGGTTCTTATTAATGTGTTTCCATCTATTGATGTTGCACGAGATGAAGTGACAATGTCTGTGCGTCCAACAATTACAAAAATTGATGATTTTGTTGTTGATCCGGGATCTGCCTATGCTGCGGCTTTGGCAGGACAACAAAATCCAAACTTAAATACATCTGACTTGGTTTCTCAAGTCCCCGTTACCAATGTTCAGGAAATTGACTCGATTGTTCAAATGAAGTCAGGGCAGGCGGTTTTGATGGGAGGTTTAATTCAAGATAATGCTGAATCCACGACAAATGGGGTTCCTGTTTTAAGTGAATTACCCGGTGTGGGCGCATTGTTCCGTAATCAAGTGGATAGTGTGAGTAAGACAGAGCTTGTCATCATGTTAAAAGCAACTATTATCAGCAGTGGTGGGGAGACAATCCATGATACAGATAAAGAGTTTTATAAAGCGTTCGCACAAGATCGTCGTCCCTTTAATTTAGATGGTAATAAATAGAGGTTCATTCGTAATGATCATATCAAAAAGTTTGGTTGGTTACATTTTAAAAGCCGCAAGCCGTGATCGTATTTTATGGTCAATTGCTTTGTTCCTTAGTGCGATTATTGGGCTTGGTTTCTTTGTTGGTGAGGCCGCCATGATTGAAAAAGGTAATTTTTCGGCTGTGCTGAGTGCCGGTGGAATGCGCATTGTGTCTGTTTTAGGGGTTGTTTTATTTATTACATCCTATATTCGCCGTGCTTTTGAAAATCGTGAGGTTGAATTTCTTTTATCAGGCAGTATTTCAAGGACACAATATTTACTTTCTCATCATTTGGCTTTTATTATCTTATCCTTATCTGTTGCCCTGATGCTGGCGGTTTCTGTTTTTATCGTATCGGGGTTTCATTTTAATATGGGGCAGCTTTTGTGGGTGTCATCCATGTTTGTTGAGCTTTCGATTGTTTCTGTCATGAGTGTCTTTTTTGCGATGGTCTTACGTTCCCCCTCTGCATCTGCTTTGGGTGTGTTGGGTTTTTACGCACTCTCACGTCTGATTGGGCAGCTTTTGGGGATTATTGCCGCAGGAACGGCAATTGAGGCAGGGCGTGGATTTTCTATCATTATGAAATGCATGTCTGTTTTAATTCCACGCCTTGATTTAATGGGGCAAACAGCGTGGTTGGTTTATGGCGTGGATAACAGCGTTTCATATGTTTTTTTGTTTTTGCAGTTCTTTTTGTTTGCCGGATTGGTCGCCAGTGCGTCCTATATTGATTTGCGCAACAGACAATTTTAAATTTTTTAAGGTGGTTCAATCTTCATGAACAAATCTTTTTTAAGTTACGGTAATTTGTTTTTGACGTTCTTTTTCGTGGCGAATATTTTGCTATGGACACAATCAAACACATTGCGTGCAAAATGGTATAATGTGCCTTTGGCACCCACGCACCAAAATGCCCTCATGCTTAACTTGGGTGATGCTCAGATGTCTTATCGTTCTTTGGGCTTGGTCTTACAAAATTTTGGTGATACGGGCGGGCGTACAACATCCATTAAAGACTATAATTTTGAAAATCTTGCTGGTTGGTTTGCGTTGATGGATCGTTTAGATCCTGAGGCGTCTTATATGCCATTTTTGGCATCCTATTATTACGGGATTACAAAAAATAAGACAGCATTACCATTGGTTATTGACTATCTGCACAAAGTGGGACGTCGTGAAGGGAAAGAAAAATGGCGGTGGTTATTTCGTGCTGTATATTTAGCGCGATATGAGCTAAAAGATCTTGATCTTGCCTATCTTTTGGCAACAGAGCTTTCATTGCACCCTGAGAAAAAACGCCCTTTATGGAGCTTTAACATGCCTGCCTTTATCCAAGCCGAGCGTGGCGATAAAAAAGCGGCCTATGAGTTTATGAAGGCGATGTTAGAGACAAATTTAGATGAGCTAGCGCCCAATGAAGTGAATTTTATCGTTGATTACATATGTAATCGTATTCTAACGGATGCTGAGGCAGCTCAAGACCATCTTTGCGCCTTGATCGATCCCAAACTCAAAGGATCAAAATAAGATATGCGGTATTTTCTTCTGATCTCTTCGTTTCTATCCTTAAGCGCCTGTGCCTCTTTAAATCATGGTGTGCGTCAAGATATTGTTGTCTTAACCCCAGAGGCGGAGGATGCAAACTGTATTGTATCTGACAAATTATATAAATATCGTGTGAATGGCGGAGATCATGTCTCCATTCAACGTTCAGGAAAGCCGCTAACTGTACGTTGCACCGCCTTGGGGAATCGTGAAAAAACGGTGACGATAACGCCAAAAATTGACTCTGCTTTGTATGCCAATGTCACAAATGGAATTATTTTAGGCACATTATATGATTTAGAAACGAAGGCGGCTTATGCGTATCCTGATACAATTGTTGTCAGTTTTGCCGATGTGCCTTTTGGTATTAAGGATCAACCTTATTATACCACAGCCCGCCCTCAAATGCCCGATGGTTCAACAGGGGTGGAGGATTTTAACACGGGGCAAGTGGTGATGACCAAGGATAAATATAATTACAAGCGCCCCTTGGTCAAAATTCGGGGGCAAGAGAGCGTTTCGGATGCAGCAGATATATCTGCTGCCGAAGTAGGAACGACAAAGCCAATTGCGCAGCCTAACCCAGAAAAAACCAACCAAGTTGACGCCCCATACGCGAATTAAGGGGCTAGAATCCGTAAGACAGGATTTTTAGCTGTGCAATGTGTGATAGGCTAATTAACCCTAATGTCCGTTTGATTGTTTCTGAAAATCCATAATCATTTAAGGTCGGTAAGCAAATATACTCAGGCACAGCATAGGCATTGATACATTGCTTTTCCAGATGATGCGCGTGTCCTTTTAAGCAGTGAAGGGCAGCAAGGGCTGTGTAGCCTTCTAAGATCACAGGGCATTGTGCGAAACGTGCGGCAATGATTGCCCCTGCAATGGCGGCCATGGCGTAAGTTCCATGTGTTTTTAATGTATCTAAATTTGCTTTTTTATTGGCAAGGATAGATAAGGCGGCGGCATCTGATCCTGCTCCAAATCCTGCAATGGCTAAAATATCTAAACCGGGTTCGACGGCCATCATACCATAAGATAGGGCGCGCGTAATTTCTATCTCACTCAAAAAAGCAGGGGGTGTGTCTGCGTCATTCAAATCATAGGCGCGTAAATCTGCATCAACCATTTTTGCGGCGACGGCAATCGCACTGGCGGGGTTTGTGAGTTGTTTTAAAAATTCTGATGTTGCGTGCCTTTCAAGATCGTTGCCTTGGTAATGATCTGCGGTAAATAAGCACAAACGCGGATGATGCAGTGCGGTTTCCAATTTATGAACACGACAGGTCTTTAGCCAATCTTTTAGCTCAGGCGGGTTTTGCGGGGGATGTGGATGATCATAATCAGGTAAATCTTTTAAGCCCTCTAACAAGAGTAAGATTTCTGAATAGTCTAAGCCATTTTTAGGGGAGTTTTGCGACATAATGCTTTATTTTCAAGAAAAATTTTAAATTCTGATGTAATATACGCATTCATCGCTTGACTTTTCAAGTGAATATCGATTATTGTTTGCCAAATTATTTGATTATATTATACAAAAACTCAATTTATAAAAGGATTATTATCATGAGTCGTCGTTGCACTGTTACAGGCAAAGCCGTTATGACAGGAAATAATGTTTCCCACGCGAACAACAGAACAAAGCGTCGCTTTTTGCCAAATGTTCAAATTACAGGTGTTTTTAGCGAAGCCTTAAAAAAATTGGTTCGCATTAAAATTTCTGCAAATGGCTTGCGTACATTGGAACATAAGGGTGGATTGGATGCGTATCTTTTGGATACAGCGCCAACAAAATTAGATCCTGACTTATTAAAAATCCGTAAGCAAATCGTTGATGCAAAAGAGCGTCAGGCTGCTTAGTTGAGTTAAAAATTATCTTTAAAAACAATAAAGTAAGCGTTGCTCTTTAACAATAAATAGAGCAGCGCTTTTCTTGTCATCTTATACATGAAGTGAGACGCGTAAATGCCGATAGAATATCCAAATTTTGAATATAAAGTGACCTATCGTGATCCGAAAAGCCGTGCGCGTTTGGGCTATATTAAAACACCGCATGGTGTAATTGAAACACCTAATTTTATTTTTTGTGGGACAAAGGCTGCGGTAAAAGCCATTGAACCGCATGAGATGCGTGCGGCGGGAACGCAGATTATTTTATCGAATACCTATCATTTAATGATTCAGCCAACCGCTGAGATGATCCAGCATCATGGCGGATTGCATAATTTTATGAAATGGGATGGCCCCATGATGACCGATAGTGGCGGTTTTCAGATCTTTTCTATGGGGCATGGTTCTGTTGCGGATGAGATTAAGGGGCGCAATCGTGGCGGAAGAGAGCGCAGTTTATTGGGTGTAACAGAGGAGGGGGCTCGTTTCCGTTCCTATTCTAATGGCGAGATTTTAAATCTAACCCCTGAAAGTTCCATTGATATGCAGCGCAAAATTGGCGCGGATTTGATTTATCAATTTGATGAAAATACCGCCTATAACGACACGCGCGACTATACGGCGATGTCAACAGATCGCAGCTTGCGTTGGGGAGATCGTTGTTTAGAAGAATTTAAAAAAGGTCATGACGGACGTCAAGTTTTATACGGGATTATGCAAGGGGGGATTCACGAAGATTTGCGGCGTATTTCCGCAAGCGGTATTGAAAGCCAAGATTTTTTTGGCAGCGCCGTTGGTGGATGTTATGGTGGAAGCGAGGAAGAAATGGTCGATGTCATTTCTTATGCCTTACAATTATTAACCAAAGAGCGTCCTGTGCATTTGCTGGGGATTGGTCGTATCCAAGATATTTTTACCTTTGTTCGATATGGTGTTGAAACATTTGATTGTGTTGTCCCTACGCGGATGGCGCGGCATGGATGGGCATTAGGGAAAGGCGTTCCAAGTGGCCGTATGAATTTACGCAATGCCCAATATGCACTTGATCAAACGCCATTGGATGAATATTCACCCTTGGCGCTTTCGCGCACCTATAGCCGTGGATATTTACATCATTTGATTAAAGCCAATGAATCTTTAGCGGGTAAAATATTAACCCTGCATAATGTGGCGGTTATGAATCGTTTGATGGCTGAAATTCGTGTTGCGATAAAAGAAGGAACCTTAGATCAATTAGAAAAAGAATGGATTTTTGATTGAAAATGCGATAGGCTTTTTTCCTATGCAGATCAATTCTCTCAAATTATATCATGAAACGTTAGATTATTTTGAACGCCTTGTCTATCACAGGTCTCTTAATGGTGAGGAGGGTGAAAGCTCTGCTAAGCCTTATGACGATTCTTGTCTTGATTTTATCAAAAAATTTGATTCCCTTTATGAGATTTATCTGAAGGGGAATGTTGATCATTTGTCGATGGCGGATCAGCGATCTATTTTAACTCAGTTTCGATCAACTTTGTATGCAACCATAAGAAATATAAAAGATTCTGACGCCTATCGAGATCATGAAACAGGTCTGATGAGTGCAACCCGTATGCATATCGATTTTGAAAAAGAAATGAATCGTGTGGAGCGCCAAGACGTTTCTGTATGTTTAATTTTTGTCCATATCATAGAGATTAAGGCTCTTTTTGAATCACAAGGCAGAGAAAATGTCTTCATTCAAATCGGCAATATTATTGATGATACGGTTCGATCCTTTGATGATTCTTATCGTTGTGAGGAAGATTCGTTTTTATTGATCCTGAAAAATGCAGATAAAAAAATTGGCGTCATTGCTGCAGAGCGTTTGCGTCAAAACGCATTGCGGCAGTCAAAAATTATTCATGATCATTTGCATTATTTAATTGCTGAACCAACGGTCGGCGATAAATTGTCTGATTTATTAGATGTTATGAAACAGGAAATAACTCAGGACATTTCTGAGTCTGGGATTGTGGAGCTTAAGGAAACGAGTCCCTTACAGCGTTATATTGAGAGTTTAAAAGACCCTATAGCATAAAAAAGGATAAACTATGGTCGATTTTCCTAATCTTATCATCATTAATCACCCTGTATTACAACATGGTTTATCAACCATTCGTCCCATTACTGCGGATATAAGCCATTTTCGGGCGCATGTGCGCCGTGCAGGTTATCTTTTGGCGATGGAGGCAACGCGCCATTTGTCAATAACGCATAAGGCGATACAAACGCCCTTATGCGCTATGAATGCGCCATTTTTAACCTATGATTTTCCTGTGATTATTCCCATTTTAAGGGCAGGATTGGGGCTTTCTGATGGGGTTAGTGATTTTTTACCGCATTCTTCGATTGGATATGTTGGGGTTGCGCGTAATCATATCACAAAAGAAGCGGAAGAATATTATACGAATTTTCCTAATTTTAAGAAAGGGCAGAAAGTTTTAGTCGCTGATCCTATGCTTGCCACTGGAAATTCTGCAATCTATGCCCTGAAAATGATTATGGATCAGGGCGTAGCACCAGATGATATTATGTTATTGACTCTGCTATGTGCGCCTGAAGGGGTTCGGAATCTATATCATGCATACCCTGATGTGCAAATATATACAACATCACTGGATGATCACCTCAATGAAAATGCCTATATTGTCCCCGGTTTAGGGGATGCAGGCGATCGTTTATTTGGAACGTAAGTGGTAACTGTTTTGTGTATTATTGTTTGCAAAAAAAAAGGTCACCTAAAAAGGTGACCTTTTTTCAGAATGTCGCGTGAATATTATTCAGCAGCTTTAGCAGCATCTTCAGTAGCGGCAGCAGCGTCAGTTGCAGCTTTAGCGGCATCTTCAGTCGCAGCAGCGGCATCAGTTGCAGCTTTAGAAGCGTCTTCTGTAGCAGTTGCAGCAGCGTCAGTCGCAGCTTTAGCAGCATCTTCAGTGGCGGCAGCAGCATCAGTTGCAGCTTTAGCAGCATCTTCTGTAGCAGTTGCAGCAGCATCAGTTGCAGCATCTGTTTTTTCCATTGCAGCTTCTGCTTCAACAGCAGCGTCGCCACCAGCAGGAGCAATGTTAGAGAATTGCTCACCTTGTGCAGTGCTGTCTTGTTGGTATACTTGGTATCCGACTGCAGCAGCGATAACTAAAATAGCGGCAACCATTGTTGATTTCATAATGTTGTTCATGTTTCTCTCTACCTTTATATAAAAAAAGAAGTTAAATCAGTAAGATTTATAATTTATTTAAATAAAAAATGCAATATAAATTTATCATATTATATTTGTATATTTTATTTTTGACCGTATGTTTTTAAAATTTTTAAAAACAATTCATGCTTTATATACGAATTTTGATGATAAATCAAATATATTTTTTATTAAAGAGCGATTTTACAAAGTTTTAAGTGTCTTTGTGCTTTTCTTTTTGGCTAAAATGCCATCCTTCTGGTCTGTATTTATAGTCAATGGCAATGGCCAGTGATTTCAATGGCGGTAATAATCCTATTGTTAATCCCAAAATAAGAGTCCCCCAAATAATAATCTGTGCCCATAAGGGCATAGGCGCAAAATGATCTATTAAAATTGCAAAAGGAGCCAATATAATTCCTAGAATAAAAACGGCGAACACGGCGGGCGCATCGGCGCTGTCATGATTTGACAAGATCAATCCACAATTTTGGCATTCATCAATCATCTGTAATGTAATGCGCTTTGGAAATAAATCAGATTTCCCACAATGGGGGCATGTGCAGCTTATTGATTGTGCGATTATTTTTGAGGATTTCAAAAGCATATTATTGCGCTTTTAAGCTCTTTTTATGTCTTAAATCCTCTACTAATCCGCTGGATGTCCAACCTGTGGGTTTCATACCTGCAAGAATTTGATAAGATTTAACCGCATCACGAAAGACACTATTGGGATTTCCATCCGTTGCCCCAGGGTACAATCCCAATCTTTTCAGCTCAATTTGTGTTTGTTGAAATAACAATCTGTTATCTTGATCTTTTGTTGAAACTTGCTTTGATGATTGTTTTTTTACCTTTTGCGTAGATTTTTTAGCTTTTTTTTCCTTTGTTTTCGCTATGGTCTTTTCTGAGGAAGTTTTTTCAGATGTGTCCACCGCAGCAGCATTCGCTGTAACAGTTGCTTGTGATGGCGTGATGGACTTTATTTGACTTATATCTTTCTGCAAATAGTTAGATAATTGCTCCATCGCCGATTGTGCGCGTTCGCTGCCAGATTCTGCGGCTTTTTTATACCAACGGAGTGCCTCTTGTGGGTTTGCATCCTTGATCAGTTGATTTTCTAAAATCATACCGTAATTATAGGCGGCCTCTGGGATTGTTGTTTTGGTCGAAAGCGCAGCTTTTTTGAAATAAACAGCCGCTTGCTCAGGGTTATAGGGAACACCCATGCCCTCAATAAATGCCATGGCTAGATTGTACTGCGCCTCTGGGTGCTCTTGCTCTGCGGCTTTTTTATACCATTCAACAGCGCTTTTGGGGGATGCAGGAATGCCTAAGCCTTGTTGATAGATAACGCCTAAATTATATTGTGCATTGGAAACACCTTGTGCTGCCGCTTTTTCAAACCATTGACGCGCTTTTTCGTAATTTAATGGAACATCGTTTTTTCCACTAATATAAAGGCTGGCTAAATCATGTTGTGCATCAGCTACTCCTTGGATTGCAAGAGCTTCTAAAGATTTTGCAGCAGCAGGCAGGGTGTTGTCTTTTGATATTTTAGATAAAGAAGATGTTTCTTTTTGAGAGGGGATGAGATCGGATGAGTCAAAAAAATCGTCAGATAGTTTTGTTTTATCAGGAGCGCTGCTGGGTTCGATATTATTAAGTTCTTTTGCTAAATCTTCCATTGTCTTTTCAGATTGCGCTTTTGGATCAAATCGTTTTGTCCCCTTTTCAGACGTTGTTTCTTTTTGAACCCCCTGTATCTGGTTTTTTGAGGGGGTTGTTTTTAATATGCTGGTTGTCGGATTCCATGCAAAAACAACGGCAATTGCTAAAACGCTCAACAAAGCCAATGCCAACATAATCAAAGAAAATAAATGTAATCCTTTGGTTGATTTTTGTGGTTTGTTTTCATTTTTATTTGCGGCAATTTTTTGTTGTCCCCAATTTGAAAAGGGGGGCACGATATTCTCATCGTGTTCAATTTCATCTTGCAGGGTTTTTGAGAATATTTTTGGTTCCGATGAAGCGGATGGTGTTGTAATTAACTCACGAATAAAAATATTATTGCGTGCGTGAGAAAGGCTTTCTCTGATGTCTTCGGCAAAATTATGCCGTGTTCCAGTGCTGGAATCGGTTAAACGTGACATATTTTGTTCAATACGTTCAATCTGTGTGATTAATCGCATATTAGATTTTAAGGCTTGTTCAATATCTTTGTTTGAACGCTCTTGTCTTTTATGAATTAGATTAATTTTATTTTCAATTTCCATCATGCTTTGTGCCATGGATTCAATGGCTTTTTCATGCTGTGTGATGGCTTGTGATAATTGGCTTTTTGTATCATCAATATTGTGTGTTTCGTTAATTTTATCCATGTCATGTGGGGGTAACACGGTGCTTAAACGATTTTTCATCTCTTGCACATTTTTTTGCTGGGATTCCATTTGCTTTCCCATGCGCATCAATAAATCCAGAATGTTTTTATTAAATAAGGCTTGATCCAAAGATTCCGCTTCGCGCGCATTTTTACTGTAACGATCTGTTTTTTCTGTAACAGAATCGCTATTTTTAATCGCAGTGGTCGTTTTTTTGATCACGGTTCGTATCCCACATAACTTATTGAAATTTACACATTGTTAAGACCTTAGCAAAGTTTTATACAAATTTCCAATGAATTTTATTTTTTGTACTTGATTTTTCGAAATAGAATCGTTAAACAATCAATAGTCCAAATGTTGGGGTATAGCCAAGCGGTAAGGCAGCGGTTTTTGGTATCGCCATCCCTAGGTTCGAATCCTAGTACCCCAGCCATCCACATCCCTCTCCGCCATACTCAGAGAAAATCCTGCCACTAATGCCCGCAATCCGCGGCGCTTCCGCCGACGTTCTTCACCGCCACACTGCTGAGAATGACGATTTTGAGGCTGGAACACTGGTTTTTCTCTGTGGTGAAATTTTTGGTGTGGCGGGGTTTGGGGCTTATCAATATCTAAGCTGAGAGGTCTGTAATTCAAAGGTTTTGAAAATACATTTCCCGACATAGCCTTCAGAAAATCCCTCTCGTTTTGCAATATCGCGCAAAGTCATGCCTTTGAAATGTTCGTGCCGCCAAATCAAGCCGCGGATAAGGTTGCGGAGTTCGCCGGAGGGCAAGTCGAGCGGATCGCCGGTGTTTGCAGTTTTATCAGCGTCAATCACGATGGATCCTTTATGTGCTCGGCGAGTGATGTAGGGGATTTTGATGGTATAGAGCTCATTTTGTATTGGGGATAGGCTGATCCCCAATTGTTCATTGATAAAGGATGATAGGTTTTGAATGTTGATTTGTAGGGAAATGTTCTGATGATCGATGATCACTTTTTGGACAGCGGCCAGAACCAGATCACGACTAGGCAGAGATATCTGTTTTTGGTTTACGATCTGTATCAGGTCTGGATTTGTGCGTGGGTCTATCCCCAACAGAGCCCCAGCCTTATCAAATCCTGTCAATTCCTGTCGAATTGCTTCTTCAACCCGACTTTCAATTTCATGGGCAGGAAGGCGATCAAGGACATCTTCCGCAACTGTTTTTTCATGCAATCTGTAATATCGATATTGTTTTCCAAGCTTGTTTGTATAGGTCGGAACATAGAGCCTGTCCGCCTGATCGAACATTAATCCCTGCAGCAGATTTTTCTGTTTATGTTTTTTATGATTGCGGGTGGTTATGGATTGGTTTGTGAGTCGATCTTGCACGGCTTGCCACAGTTCCGGCGGAACGATTGGCTCATGTTGTCCCTCGTAAATCTGTCCCTTATGCCGAACCTTACCAATATAAGTTGGGTTACAGAGCAGATAGTGCACCGTGCTGCAGCAAAAAGGGGCGTGGTCTGAATCTTTGTTTTTGAGTTTACGGAGTTTCCCTTTGATCCCGCGCCTATTCAAATCCTGATATAAGTCATTTAGGTTACCCAGTTCCATATAACGTTGAAAAATATGCTGCACCCGCTCAGCCTCCTCAGCATTCACGACCAGCCGCCGCTCTTTCACATCATACCCCAGCGGCACCGTGCCACCCATCCACATGCCTTTGCGCTTGCTGGCGGCGATTTTGTCACGAATACGTTCGCCTGCAACTTCACGCTCAAACTGGGCAAAAGACAGCAATACGTTCAAGGTCAGACGTCCCATAGATGTTGTGGTATTAAAGGACTGAGTGATGCTAACGAAAGTCACGCCATGCGCATCGAACACCTCAACCAGTTTTGCAAAATCCATGAGAGAGCGTGTTAAGCGGTCGATCCATATTGCCGCCGGAGAAACCACCGTCATCATCGGTTGCTTTGAGCGATGAGGCACAGGGATTTTTTGAGAATACCGTGCTAAACAAAAAAAGCAGTAAAGATTTAATGTTCGTTCGTGCCGATGGAACGAAATGGGGAAAATCGCATCAAAGCAGAAGACTTAAAGATGCCTCTCAAAATGCTAAGATTGGTCGGTTCATATCGTTTCATATTCTTCGGCATACCCATGCCAGCCAACTGGCAATGAATGGCACACCGATGGTCGTAATCGCCAAGCAATTAGGAAATAGTGTGAAGATATGTGAAAAACACTATACACATATAAGTCAAGAATATCATAGCGGTATCGTTCGTGAGCGCCTTCCTAACTTTGGGATTGTGGGCAATACAAATGTTGTAAAAATTAAACGTGAAAAGATTTAAAGGAGGTTCATATGCCAAAAACTCCAAATTACAAATGGTGGGTGGAATATAAATCTGTGTGGCGGTTAGAGGACGCAGCTAGTCTATATTTGGGCTTTGAACCAGGAACAAATCAATCATTTCATGAGTTTGATAGTTTAATTCAAGAAAGCCATAAAAACGGTTTTATTCTCACTGACAGAAAAACGGTCTGGCATCCCTCTTTTTTTGAAGGCTCAGATGCAAGTGTTGGATGGGATGATATTTTTGATTATGATAATCAAAGCCGCATATCATTAAGAGGTCTTGTAGAAGGAAAAATCAAAGCTGGGGAAATAGATCCCATCCCATCAGATGCCTCGTTAGATGATCTATATTTTCATCCAAAAGATATTGTTTCATTGTTTCAGGACATATTGTTAAACATACCGCCTAAGGATTTGTTGCTATCTCTTGGACTTAAAACGAGAGGCAAGAACTCAAAATCTTCTGTTGGCACAAAGAATATAGAGACTCATAAAGAATACTATCAAAAATACCTTGATGAGAATGAAAAACTTTATATAGATGGTAAAATTAAAAAGCCTTGGAAGTCTCAAATAGATGAAGAAGTAATTATACGGCAGCTTATGGTTAGGGGGTTTAACCGTACTAACTTTAGAGAAGCTCGAAAAAAGGTGCTGGCAAAATATCCTTATTTAGAAAAAGTTAATTTGTCTGCAAGTGACCATGAAGAACTTAAGGCCTTTATATATAAGCAAAACAATAGCTAAAAGGAGTACTGGCAAACAGTGCTGGCAAGGGTGCTGGCAACTTTTAATTTGCCAGCACAAGATTGAGCAAAAACATTGATGTATCTTTAATCGTACAGAAAAACCCTATACGAAAGGAGATACGTGTGAACGCTCTATCTTACACAATCGAAGAAGCTTCTAAGATCACAGGATTAGGTCGGACAAGGCTTTATGAAGAATTGAATAGTGGTCGATTAAAAGGTGTGAAAGCTGGTCGTCGGACATTGATTCTTCACATAAGCATACAAGAATGGCTTGAAAACTTAGAGTCATATCCTGCGCCAAAAGTGGAGGTCCAGTAATGTCATTTAGCTGGATTGCAAAAGTTGGGAAGCTGAAGACAGGCTCACCTGCACAAAAACTCGTTTTACTAGCGCTTGCTGATTTTAGTAATGAAGATGGACGATGCTATCCCAGTATAAAGAAAATTGGGGAAATCACAGAACAGTCCGAAAGCACTATTAAGCGGGCTTTATGCGATCTAGTTGAAGCTGGATTCATTAAAAAACTTCAGCGGAGAAGGCGTAAAGACGGGAGATTATCTGTTTACGAATATCAAATTTTAACCACAGCTCAATGCGACCAGAGGTCAAATCAGCCACAGGGCAAAATGACATCTAAGCCAGATGTCAAAATGATCTCGCAAGAACCAGTAATCTCTGAACCTATTAAAACACCCCTTCGGGGTGTTAAAAATCCGCACAAAGATTTTCAAGATGAGTTTGACGAGTTTTGGTCAAATATCTGGCAACCGTACGATATGGCAAAGGGAAGCAAACAGATCGCATTAAAAAAGTTTACACAATACAGAAAGAAAGGCGTTTCTTATGAAATCATTGAAAGAGGCAGCAAAAAATATATCGACTTCTGCCATCGAACAGAATGCCGAACAAAACACGCCGGTACTTGGCTCTCACAGCAAGGATGGCAAGATGAATATCCAGATAATACCCAAGTTCCCCCCAGAGATAAATATGCAAGAAGCAGGGGCTATAATCCGACAGATGCACTCGCTCTCGCTTTGGCAGATCAAACCAGACGATGAGGAAAAATCACAAGCCTGTCAGATTCTAGAACAGTTAATATTGATTGGGCGTTACGAAGACTATTGTTATATTATAGGTCGTCTTTTACAGCATTTTCCTTCTCGACAGGCTGAAAAAGATGCCATTATTATCTCAGACTTGGCGAGTGATTGTATTGAAGAGAATGTTTCACTCTGCGCTTTAATACATATTTGTAATAAAATTAGAAAAGAAGCCACCAAAGAAAATCCTTTTCTTCCACCTAGTGGTGAAATTCTAAGAAGGGCAATTGAACAAACGAAGTCATGGCAGAATCGACTTGAGTCTTTATTAAATCCTATGCCTTTGGTTTACAATAAGCCTGCTATATCAGACCCCTGCACAGTCGTATCTTGGTTTGGTAAAAATTGGAAGGATTTTGATGAGAAAGATAAAAACGATCTGAGAGAGCATTTAAAGACGATGCCTCTAAACAAGAGAGAAGATTATCAAAAATATTTAATAAATATGGTCGGTGTTCCTCCTTCTTTTTTTCATTGATAAGGTATGTTGTGAATTCTAATAAACCTGAAAATACAGGAAGAAAGCAGGATGGAACTTTTAGAAAGGGCGTTTCAGGCAATCCCGCTGGCAAACCTCCTGGTGCGCGTCACAAAGCGACACAAGCCGCGCTCAATCTTTTGGATGGAGAAAGTGAATCCATTATGCGAAAAGCTGTTGAGTTGGCATTGGGAGGCGATATGAGCGCACTGCGGCTTTGTCTTGAGCGCATTGTACCTGCTTTAAAAGCTGTATCTCCGCAAATAGAGATTCCCTGTACTGCAACCACTTTGACAGGACAGGCGCAAGACTTTATTACTGCCGCTGCAAATGGCGATATTTCTGCTGAAACTGCAACACAAATGATTTCTGCACTAGCCAACGTGGCACGTATCGAAGAATTTGAAAACATCAAGAACCGACTGGAATCGCTGGAAAGAGCCATGAAAGGACAATCAAAATGAAGGCTATCAAAGAAACAATCTATAAAAGCATGACTCCACAACAGCGTGTAATCGCATCAATGGAAGCTATCGCAAGAGGTGATGAAGATGAAAGATCTCGGCTTTCTCAAACATGCCCCAAATTTCACTACACCATGACTGATCATCACTATTGCGAAAGGCTTGAAGCCTTACGTGATCTGGCTCTGGCGGTTGAACATGATATACGTGGCTGCATCCTTGCTTTCTTTTATGATGAGTTATTTTACAAAACAATATCGGGCAATGATTTAAAATCGCTTATCATGAATATTGAGTTATCGTCAGAACGAGCGGAGGACGTGCTTGGCATCATAAAAGCATGGCATGAATTTTTGATTGGAGAGGGCATTGATCCTGCCGTAGCAGAATCTGCTTTTGCAGATATGCGTGATGATATGACCAAAAAATTTATCCAAATTGCAGAAAAACTTGAATTAGAGCCCGATAAACATACTGCTCGACAATTTGGACAGTGGCTTCGGCATTATTATGAGCGTGTTTAAGACTCAATCGAATATCAGAACATCTTATTTAATAACAGGCTTTATAAAAATACCATTTTCAAAATGATAGCTGATAAAATCTCTCTAGTCCAAATATAATCAGCCTAGAGCACTCAACATAGTACATCCAGAAAACTGTTTTGACCAACATTGTGGAAACAGGTATGAGTACGAGAGATATTAGAAGCGCCATGATCACAGCATAAGGGATACTCAATAATGCCATCCACCATGGTACATAAAACCAAAATGGCTGTGCCCCCAGTCCTGATCAAATCATGCTCATCATCTCGCCTTCTATAGCAACTTGGGCTATAAACCGTCCATCTATCTATAAAAACCCTTGAACTTATATAACGAACCAGTCAAATCTAAATAATTAAGTTTCCTGCGGCAATAAGCGCATTAAGCTCAGCTAATGTTGAGGTGGATCCACTAATAAGATCTGTTACGCCGCTAAGCTGCGCGACACGTACAAAGCTGTTGGCGCCACCATTCGCATCAATGTCTAAGAAACTATTTGATCCTGACTCTGTAATCCTTACAAAATCAGTAATGGCTTGGGTTAGAGGATCATAATTTGTCAAAATATTATCGATATCTAAAATATCCCCCTCACTCTTTTTGAAGTCCCTAACAGTGTCTACGGATCCATTTAAGGCAAATGTAAAGCGGTCTGTGCCACTGCCGCCATAAAGCGTATCAATGCCTAGATCGCCATAAATCCAGTCATTGCCAATACCACCATGCACCGTATCGTTCCCATCGCCACCACGCAGAACATCATTGCCTGATCCCCCATGAATGCGATCATTCCCACCCATGCCATTGATCGTATCATTCCCCTGTCGTCCAAAAATTGTGGAGGCCGAGCTTGTATCCGTTTGTGTATCATTGCCTGTTGTTGCCCACTTCCATGAAAAAACAGTGCGTAAATCCACATTAAATCCATCGGCAAAGAGCAGATTTTCAATTTGATTTTGGGTATGATCAACAAAAGAATCTATCTGATCCTTTATAACAATTTGATCCGTTGATCCCACTCGGATTCTTAGGTCACTATTATTGAAAATATCAAATGCAATATTTTCATCACTAATGCCTGATCCTAAACGCAATGTGTCGTTACCACTTAGTGTATTAAAATCAATATGATATGCAAGATCGTGAATGATATCTTGGCCTGATCCAACCTCAAAAACATAAGTGTCATCACCGATGCCGCCATTTAGAAAATCATTGCCTGTTTTGCCATTTAATGTATCCTGACCAAACCCGCCCAATAAACGATCAGGGGTGGTGCTGCCGTTCAATATATCATTTGCTGATGTACCTTTAAATCCGACATAAAGCTGCGCAAAGGTTTTTAAATCATACAGATTCCCATTATGCAGCTCCATATATTCAATCGAACTATTAGGATTGCTAAGGTGATTATACAGGATGATCTTGCTGTTTCCGTTATTCAAGGCGGGATTGGGGGTGTTTATAAATTCAATACGTAGATTTTTATTGAATTCATTATAAAATTGTATGTTTGATGCACCAATCTCACTGGACAAAAGCAAAGTATCTATACCACCATCATCGCTAATGGTATCACGTCCAGATTCAAATCCATATACATCATTCCCTAGACCTCCATTCAAATCATCATTGCCTACGCCGCCTGATAAGAGATCATTGCCATCGCCTGAATACAGAACATCATTGCCGCCATTCCCATTTAAAATATCACCCCATATGCCTGTATCTGTTCCATAAATTGTATCATTTGCATCTGTTCCGTTGGTGCTTAAGATTAAGCCTTTTAAGGATAGTGTACGCCCATCACTATAACGTATTGTTTCAATGGCGTTGCCTGCGATAAATTGGTTGTGCAAGGTTGCAGATAACTTTCCATTAACCAATATATCTAGGGCGGAATAATCAATAGTGCTGCGGATAAAAGTCGTGTTGGCTGTCGTTCCGGTCAACAGACGCACAGTATCGATACCTGCATTATCATAGACATGATCAATACCTGTGCTCGTGATATTGTATGTATCATTCCCAGCACCGCCGTTCACAATGTTTTCACCCAATCCACCTGTTATGATATCATTCCCTACACCTGCGTTGATTTCATCATACTGCCCAACATGGGATGTGCTGCCTGTTAATGTATCATTGCCAGCTGTTCCTGTTTGAACTTTTAGCAGATTAGAAAACAGCATAGTTTGACCATCAGAGAATTTCAATGTTTCAATTCTATTATTGCCATAGGATGTAAAATAATCTTTTACAATTCCAAATTTCACCAGATTGCCTGATGTATCAACATAACTAAGTGCCAGATGATCGCTAAAGCCATATTCACGCGATAATCGTAAGTTTTGCGGGGTAATGCCAATATTTAGCCAGATTTGATCATTTGTCCCGTTTATATCATTGATAATATCTGTACTGTTATCTGCACTTAAGATATAAACATCATTATCATAGCCACCATCCAAATAATCATCACCTGCGCCGCCATTTAACAGATCATCGCCATAGCTTGTGTAAATCGTATCATTACCCTGATTACCAAAAACACGATTATTTTGGCTTGCACCCAATGTTTGAAAACTTCTGATGACCTCGCTTTCTTCGGTGCCGATTTGCTCAATGACCACATCCTTCATGTTAAATAAAACTTTTCCTGCTGTATCAACAACCTGTTCAATAACATTATTAAATCCACTTAAATGGGATTTAACCAAAAACTTGTCTTGCCCATTGACCTTTACAAATAAAGCATCACCTGCAGCATAAAACGCGACCACAGATCCAACGGGAACGATAATGCGGTCATTTGTGCCATATTCGTCAAAAATAATATCCATACCCTCACTCATGACATAGCTATCATTGCCATCACCGCCAGCAAGCAAATCATCGCCCTTACCGCCATTGAGCGTATCATTGCCACGATCACCGATGATTGTATCACTGGTAAAAAAGCTAACATCACGCCCCACCAGATTATCATTCCCCGTTGTGCCTGTGACGATGGAATTACGGATCGTGGTTAAATCAATGGTGCGATTATCGCTGAATAAAATACGCTCCACAGGTACAGCATTATTGGCGTTATTAAAGAACCCCTCAACACGCATAATCAAATTGCCTTTGGATATAACATCCAAATCATTTAAATTATTGGCATTCGCCCGCAACGAAATATCTTCCAACCGAATAGAGGAGGGCAGGACGATCGTGTCTGTTCCTTGTCCCAAAAATTCGATGATGGTATCAATACCACTGCTATAAACATAGGAATCATCCCCTAATCCGCCGACCAAAGTATCATCGCCATCCTCCCCCCTTAAGGAGTCGTTACCGCCTTCGCCCAATAACAGATCATTGCCCAATCCGCCACGTAAAATATCATTGCCTAACAGGCCTCTGATCTCATCATGCCCTGCGCCACCAATTACAGTATCCGCACCATCTGTGCCGTTTAATGCCAAACCAATGGCAGGATACACTGCATCCATGATCTTAGTAATATTCAGAGTGTTATGGCTGGCGATAATATGGTTGTTCAGCGTGGTGCGCTCCGCACTCGTCATGCCATTGATGCCACCTACCAAAGTCTCATCCAACAGGCGGAAAACAGTTTCCCAAACATCACTGATTTTATCCAAATTCCCTGTGGCTGTGCCATTGACCACCAAGCCATTCGCCAGCATCACCCGATCCACCATCGCATCAATGGCGGTCAGATTAGCTTTGAAATTCGTGCCGCCAAATTGATCTGTGGCGGGGTTATAAAAGCCCGCTGTTGTGAATAAATCTTTGGCAATCGTCTGCACCAAAAACCGCGCCATCAGCGATTGAAAGGCTTCTTGGAATGCATTGGTTAAGGTCTGCCCTGCCTCCACATACGGATTGCCGTAATTGCGCTGGGTAAAGGATTGATCCGTCAAGGCCTCCAAAAACCCCAATTCCTGTGCATTCACGTAGTTTCCGCGCGCATTCAGTGCCACACCTGAAACGCCCGCCCATGTAAACAGCATATCGCGCATTTTCCCCACCAGATCAAAGCTGGGGGCAAAGAGTGTATCAAGGGGCGCATTGGTGAGGGTTTGCACCTTACTCAACAACGCCGCATCCTTACTCATGGCAATCGATAAATCCGCCAACCGCCCAAAGCCGCGTAAATTTGGTAAAAACAGCGTCAAGGGATTGATCGGCGTGGTATTATCCGCGCGCGCATTGACATTATCAAAGTTAAACCACACATCGGCAATCGTCCCCGTGGTGCCGTTGGTTTTCGTAAATGTTGATATATGCGTGACCTTATTGCCATTGATGGTTTGATTGGTGGTCGTATCATTCAAAGAAATCGACTGCACTCCCGCCTGAGCAAGGGTTTTGAGTTCAGCCGCTTGTGAAATCCCATCACTATTGGCGTCCACCCAAACACGCAGATCATTAAAGCGCGTATCCCCCGCATCAATCATGCCGTTTTGATTACTATCCAGCCCTGTTAAGACGGTAAACCCATCGGTTTTGAGTGTCCCCAATAATTCACTGTGATTGTCAATCACGCCATTTTTGTTAATGTCCAACGCCAACAACCCATCATCTTTCCCCACCCAAGACGATGCTTCTCTGAATCCATCATTATCCACATCCCAATAGACTGATCCTGTGCTGTTCAATGCGGAAACTTCAATCCCATCGCCATCTAAATCAAGGATCAAGGGGGAGGCTTCGGTGCGGGCGGCGGTTATCATGTCGGTGGTGGTTTTTAGCCATGCGCTAGGCACGAATTGATGCGCATCTGTTAGGGGCATCCCTAGTTCATCTGCTAAATCTTGCACAGCATCTATCGTATCATCAAATAAGTCAGTGGCTTCATCCAACAAATTATTTGCCTTGTCCGCAGTGGCACTGTAAAAATCTTCTATCTTATTCGCGATCAGGATTCTTACATCCTCCATAATCTCTGCTAGAGATTTTCCAGCCGCTTTCCCTGCATCAATAATTTGAGGCAGAGAGTCTAGTATGGTTTTCACGGACGATGCCACAATCGCAGTCGCAAGAGGAGCTGTAACAATCCCTAATGGACCTGAGGCAGCTCCAACTATACCACCAGCAATAACGCCACTTGCGGCCACTATGTAAGATTTCAAAGGAGTGATTGTACTGCCTGCTCCTATTTGTGCATTGTAGGCATCTTTAACAGGCTGCTTTAGTGTTTCGTATATCGCATAGGATGATACCATCTTACCTGTTCCTGCAATAAATTTACCCACAGGAATATGGGTTGTTTGTGATAATATTCCATCTGAATGGACAATCACCAGATTTGCTTTTTGAAGATAAGGTTTGAACAAGCCTTTATCTAGGCTCAGGACTCATTAAATCCACCATATAACGATGACGGCTACAATGATTGCGGCACGGAATGTATGGGCACATCGGTCATAACGTGTTGCGATGCGGCGCCAGTCTTTGAGTTTAGAGAAG
>JBIICI010000009.1:0-83282 GCA_044238935.1 Gemmobacter sp.
ACACAATTTTGAGCTATTTTTAAAGGAATGTGAATGGCGTTTTAATAATCCATCACCAAAAGAACAATTACATCAAGTAAAACAATGGGTTAATCAATATCTCAAATAGTTATCTGGGACAGCCCCTTATTTTATTAACTTTTTCCTCTTGACAGATTTTTTTGCCCCTGATTCGCGCACTCATTTCTTCAAAATCCCAATAGTTGCACTATATTTTGCTCTTACCTTAAAAAGATTCCATAAAAATTCTTGCATTCAAATTACTTTTGGTCTATAATTAGACAAATACTTAAAGTTATAAAGAGAATCAAAAATGAGTCATACAAAAAGAATTGGAATATCTGTTTTAGAATTATTCAAAATGTTTCCTGATGAGGGGACAGCTAGAAAATGGTTTGAAAATCTACGTTGGGGTAAATCAGGCAGATACTGCCCATGTTGTGGAAGTTTTGAAACAAATGAAGTGCCAAATGAAACACCAATGCCTTATCACTGCAAATCTTGCAGAACCTATTTCAGTGTGAAATCAGGCACTGTGATGCAGTCTAGTCGCGTTCCCCTACAGAAATGGGTTATTGCAATCTATCTTATATCCACGAACCTTAAAGGTGTATCTAGCATGAAATTACATCGTGATTTAGGCGTGACACAAAAAACAGCATGGTTCATGGCACAGAAAATCCGTCAAGGCTATATTAGTGGTAGTGATGAAAAGCTATCTGGTAATATTGAAGTTGATGAAACCTATATGGGTGGAAAAGAGAAAAACAAACATTCATCAAAAAAACTAAAACAAGGTAGAGGTGCTGTTGGTAAGATTGCTATTATTGGTGCAAAACAACGTGATGGCAGAATCATTGCAAAGCCGATTGATAAGACTGATCGTGAAACCCTACATGAGTTTATAGAAGAAAATACAGATAAAGGTGCAACAATTCTTACTGATGAGCATAGAGGGTATATAGGTCTAAAAGATCGTTTACATCATACTGTATGCCATTCTATGGGTGAGTATGTGAATGGACAAGCCCATACAAACGGAATTGAGAGTTTTTGGTCACTGTTCAAACGTGGCTATCATGGTACTTTTCATCATATAAGCAAAAAACATATGCACAGATATGTTGATGAATTTGCAGGTCGTCATAATATCAGATATAAAAATACAATGGATCAAATGTCAGATGTTGTAAAAGGCTTTGATAATAAACGCCTACGTTATAAAGATTTGATTGCTGTGTAGAAATAAGCTATAAATAATATTATGACAGATAAAAAAGATGATAATATGGGGCGACCAGTTAAGAACTGGATTAAGCCTATTGCTGCAAGCCCAGAAGATATTGCTAAGGCTATATTCAAAGATGCTGATAAGAATATTAAGCGTGATGGGTTAAAGGATAAGGGTAAGGATAAATAATCTTACTGCTTGATTTACATTATTGACTATCTATTCATGTTTTTGTACCCTAATCTTTTTAAAGCTAAACCTAAAAGAGTGGTCAAAAATATGAATCTTGATGAAATTCAAATGCCCAGTGATTTAACAGGAACACCAGAATATGTTGCATTTGTGATGGCAAAATATCTTGCGGATGCATACATTGAAGACCCTCATACGACAGATGATTTTTTTAAAATATATGAAAAATGCTTTAAGTTCATAAAAAGCACTACTGTTACTGTTGACCAGTAATATATTCTTCAATAGCTTTAGCAGCTTCGATTTTTATTCTTAGTGGAGCAAATGGTGATGATTTTGTCGCCAAATCAAATGCTGCAATGCGTATTTCTTCTTTTGTCATCTTCATATAAATACCTTTTTAAATTGTTATGTATATATTTATATGCAGAGATTTTAGAATTTAATAATATGGAATTGCATCTCTTTGATTTGGGCTTATTGTCTAGTTAAGTATATAAGCTCCCAAATTTATATTCAGGGCGCCTTAAAAATTGCTAATATTTGCCAAGGTCTTTCCACAAGTTTAGATGAAAAATTGAGTGAACTTACGACAAAAATATGAGAAAGGACACTCCAGCCTCAGCGCCGCACGATTAGCATCCATCAGCCATGTGCTAAACATCACCCCCGATGAAATGATGGGATTTGAAGCCTACGTCGTCCCCAAACTCTTATCCCCCAACACAATGATGGGACAAGATGGGTTTCGTTTGGTGGCGTAGTTTTTTATTCTAAATCACAACTTTAACTTATAAAAAAGGAATTTTATGACCCAAAAATATATTATTTTTGACTGTGATGGCGTGCTGGTCGATAGCGAGATCATTGCGTGCCGTTTAGAGGCGCAAGCCTTGACAGATGCGGGATACCCGATCAGTACCGAAGACAATATCAGGCAATTTGCGGGCAAAAGCCAGCAATCCATTATGAGCATTGTTGAGACCGCTTTAGGCAAGCCATTGCCCACAGATTTTGACGATAAACTGAATCAAAAAATTCTTGCCGCATTGAGTCAAGAGTTGCAACCCATCGCTGGAATCAAAGATGTTTTAGAAAAATTACATCATCAAGGCATAGAATTTTGCATTGCATCCAGTGGATCCATGGAAAAAATCCTCAATAGCTTAAATGTGACGGGATTAAATTCTTTTTTTGCGCATGAGCGAATTTTTAGCGCCTCTATGGTTAAAAATGGCAAGCCTGCCCCTGATTTATTTTTATATGCTGCAAAAGAAATGGGAGCATCCCCCAAAGATTGTATTGTGATCGAAGACAGCCTGTATGGCATGCAAGCTGGCGTTGCTGCAGGAATGCAGAGCTTTGGTTTTGTGGGTGGATCACATATTCTTGATTCAGGTCACAAAGATTTGCTGATCAATACGGGGGCAAGCCTTGTTTTTGATCAAATGTCAGATTTAACCACTTTCATAAGGAATGCAGTGTATGAAGCCGCATGATGTTATTTTTCTCTCAACAGATTTATGCTATCTCAACGACACCTACCAATTCAAAGGTGAGGGGCGGTTCTTGGGTGCAGGGGTTGATGAAAAGCGCGGAGCTTATTGGGTTTTTGACCAGACCATCTTTTACCCCCAAGGCGGTGGGCAGCCGTCGGATCAAGGGGTTATTGAGATTGAGGGGCAAAAAGTGGCTGTGTCTTTTGTGGAATTTTCCCACGGCATTGTACGGCATTATGTCGATGCGGATGCGCAGACGCCCTCACTGAATGCGTCTGCCCTGTTTCATATTGACGCAGATCGCCGTATCCATCATGCAAAACTGCATACGGCAGGGCATTTTTTGACGCATATCGTGGAAGATTTATTTCAGGACATCAAAGCCATCAAGGGTTTTCATTTTCCCGAAGGGTGCTATGTTGGTTTAAATGCCCTTGCGCCCGATGCGATGCAGGATTGCATGGCACAGATCAATGAGAAAATGGCCGCTGATATTGCGGCGGATTTACCCATTAAAGCGTGTTTGAGTGATTATGAAACCATCAACAGGCACACCCCGCACCTTGCGCCTTTTACCCCAAAAGATAAACCCACACGCATTGTGCAAATTGGGGATTATTTGCCCTTGCCATGTGGGGGAACGCATGTGCGGTCTTTGGGCGAATTGGGTAAAGTCACCTTGACCAAAATCAAAAAAGATCGGTTAAGTTATCAATTGGGCTAAATAGAAATATAGTTTTTGATTTTATTTTATTGTATAAAATAAAGCATGACTGAATCATTTCCCTTTATTCACCTGCGCACCCATTCTGCCTATTCTTTGGCGGAAGGGGCGCTGAAAACTAAAGATTTGGTGGATTTATGTATCAAACATAATATGCCTGCGGTGGCGGTGACCGATACAGGCAATTTGTTTGGCGCGTTAGAATTTTCGATTGAAGCCAGCAAAAAAGGCATTCAACCCATCATTGGCTGCCAAGTGCGCTTGGGGACAGAGGGGCATGAATTGGTGCTGTTGGTGCAATCCTTACAGGGCTATCAAAATCTATCTGCCCTTGTCAGTCATTCGTTTTTAAGCCAAGAAACATTGGATCAGCCTTATGTTTCTTATGAGGATTTGGAAAAATATCATGAGGGATTGATTGTCTTATCAGGCGGTATTAAGGGTGCGGCGGGGCAGTATTTATTGCATAACCAACCCAGTGAGGCAAAGGCATCTTTAAAAAAACTAAAATCTATTTTCAAAGACCGTTTTTATATTGAATTGCAACGCCACGGCTTGGAGGAGGAAGAGCGCATCGAGCCTGCGATGATTGATCTGGCATACGCGCTGGATATTCCACTGGTTGCAACGAATCAATGTTTTTTTGCTGATGTGAATATGTATGCGGCACATGATGCGTTATTGTGCATTGCAGCAGGACGATATATCAGTGAGACAGATCGCCGCCGTGAAACGCCGGAACATTATTTTAAATCCGCATCCCAGATGCAGAAATTATTCGCGGATATTCCTGAGGCCATTCAAAACAGCGTGCATATCGCGCAACGCTGTGCATGGTATTTAGAGCCCATCAACCCCATTCTGCCTGCCTTTGAAACCCAAGCAGGGCGCACAGAGGCAGAGGAACTTGCCGCGCAATCCGAAGAAGGATTATCGTGGCGATTGGAACATTTTGTGCTGCCCAAGCATAATATTGAGCCTAATAGCCCACAGGCTATGGACTTTTCAAAACCCTATCAAGAACGATTAGCCTATGAACTCTCGGTCATTGCACAAATGGGGTTTGAAGGGTACTTTTTGATCGTATCCGATTTTATCAAATGGGCAAAGGATAACAAAATCCCTGTCGGCCCCGGACGGGGATCAGGAGCAGGATCGGTGGTGGCGTGGGTGCTGAAGATCACCGACCTTGATCCGCTGGAATTTGGCTTACTGTTTGAGCGATTTTTGAATCCTGAGCGCGTATCCATGCCGGATTTTGATATTGATTTTTGTCAGGAACGGCGCGACGAAGTCATTAGCTATGTGCAGCAAAAATACGGCTATGACCGCGTGGCGCAAATTATTACCTTTGGGAAATTACAAGCCCGTGCGGTGGTGCGTGATGTGGGGCGCGTGTTGCAAATGCCCTATGGTCAAGTTGACCGTATTGCCAAAATGATCCCCTCCAACCCCGCAAACCCTGTGACGTTACAAGAAGCACTGGATCAAGACCCTGATTTGCGTTTAGAGATGAAGCGGGAGGCGACAACAGAGCGTTTGATCGAAATTGCTCTGCGATTAGAGGGTTTATATCGCCATGCCTCCACCCACGCGGCAGGCGTGGTGATTGGGGATCGTCCTTTACAGGAATTGGTGCCGCTGTATCGTGACCAAAAATCATCCATGCCTGTCACGCAATTTAACATGAAATATGTCGAACAAGCTGGCTTGGTCAAATTTGACTTTCTGGGTTTAAAAACCATGACCGTCATTCAAAAAACCGTGGATATGATTAGGGATTCAGGCGGTGCAGATATTGATATTTTGCGTATCCCCTTTGATGATGAAAAAACCTATGATCTGATGACGCGCGGGCAAACGGTGGGTGTGTTCCAGCTGGAAAGTACGGGCATGCGCGATACGCTGCGCCGGATGCGCCCGAATAGATTGGAAGACATTATCGCCCTTGTGTCCCTTTATCGCCCCGGTCCTATGGATAATATTCCCACCTATGTTGCGCGAAAAGATGGGCGCGAAGAGCCTGATTATATGCATCCCATCTTGCGCCCGTATTTAGAGGAAACATACGGGATCATGATCTATCAAGAACAGGTCATGCAAGCCGCCCAAGCCTTGGCAGGCTATACCTTAGGCGGCGCGGATTTGTTGCGCCGTGCGATGGGGAAAAAGATCAAGGAAGAAATGGATGCGCAGCGCGCTTTGTTTGCTAAGGGGGCGGCCGATACCCACCAAGTGCCACCTGCAAAGGCCGAGGAAATTTTTGAGCAAATCAATAAATTCGCAGGATACGGATTTAACAAATCCCACGCTGCTGCCTATGCGGTGATTTCATATTGGACAGGCTGGCTAAAGGCAAATTATCCGCTGGAATTTATGGCGGCATCCATGACGTTGGATAAGGGCAATACGGATAAGCTGAGTGTGTTTCGTCAAGATTTAGTCAAAATGGAAATCCCGCTTTTGATTCCTGATTTGAATAAATCTGATGTGGATTTTGTGGTGGAAGGGGACGGCGTGCGTTATGCGCTATCTGCGCTGAAAAGCGTTGGCGAGCAAGCGATGGTGACGTTATGTACGATCCGCGCCGAGAAAGGGGTGTATAAAAATATCCAAGATTTCGCCAGCCGCATTGGATCAGGGGTTTTGAATAAACGCCAAATTGAGGCCTTAGCAGCGGCAGGGGCTTTTGAATCCTTGGGCTATCACCGCGCTGAAGTGTATAATGAGGCGGAGAAAGTCTTAAGGTACGCCCAAGAAAAAGCAATTGAGCGCGAAAGCGGACAAGTGAGCCTATTTGGTATTGCCGAAGATGAGGTTGATAGCGGCCTAGGGTTAAACCTAAGTGCTGCTGCCAAATGGGATGCGTTGGATCAGTTAAAACATGAATTTGATGCGGTGGGATTTTACCTATCCGCCCATCCGCTGGATGGAAAAATGGAGATGTTAAAGGCGCGTAAAATGATCCTTTACAGCGATATGGTGGATACGCTGAATGACAAGCCTGCTGCTTATTTTACCATGGCGGGCGTGTTGATGAAAAAACAAATTAAAATGTCAAAACAGGGCAAAAAATTTGCGTTTTTGCAATTTTCTGATCCATCTGCTGTATATGAATTGATGGTGTTTTCAGAAATTTTGGCAGGCATACAAGATGATCTACAAATCGGCAATGCCTTCACTTTAAAGGTTTTAGGTGAGGTCAAAGATGATCAAATTCGATTAACGGCGCAATCGATGAATCTTTTAAAGGATACAACAGATTCAGAAAAATCAGCGCGCATTAAACGCATTGATATTCAATTAAATCATGTGAAAGGTGCACATTATTTGAAACAATATTTATTGGATCAAACAGGTGAGGCGAAAATCCCTGTGCATGTATCTTATCCTTTAAATGGTGATTCTGTCATGATTGCCTTGCCACCCCATTATGTGATCAAAGATGCGAATATTATGCCGTTGCAATCCCATCCGCATATTGTGCAGGTTGATGTGGTTTATGTGTAAAGACGCGATTATTTCTTTGAAAAGCAGATTTATTAAGTATAATCAATATTTTCTATTTCACTTTAATGAAGGAAGATGATCATGCCAAAAAGAATACAAATGAGCTTAATTGCATGGCCTGTTGGTCTTATTGCCTTTCTTATTTTATTTGTTTGGCTGTTTAATGATGTCCTCGCACCCTTTGTTTTGGGGGCAGGGATCGCCTATCTTTTGAATCCACTGGTTGAGAAGTTGCAATATAAAAAACTGCCGCGTTGGGTTGCTGTGGCGTTTATTTTGGGCTTGTTTTTTCTGATTTTGGGTGTTGCGTTGCTTGCGGCTGTGCCATTTTTATATGGGGAAGCCAGCCGCTTTGTGCAATCATTACCTGATTTATATATGCGTATCCAAGAGGCCGCGCATCCTTATATTGAATCCGCACGGAAGGCTTTTGGGCTTTCAAATTCTGATGCTTTTTTAGAAACCGCAAAAGGTCAAGTCGGACAAGCGGCCAAAATTGGGGGTGGCACATTAAAAAGCCTGACGGCCTTTGTTGGCAATAGTGGCAAAGCTCTGTTACATACTGTTTCTTTTATTGTTTTGATGCCAATCGTGGCATTTTTCATGATGAAAGAATGGCCAAATATTACCACATGGATCGATACATTAATCCCCAGACCATGGTATATCACCGTGCATGATTTGTTACATAAAATGAATGTGAAATTAGCTGGTTTTATTCGTGGACAAATTTTAGTGATGGGATGTCTGGGATCTTTTTATGCCATTGGGCTGGGGATGGCAGGGCTGAATTTTGGTATTTTAATTGGCATGATGGCGGGATTATTATCTGTTATTCCATTTGTTGGATCATTCACAGGCTTATTAACCGCCATTATCATGGCATGGGCGCAATCTGGTGGTGATATTGGCTATATTTTAGGGATCGCAGGAATCTTTTTCTTAGGTCAGTTTTTAGAAGGCAATTTTATCACCCCAAAATTGGTCGGCGAAAGCGTGGGGTTGCATCCTTTATGGATCTTATTCGGGATCGCCGCAGGCGGCAGCTTATTCGGATTAACAGGCATGTTATTGGCTGTGCCAACTGTTGCCGTCAGCAGTGTTTTGATCACCTTCGCCCTAGATGCCTATAAAAACAGCCGCTTTTATGGGCATGTATCGGATACGCAGAATCCATAATCGGGTTATATAGACTATATGTTTAACAGGAATCGTTATGCCAGACAGTGTTGCATGGATTGATTTATAGGGAAGGTGGTGACGGGTTGTGCTTTTCCCCCACCCGCCGTCATGCCATGCCCCGACACGGCATCTCAGGCTTATAGGCGAGAGATGCCGGATCACGTCCGGCATTGATGGCGATTTTTTTGGCAGAAGATTTCAATAAATTTTACAATCAAATTTATTTCTTTAACACACTATACCCTGATGGGCTTTGTGTAGGATGACTGACGGGTGCATCCGCGCTGGAAAATCCATGAGATATTATTGTTACGCCTGCCACACCAGCCGCACATGCGCCGATTAAACATGTGCCTGCTATGCCTCCATATGCTACTTTATAAGCTGTGATTGCTAATTTGGAATCAAAACCAAAAGGATTAATAGTCGTAAAAAATCCAGACATTCCAGCCCCTCCTAGTGCCACCGCCCCCATAAATAATATCGTTAAACCTTCCCCAATTTCTGGTATATTCATATTTCTTCTCCTTGTAATGATGTTGAATATGTATTTCATTTAACAGATTATTTTTTCATATGCAAGAATTTTTATAATAGGAATATGTTTTATTTTACCGCCTATAGCCAAATCAGGGAGATGCCGGATCACGTCCGGCATGATGATTCTTGGGGCTGGATTAACAAAAAATACTCAAAAATCAATCCATGCAACAACGCCTGTTAGGCACGGGATGAGGAATGTTTTTCGCGTCCTATCGCTTGTTACGCATTTTAAAGACATAGGAAATAATCTCCGCCACGGCTTTGTAATGTTCAATCGGGATTTCTTTGTCAATTTCCACGGTGTCATACAGGCTGCGGGCTAAAGGTTTGTTTTCGACCATGATGATTTTGTGTTCTGTGGCAATTTCTTTGATTTTTTGTGCCACAAAATCCAGCCCCTTTGCCACACAAATCGGGGCATCCATACCATTGGGGTCATATTTTAAAGCAATGGCGTAATGGGTTGGGTTGGTGATAATCACATCCGCCTGTGGGACAGATTGCATCATGCGTTGACGTGATTTTTCACTGCGTAACTGTCGTAACCGTGCTTTGATATGGGGGTCACCTTCGGATTGTTTATATTCATCCTTGACCTCTTGCTTTGACATTCTCAGGCTTTTTGTGTGTTCAATACGTTGGTATGTGAAATCTGCTAAAGCCAAGAAAAACAAAGCTGCAAGCACCCCGTTGAGTAATTTTTTATTCAAGAAATAGATTTCATGCAGCATATCAGGGATTTCCAATCCCACCATGTGATCAATCTTATCGAAATAGGGACGTAATAAAGCAATGGCAACAATGGCGATTAATGTTATTTTTGCCAATCCTTTTAAAAACTCAACAAAGGAGCGCATGGAAAATAAGCGTCCCCAACCTTTGATTAAGGATATTTTCGAAAAATCAGGTTGGATTTTTTCATAGGAAATTAAAAATCCAACTTGCCCTAAGGGGCCAATTAAGGCCGCTGCAATCAATAAAATCAGCGGCGCGGCAAGGATTTGTAAAATGCGTAAAAAAGAATCCCCCAAAACGGTGCGTATTCCCCCCGGTGGGGCAGGCCATACATGGGCAAATTCCAAATAGCTGCGTAAGTGCGCGGTTAAATCTTCCATCATGCTGGGTAATAAGTACAAAACCAGCATGGAGCCTGAAAAGAGCATAAGCCAGCTATTGGCTTCACGGCTTAAGGGGACTTGACCCTTTTTTCGGGCATCAGATAATTTTCGTTGGGAGGGGTCTTCGGTTTTGTCTTCATCATCGCCGCCGCTCATAGCCCGCCTCCGCGATAGAAAACCATCATGCCTTGTTCAAATTCCTGTGTCCAAAACAGCATGATGCTGGATAAGACCATGGCAAAAGCAATCAGCGCTAACATGATCTGGATAGGCAGCGTTATCATGAAAATCTGAATTTGGGGCATTAATCGTGCTAAAATCCCCATGGTGACATACATCATTAATCCCACAATCATGAATGGGGCAGATACACGCAATCCCACATAAAATGCCAAGGCCACGGTTTTGACGATCAGATCAGCCAGATCACCCATATTGGGCATTTGCCCCACAGGGAATAAATTGTAACTTTCGACCACAGCCATAATCAACATATGGTGCATATTGGTTGCGAATAAGAAAACCATGCCTGTCATGGATAAAACCGCACCAATCACCGATCCTTGAGTTGCGGAGGCAGGGTTAAATAGCTGTGCGCTCCCTAAACCTGATTGCATCGAAATCAGCATCCCTGCGGTATCCAATGCGGTCATTAAAATGCGTGCCACTGTTCCAATGGTCATACCAATAATAAATTCCCCCGTTAATAAAACCAATAACGCCCCCGTTTGGGGGATATGGGCGGGCATATATTGTGTAATAAAAGGCGATAAAACCAATGATAAACCCAGCGCAATATGCAGACGGATCTTATTGGGGGCAAAAGAATCCCCAATGCCGGGCATAATCATTAATGTTGTCCCTGCGCGAACAAAGACAACAATAAATGTAAAAACATAGCCACTGATAAATTGATCCAAAGAGAGCATAGATCGATTTTAGACAAGATTTTGAGAAATAGAAAGAGCTAATACAAATGATCCTGATTCGGAAATTTTCCTGTTCTGACATCCTCGGCAAAGTTTTCTAAGGCCTCTTGAATTATATGGTTCAGGGAGGCATATTGTTTTACGAATTTTGGAATACGCCCTTGGGTTGCACTCAGCAGATCTTCTGTAACCAGAATTTGTCCATCACAATCGTTGGATGCGCCAATGCCAATGGTGGGAATGGATAGGGTTTTTGTTAAAATGCTTGCAGCCTTTGCGGTGCAGCCTTCAATCACGACGGCAAATGAACCTGCATCTTCGATGGCTTTGGCGTCTTGGATTAATTGTTCGACATCCATTTCAGTTTTACCACGAATCTTATATCCACCACTGACCTGCACAGATTGTGGCTGTAAGCCAATATGCGCCAAAACAGGAATACCACGTTGTACTAAAAATTGAATGGTGGGCGCCATGATCTGCCCCCCTTCTAATTTAATCGCATCACAACCTGTTTCTGCCATTAATTTGGCAGCATTTTCAAAGGCTTGTTCAGGGGATTGTTGATAAGATCCAAAGGGCATATCCACCACCCAAAATGCCCGTTTAATACCGCGTTGCACCGCTTTTCCATGCGCAATCATCATATCCATCGTCACGGATAACGTGTTATCCATGCCATATAAAACCATGCCCACGCTGTCCCCCACCAAAACCAAATCACACACAGCATCACACAAAGATGCCATTGATGTTGTATAAGCGGTCAAACAGACCAATTTTTGTTGGTTTTGTTTTTTTTCAAAGAGTTGATTAAGTGTTATTTTCATTTATTTGTTGACATAACCTGCTTTTGGGGTTTAAATCTTTGCTTAATAACAGGGGATATGATAAAAATATGTTTGATAAAAGACAGTTTGAAACAATGACTGATTATTTGAATATATTCCAAAAAGTGAAATCAAGCAAATCAAAAGCGAAATCTTTTGTATGGAAAGATGATTTGTTTAAAGAGGCTTTTGAACAACATTGTGATCGCGTGATTCAGACACGGGATCTGAATATAGTTTGCCCCACCTATGAATATAGTCTTGCGCATTTTTTGGCGGCGATGGGGCTTGTTGATGAGTCCATTTTTTTAGCCAAGTATGGTGGCCTTGATTTCAATCAATTGAATAGGCTGCAAATCACCCCGCGTGATTTAGCCAAAAAAAACGCCCAATATTCTTTTATAAAAACATTAGAAAAATCAGGGTGCATACACAAACATGCGAAAACTGAAACAGTTTTTATAAAAATATTAGATCATGTTCAAAAAAGCCAAACAGTCCTTATTGAACCATTGAAAATACAATCTGATCCCGATGGGATACTTAATAGAGTGATTGATGAAGTCCGACTTTCTATCTTGCAGAATTTTCATAGAAATAATTCAGAATCGCTTAATCAAATTATCCATCTTTGTAAAGATTATCAAAATATCAATGCCCAGAACTTAAGAGGTTTTGGAATTGCACATTTCGCTGCCCTTACCAATGATCAAGATCTGATTAAAAAATTACATGCCTTAGGAATGGAATTTAATATTAAGACAAAAGAGGGGCAATCACCCATTCACATTGCGATTAAAAATGGTTGTAATGAGAGTATGAAAGCCTTATTACAGTGCGGCGCGTTTTTTGCCGAGGAAAAGAGTGAGGATTTTAAGCATGCGCAAAATTTTAATCTATCCGCTTATTATTTATTGGAATCAATTCATCATGCGCTGCGCTTTCACAAGGATTTAATTTCTACATTTCAAAAAGACCAAAATATACGGATAAGTGCTGCGGATAAAAATTATCTGGCGCATAAGGTCGTTTCTCTAAAAACTATGGATCCTGAAGGGCACGCCACAATTTTATCAGATTTATTTCGTGAGCTTAGCCAAAATTTCTCAGAGGGAGATGCCGCGAAAAAAGAGTTAAATGCAATGCGTATCAATACAATCTTGGAGAATGTTTCATTTTTGCCCGTCTGTGAATAATCGGTTATCATATAGACTCTGTGATTTTTGTATGATTGCAAAATCAATGGGAATGGGGCATGATTGATGTCCTATAATATCATTATATCATTATATCATTAATATACTGGATTTTTTCTTGATGTCTTTTATCTTTACGGATTTTTCGATTTTACAATATTTGTCAAAACATGTCGGTGCTGTTTTTGGGGAACATGGCTTATCCATAGATTTGGGGGAAGTTCGTGTGTCAGATCGCCCAGATTTAGCGGATTTTCAATGTAATGGTGCGATGGCCGCGGCACGCTTTGCCAAATGTGCCCCGCGTGAATTGGCGGAAAAGATTGCTGTTGATGTCGCATTGATTCATGGTGTGCATGCCGTGAATGTAGCTGGCCCTGGATTTATCAATTTCAGACTCACCAATGAATTTTTATGTCAGTATTTAAATAAGACAGTACAGGATGATCGTTTATTGATCCCTAAATTCCGTCAGGGCATGATGGTTCTAGATTATGGGGGGCCGAATATTGCAAAACCCATGCATGTTGGGCATTTGCGCACGGCAGTTATTGGGGATTCTTTGCGGCGTATAGCGACTTTTGCAGGGCATGAAACGCTGGGCGATACGCATTTGGGGGATTGGGGGACACAATTTGGAATGGTAATCAGTGAAATGCAGTTGCGTTTCCCGACTTTGCCCTATTTTGATCCAGATTATACAGGCGATTATCCAACAACGCCGCCCGTGACCTTAGAAGCGTTAGAAGAAATCTATCCCACCGCATCCAATCATTGTAAAAATGATCCCCTACGGATGGAACAAGCACGCCAAGCCACGGTTGAATTGCAGGATGGACGTCGTGGGTATCGTGCGCTATGGCAACATATGGTTGATTTATCCTTGGTTGCAATTCGTCAGAATTATCAGGATTTATGTGTTGAATTTGATTTGTGGAAAGGGGAATCGGACGTTCATCCACGCATTGCGCCCATGGTTGATCGCCTGCGCGCACAAAATTTAGCCGTTGATGATAATGGGGCGGTGATTATGCATATTGCCCAAGATGATGATAAAAAAGAAATTCCGCCCTTGATTCTATATAAAAGGGATGGCGCCGTCATGTATGGCACAACGGATTTGGCAACAATAGAAGAGCGCGTTGAACTCTATAACCCCACCGCCATTGTCTATGTTGTTGATCAGCGTCAAAATTTACATTTTGAACAAGTCTTTCGTGCCGCCGTCAAATCAGGAATGGTTGATGATCAAGACTCCTTATACTTCGCTGGATTTGGCACAGTAAATGGTGTCGATGGTAAGCCCTTTAAAACACGCGCTGGCGGTGTGATGAAATTAGAGGAATTTATCGATTTAATTCGTGAAAAAGCCTTGCAACGCATGAATGAATTATCATTGGGGCAGGATTTCACGCAGGATGAAAAAACAAAAATTGCGGATCATATTATGGTTGCCGCTATTCGATTTGCGGATTTGCAAAATCCACGCATGTCTGATTATATTTTTGATGTTGAGCGTTTAAGTCAATTCGAAGGAAAAACGGGCCCGTATTTATTATACCAAGCCGTGCGCATCGCCTCTTTATTAGCCAAGGTTGACGATGATTTGACGGCTCTTGATATACGGATTCAAAATTTAAATGAGGATGAACGATCATTGGCGATTTTAATGACTGAATTGCCCTCTGCCATTCAGTCCAGTTTAAATGCCTTGGCGCCGCATGTTTTATGTGATTATATTTTCAGATTGGCGCAGGCTTTTGGGCGTTTTTATAATAATTGCCCTGTTCTGTCTGAAAATAATGCCGATATTCGGACATCGCGCATTGCGCTTTGCCAACTCACCTATCGTCATTTTGCATTGGTTTTATCTTTATTAGGGATGCAAATTCCCGATAGAATGTAAGATTTTGATCAAGGCTTCTTAACGTTCATGGAATGCGCCGCTTAATGTTTTCACAAGGGGCTTAAAGATAAATTGCATGATTGTTTTTTCACCGGTGATAATATCTGCGCTGGCTACCATTCCGGGGACAATTTTCAGGTTTTCCCCTTTATATTCTAAGTTATTGGCATCGGTGACCAATTTAACGCGATAAAATGTTTCACCACGTTCATTGGTGATACTGTCGGCAGAGATATTTTTGACGGTGGCCTCTAACCCTCCGTAAATAGAAAAATCATAGGCGGTGATTTTAATTACAGCCTTTTGTCCGGGGTAAATAAAGGCGCGATCTGCGGGGCTGATTTGGGCTTCGACGACTAAATTATCATCTTGGGGAACAATTTGAATCACGTCTTCGCCTGATCTGATAACGCCACCTATGGTGTTGACCTTTATATCCTGTACAACACCATCAACGGGGGATTTAATTTCAGTGCGTGTTTTGCGGTCTTCTAAAGCGGTTAACGTTGATTCTAAGGATTTAATTTCTGCGATTTTTGCAGAAAGTTCCATTTGCGCCCGTGCTTTTGTTTCACTGCGAATGGACGTAATCCTTGCCTGTGCCTCCCTGACCGCAGCATTGGTGCGGGGTAGAGCATTTTTTAAACCATTAAGTTCTGTTTGACGTTCTTGCATGGCACGTTCCAGCTGGATTAGCTCCACTCTGGGGGCTGATCCACGCTCCACAAGAGGTTCAATCATGGCTTTTTCTTGGTTTGATAAACGAATGACTTCTTGAATATCATGGATACGATTATTTAATTCCGATACTTCCTGTGATCTTTGCGTGACTTGTTGTTGTAAAACATCAATTTGTTGATCTTCACTTAGCTTGTTGGCACGAAACGCATCAATTTCTCCTGCGACATTTTTCGGAGCGCCTTCCATCACATCTTTTGGAAATTCAGGCATTAAGGCGCCTTCCGCTTCGGCCTTTAGTCGAGCAATAGCAGCTTTTAAGCCTAAATAACGGGCTTGATTTGATCCTAAATCAGAATTGGCATCAATATCGCGTAATCGCATCAAGACTTGACCTTCTTTGACGGCTTCCCCTTCGGTAACTAAAAACTCATCGACAATACCGCCCTCTAGGCTCTGTAAAACCTTGACTTCCGATGACGGGATAACTTTCCCCTGACCGCGTGCCAATTCATCAACCTTAGATAGGTTTGCCCAAAGGATAAAAATGACCAAAAAAACACCGACCGTAAATTGCATCAAATATGGGGATAGTGAAATTTCATCATCCAGATAAATCCAGTTGTGACGAATAAATTTCCAAATCTGATAGAATTTTCCTGCTTCTTTTTTTTGTTGTGCGGCAAGGGCAGCTTGTTGTGCTTGCCGAAACATATCAGGATTAATCTGAAGAGCCGGTGCGTTGTCTTCTGCTGCACCAGATTCAGCTTGTGTCTGTGGATCGTTATTTTTCTTACGGGTCATCTTATTTTCCACCTTGTGTGCTATAATCACGATTTTGCAGGCGCGCAATAATTTCATCACGTCCACCAAAGGCAATAACGCGCGATTTATCCATTAATATAATTTTATCAACAAGCTGTAACATCGCGCCCTTATGCGTGATCAAAATCATAGTGCGCCCTTTTGTCAGTTGATCCAAGCGCTTCATCAGCATCGCTTCAGATGTGGGATCCATAGAGGCCGTGGGTTCATCCAATAATAAAATAGGGGGATCGTATAAGAGAGCACGCGCAACAGCAACCGCCTGACGTTGTCCCCCTGATAAGGACTCACCGCGTTCGCCGACGGCGGTATCTAACCCATGTTGCGTATCACGGATAAATTCCATCACGCCAGACATTTCAGCGGCCCGAACCAAGGCGCGTTCTGATACCATTTCATGCCCCATATTAATATTATCACGAATGGAGCCATAAAATAATTGCGCATCTTGTTGTACAATTCCAATGGATCTGCGTAAATCGGCAGGATCAATTTGTCGTACATCTGTTCCATCAAGTTGGACTGTGCCATCTGTGGCTTGGAATAAATTCAGTAATAAACGGCTGATTGTTGTTTTCCCTGATCCAATCGCGCCAATAATGGCAACACGTTCACCGGCTTCAATGCTAAAGCTCACATCACTTAAGGCCATCACACTTTGATTGGGGTATTTGAAATTGACATTTTTAAATTCAATGCGTCCTTCAATTGTTGGTTTGGCGATAAAATGCTTATCATCAGGACGCTCAACAGGGCGTTCCATTAATTTGTTTAATTGGCTTAAGCCCTCTTTGGATTGATTAAAGCGTGTCATTAATCCTGCGGCCTGTGCCAATGGTGCAACGGCACGCCCCACCAAAATCACAGATCCCACCAATCCCCCCATGGTGAGGTGACCCGATGCAATTAAATAGACCCCTGCGACCACGACCAAATTACTGACCATTTGCTGGATAAATAGGGCAAGATTCATCGCTAAAGAAGATAATTTCTTTGATTTCACGGAGGTGCGAGAGGCGCGTTCTGTGAGCTCTTCCCATTTACGTTGCACATGCCCTTCGGCGGCGTGTAATTTAATGGTTTCCAGCCCTGTGATACTTTCAAATAAGAGGGCGTTTTTCAGTGCGCTTTCATGCATCGATTCGCGTGTAACGCGCTGTAATGGTTTTTGGAATGCCCAGCCTAATCCCAATATTAACGGGATTGCCAAGAGAGGGATTAAGGCTAAATATCCCCCAATAATCCCGATAAAGGCAATAAATAATAAGGTAAACGGTAAATCCACCAAAGTTGACATAGTGGCAGACGTAAAGAAATCGCGTAATGTTTCAAATTCTTTCATATGGCTGGCCATGACCCCAGCACTGGCAGGGCGAGAAGCCATCGTCATATTTAACAAATGTTCAAATAAGCGTCCTGAAATTTTAACATCCGCTTTGCGTCCTGCTTGATCTAAAAACCAAGAGCGCAAATTTTTAATGATAAAATCAAACAGATAAATAACCGTAACACCGATGGTCATAACCCATAATGTATCAAAGGCTTTGTGCGGAATCACGCGATCATAAACATTCATCACAAAAAGCGAGCTAACCAACGCAAAAAGATTGATCATGATGGCGGATATGATCACTTGTTTATAAATGGCGCTGCTTTCTAAAAACGCTGACCAAAACCAATGTTGAATTTTCTTTTCTTCTCTAACAACACCGGCGCGATCATCCAATCGCGCCAAGGGGCGGAGGTAGAAAGCATAGCCGACATATAATGATTTAAGTTTTTCAAAGCTAATATTGACTTTTTCCCCATGGGCTTCGGGAAATTCAACAACGGCATAATCTTGGTCTTTTTTTGTTTTGCGCGTTTCCCATACAATACAGGAATGCCCTCTTTTGAGGACAAAAATGGCAGGAAAAGTGGGAATTTCGAATAAATATTGTAGCGATTTTTCTAACATCACCCCCTGTAAATCTGCACGCGCCGCAGCCCGCATAAACAAGGCAGGCGTGATGCCCTCTTTGGAAATGGGTAATCCAGCGGTTAAGGCATTATAGCTTGTCCGTCTGCCATAAAAAGCGGCGACTTGTGTCAAGGACTCAATCAGGCTTTCTTTCATGGCAACGCGATCGGCTTGCAACGCCCATTGAGGGTTTAGGTCGTCTATATCGTCTTGTTTATCGCTCATGGAATAGGTGCCTTAATTTACTGAATGTTATCGCTATCATAATGCAGCTTTGTTAAATTTCTATTTAATTAAACCCCTTAATTGCTGCTGAGCGATAAGGAGCATGGGAAGGTCAATCGCAGGAGATGATTTGATTTCTGTAATGATATTCATGACTTCTTGGATATGATGGGCATAATATTCTTTCCATGGCATGTGATCTTGTTCAAATGTGCGGCTGGTTTCTGTCAGTTCTGCTTGGATTTGATATAAATCATCAATGAGATTTTCAATCGCTTCACGCTCCCATCTTGAGCTCATATCCATGTTTCTGCCACACTGACGCAACAGACCTAACATAAATTGCTGCCCGATTGCAAAATAAGAAATCGCAATTTCATCTAACGGAGCATGACAACGATCTGCTAATTTCACAATATCACATCCTGCACCAAGGATATAAAATAAAGAAAGCCTTTGTGCAACAGACTCTGTCATGCCCTCTTGGGCAAGCCATTCTTTTTTGCGACGTTCAAATAAATCTTGACCGTAATGGTTTAGCACATTGGGTAAAAGCGCAAATAAATCCTTTAAACGTTGATCAAAAAAAGCAATATCAATTTTTAAATCAGGTTTATGGGCGCTGCGTTTTAAGAACCATGTTACCTCACGCGTGATCAAGGCAATGATTTCATTCATCGCATCCAGCTGAACATGGGCGGGTGCAACGCCATCTAAGGCCTCAATTTCACGCCACAAAGATGGAATATCAAAAAGCTGTAAGACAATCAAGTAAGCGCGAACGACATCGGCGCAACTGGCCTTTGTGCTATCCATGCGGGATTTAATGAAAATTGATCCCATGCGATTCACGATATTATTGGCAATTTCCGTAGCAATAATAGCGCGTTTTAGGCGATGGTTCGGAATCTTATCACCAAATCTTTCTTGAATTTCCTTGGGGAAATATTGATATAACCAATCTTGTAAATAAGGGTCATCGGGAATATCACTGGACAGAATATCGCGGGTTAATAAGATTTTCGCATAGGCCTGTAATGTTGACAGTTCAGGTCTGGTTAGCCCTTTTCCTTCGCGGCCACGTTTTTCGATTTCTTCTTTTTCGGGGAATGATTCCAAATGACGTTGAACGCCATGATCGCGTTCCAAATCACGAATGAAAGCGGCGTGAACGGTGAGGTTTTTAGGGGCATTCATTTGCATCAAGCTAATGCCCATTGATTGTTGATAATTATTTTTCAAAACCAATTGTGAAACCTCAGGCGTCATTTTCTCCAGCATCAAATCACGCTCAGATCGCGTGAATTTGGGGTCTGTTTTCATGATTTCATTTAGCAAGATTTTAATATTGACCTCATGATCAGAACAATCAACGCCGCCTGAATTGTCAATGAAATCAGCATTCACCGCCCCACCAGCAAGCGCATATTCAATGCGCCCTTTATGCGTGACCCCTAAATTCGCGCCTTCGCCAATCGTTTTTGCTTGGACTTGGGTGGCATTTACGCGGATCATATCATTGGCTTTATCCCCCACATCGGCATGGCTTTCGGATTCGGCTTTGATATACGTTCCAATTCCGCCAAACCACAGTAAATCGACCTTGGCCTGTAACAAGGTTTTCATTAAATCCTCAGGGGCAATTTGATCTTGGGTGATGGATAGTAAATCTTTGATCTCAGGGGTGAGATCTAATATTTTTGCACTGCGTTCAAAGATACGCCCGCCTTTTGAAAGAAGATCTTGATTATAAGATTCCCATCCTTTGACTTCCGAAAATAAACGTTTGCGCTCGGTAAAAGATGTCGCGCAATCGGGGTTAGGATCAATAAAAATATGAACATGGTTGAATGCGGCCAATAAACGAATTTGATCGGATAAGATCATCCCGTTTCCAAAAACATCACCCGCCATATCCCCCACACCAATGACGGTAAAGGGTTGTGTTTGTGTATCGTGACCTTGTTCACGGAAATGACGTTTGACACATTCCCATGCCCCTTTTGCCGTAATACCCATGGCTTTGTGATCATATCCTGCTGATCCGCCTGATGCAAAGGCATCGCCCAACCAGAAATCATATTCTGCGGAAATGCCGTTGGCAGTATCAGAAAAACTGGCTGTGCCTTTATCGGCGGCGACAACCAAATAGGGATCGTCTTGGTCATGTCGCACCACATGTTGCGGCGCAATAATTTTATCACCTTGGCGACTATCGGTAATATCCAATAGGCTGCGTATAAATATTTTGTATAAATCAATGCCTTGTTGTCTGAAAACTTGACGATCTGTGGATGGGTTTTTGACAACAAATCCCCCCTTTGCCCCCATGGGCACAATCACAGAATTTTTAACCTGCTGTGCCTTGACCAATCCCAATATTTCAGTTCTAAAATCATCGGGACGATCTGACCATCGAATGCCGCCACGGGCAATTTCATCGTTGCGCAAATGCACGGCTTCAACATCGGGGCTATAGACAAAAATTTCACGATAGGGTTTTGGTTCAGGGATATTTTGAATAGCATGGCTATCAAATTTCAAAGACAATACATATTGATCATGTCCGATATTTTGAACATGATCAGGAACATAATAATTGGTGCGCAATGTATTTTGTATTAAATTCAAGAGCATCCGTAAAATACGATCATGCACCAAAGACGATACAGATTTCAAAGATTCTTGAATTTTACCATCTTGTTCTTTTAATATTTCTGTGCGATTACCCGTTAGGTTAGGGTCAAAACGCTGTGTGAAATAATCGTTTAAAAGTTTTGTAATTTCAGGGTAGCTTGTGAGTGCCGTAATAATAGATTGTTTATCATACGGATATTGAATTTGTTTTAGATAATGCGTATAAGCACGCAAGGTCATGACTTGGCGGCCTTGTAATCCTGATAATAAAATTAAGGCATTTAATCCATCGCTTTCCAGATTCTTCTTGATAATGTCTAAAAAACCAGATTCAAACATATCTGCTTTTTTTGAATCTAAATCAATATCTTGGTTGAATGTGCGCGCTAAAAAGCGATGCATCCAAATAATTTTCCCTTGCTTTAAGGTGATTTGATACGGTGTTTCTGATTCCACAAACAGCCCTAAATCCTTAAATATCGGCATAATATTAGCCAAAATAATCGGGCTGTCTTTGTGATACAGGCTTAAGGAGATTTTGTTTGTGGTCGGTTCGTGATGAATATCGATGCAGACGTGATCTTTGATATGAAGGAGGTTTTGAATCTGTTCAATATCGCGCAGGGCCGTTTTTGAATCATAATCGTCACGATATTGAACGGGAAAGGCGTTCGCAAAATCGGCAATAATGGTATCAATATGATCTGCATCATAATTTTGCTCTGCCATGGCGTTATACAAAGATTCTGGCCATGTTTCCCCAGCCTTTTGTAAGGTGGATTCCAAAATATCGGCATTTAATGCATCGATATTTTGATCCCGAATATCAACCAAATATAAAACACGGGCATAGGCAGAATCATCTAAATTTGTATAAAATTCAATATCATTAGCCTGATAAAATTTTTGGATAATATTTTGAAAATTCATGCGCAATGTTGTGCCGTAACGGTCGCGCGGAATATAAACCATACAGGATATAAAATGGGGTAAAATATGCTTACGGGCAAATAATGCAATCCGACGACGTTCCTGTAATGTCGCGATTGTCATTACATTGTGGCGTAAATCATCTTTTGAAATTTGTAATAATTCATCACGGGGATATTTTTCTAAAATATGTTTTTGCGTTTTATAAGAATATCCACCTTCGCGGACACCTCTTTCATGAAGGGCGTGATCTATTACATATTGTGCTTTTTGGCGCAGGATTGGAATATCACTAATGCTGCGGGAATAGGTGACAGATGTAAAGAGTCCCACAAAAATTGTGACGGCATCACATTGTTTTTTTTCATCGAAATGACGAACCAATACCGCATCCATGGGAACACGACGATGCACAACAGATTTTTTATCCAGCTTGAAAATCACAACAGGATCGGAGGTGTGTTGTAAAATATAATCAATGTCATTTGCGTTAAGGCGTTTATCCATACGTCCAGACGTCAGGGCAAAGACACCAAGATCTTTTTCAGTATCCACTGTGGATTTCTGATTTAAAATTTGATAATGGCGCATGCCTAAGAACGTGAAATTGTCATTATACAAATAGTCCAAAAAGGCGATGGATTCTTGGGTTTCGATGTCTGTTCCATTCTGTGCAATCGCGGTTAAATTTGTTTTCAAAAGGGACATGTGTTCTCGCATGCCTGACCAGTCTTTTGTTGTTTTGTTGATTGTGTGAATAATCAGGGGAATATCATCTTGTAATTTATGCTGGATTTCTTTTGAAATTGTGTTTTTCAGGCGCATATGCATATGGGCGCAAGCGATCCCTTTGTTATCTTCTGTAACACGATGCACCAATATGGCAATATACAGATCAAGACTGTTAATACGCGCGCAAATCGAATCAATATAAAAGGGCGTGTCGTATGAAATAATATCGATGATTGTGTAATCTTGGTTGATATTCTCAATCCTCAAGCAAATATCATCGGCATCTTTTGGATGATTATCATAATGGAATTGCGCAATATCCAAAACGGCCTGTTCACCCAATGCATCTAAGTCAGATAGGGGGCTGTTGTGAAATAAATTTTGTAAAAATGTAATTGGGATTGCATCTGATAAATCTGCCAGTTTTTTGAATAAATCATGGCGTTCGTGATCTTGGGATAAGGATGGGGTTGTATCAATAGGATGCATAAATATCCAGAATTGTAAAAGAAGGTTGGTGTTGCGGTTAAGATAATGTCTTTGGTGCTCTTATACAAGATCCTTATTATATTGCACGGCACATAAATTTTTCTTTAAAATAGATTGGATTTTCTATATTATTATCCTATTAATTTTCTCATAGGGGAGGAATGCTGTGTTTGAAATACAAAATATACAAAATATACAAAATTTGGATATAGGGAGTAATTTCAGAAATCAGTTAGATTTTCCAGAAACACTAAATAATGTTGCTGTCGCTTATCATACGCAGCAAACGAGCACGAAATTACAGCAAGAGCTTAATAAAATGGCATATTTAAATTGTGGGAATATTCAATTTAACCCCATACCTGAATTTGCTTCTAACCCGCCTTCATTTGATCATGTATCGTCTTTGTTAATAAATCGGATTAGAGGAAATTCACTAGGCTAAGCCCTCTGGCAATCGATGCCACGCGATATGTGGCCTCTAAGGAGTTCCGTAACTGATTTAATTCAATGGCGGTTTGTTCAATATTGGCGTCTTCATTATCTGCGATAATATTTTTATAGGTATTTTGTAAATAGGTATGGTCTTCTTCGATTGTATCAATACTGACTTGTACTTGGGCGACATCAAAACTGATCGTCTCTAACTTTTCTAATCCGGCATTTAACCGTTTTGATAGATCTCCCCACAATTTAAAGAAATTCTCTTTCTTCTCCGTTGCTGTTGTTCCCGGTGCAAACGTCCCTGCTGGGGGGGGGAGGACATTGCCATCAGCATCTTTTTGTTCCGTATAAAAAACATTATCCAATTGCGCAGACAGATTTTTCATTAAACCTGTTACCTTTAAAACCTCTTTGAATCCGTCTTGGTTGGCTAAGACAGTGTAATCCAAATCGGTTTTTTCATCAACACGGACGGAAATTTTTTGTGCTGTTCCGCCGCTTAAAACGCTGCTATATTCTAATGTTGTATCCAGCGTATTGCCATAATTTTCGATGAGTTGATCGGTGGATATATTGCCATCAATCCATTCTGAAATTTGGAATGTAAATTCTGTATCAACAAGACCTTTATTTTCAATGGGCTTTGTATCAGATGCGCCCCCTGCGAATAAATAGCGTTCGCCATCTTTTACATTTAACAAATCAACCATGTAATTATAGGCATTTTCAGCAAGGCGCTGCACACCATTCAGATCAATATTGCCTTCTTTTTTTTCTTTGACCAGATAATCATTCACATTTTGGGCTTGATCTTTAAATTGATCAATCGCGTGATTCATTAATGTTAAGCGACGTTGTGCCGTGCTGATGTTAAATTTATAGCTATCCAGTTCCACCAACGCTGTTCTTGATTGCAAGGCAGGCATAAAGCTTTGCCCCATATCTTGGATATTATCATATAGCTTGCCTGTGGATAATTGCCGTTGGGCGGTTGTAAATCGGGTGCTGGATTCTTGTAACCAGCGTAGCTGTTCTGCGGCTTGACCTGAGGAAGAAACGCGTGTCATTTTTGTGATACTCCTTTAAATCTTTATAAAATCGTATTTAATAATTCTTGTAACATTTCATCAATGGCATTCATTGTTCGTGCTGCGGCTGAATAGGCGGTTTGAACAATAATTAAATTTGAAAGCTCCTCATCAATATTCACACCCGATTCATCGGAGAGTCTTTTGTTAAGTAAGTTTCCTAAGCTAGTGACATCTTCTTCACGGGATTTCGTGAGGTTTAGTTCTGTGGCTTGTTGGTTTAAAATACCTTGGGTGAAGCTGATTATGCTGTTATTGGAATCGACGCCTAATTCTAAACTGACGGATGCGCCCAAATTACTGGTTCTGAAATCCCCGATTGATCCTGTATCACCATATCGAACATTTTGAATCGGAGATGATGCGCCAAACAGAGATTTTAAGATTGTGTCGCCATCATTCACGCCTGTATTTGTTGATCCTGTCGATGTAAATGGCCCCCCTGTGATTTTCAGGTCGCCCCCAAAATCCAATGTTCCATCATTATTTAAATCTGTTCCGGGGCGAATATTCAAAGTCCCTGTGACGCCACCAATTGTCACGCCTGTTGTGCTTAATCCTTTTACGGCACGAATTTTGGTGAGTAAATCCGTTTCCGTATCACCAGATTCAATACTGATACGCGTAGGCGTATTAAGCCCCACGGCAATATCAAAATACGGATCCGTCGCGGCATAGCTGCCTGATTTCAAACCAATGAAGTTTAGATCTTCTTCGCCAATGGTTGCAACCCCTGTGGGGCGGCTGATGGCAATGTTTGTACGGCTATCTAAACGTAACTCACCATTAATCCCTTTTGAGGCACGAAAGCTATAATTCGCATTATCGGCAGGGATAATATTCGCGGTATCAGCGGCTTCGTTAATCAGATCGACAATTTGATCCAAGGCATTGGCAATTGTCCCCGTGGCATTGTAATTCGCAGCACCAATCGCCCGTGCGTTTGAAAGGTCAATATCTAAATTTATATTCGGCACTGTTCCTCCATTACCAATGGTCACCCGAAAAATATTTGTAGCTGGCAAAGCGTTAAAGCTGCTTGCGGGGGCACTGGTGATGGTGCTGGTGATGCTTTGTAAATTTCTGTATCCCGTCACTGTATTTGTACTAAATAACCCCAAACGTGTTTGTAAATCATCGGTTGTGGGGAGTGTTAAATCAATGCTGCCTTCAATTTTCTGAAATTGCGTATCGCCCAACGCAAATTCACTGATACGACGTAAGACTTCGTTTGATCCTTTTTGAACGGTTTCGCCATAGGTTCCTGATCTCAGTAACGTTGGATCATCAACGACCGTACTATTCAATTGAATATCATTTGAAAATCCAACATAGGGCACGGGTGTTTTTGTGGTGGGGTTAGGGGCTGTATTCGCAGGGATGTTTCCGGCGGAATTTGTGAATAATTTCAACCCTTGGGCATCAAAACGCATGGCCATTTTATGTACCATTTCATCCAATTGCGCATGTTGTGTGGGCAAAGTTTTATCGCGCAAGGCAAACAATGCCCCCAATTTGCCGCCTAAATCTTGGGAGGCAACATCCTGTGCCCCTTGGTTTACATTGGGGTCTCCGCCTAAATATAATCCTGCGGCACTATCGGGATAGGTACTATTGGCATCGATGGGGGTTGGTTTGAAAAAAACAGGATTAACACGCTCTGAAACCAGCTCTGATCCTTGTTTTGTTTGAACAACCAATACATTGTCGCCGCGACGAAAAAAGGAAATATCGACCAATTTTGCCAATTCTTTAACAGCCTGATCCCTCGAATCTTCCGCTTCACCCACAGGTCGATTGAGGTTTGATGCGCTTTGAATTGTTTTATTTAAGGTGGCTATTTTTTCTGTTAATTGATTAATTTGGTTAACAGCATTTTCAATTTCGCCCTGCGCCTCATTACGCAAATCAATATATAAGTTCGCTAAATCATTGATTTTCTTGACTGTACCCCCTGCGCGATCTAGGGTTTGACGTAGCAAGATTGTATTATCAGGGGAGTCTGAGAGAACAGCAAAACTATCACGCAATCGCCCAATTTCAGAAGCGATAGAGCGTTCATCATCTGTTTTACCATGAAAGGCGCTGACGCGTTCTAAATATCGCGTTTGCGTGGTTAAAAATTCACCATCACTGACTTGTGACCAATATTGCCCTTGTAAAAATGTATCAACTTTTCGAAAAATTGTTTCTGAGAACGCGCCTGCGGAAACACCGTCAACGGCACGGGATGATTGCGGCGCAATCTTGCGCGTGTACCCTTCGGTTTGTACGTTAGCAACGTTTCCAGAAATCACGTTAATGCTGTTTTGCGCAACGCGTAATCCAGATAAAGCATTATTTAAGGCGCCAACACTCATGTTTTTCAAGCAAATCTTTGTTGAAGGGTTATTGTTCTGGTTTGTCTTTGCAAAAACAGTGCCAAAATGGTTGATGTTTTAAAATTCATCAGAGGTGCATATTTAACCATTTGATTAACTTTTTTTCGTACAATTGGGATAAATTTAAGCTTTACGAAAATGCAATGAAAAATATGGAAACATCTGAAGAGTTTTATCTCAATAAGTTAACGCAATTGGAAATATTTATTGCGCGGCGTTTTGATGAAATTTCAATGGAAATCAATGCAACATCACAATTGGTCTCAATGGCTGAGGATGGTGTTGAAAATCGATTTGCGGAAATGCTGACCTCTTTGCAATCCATTGCATGGCATGCTGATGGGACATCCCCTGCGAATACAGGGGTGGAGCTGGATAGTATTATCAAAGTGACTGAAGATGCTGCCAATACAATTATGGATTCAGCGGATGTTATTGAGAAGACGCTGGATCAGCTATTGATAAATAATCCTAAGATTCGTGAAACAACATTTTATAAAACAATCACCGAGCATTTACAAAATATTGTGCTGGCTTGTTCATTCCAAGATATTACCAGCCAGCGTGTGACCAAAACACTTGAAGGGCTTCATTCAATGGAGGAGATGTTGGAGGATACACTTGGGAAAATTGGAATTACAATGCCTGAGAAACATAAGCTAGAGGCAGAAATTCCGTCTAGTCTCAATGGTCTTGTGTCTTCTCAAGCTGATATTGATTCGCTTTTTGATTGAGATCACTGTAATTCTTTGGATAAAGTCTGTAGGTTTTTATATTCAGCAACAGCTTGTAGGATGAGATCTGAATGAAGTGTTCCTTTTTCTGCTTGATCCTGAACGGTCTCAGAAATATGGCCTAATTTTGCACATCCCGCAGAGCGCGCCCCGCCTTTTAGGCTATGGGCAATCTCAGCAATGGATGTTAAATCGTTTGCCTTCATGGTTTCTTGTAAATTCTGAATTTGTTCTGCGGCAAATTCGATAAATAGCTGAATCATCTCAATCGCATCCTGATCCCACGCGCCCATATTGCGAATAACCATATCGCGATCAATGGAAGGGATGCCATCATCTGGTTTTGTAGTGGGAGTGGGTGATGTGGGGTTTTCTGTGTTATCAGATGTTTTAATGCCCCATCGATCCAATAAACGCTTCATTTGCCCAATCGATATGGGTTTAATTAGGGCTTCATCAAAGCCATGTTTTTGGTATGTGGAGCGATCCGCCATTTGCACATCAGCGGTCATCGCGATAACGGGAATATGTGATCCATAAGAGTCTTTAATCGCTCTAACCAGACCATAGCCATCCATTTCAGGCATATGTAAATCAGTGATAACGAGCCCAAAATCGATCACATCCATGATTTTTAGCGCATCTAATCCATTATGGGCAAAATGATATTGAACATTTAGTTTTTTTAGCTGTTTTTCAAAGAGAATCCGGACATTTGGGGTATCTTCTGCGATTAAGATTGTTTGATGACGGCTTAGCTCGCCTTTGCCTTGTCGTTTCTTTGCTGCATCTAAAACAGCTTGTCCTAATCCAATGCGGCTGGCAGGTTTTGATAGGCATGAAACACCCATGGCTTGTAAGCTGTGACGGAGCATATTATCTTCGAGTGTGGTATACATTAACATACCCATGCTTGGATATTCCAAGTAAATATTTTGAAGTAATTTCAATCCGTTGCAATTGTTTTTTGTATTATTTAATTCATGTTCTGTGATCACAACATCAAAGCGAATTTGTTCTAAAATATTCGTAGCGGCATCAAAATCAAGGACATGGTGCATATGGGCTCCCATAGCAGAGAGGGAGCGTGTAATTTCATTGGCGCCTATGGCGTGAGGCTCAACGCTTAATACAGATAATCCTGTTAAATCTGGTAATATTAAAGAATTTTCGTCTACATCAATAGACTCAGTGATGATTTCAAACCAAAACAAAGACCCTCTTTGATCTGGTTTTTCGTTAATATTACCGTGTGTTACGCCAATTTTTCCACCCATAAGTTCAACTAATTTTTTACAAATTGATAACCCTAAACCCGTTCCCCCAAATTGTCGTGAGGTTGAGTTATCGGCTTGTTGAAAGGGACGGAAAAGGCGCGCCATGGTTTCGTCGCTCATCCCAATGCCTGTATCTTCCACCTCAAAACGGAGTCCAATTTGCTTATTCTCTGGCGTTTTTAGATGGTTTATCTTATGACTAACTCGTAAGATAACGCGCCCTTCGTGGGTAAATTTTAGGGCGTTTCCTAATAAATTTAACAATATTTGACGTAATCTTTTGGGATCACCAATGATAACGGCGGGCACGTCTTGTGAAACTTCGTTTAAAATTATGAGATTTTTCCCGCGGGTTTTGATGGATAGGGCTTCGGTGACGCTACGGACTAAACTGCGTACGGGCACTTCAAAATGATCTAATTGTGTTTGGTCGGCATCCATTTTGGCAAAATCTAAAATTTCATCCAGAATTTCCAGTAATCCACAGGAGGATTCTTTGGCAAGACTCACCATTCTTAATGTTGAGTCTTCAACAATTTCGCCTTCGATGAGTTCCAAAAATCCAAACACACTTTGCATGGGGGTGCGGATTTCATGGCTCATTGTGGCTAAAAAATTGGATTTATTTTGGGCTAATGTATCGGCTTGTTTGACTGCATTTTCCAATTTTTGTTGCATTTCAATATTGGATGATAAATCAATCATCCATATATAAATCACATCTTGATCTTCTAATGTCCCCCATTGTGGGATAAATTGAATCCATTGATCTTGAACATTATGGGTGGTTTCTTCGGGTAAATGGATTCCACATAGGCTGTGAACCCATAGATGCATAATATGATCTGAGGGTAACAGGCTGAAATCGCCTAAAATCTCAGGGAACAGCATGGCAGCGGTCGCGTTTTTGTATAAAATAGGCAATGATTGATGGCTTTTCTTTAAAACCATTAATCCGATGGGTGATCGGTCAAATTGTGAAATTGGAAATTCCATATCAATCAAATCCAGTTTATTTTCCTCGATGCTATCAGTTAAATCTTTCACAAACCTTTATAATAAGGTAATGTTTCGAATAAATTTTATAAAAATAGAGGATTTCATTTATGGGTTATACCGTCGCAATTATGGGCGCAACTGGCAATGTCGGGCGTGAGCTTTTGTCAATCTTGCACGAACGTGCCTTTCCTGTTGATAAGATCATTGCCTTAGCATCCAGCCGTTCTGCTGGGGGAACAGTGTCTTTTGGTGATCAAGATATTTTAGTACAGGATTTAGCAAAATTTGATTTTGCAGGGGTTGATTTGGTTTTGTCATCGGCAGGGGCAAAAATTTCGGCTGAATATGCGCCAAAGGCCGCCGCTGCGGGGGCGTTGGTGATTGATAATACCAGCCATTTCCGCATGGATCCCGATGTGCCCTTAATTGTGCCAGAGGTCAACGGGCATTTGATTAAGGGTGATATTCCCAAAAACATTATTGCCAACCCGAATTGTTCGACGATTCAAATGGTCGTGGCGTTAAAGCCATTGCATGATGCCTTTACGATTAAGCGCGTGGTGGTTTCCACCTATCAATCTGTATCGGGCACAGGGCGCGAGGCGATGGATGAGCTGTTTAACCAAACCCGTGCGATTTTTATGAATAATCATCCTGAGCCTGAAGTGTACAAGAAGCGCATTGCCTATAATGTCATTCCCCAAATTGATGTGTTTATGGATGATGGGATGACCAAGGAAGAATGGAAAATGATGGTGGAGACCAAGAAAATTCTTGATCCAGCCATAAAATTAACAGCGAATTGTGTGCGTGTGCCTGTGTTTATTGGGCATAGTGAGATGATCAATATTGAATGTGAAAAAGAAATCACCGTTGAGGCTGCCAAAAAAGTTTGGAGCAAAGCCAAGGGCTTAAAAGTGATTGACCGCGAAACGGATTTGGAATTTATCACGCCCTATGAAATTCAAGGCGAAGATGATGTGTATGTCAGCCGTATCAGAGAGGATTTTAGCGTTGAAAATGGCCTGTCATTCTGGTGTGTTGCCGATAATTTACGCAAAGGCGCGGCTTTAAACGCGGTGCAGATCGCTGAAATTTGGGCGCGATAACGTAAGATGATTATTGGTATTGGTCACGATATTGTACAAATTCCGCGTATCCAAGCCTTGTTACAACGCTATGGATCGCGTTTTACGCAAAAATGTTTTGCAGAAATTGAGTGTAATCGTGCCGTCAACTTATCCCTTGCGCAACAAGCCGCGTATTACGCAAAGCGTTTTGCCGCAAAAGAGGCGTGTGTGAAGGCGCTGGGCACAGGATTTCGGGATCAGATTATGTTCAAAGATATTACCATAGAAAATGACGCCTTAGGAAAGCCTTTTATAAATTTAACGGGCGCGGCCTTGCAAAGATTGCATCATCTATCAGGAACAATAATTCACCTGAGTTTGAGTGATGATTTCCCGATTGCTAGTGCTTTTGTTGTGATCGAGGCATATAGCGCACGCAATATATAGTATTTTGAAATACTATAAAATGAATCATTTTATGCCGCCTTAGCTATAGATTGCCTTTCTTTTGTCGTGATCCGGCGTTATATTCAACAGACAAAATAATTATGATAGGATATTGATCATGCGGTTCAAAATAATTTTACTAGGGTTGATTTTAACATTTTTCACTGTCATCCCTGCACAGGCGGCCACAAAAACCACGATTCAGGACATTGAGAATTATTTGAATAATATCAGCGCGTTACAAGCGGACTTTACACAAAACGACCAAGAGGGGTTAGAGCGCAAAGGGGTTTTTTACTTGAATCGCCCAGGAAAATTAAGATTTGAATATTATCCTATGCCGGGGCATCCGTTAAATGATTTTATCGTCGCTGATGGTAAATTTGTCTATTATTATGATTCTGAGATGGAAGAACAAACAAATGCTCCCATTGGTCAAACTTTGGCGGATTTGATCTTACGCCCTAATTTATCCTTAGAAAAAACATTGGATGTTGTGAAATTCACTGAGGCAAATAATCAAATCTTATTGGTTTTGCGCCAGAAAAAAGAACCTGAGGCAGGGCAGATTGATTTTACTTTTACCAGCGCGCCTTTGACCTTAAAAGGTTGGACGGTCACAGATGCCACAGGATATAAAACCACATTAAATTTACGCAATATCACTGTACCTGAAACCTTAGATTCTGCGTTGTTTGTTTACAAAGATCCCAAAAATAAGCTCAAAAAGAAGGGTTTTGAGTTGAATGAATAAAAAGGCATCGACATCGCCCTTTGATAATTTGGTTTATGCTTTGTCGCGCTTGCCGGGATTGGGGCGGCGTTCTGCGAATCGGATTGCCCTTTATTTGCTAACGCGTAAGGAATCAGCCTTCGCGCCCCTGATTAAATCTTGTCAAACAGCCTATGATCAAATTGTGCAATGTTCCGTTTGTGGGAATTTAGATCATGTTGACCCTTGTCATATTTGTACATCCTCTAAACGTGCGGAGGCAAAGACTTTATGTGTTGTTGCAACCGTCAGCGATTTATGGGCAGTTGAACGCAGTCGCGCCCATTTTGGTCATTACCATGTCTTGGGCGGTGTTTTATCGGCCTTGGATGGGATCACGCCTGAAAAATTGGCCATTGGGTCATTATTAGATCGCATCAAAGATGATGCCTATCAAGAAATTATCATTGCCTTAGGCGCAACAGTGAATGGTCAAACGACCTCTTATTACATTCATGATCGCTTAAAAAACAAAACACAGGCAAAAATCAGTGGATTAGCGCACGGTGTGCCTGTGGGCGGAGAGCTGGATTATCTGGATGAGGGCACTATTTCCACGGCTTTAAGATCCCGTTCAGCTTTATAAGATAAACTATGGGCTATTATGGTTCATAAATATACGCATCTTGATCAATATATTAATATTTCAAAACCTTTTGTGTTGTTTGAAAAAGAAGAGCGCGTCTTTATCTTTCAAGGCATTTTGCGTGATCTAAAATCAACGGATGATGTTTTAGATCTTTCAAATCGATATGATAGCGATGTTATTTTTTTCTTACCTTTTCGAACATTACAAGAGAAAAATTTTGTAACCAAGGGCAATGAACCAATTTTATCAATGATCGTGCAGTATGAATGCAGCATGCCCAAGAGCGAAATTTACGATACGCTGCCTGATCATCCTATTCATATCGAAGATAATTTAAAACCAACCATTGATGATCTAACTTTTCAAAAAATGATTGAGGATGTCCAAGAATGTGAAATTAACAAAGGGCAAATCGCGCAAATTACCTTATCGCGCTTGTTTACGACACGTCTTTTGAATTGTTCCATGGGCACAATATTGTCTTTATACAAACGTTTATTAGATCAAAAAGGGCATCATCGAACAATTTTATTTGCGGATCCCGTGAAAAATCAATTCCTAATCGGTATGACTCCCAAACGGCATTTGCAAATTGCTTTTAATGAAACAATCATGTCCCCCTTATCAGGGACATTTATCAAGCGGGATGAGTCGAAATTCGAAGATGATGTCACGCATTTCCTGCAATCCTCCCATGCCATGCAAAAGCTGTATCAGCAAATGGATGAAGAATTAAAATTAATGGTGCGCTTTTGTTCGGAAGGTGGGCGCATCATGGGGCCTTATCTGCGTGAAATGGATGAGGTCATTCATTCAGAATATGACATTATCGGCAGCCGCGCAAAAGATAGTTTTGAGGCCTTGAAAATCAGTGGCCATAGCCCGTGTATTATTGGCAGTCCTGTAAAAAAAGCATGCGCCCTTATTCATCAATATGAATCCGAATCACGTCGTTATTATGGCGGTGGTGTTGGTATTTATCGCCATAACCCACGCGGAACAGCCGATGGAGATTTAGATGTTTCGGTGATTATTCGTATGGCTGAGATTTCACAGTCAGGGCGGCTGGATTATCGGGTGGGTACAAATATTATGGTACATTCCAATCCTGAAACGGAAATGCGCAGCACAATTCGTAAAACCGAAGGGTTTTTAAAAATTTTAAAAGGGCAATCAGATACAAAAAAAGAATGGCTAACACCAGAGCGACGCAAAATTATTGAACCTCTATTGCAAAACTGCAATGATCGCATGTCCCCTTTTTGGCGAACACCCCAAAATAGTTGGTTCAGAGGGGAGCGTTTTGATCATTTAACTATTCAAATTATTGATGGCGGCAATGATTTTTCATGGATGTTGTTGCATATGTTAAATCATATGGGCGCAAAGGCTGAAATTATTGAATTAGATCATTTCACCCCCCCTCAAATCGCCCCCGATTTGGTCATTTTAGGATCAGGCCCCGGTTTTATTAAATCAGATACATTACAAGATAAGTATAAACCTGTTCTAAATTACCTTATGCATCATGAAATTCCTGTTTTGGGGATAGGGTTAGGTCATCAATTGCTCTGTGATTATTATGGGTTTGATATTGCGCATACTAATGACAACACGAATCACCTATCATCACAGGGCACACAGAGGCAAATTATGATTTTTGATCGCCCACATTATGCTGGGTTTTATAACTCCTTTGCAATGATTTATGATCATAAAACCGCAGAAAAACAGGGGATTTATTGCGAAACTGATGAGTTTAATCATATCATGACATTACGTTCCCATCACCATATTGGCTTTCAATTTCACCCTGAATCGGTGATGTCAGAAACGGGATATGGTCTGTTGAACCAAGCAATTTCTTTATTAACAACAAAATGGCTGTGATGTTTAGATTTTTAGCATATTCTGTCCTGACTTCAGACAAATCCTATCATCGCGGCAGTGTGTTATGGTTTGTGTTGATTTGTATTATTTTATTAGGCGCACTTTCTTTGACAATCACGCGATCAGGATCAAAGGTTAATCAAACGGGCGATTATGAGCAATTGCAAACCGAAGCCGGCAGCATCGTCCGCACCGCCAAGGGGATTGAACGCGCCGTTGAAAATATGCGCACCCAAGGGGTCAGTGAGAATGATTTTTGCTTTGATGATCCGTTATGGGGGCATAATGACTATAATCACAGCGCGTGCGCCACAGCCTCCAATAAAATCTTTAATACCGCATCGGGCGTATATGGTGGCGGGATTAATTTTCCGCAGGCCAATGAATCTTGGTTCGATCCTGCCTTTGATGCGAATGTGTTTTCTGGGGCGTGGTTGTTTACCGCCTATGATTGCGTGCATGATGTGGGCAGCGGCGCAAGCTGTAGCGGATCTGGGGATAATCCATCATTGGAATTACTCGCAATCCTCCCCTTTATTCGCAAAGATTTATGTGTGGCGATCAATAAGATTGTGGGTGTCACCAACCCCAGCGGCAATCCGCCTGTCGATGCGTCCAGCTTTTTGCCCGCCACGGTTGCCGCGGCAGCCTTCCAAGGCGTTTATAGTTTTGGCGATAATATAGGGGACAACACCAATCTGGATACGCATGGATCAGGCTGTTTCCAAGCCGGCGGCGGCACAAATTCCCCCAGCGGATCCTATCATTTTTATCATACGCTGATTGCGCGTTAATCATTAAGCGCGTACGCAAAGGGTATATCTAATGTCAATGTTGATTGAGGGATGCTCTCAGGCAAAGGCGGGAGGGGGTTGGCGGTCGTTAAGGTTTCAAACGCGGCCTTATCCAAGGTGGGATAATTTGAGCTTTCGATCAAATGACGCGATAGCATATTGCCGCTGCGGTCAATGGTCACGGTAATCACCACCTTGCCTTCCATATTTTGCATACGGGCGCGGCGCGGGTAATTTTTATGCTTTTCTAAATGCGCCTGCACATGGGTGAAATAATCATAGACTGCCCCTGTTTTTTCTGCTGTGCCTTTTTGAATCGTGGGCGTGGGGGAGGGGGGCAAGGCACTGGTCTGGACTTGTTTTTGAACAGGCGCCGCTTTGCTGGAGGCTATATTTTGTTTCACAATCGGCTTTTTGGGTGGGGTTTTATCAACCTGTTTTGCCACAGGACGCGTGGCAACAGGCGGCGATACAGGATCAGGGGCAGGGGTTTCAAAGACAACCGAAATTGGGATGATCTTGGCAGGATCAGCTGGTTTTTTAGGGAATGTATACAATAAGATCAATAAAACAGCACAATGAATCGATAGCGATATCAAAACCATCTGCCATAAAGGTGTGCGTCTATTTTTAAAATCCATCATTTTTTACGCATCTGTTTCCGAATAAGCATAACATAGCCCGTAATACTAGCGGCAACGCTAAGCCCCAGCACAACACATAAGACAATATCACGCCAAAACCTGCCGATTAAGGGGATCAGCATATTCCATTTATGCAAAAATGAAAAGCTATAGCGTTCAATCATTTGCGGACGGGTCAGGGCTTCTTGAATTTTCCCCGTGGCAGGATCAACAAACAGGCGGCCTGCAAATTGATGATGTTGATCGACATAATCCACTTGCCACACAGGCAGGGCTTTGTGGCGGAAATCATAATCAGGCGTAAAATGGGTGATGATCTTTGTATCGCGTACGTCTTTATGCTGGGGCTTTAGCCAATTCCTTGCATAAAAACGCGCCAGTTTTTCATCATTCATTGTGGATATATCATCATTATAGGCGTTGATGTACACTGCCCCTTGATGCGTGGGGATGCCTTTAAATTTTGCCTCCTTTGAATGGTCATGCTCAGATTTTGGCATGGCTGCCATGCTGTGGGATAGGCGATACATAATCCCCTCAGCTGTGTTTAACAGGCTGATCGCATTGATATGATGTGCTTGTGCGATGAGGTTTTTGGGGTTTTTTACCAATCTCTCAGGCGCAAGCGTGAAATTTTGAATGAGGGGAATCGGGGCGGCGGCGGTGGGGTTATAGCTGAGGGCGCTATAGATCAAATGATATGTGCCGCTGATGGATAACACTAATAAGGGCAGCCAAATTAGGATGCTAAAACGGCGATGATACCGCCGCCAGCCATCATTGATTTTGCGTTTTTTAATCATAAAAATCATCAAACATCCTGTAACGCCTAAGCCGATTAAAGGCAATAACAGCGCATTCATGCCGATTAAGCGCACAGGTTCATTGTGCATAAATGCCCATGTGTGAATCAGACCAAAGAATTTCTGTAACTGGGTTTTACGGTTATTTCCCAAACTTGCCAAGGCGTTTGTGCCTGTGTGAATATAGGCGGTTAGCGCATCGGGGCGGTCAAAGGTGATTTTATAAACCGGCAGCAGGCGGTTCACCCACGGATAGGCATCATCAAATTCTGTTTGTAAAGTGATGGTTTTGATCGGGGTTTCCTTTAAACCTGTATAATACCGCGCCAGCCATATTGCGTGATCGTGATCTTGCTGTATGTCTAAAACCTGTTTTGTGTGTAAATTCACGTACAGGCGTGGTTTTTGGGAATCGCTGGTAATTTGCACCATTGCCCCGTCATTTGAGGGCGTGATCTTAATCGTTTCAGCCGATGTAATCTTTTGAGTCTTTAAAATATCCGCGATATGCCCCACATCTTCTGATGCGATCTGCAGCGCAGGGGGCATAAACTGCACCGCTTGCGGCGTTGTCCAAGACATAATCGGATGCAGCAATCCCGACAATCCAAACAGAATAATTGCCGCTCCACCCAGCCATCCTAAAATGGAATGAAATTTATTCGATTGCTGTAAAATCTTTGCGCGTAAGCGTGCCATGTGTGGTGTTCCTTATAAATCTGTTTTGTCCTTAAGCGGAAATTGCGAAATTAATTTTGTAACTGTCTGAATATCATGCATCCATTTAGCTGTTATCGTGCTGCGCCATGCGATTAGTTCATAAATTTTATTGTAATCGTCTTGAATATTTCTATAGAAAATGGGCTCGTGATGCGCAATACGGTTACGAAGTTTCCTAAGAATAGTCACATTATCATAAATCTTTGATCTTATTGCCCAAGGGGGTAATACCAAATCTGCATAGGGAAAGGCCGTTTTGATATGTGGAATCCATAATGTTTTATCATGTCTTTTTGTGAACATATTTTCCCAGAATACAAAATTTAACTCTGCGACCACCTTTCCCATTGTTGGGTTTTGCATTTTTGCAGTATTGTTTAGATGTAGTTTGGGGGAGTCTGGTAAGGTGTTTATAAAGCCTTTATTCCAAGGCCAATTTGACGTATGAACCTTTGTCAAACACTGGGTAACAGCATTCCTTAAGCTGACTTCCAAAAGATGCAACGGGATGATAAAAGCGGCGGATAGCTCTAAATTCCATTGATAGAGTTCCAGTGCGCGATTGCGATCCCCATCACAATGCTGCAAATAGGTTGCAAATCGCGGCTCAGATAGGATATGAGGAATATCGTGCAGTTGATGGGATGAGAATTGCATTTTTATGTATTTCTATAAATTTTAAAAGATGTTGACATTTTATTATGTTGGATTTATCCTACATATATAAGCTTATGAGAACGATGGCTTTAAGCCCCCCCTCATAGTGAAAAGATTTTAGAAGAAACTCGCCCCTCTGGGCGAGTTTTTTTATGAATGAAGACTTTATCAAACCCTAAAACCCTTTCCGCAGTCCTACATAAAATGTACGGGGATTTCCGGGTCTATATTCAATATCCGCGCTGCCGACTTGGTTGCTGGTAAAGGTGGAATAGAGGCGGTCTGTGACATTCATCACGCGCCCATACAGTTCCAGATTGTCCCCCATATCATAGCTGGCGCGCAGGTTAAACAGATTATGACCGCCATATTTTTGGGTATTGGTTTCATCGGTATAATATGATCCCAAATGCTCCCACTCTGTTTCCCATTCGGTATTTTTCAGGTAATGCGGGCGATATTGAATCGCGACATTGCCCAATGTGCGGGGGGCGCGGGCGATGTCATTGCCAGCATAATTGATCTGACGAGCTGGTGATCCGACAATCGCGGTAAAATCATCATATTTTTGACGACTGTAACTAAGACCTGTGCTAAAGCCCCATTCATCGCTGATGTCACCATTAAAGCCAATCTCAACCCCTTGATGCGTGGTTTTACCGGCATTGGTGGTCAAACGGTCATTCAGGATAGGATCGATATAGGATACAATATCATCACTGGTAATCATGTGATACAGGGTGGTTTCATAATTCAACCAACCCCAATATTGACCGCGTGTCCCAATCTCAAAACTATCACTTTGGACAGGTTTTAAATCTTGGGCATTTTTTACCGATCCTGATCTGAATAAATTGCCAGATGAGGGCACACGGAACGAATGGCGGTAATTGGCAAACAGATTTAACGCATCATGCACATCGTATGTCACGCCCAATTTGGGATTAAAGCTGTCAAAGGATACGTCCTGTGATGGGGGGCGCAAATGCGTAAATCCGCCAAATCCCGCCTGTGTTTGTGCCACAGAGGAACTGAGGCGATCGGTATAGTCAATATAGAAATAATCATATCGCCCGCCTGCGGTTAAACGCAATTTTTCTGTTGCCGCCCATTCGGCTTGGGCGTATGGGGAAATGGTCAGTTGATTTGTATCAAAATCATAATTCACCCGCCCTGTTTCACGGGCTGAGAAAATAGTTTGCCCAGATCGCGTCAGTGTTAAACGCTTTTCCAAATAGCGGGAGGGCGTATAATCCACATCCAACCCCGTAATTAATTCCGTATTCAAATCATCCAGATTTTGGCGATAGCGGCTCAGCATCCCATAAGAGCGAAAGGAATTGATATAATCCTGTGCATCAAAATTCAGCATCCAGCTGGGCATCAGGGTCATTTCATTGCTGCGGAAATAAGGTGTGAAGCTAATCAACTGATCTTGATTCGGTTCATAATTCACTTCGGTCGAAAGCCTGAACGCCTCGACTTCACGTCTGCCGATATTGCCTTGGAACAGATTTCTCTTGGTGTTATTGCGGTAATCACTTTTTGATAATCCCGATACGCCGTTTTGGTCAATGGTGGAATAAGACATAACGGTTTTAAAGGAGGTTTCATCATTGATAAAGCCGTCTAATTTGATATTGGTGGAATAGCGTGTGTAATCGCCATTTTCACGGAATCCATTATTATCGGTCGCATTAAAATCAATCCGAATGCCGGCTTGGTCGTTAATGGGTGCGCCTGCGGAAATCAGCGTGCGCTTCCAATCGTATGATCCATATTCGGGATTGATGCTAAGCATCGGTTTATCGGGTGTATCAGGGGTCAGCACATTGATAATCCCCCCAATCGCATCACTGCCATACAGGGCCGAACCGGGGCCTTTGGTGATCTCAATGCCCCCTGCTTGGGGGATATCAATCTCATAGAGCGCGTTATGGTTAAATGCGCCTGTGGGACGAATCGGTAGGCCGTCTTCTAGGAATAAATACACCGCCCCTGTGGTGATGGGTTGGCGAATGGCGGTCATATGCCCTTCACCGCCTAAATTATTCACATATACCCCTGCGGTACGGTTTAGGATTTCGGCAGGATGGGACGGAGAAACGCGCTTAAGTTCCTTCTTATCAATCACCGCAACGGAGCTGGTTTGCTTATTGATGGGCTTGCCTTCGCGCGTGGCGGTGACGCTGATGGTATCGAGTTTGGTTTTCGTGTTGGCGTATGCAGCTGGAGTAACACACAAGATTGCGCTGGTCAATAACAGACCTGTTTTGAAATAAGACATAAGGATTTTCCTTGATAAAAATGATTTAAAAATTAAGATCGATTTTTATAAGGAAACAGGCGGGGCGCGGCTGGCATGTGCGGTGATGGACGATTTGATAATATCCGCATCATTATAAATTCCCCAATCATTCCCATGGGATATGGGGTATAAGATAGCGGCAATATCAATATGGGGGGCAATGAATACCGCCATATTATGGGCATGAATAAAACAAAGACCACATTCTGGGGCATGGTGCGTTGGGGTTTTATGGTCAGGTAAATCCCCTAAATCGGCAATATCGACATATTCAAAGCCATTTTCGGTACAGATCAGGATTTTCCCATCTGTAGAAACTTCGTTCAGAAATTCTGCGGTACTGGTGGGCTGTTCTTCAGGAATGGCGGCATAGGATGCCACAAAGGGCAAGACGGCATTTAATAAAAATGCCATCAATAATGTTAAAAACCATGATTTGCGAAAATCAGATACGCGCATAAAAATGATTTATACAGGACAAATAAAAAGTGGTCAAGCCACCCACGATTTTTGGGGGCGTGATTTTCTACCAGTATCCTAATCCCACTTAAACAAGCCTTGTTCGCTTTGTTGCTGCCGCATGCGAAAGCCAAAGGCGCGCTCTTCGGTTAGATCATCAATGCAATATAGGCATGATACGCCTTTTTCATAGGAGGGGTGGCGCACTTCTTCATAGGTCAGTGGCCAGCCGCAGGAATAGCACATATCGTAACGCCCTTCCTTCAACCCATGCCCCACGCCGACGCGGCGATCAAAGACGAAACAATCCCCTTTCCACAGGCTTTGTTCTTCGGGGATTTCCTCCAGATATTTTAAGATGCCACCTTTCAAGTGATAGACATTTTCAAAACCTTGATTCAGCATATAGCTGGATGCTTTTTCGCAACGAATCCCACCTGTGCAGAACATGGCGATTTTTTTGTGTTTTTTGGGGTCTAAGTTCGCCTCAACATAGGGGGCAAATTCGGTAAAAACCTTAATATCAGGATTGATAGCGTTTTCAAATGTGCCGATGGCGATTTCATAATCATTGCGTGTATCCAGCACAATCATGTCAGGGTCACTGATAATATCATTCCAATCTTTGGGATCAACATAAGTCCCAACAATTTCCTCAGGCTTTGCCTTATCGGTGCGCATGGTGATGATTTCTTTTTTGATCCGTACCTTCATGCGACGAAACGGCTTTGCGCTGGCGGTGGCGTATTTCACTTCGCCTTGGCGCACATCACAGAGTTGATCTAAAATATCGATCATATCATCAATGGCTTGGTGCGATCCCGCAATCGTGCCATTGACCCCCTCAGGCGCGATCAGCAATGTGCCGTAAACCCCTAAATCATCGCAATGCGTTTTCAGTCGCACCTGTAAATCCTCAAGGTGATGGAGGGCAACAAAGCGGTATAAAGCCGCGACTTTCCATGTGTCTATTTTTTCGGTCATTTTATTTGTTTGGTTCTTGTTGATTCTAAAATTCATGGTATCTTAGATCAAGTTGACTTTTAAATTCTACAAAAAACATCATAACGGAGCTTACCTATTTTATGGATATGACCATCAATTTTAAAAAAACTGCCCCTAAAGCCGATTTTATTGTTTTACCGCTGGGGGATACGCAAGCTCTATCGCCTTTGGCGGCCGAAATTGATGCAAAATCAGGTGGGCTCTTAACCAGTGCTATCGCAAATTCCAAGGGATTTAAAGGCAAAATGGGGCAGTTTTTGAGCGTGCATTTGCCATCATCTTGTGAGTATAAAATTGCTGTGCTGGCCGGCTTTGGTGTGGCAGAAGATGAATCCGTGACCTATACCAAAATCCAAGATTTCGGCGGTAAAATTTTTGCGCAGGTTTCAGGACTGAACTTAGCCCACGGCGTGATTGAGGCGGATTTTGTTTTGCAAAATCTGTCCTTAAAACATGATGAATCTGCCGCGCGTTTGGGCTTTGGGGTGTTGCGTCGTTCATACCGTTTTGATCAGTATAAATCGAAAAAAGATAAAAAAGACAAAGAGGCGGATGTTAAAATCAAAACAATCGACATTGTCACAAAGGCTGAAAGCGATACAGCGTTCAAAGAGTTGAACGCGATCAATAGCGGCATATTCTGGGCGCGGGATTTGGTGAATTTAGCCCCGAATGATTTATATCCTGAATCTTATGCGCAGCGCATTAAGGATGAATGTAAGCCTTTGGGCATTGCGGTGACCATTTTTGATGATAAAAAATTGGAAAAAATGGGTGCAGGCGGGATTTTGGCTGTGGGCAAGGGATCAGAGCGCAAGCCATGTATGGTGATCTTGCATTGGAAAGGCAAAAATAAATCCAAGGATTCTGCCCCAATTGCTCTCGTCGGTAAAGGCGTGACCTTTGACACAGGCGGAATCTCGATCAAACCTGCTGCCAATATGGATGAAATGAAAAATGATATGGGCGGATCAGCGGCAGTTGTTGGGGCGATGAAAGCCTTGGCTTTGATGGGCTGTGAGCATGAAGTGATCGGGCTTGTCGGCTTGGTGGAAAATATGCCCTCGCATAATGCGTACAGACCGGGGGATATTTTGACCTCTTTGTCTGGAAAAACCGTTGAGGTGTTAAATACAGATGCCGAAGGGCGTTTGGTGTTAATGGATGTGCTGCATTATGCACAGGATAAATATAAACCTGCCTTGGTTGTTGATTTGGCAACCTTAACAGGCGCAATTGTCGTGGCCTTGGGGCAGGAATATGCAGGGCTTTATGCCAATGATGAAAAGGTCTGGGATCATTTCCAAAATGCCAGCCTTGAGAGTGGCGAAAAAATATGGCGTATGCCGCTTGACGAAGCCTTCCGCCAAGATGTCAAAAGTGAGATTGCCGATCTGAAAAATATCGGATCAGGCGGCAAAGCGGGAAGCTGCACAGCGGCCGCCTTTTTACAGCATTTCATCAAAAAAGATCAAAAATGGGTGCATATTGATATTGCTGGCACAGCCTTTAAGGGCAAAAATACCGATGAGGGCATTAAAGGTGCAACAGGATACGGTGTGCATTTATTGACCAGCCTTGTGCAGAACTATTAAAGAATCGTGGATTCATTCCTCTGTTCCCGTGTCTTCAATGCCTTTTTCTAAGGCATTGCGGGCAGTGGTGGCTAGGTTTTCGTATTTTCTAAGGAATGTCTCTAATTGATCTTCCTCCAACTCTTCTAAATCCAAAAGCGCATTATGTGCGCCTTTGGTTGCGCGGATAATTTCATCTAATTTAATTTGAATGGCTTTTGTGTCCCTGTTTTGGGTGTTTTGAATTAAAAATACCATCAAAAATGTAATAATCGTCGTGCCCGTATTAATGACCAATTGCCATGTATCACTGAAACCAAACAATGGTCCCGTTATAATCCAGATTGCAATAATCAGTACAGCGCATGTAAACACAATCGGTCGCCCACAAAAACGGGCAATATTTTTTGCAAAACGTGCATATAGGCTGGTATTTGTCATGTTAAAATCCTTTTTATATCTTTTGCTTTTGGAAAAGCATTTTTTTTGAAAAAAGTAGGAAGTTTTTAAGATTCACTGTTGCATAATGAAATCAGGTTACAGGATGTAAGCATAAAACCCCGATCAGAATGAGTATCAATTTGGAAGCACATTATATAATAAAAATACGGAAAAGATACCAAAATGTCCAAAGAACCAAAAGAGCCACAGACGCAGAATAAAGCAGAAAAGCAACAAATTGTGCGTTTGGCCTATACGTTGAATTATACGCAGCCTGTGCTTTGTTCATTGATTGGGGATAAGCCATTATCATGTCAAAGTGAGCAAGATGAAATTCATCAAGAAATCTTAGACCACTTAACCGATATTGAATATTTAGAAAATAAATCTCAATCCACATCAGGATTGAATGAAGGCTTTGGAATAGAACACGATTCCAGTTTCTTAAAATTGGAAACCTTTCTAAAAAGCATGGAGTCTTTGGAAAAAGGCAGCTTTGTTGATCGTTCTGCGATTCGCATTGAACGGTTAAAAAAGATTTTCGCGCGCTCTTTTGTGGGGCAGTCTTATTTAAAATTTGCCGTAAATCATGATGTTGAGATTGTGTTTGGTACGGCATCTGTATCAGGTTTATATGATCGTCATTTTAATAAGATTATATTGAATCCCTTACGCGATGATGCAGAGTTAATTTTGGTTATGGCGCGCGAAATGCGCCGTTTATGGCAGCACCGCAACGGAGCTGGTCTAAATCCATTGAGCTTTCACCCTGATCAAGCCGTATTAATTCACCGTGCGCAACAAGCAGATTTGGCGATTTCCATGATTCGAATCGGTTGGGAATTGCACAAAGCCCATTTTGGGGAGTCATGGTTGCTGATTGAAAACAGCTCTTTGTTTGATTTAGGATCAGCCATGGCGCGTGAATCCTTTATGGATTTCAGAACATTGGAAAATGGCTTGGCACAAAGCTCTGTTTTTGAGGCTTGGTTTTTATCTGAGCGTTCCCGTGTTAAGGATAAGGTCCTCGTACAAAATATGTTGGCGGATTATAACGGATATGTTTTCGGTGATACGGAATCGTCACGCCTTGTGGCAAAGGAAGTTGTGGGCGCATTGGGAACGATGCCTGTGGGGAAAAATTATCTATCACCTTTCGTGCATACGATCATGAGCGACCCTATTTTCACAGAAGTCCGTGACCGATCCAATGCGAATTTCCTATGGTTTATTAAATTTGAACGCTCTTTCCGTGAGACGGAGCGCGAGTTAGAGCGCATAGGGCAAATGAATGAACATGAATCCGCCCTCACACAGTCAAACACCAAAAAACAGCGCCCTATCAAAGGGGAATTGATTGAGATCAAAAACTTTATCGCTGAAAATAACGATAATCATGCCACCGCAAGACGTCAGGCACAGGGCAAAGTGGCAACGATTATTTCCTTTGAAAATTGGAAAATGCGTAAATCTTCGTAAGATTTACTGTTGTTGCACGGATCAATTTATAGGGAGGGTGATGAGGGGGTGTGCTTTTCCCCCACCGCCGTCATGCCGTGCCCCGACATGGCATGACGATTGATGATCAAGGTAATATAGATCTATATAAAATTACAGACTTTGGCTTGGGATTAGTCTGAGTTTGAATGTGTTGTTTTCTTGCGCATGATCAATATCTTGAGATTCATCGGAGTTAGAATTGTAGAAATTGATCGCATGAGCAGAAAAGGCACCGCTTAAAGGAACATATCCAATTGGGTCACATGTTTTGCATTCTGGTTTAGCTGTTTCAGCAACAATTTTTGGTTGTGGCGCAGGCACATAAACATTAATAGTTATTGGTGCGACGGAAGCCGTGGCAGTGGCTGTAACATTTGCAGGCTTTGTAGGAGTTGCAACATGTTTGGCAACATGTTTTTTAACAGGGTGCGTATATTTTTTTGTATGTGTGCGTGTAGGCGCTGCTGCTTTAGGTTTTTCGTAACAAGGATAAGGCGCATCAGCATTCGCAGTCGCATTAAAAGAAGGTGTCAATAGGCTTCCTGCTAATAGAGTTAAAATACCTAAATTTTTCATTGTATTATTCATTGTCGTATTCCTTTCAAGTCTCTTTGGTTTGAAAATTACATTGCGGGGGCAAGGGGTTCAGTTTTGGGGGTAAAATTGGCATAGATCACATTATCCGCTGGCGGAACATGGGGTTGGATTTGCACCACATTGTTCATTGTTTCGGTGAGTGTTGGCTTTGTCCATTCTTTTGGGGCATCTTCAATCTCAATCGTATGATGAACAATTCTTTTTGCTTTCTCAATAATGGCTTGGTCGGCTGGATTATTGGGGTCTATGGGGGATATTTTGATATCGAAACGATCCGTTTCTGGGATATGCGTAATCTCAACCTTTTTTGTTTCAGCGATCTCTCCTAATATTCTGTTCCCATAATTTGAATCTTCGGATAAAACAGGTGCTGTTTGAACGTCATTACTGACATCCATTGCACTTGTATTTGTCACGTCCATCATTTGGGGTTCTGCAAAGGCGGTTTGCAAATTGCTTATGGGGGCAGCTTCATGATATGCCACAGAGACAGGATGCACAGCTGCTGTGTGATGTGGAACGGCGGCATGGTGTGTTGTCGTGTGATGTGCTGCATGATGTGGCGCTGTGTGATGGGATACATGGTGTGATATATCATGATGTGCTGCCCCATTTGTCCATCCATCCAACAATTCTTTGGCACGGGTGATTTCTGTTGCGGCTAATCCTTTTGGATGCGCCAATAGCTCCTTCATATCTTCGATAGCACCTGTGGGGTTGGCGTGTGTGCCTAATCCGTGGAAATCGCTGTAAATACGATCCAATGCGCCGCTATTATCACCCATATTTTCCGCAAGGCTAAAGAGCTTATAGGCTTCTGTGAGATCTTTTCCAACGCCATGTAATCCGTTATGGAGGATATGACCCGCATCTTTTAAGGCTTGGGCATCACCATTCATGGCATCTAAGAACACATCTTTTGCGGCTGAGTTTGTTGCCATTTCACTTAAATGATGTAAGCTTGATTTCATATCTGTTGTGAGTGTGAAAGATGTATCAACAACAGGGGCGGAAACAACCTCTGGCGCGTCAGGCACTGTCGCTGGAGTAATATCAGTTGGAATATCTGTAGGCAGATCATGGTTTGCCTTCCCAAACATTTGACCAAGCCAGCCCATTTTTTCTTGGAAAAAGTTACCGATGGCGTCTTTGGCATTTTCAATGACGGCTTTCACAGGTTCTTGATCCGATGCCCAGCCAATGACCCCTGCGGATACGCCAGAAAACAGTCCTGAGGCGAAGGCTTTTTTACTGAAAAACCCTTTGGCAACATTCATTAATCCTGTTTTTGTTGTGATGTTCAGTTCTTTGCGCAAGGCTGCGGATTGGGTTATTTTTTTGATAGGCATCCATAATTTGTTCCAACCCTCCCCTTTTTGTAAGCCAATATTATTGGCAATATGAGCTTTATCCTGTACAGCCATCATTTCATTAATTTCTTGCTCAGATTTGCCGGATTGTCTGAGTGATATGATTGTCTGTTTTTTTGATCTTTGGTAAAATCCATTTTCTTCCTTCGCGATTAAATTCGCATTGGCAATATGATAGGTTTGTTTGGTGGCTGTAATCAAATAGGATGTTCCGCCTGTGATGAGTGCAGATGCAAAGGGATCCAAATGCACGCCAACTAATGCAGACAGCCCTGCTTTTATCCCCATCGAAATCCCTGCGGTAACCAAGAATTCCGCACCGTGCTCTTTAGTAAATTTTGCGACATTATTAAATATTTCGCGCGGTTCTGGGGCGCGATTGACTAAGCCTTCTATTAATCCTTCTGTTGTCGTAGATTGACTTGAATGCACGAAAGCATCTAAATCGTCTGGGTTTACTTTAGATAGTTTGTATTCTGTACGTAGCTCAGAGGGGAGGACGATGTTTTGTTGATTATTCTGATTATTCTGATTATTCTGATCAGTCAAAGTTGTATTTACCACGTTAAAAACCCTCAATTATTGCAATTCCATAATATTTTATTTTTATTTCGTTTATTGTTTTATCATGGCTTTTGTTGTTATGCAAACAAAAAATTAAATATTTGTTAAAATATAATATGAAAATAAATTTTTAACAAATTGTTATTTTTTTCTTGACGAATATATGAAAATTGACTAAAGATACATCCATCGAATATTATTTTAAATAATTTTATAAATGAGGGTTTGTTATTATGTTTTTAAGCCAAAAATTTCTTTCTTCTGCTATGCCTGTTTTATTGGGGCTTGGTCTTGTTGTATCAATGCCATCAGCAGAGGCAAATTGCCCCGGTGGTGTTTGTGGCGGCGGTGGTGCAACAGGTGGAACGAGCATTACCAATAATAATAACAACAATAATTCTGCGCTGGCAACATCCAGTTCGAATGCTGCATCAAATGCAAATGGTGGGAATGCAACGGTTGAAGGAAATAAAATTCCAAATGCCCCTGGTATCGGTATTGCCCCTGTTGCAACGGGAAACACAAGCACAGTTGGTGGTATTACAACACCCTTTGGTGGGATTGTGTTTGGAAAAACAAAAGATGCTGTACAATCAGGGACATTGTTTAAAAGAATGGCAGCCCTGCAAGATCAAATTCTTGAAATTTATAAATGTGAAGGCGAATATAAAAATACAGCAAAATCAGACAGAGAGATGTTGATCCAGAAATTAGAGCGTCAAATGCATCAAATGCAGATCACAGGGATGGAAGAAGACCGTGCTTGGCGCAATGCAATGGAAGATGGTGTCAATCGTACTTTTAAAATCACATCAAAGCTGAATGATGCCCTTAAGGATCATTCTTTTGACGGGCTTGCTTTGCGTGCGTCAAATTTAACAGCTGAAGCCTATGCAACGTTAAGGGATAGCAGAAGCCCTTTGTGGAAAGCTATAGACGAAAAAGGGGTTTTGGCTTTTGTTGATTTCAACATGGGGAATCAAGAGTTTTTTGCAATCAACAAGAATACTGGACAATATTTGGGTGTTACAACCGTTGAGGGGCTTTTTAATTCTCAAGAAAGAGCGCGTTTAAATGCGGCAAACACAGTCAGATTAACTGTTGTTCAAGGATCTGAAGGTAGACAGACTTTTACATTGCGGGGGCAGAAAATCCCAGCACCTCGGTAATACTGTTTTTATTCCCCCAAAAAACGCTACCCCCTTTCAAAAAAAGATGGTAGCGTTTTTTTTATGACTCAGATTATGTTTGCAATTAAAAACCTCTCCACCGCGAAGGGTGGGGCGGAAAAGGTTTTGGCGGTGGTTGCCTCTTTATTGGTGGGAATGGGGCATGATGTCACGATTGTGACCTTTGATCCTCCGCATGCGGGCAGCTTTTATCCGTTGCATGATCATGTGCGCTTGGTGGGGTTAGGCGTGGGCGATGTGACGCGCCCATCGGGGGTGCTGGATACAATCAAGCGCATTATTGCCTTGCGGCATTATATTAAGGGCGAACGCCCGAAAATCTTGATCCCCTTTATGCATAGCATGATTATTCCGCTGGTGATTGCCGTAATTGGTTTAAAAATCCCTGTGATCGCCAGCGAACATATTGTGCCGGATTATTATAAAAATCGCCGCTTACAATATATTTTATTTTGTATCACATGCCTGTTTGTTAAGTGTGTGACGGTATTATCCGCCCCGATTGCGGCGCTTTATCCGTCTTTTTTACAATCAAAAATGGTTATCATGCCCAACCCTGTGCAGGTGAATGTTGATTTATTGCCACGCAATCCCCAAAATATTATTTTAAATATTGGCCGATTAAGCGCGCAAAAGGATCAAGCCACCCTTATTCATGCCTTTGCGCGGATTCATGCCGCCTATCCTGATTGGAATTTACGCATTGTGGGGCAGGGGGAGGAGGAAACGACGCTTGCCGCCCTCATTCAACATTATGATTTACAGGGTAAAATTACCCTTGTTGGTGCGGTGAGCCCGATTGAGGCGGAATATGCAACAGCGGGCTTGTTTGTGATGTCCTCCCGATATGAAAGCTTTGGGCTGGCGACGGCGGAGGCTATGTGCTTTGGGATTCCCGTGATGGGATTTGCCGATTGCGCAGGTACAAATGAAGTTATTCAGCATCAGAAAAATGGCATATTGATTGATCCCAAAACAGATCGTATAGAACCTTTGGCGGAGGGCATGGCATGGGCGATTGAGAACCCTAAAACCACACAATCCATGGCTATTCAAGCCAAGCAAGACGTCAAACAGTATCATCCTGATCTGATCACCCAAAAATGGGCGGCATTGATTGCAGATTTGCAAAAATAACGCTATTTTAATCTTTGGAAATTAAGATATACGCATGAAGAACCCCTATCAAAAATGGGAGCCATCCCAGAAATCGATCACCCACAGTGCCATGTATGAATTGATGAAACAGATCAATCCTGAATTTGACACATACCAAGATTTATGGGCATGGAGCGTTGCGAGTCCTGATAAATTTTGGGATTTAATATGGGATGAAACAGGGGTCATTGGCGATAAAGGTACAAAGATTTTAAATGCGCAATGGCAGAAATCACCGCGCGATTTTCCCAAATGTCGCTTTTTCCCTGAGGCACGCTTAAATTATGCTGAAAATTTACTCAAACGCCGTGATGATGCCCCTGCTCTGATCTTTCGGGGAGAGCATACACAGACAGACCAGATTTTAAGTTTTGGGGAATTATACAATCAAGTCAGCCTATGGCAACAAGCCTTTCGCGATGCAGGATTGCAATCAGGCGACCGCGTGGCGGCATGGATGCCCAATATTATGGATACGATTATTGTAATGCTGGCGGCGGCGTCACTCGGGGCAATTTTCGCCTCTGCCTCCCCCGATTTTGGAGTGGAGGCATTGATTGATCGTTTCGGGCAGATTGAGCCGAAAATCTTGGTTGCGGTGGATGGGTATTTTTATAATGGCAAAACACTGGATCAAAGCGATAAAATCACCCAATGCCTAATACGCCTGCCCAGTGTGCAGCAGGCGATTATCATTCCCTTTATTCGTGAAAAATCTGATATTGATGGCACAGTTAACGCGCCCGATTTCTTAAAACACTATCAGCCGATTGATATGGTGTTTGAACGTTTCCCCTTTGACCATCCTTTATATATTCTGTTTTCCTCAGGGACAACAGGTGCGCCGAAATGCATTATCCACGGGGCAGGGGGGACGTTGCTGCAGCATAATAAGGAACATAAATATCATTGCAATAATCAATCAGGCGACCCTGTTTTTTACTTTACGACCTGTGGCTGGATGATGTGGAACTGGCTGGTGGGCGGGCTGGCGCAGGGCTGCACCTTGATGCTGTATGACGGATCACCTTTTTATCCTGATGGCTATATCTTATGGGATTATGCGCAAACACATCAATGCACATTTTTTGGTACATCGGCAAAATTTATTGATGCGATGCGCGTGCAGGGCGTGCACCCTAAGGATCGCTATGATCTCAGCAGTATCAATATGCTAGGATCAACAGGATCGCCCTTGGTGCATGAATCTTTTGATTTTATTTATGAATATATTAAGGGGAAGATTCATATCGCCTCCCTATCTGGGGGAACGGATATTGTGTCTTGCTTTATGTTGGGAAACCCCCTAAGCCCTGTCTATCGTGGGGAATTACAAGGCGCAGGGCTGGGCATGGGCGTTCAGATTGTTGATGACCACGCCAAAGATGCCACCATTGGTGATCTGGTCTGTAGCGTCCCATTCCCCAATATGCCTGTGGGGTTTTGGGGTGATCAGGATGGCGCGCGTTATCATAACGCCTATTTTGCTGAATTTGCAGGGCTGTGGCATCATGGCGATTGGGTGGAAAAAACCGCGCATGATGGGTATATTATCCACGGCCGTTCGGATGCCACGCTCAATCCCGGCGGCGTACGCATTGGCACGGCAGAAATTTATCGCCAAGTTGAACAAATCCCTGAAATCATTGAATCCATTGCCGTGGGACAAGATTTTCAACAAGATGTGCGTGTGATTTTGTTTGTGATTGTCAAAGACGGCTACAATCTGGATGAGGATTTAAAACAACGCATCCGCAAACAAATCAAAGACGGCGCATCGCCCCGCCATGTCCCTGCCAAAATCATTGCCGTGCCTGCCATTCCACGCACGCGCAGCGGAAAGATCACGGAATTGGCTGTGCGCGATGTGATCCACAACCGCGTGGTCAAAAATATACATTCGCTTGCAAATCCTGAAAGTTTGGATCATTATCGCAATCTGGTTGAATTGCAAACAGCGTAAATTTCAAATCAGAAAAAGTGAATTTTGAACACTAAGGACACTAAGAACCACTAAGTTTCACTAAGGTATATATATTCTTCAAATATCTTTATATAGAACAAACAGATGCGATTTTATTTTAATTCTAATTTCTTAGTGCACCTTAGTGGTTCTTAGTGTCCTTAGTGTTCAGAAAAATTTAAACATAAAAGAGAGTTTCCATGCAAACAGGATTACATCGCGGCTATTTTGGTATTGGCGTACAGGAAATCAGTAAGGAACAAAATGTGGGCACGATTATGCGTTCTGCGCATGCGTTTGGCGCATCTTTTTTCTTTTCCGTTGCGCCCGTGGTGGATATACGCAAATTCCAACAAAGCGATACGGCAAAATCCGCGCCGCATTTGCCCTATTATGAATATCCCACAATTGCGGATTTACAACTGCCCAAACATTGCGCCCTTGTCGGCGTGGAATTGGTGGAGGGGTCAATCGAGCTGCCATCTTTCCGCCACCCTGCCCAAGCTGCCTATATCTTAGGGCCTGAGGCAGGCAGTTTGCATCCCGAAATCATCGCGCGGTGCGATCATATTGTTCGCATCCCTATGAGCTTTTGCGTCAATGTCGGCGTGGCGGCGGCCATTATCATGTATGACCGCACAATATCCCGTGGCCGTTTCCCCGAACGCCCCGTCAGTGCAGGGGGAGAGGCGTCACCGCTGCCTGATCATGTGCAGGTGTCAAGAAAAAATGTTGGTGGTGAAGGGATCTTATAAATCCCCATAAAAATCCCCATAAAAATCTTTGTACCAATCCACAAAGGTGGATAGACCCTGTGTGATAGAGGTTTTGGGTTGGTATCCCAATCGCTCCTGTGCGGTTTCAATATCTGCAAATGTTTCTGCCACATCGCCTGCCGCCATTGGGGCAAAGATTTTTTCAGCTTTTTTATCCAGCAAATCTTCCAAAACGCCTACAAAATCCAGTAAATTTTCGCTGCGGTGATTGCCGAGATTAAAAATTTCATGCCGTGCGCCGCCAATGGGTTGGGGTAAGGGGATCACATTCATGCTGGCGATGATGCCTGTTACAATATCATCAATATAGGTAAAATCACGCTTCATATGGCCATGGTTAAAAATCTGAATGGGCTTGCCTGCTAAAATATCCTTTGTAAAGGAAAAATACGCCATATCAGGGCGACCATACGCGCCATACACCGTAAAGAATCGCAATCCTGTGCAGGGAATCCCAAATAAATGCGCATAGCTTTGCACCAATAATTCCCCTGATCGCTTGGTTGCCGCATACAACGATACAGGTAAGGATACATCATCAGTGACCGCGAACGGCACTTTTTGATTGCCGCCATACACGGAGGAGCTGGAGGCATAGACAAAATGTTTTAACCCATAATCTGCATAGAGTGTCCGCACCAATTCCAACATACTGACTTGGCCTGCAAGGTTGCTGGATACATAGGCGGAGGGATTTTCTAAACTATACCGCACCCCCGCTTGCGCCGCTAAATGCACGATATGGGTGATTGGTGTTTGTTTGGCGCGGTCAATGATGGCCGTGATTGTATTTATATCGTTAATATCCGCATGGATAAATTCAAAATTGGGGTATTGTTTTAAGATTGATAGGCGAGCATTTTTAAGGGAAATATCATAATAATCATTGATATTATCCCACCCTAAAACGCGATGCCCTTGATCCAATAAAGCACGGCATAGATGAAAACCGATAAAGCCTGCGGCACCTGTGATGAGAATCATGTTTTAGCTCCTTTTCCTACATTCGCCGCGCGGCGTAATCTCTCATTAATCGCAATGCCAATGCCAATCTCAGGAATAGGCATCACCGCAATCGATTGATGCGTATCGGCATGATCCAGCGCGTGTAAATGGGCAAATAAATTACTGGCGGCTTCATGTAAATCTTTGGATTCACTTAGATTTTTGATTGCGCCCTCAGGCAATGATGATATGCCGCCATTTTGTCCGCCCTTACCCCGAATCCCCATAAATTTTGTTGACCCAAATGCCAATAACCCTTCGCCCTCTATGACATCCACGGCATTGAGGCGTAAGGGTTTATTGGGGGCATAATGGCGTAAGAGTTGCCCTGGTGATTTTACTTTTGAGTTATCCACAGGCTCAAATCCATTGACCACAGGGCGTTTAATATGCGGTTCGATCATCTCTAAATCAAATGCCCCCGCCCTTAAGATTGTGGCGCAATCGGGCGTGGATAGATCAATGATGGTGGATTCCAAGCCAATCGGGCTTTGACCATCACCCAAAATCATCAAATCCACAACATCCGCCAAGCTGTCCGCCACATGAAGCGGCGTAGTCGGACTCAGGCGGCCTGATCGATTGGCACTGGGGGCGGCAATGGCGCATTTTGATTGTGCAATTAAGGCGCGCGCCACAGGGTGAGACGGTACACGAATCGCCAGTGCTTAAGCCTGCGGTGACTTGCGGTGCAAGATTGTGACCCTGTTTCAACGGCAAGATCATCGTCAATGCCCCTGCCCAAAATTGTGTCGCAAGGGATAGGGCATCTTCATCAAAAACCGCGAAATCTTGCGCATGATCCACATCCAAACAATGCACAATCAGCGGATTGATCGCAGGACGCTGTTTGGCGGCATAAATTTTTGCCACCGCATCCGCATTGCCAGCATCCGCGCCCAGCCCATAAATCGTTTCTGTGGGGAATGCCACAATATCCCCCGCCTGAATACGGGCGGCAGCTTTTTGGATATGGGATGGCGTGGCGGATAGGATCATAATATTCTTACATGACATTGACAAAGCAAATGGTTTTGTTAAGTTAGCTTCATAGCATAAAGCAACCCCAAAAATCAAACCTTATAAGGATCATCACCATGCCCAAAGTCCTGATTAGCGATAAAATGAACAGCCTTGCGGCTGATATTTTCCGTCAGCATAATATCGACGTTGATGTAAAAACAGGATTATCGGCGGAGGCTCTGGCGGATATTATCGGGAATTATGATGGATTGGCGATCAGATCATCCACGACGGTCACGCGTGATATTTTAAAGCACGCCAAAAATTTAAAAATTGTCGGGCGTGCAGGGATTGGGGTGGATAATGTCGATATTGACGCCGCCACTGATTCAGGCGTGATTGTGATGAACACGCCCTTTGGCAATAGCATCACGACCGCCGAACACGCCATTGCGATGATGTTTGCGCTTGCGCGTCAAATCCCCCAAGCCAGCGCATCCACCCATGCCGGCAAATGGGAAAAATCCAAATTTATGGGCGTGGAGCTCACGCAAAAAACATTGGGAATCATTGGTTGCGGCAATATTGGAGCAATCGTTGCCTCCCGCGCATTGGGCTTAAAAATGCGCGTCATTGGCTTTGATCCGTTTTTAACTCAAGACCATGCGGATAAGATTGGTATTGAAAAAGTCGAATTAGATCAACTGATCGCGGAGGCGGATTTTATCACGCTGCATACGCCCTTAACGCCCAAAACCAAATATATTCTAGCCAAAGATCAATTCGCCAAAATGAAAAAAGGCGTGCATATCATCAATTGCGCGCGTGGTGGCTTGATTCAAGAACAAGATTTAAAAGACGCACTTGATAGCGGTCATGTCGCAGGGGCGGCGTTGGATGTGTTTGAAATTGAACCTGCAACGGATAATATCCTCTTCAATCACCCCAACGTCATTTGCACCCCGCATTTAGGCGCGGCCACGAATGAGGCACAAGTCAATGTCGCCATCCAAGTCGCCGAGCAAATGGTGGATTTCCTCAATAACGGTGCAATCAGCAATGCCGTCAATATGCCCTCCATCAGCGCACAAGATGCGCCAAAACTCAAACCCTATATTTTACTTTCCAAACAATTGGGGCAGTTGGCTGCACAAATCACCCAAGATGCGATTCAAAAAATCACCGTATTTTATGAGGGCGAAGTGGCGCATTTAAACACGAAACCCCTAACGCAAATCATTGTTTCAGAGATTTTAAAACCTGTGACCGATAGCGTGAATATGGTCAATGCCTTATCGATTGCCAAGGGACGCGATATTGAAATCAATGCGATTAAATCCGAAAATGATTCGTTACTAAAAACCGCAATAGGCTTGGAAATCCACACGGAAAAATCCACCCACAGCTTTAAAGGCACACTGTTTGCCGATGCCCACCCAAGAATTGTCAATGTCGAGGGCGTAGCCTTAGAGGCCGAACTCACCCCCCACATGATCTTTATGCGCAACGACGATAAACCCGGTCTGATCGGTAAAATGGGATCAATCTTGGGCGATGCGGCGGTCAATATTTCCGATTTCCGCCTTGGTCGCCGTAAAGGCGAAAATGGTCAAGAATCCCAAAATGCGGTGGCGTTAATCAGCCTTGATTCCGCTGTGCCTGAGGCTGCATTAAAAGCCATTGAGGCCTTGGATCAGATTTTGGAAGTGCGGTTTTTGCAGTTTTGATGAAATATCTTTCTATCATCATTCCGAATAATTCGTGTAAAATAGAGGGCAGTATCCTTAAAAACCCTTAGAAATGAATGGAGCGTTTAGTCATGAATAGTGAAAATTATGACAAAATATATATAAGCACCACGCATTTAGAGCGATCCTTGCAGACGTTAGAGCGTTCCCTCAAACAGTTAAACGCTGTTGCGGATACAACCGATATTGACTATGAAGTTTATCGTAATGCGGTGATAAAAGGGTTTGAACTTTCGTTAGAAGTTTGCGGAAAGCTACTTAGAAAAGCCCTAAAAGCATATGGCGGAAGCCCTAAAGACGTAGATGAGTTATTTTATAACGAAGTATTCAGACGATGTGCCAAGCATGGCTTGTTGGATGTGGCGTTGGTTAGCCGATGGTTTAAGTACCGCACCAACCGAAACAATACCGCCCATGATTATGGGGAACATTTTGCCACAGAAACCCTTGCGTTGCTTCCTGATTTTTTAAAGGACGCTTACCACATTGCAGAGCGTTTAAAACAAATGTTTGGAGAAGGTAACGATGCTGGAACTTCCTAAACAGTGGCATGATGAGCTGCAAATAATCATTACCCAGTACGCCCCACAATTTGAGGTTTGGGCTTACGGTAGCAGAGTAACGGGCAAGTGCCATGAAGCCAGCGATTTGGATTTGGTGCTGGTACACCCCATAATGCCCGATGAAACCAAGTGCGATACTTTGTTTGAATTGAGAGAGGCTCTTACACAAAGCAACGTGCCTATTTCGGTGGATGTAATGGATTGGGCAAGGCTACCCCAAGAATTTCGGCAGCAGATTACGGCGTGTGCTGTAAAATTGTTTGACGCAGGCGCCGCGAATGAGCCATGCTAAGTGGGTTTGTATAGGGCTTTTAAACATTACGTTTTGTTATATTACTGTTGTGTTGGCCTAATGCGCCTGCGCCCAGCTATTGCCGATGGCGGCTTCGGCTTTTAGGGGGATCGAAAGCGTGACAATATTTTCCATGATATTGACGATAAAGGGTAAGACTGATGCGGCTTCTGCAATGGGGGCTTCAAAGATTAATTCGTCATGCACTTGTAACAGCATTTGTGTTTTAAAGCCTGCTTTGGGCAGTGCATCATGTAATCGTGCCATCGCCATTTTAATAATATCGGCATTTGTTCCCTGTAAGGGGGCATTGATGGCTTGGCGTTCGGCGAATTGTCGAACAGAGCCATTTTTATCATTTGCGCCGTTAATCGTGCATTTGCGTCCAAATAATGTTTTCACATAGCCATATTGTGCCGCGTGATCTTTTTGAATTTGCATGTAATCTTGTAATTCAGGAAAGCGTGATAAATAGGTGCGGATAAACTGATTCGCTGTTTGCGCATCGGTACTGAGCTGTTTTGCCAATCCCCAACCACTAATCCCATAAATAATGCCGAAATTCACTGCCTTGGCTTGATAGCGTTGTTCAGCGGTGACATGGTCAAAATCAATGCCAAACACTTGGGCGGCGGTGAGTTTATGAACATCAATGTCGTCGCAAAAGGCTTGTTTTAAGGCTTGAATCCCCGCCATTTCAGCCGCCAAACGCAGCTCAATTTGACTGTAATCCGCAGAAATCAAGACATGATCAGGGGCGGCAACAAAGGCGGTGCGAATTTTACGCCCTTCTTCGCTGCGAATGGGGATGTTTTGTAAGTTTGGATCGCTGGAGGCTAAGCGCCCTGTGTTTGTCCCTGCCATTGAAAAGGACGTATGCACGCGCCCTGTGCGGGGTGCTATCGATTGCGGCAGGGCATCAGTATAGGTGGATTTTAGCTTTGCCAATTGGCGCCAATCTAAAATTTGTTGAACAATAGGCGCATGGGGGTTTTCTAAATCATCGGCTAATTTTTCCAAGATCGCTGCCGCCGTTGACCATTCCCCTGTTTTTGTTTTTGTGCCGCCTTTCATCCCCAATGTTTCAAATAAGATTTGCGCGACTTGTTTGGGGGAGGCCAAATTAAATGGAGCACCGACTTTTGTATGAATATCGGATTCTAATTGATCAAGGCGTAAGGTGAAATCATGGCTGAGATGTGCCAGAATCGGTTTATCCACTTGCACCCCTGCCCATTCCATCGCGGCAATCACGGGGATGAGGGGACGTTCAATATCCTCATACACGCTATGCATACGGTCTGTTGTTAAGCGTGGTTTTAGGCTGTGATACAGGCGGAATGTGACTTCAGCATCCTCAGCGGCGTAATTGAGCGCCTCTTGTGGGGATAATTGATCAAAGGTAATTTGTGTCTTGCCTGTGCCGCATAAATCTTTGAATTTAATGGTGTCGTGACCATAGAATAAGGATGCTAATTCATCCATGCCATGACCATGCTGTGTTCCATCCAAGACATAGGATAACAGCATTGTGTCCTCAATTGGATTTATATCAATCTGATAAGGCTTAAAAATCTGTAGATCATATTTGGCGTTATGGGCGATTTTGACAATGGCGGGATCGGTTAAGATCGGACGTAAGGCATCCATCACAGATTGGACAGGAATTTGTTTAAAGACAGGTGCAGGCTCTGAGAACATGTCCAATAAATCACTGGCGTGGGCTGTATTACATCCGTGATGAAGGGGGATATAGGCTGCCTTCCCAACCTCACAGCATAAGGAAATCCCAACCAATGTTGCCATGGAGGGCGTTAAAGATGTGGTTTCTGTATCCACTGCCACAATGCCACATTCCCGAATATGGGTGATCCATTGTTGCAATATGTCCAAATCCTCAATTAATGTATAGATGCTTTGCGATAAAGGAGCAAAGGCATCTGAGTTTGGTTGCTGAGAGGGGGAGGAGGGCAGGGGCATGGATATTATTGGGTTTTTTGCCTGTAACCGTGCAATCACCGACGCAAAACCCTGTTGTGTTAAAAATGGAATTAAGCTGTCTGGATTTAGATGCAGAGGCGTGATCTGATCAATAGGCACAGGCATCGGGGCATCGGCATCCAATGTCACCAATTTCAACGATAAACGCGCTGCATCGGCGTGGTCTAATAAAACTTGGCGACGTTTGGGTTGTTTGATATTTGCCGCATTTTGTAATAATGTTTCTAAATCCCCATATTCATTGATCAATTCAGCCGCTATTTTTAAACCAATACTGGGGACACCCGGAATATTATCAACGCTATCCCCTGCTAAGGCTTGGACATCAACGACTTGCTGTGGAGCAACGCCAAATTTTGCTTTGACATCATCAACCCCAATAAAAATATTCTTCATAGGATCGAACATTTGTACCTTGTCGTTGACCAATTGCATTAAATCTTTATCAGATCCCACAATCGTCACACGCATGCCGTTTTGAACAGCATGCTTGGCATAGGCTGCGATTAAATCATCGGCTTCATACCCTTCTTGTTCAATGGCAGGAATCCCAAAGGCTTGGGTGGCTTGACGAATTAAAGGGAATTGTGGGATTAAATCAGCAGGTGTTTCGCTGCGATTGGCTTTGTACTGATCATATAAATCATACCGAAAATTCTCACGCGCAGCATCAAAAATAACAGCCAAGCGCGGGTGATTAAAATCTTGTAACAGACGCGTCATCATATTACAAAACCCCAATACAGCCCCCACAGGAACGCCATCTGGATTGGTTAAGGTTTGCGGAACGGCAAAATAAGCCCGAAAAATAAAGCCTGACCCATCGACAAGAAAAAGATGATTGTCGTCATGAGTCACAAATATCACCGCAAAAGTCAAGGATAAATAAGGAAATGGTGGACATTGAGAGCGAGTCTTTAAACACTGTTTTTAAGACTTTAGCAGATTGGGAGAACCAACTCAAGCCACTTAATGAACCTTCAACCTCTCAAAAAACACCTACTGCTAATCCACCCACCCCCACAAAGGGAGGGCTATAGGATGATGGAGAATTTTCAAGCACAGGCTCGGCATAAAAAACGGGGACGCATTCCCCCGCTGTCCGTTCGTCTAACCCACGAAGAAATTGCTCGTTTGAACCAAGATTGCCAAGGCTATGCCAGCCGAAACGACTACATTAAAGCGTGTCTGTTTTCCAAACAAGGGATGCGACAACATAAACCACTGGCAAAAGATCGGGAAGCGTTAAGCAAGATTCTCGGATTGCTGGGTGCGTCTCGTATGGCGAACAATCTGAATCAGTTAGCCTATCAAGCCAACGTAGATGCCTTTTTGTTTACACCAGAAGCAGAAGCTCAATTGAGTGAAGCTTATGAAGCAATTATGCAGATGCGTCAGTTACTACTTCAAGCCCTTGGCTTCAAGAAATAGGAGTTTGTAACATGTTGTTAAAAGCCAGCGAACGTGCCAGTGGGCAAGCCTTGGCAACACATTTACTGAATGCTCACGATAACGATCATGTGGAAATCCATGAATTGCGGGGTTTCGTGTCGGATAATTTGCACGGGGCGTTTCAAGAAATTGAGGCTCACAGCAAGGGAACACGCTGCAAGAATTATTTGTTTTCTCTCAGCCTCAACCCACCTGAAAAAGAAAGCGTGGGCATTGAAGCCTTTGAAGACGCAGTCAATCGTATTGAGAAAAAGCTAGGGCTGGATAATCAAGCCAGAGCCTTGGTATTCCATGAAAAACAAGGCCGCCGTCATGCTCATTGCGTGTGGTCACGCATTGACGTGCAGGAAATGAAAGCCGTACAGTTGTCACATTTCAAAATGAAATTGCAAGAAATTTCCAAAGAGCTGTATCGCCAATATGGCTGGGAACTGCCCAAAGGCTTTGAAAATAAGGCGGAACGTAACCCGTTCAATTATACGCTGGCGGAATGGCATCAGGCACAACGGGTCAAAGAAGATCCGCAAGCGTTGAAAGCCTTATTTAAGGATTGTTGGGAACAATCGAAAAATGGCGAGGCGTTGATTGAAGCCCTCAAAGCCAAAGGCTACACCGTAGCACAAGGCGATAAACGGGGAGCGGTTGCTGTGGATTATCAGGGGGAGGTGTATGCCCTAAGCCGTTGGGCAGGCGTGAAAAGTAAAGAGCTTATGGGGAAACTGGCGGATCAAAAAACTCTTTTAAATGTGGATGAAGCAAAGCATCAGATTGCCAACACCATGAGTGATCGTCTGAAAAGTTATGCCAACACGGTGAAAGAACAATCGTTGGAAAAACAACACGCATTGAAAAACCAGAAAAATGAGATGGTCAGCACCCAACGCCAAGAGCGGGCGAAACTCCAAACCATTCAAGCCGAACGGTGGCGGAAAGAAAGTCAGGAGCGTCAGGCCAAAATCCCCACAGGCTGGCGGAAAGTGTGGAGCTTTGTGAAAGGAGAGCTGAAAACCATCACGAAAGAGAATGAACAGGCGATTTTGCGTGCTAAAGAGCGAGATCTGCAACAGAAGCAAGCCCTCATTGACCGTCAGCGGGAGGAACGGCAAAAGTTACAAGTCCACTTTAAAGCTCTCAAACAGGATCACCAAAAACAGATGGATCAGCTGAAAACCCATTTGGCGAAGTATCAGGCAATGCAGCAATCAAAAACCCAAGAGAAGAGTCTAACGTCAGAATTCAGTAAGCCCAAGACTGTCACAATAGAAAAAAGCCAAACGAAACCCGCTCAACAGTCAAAAACAAAAAATAAGGGGCATCACACAGGGGGTGAAGGGAGAAGTCTGAATTTAGGTAAACCGTAATAAAATCAGGTACATCCGTATCGGGTAAAATCGGGTATAATTGGGTATCGTATTGCTGCCATGCTCAAACGAACCAATGTTATCACCCCTAAAGGTAAGGGCTTTGGGGCTTCTATAATAAAGCCCATGTCTTTTGATTCACAGTATTATGGTTGTCCTAGCTTCTGGTGTTATAGTGCCAGAACAAGCGGATATTACCGTTATATGTTAGCGATCAAACTCAAAATTTATGTTAAAATTTCAATGTTACACATAATGAAAGTAGGTCATAAATGAGAGTACATGTTGGGTTAAATGATATATTACTTTTTGACCGCAACAGTGGTGTGAATATTTTACTCGATGATTTCAAGCCTACCACTCTCAAAAATTCTAAGGCTCCTAGGCAAATATCAATAGCCTTAACGAATTCATGCAATCTTAGCTGCAGCCATTGTTATGCCCCTAAAAGTTCTGATTCACTTTCGATAGATCAGGTTCTCAGTTGGATAAAAGAACTAAATTTGAATAATTGTTTGGGTGTTGGTTTCGGTGGTGGGGAGCCTACGCTTCACCCCAATTTTGTTGAAATATGCAAAAAAACCTATCAAAACACTCATATGGCTGTAACCTTTACGACTCACGGCCATACCTTGAACGAAGACCTAATAAACCAACTAAAACCTTACGTACATTTTATACGTGTTAGTGTTGATGGTGTTGGTGCTAATTATGAGCGAATCAGAGGAGTTTCATTTTCAAATCTAAACGACAAATTAAAATTACTCCAAGGCAAAATTAAATATGGTGTTAATTTTGTTGTTAACGATACAACTATTCACGACATTGAGGAATTGGTTAGCCTGATTGAAAAACTGGGAGCAGAAGAGTTACTTTTTCTACCAGAAGTGCCTGTGGGTCGAGGTAAGGCCGTCAGTGAAAATGCAATCGCTTTTCTTTATGAGTGGATAAAAAACTATACAGGCTCTCTAAGGTTGGCGATTAGTAGTGATACAAGGCAGGAAGGCCTACCCATATGTTCATTTTCAAGAGAGAGTTCCACTTTAGAATCCTATGCTCATATTGACGCAACAGGTACACTAAAGCTAAGTTCTTACGACAATATTGGTGTTAAAATTAAAGGTAGAAGTATTATTGAAGGGCTCGATGAGCTTAAAAAGTTTGAGGTAGTGAAACGTGATAAAAATATGGACAGGCTACGGGTCTGAGCATTCTACACGCACTAATATCATCGGAACATTTAAAACAGTTGAAGAGGCAGAAAAAGTTGAATCCCTCTTCAAACAGCTTCAAGAAAAATTAGGGGGTGTTATTGAGTTCGGAGATAACAGAACTCGCTTCGATGATCGCCTCATGGCAATCCTGCATGAGCTAGGAACTTTTATGTTCTCTCCTCAAGAGCTTGAACAGTTTATTGATAACTATGAGTTAGATGCAGATGCAGAGCAACTTCATCTCAAAACAGACGAAGAAAATATCTCAGCATACATAAAACTAATGGTGCATCATGGTGCAAAGTTAGAAATCTATTCAGACCATGATTACCCAGAGGAAGCAAGCTAATGGTAGAGGGTATAAAATGAGTTTGAATTGGGACTTGTTTAACCAACTTGAAGGTGACTCAAGAAATAATTTTGAAAACCTTTGGCATCAAGCAGTTTACTTGAATTACAGTGCTTATGGTTCTGTAAGACACCTCAAAAATCAGCCAGGTGTTGAATTTCATTTAAAACTTGAACGTGATTGTTTTCCTCAGCTAGGTGAGGCTGGACGTCACTGGGGGTGGCAGTGTAAATATTTTCAAGAGGTTACGGAAAAAGGTAAAAAATTAACTCCTACTCAGAAAAAGCAAATAACAGACTCTCTTGAAGCGACGGTTAAACACGTATTGGGCATAACAGATTGGGTGTTGTGTACGCCACAAGTTCTCTCAAAATCTGATCAATCATGGTTTTATGGTTTGAAAACGCAATATCCAAAATACACACTCCACCTCGCATCCTCTACTGAATTAGAAGCATTACTGATTGGCAAAGCTCAATATTTAAAGCATACTTTTTTTGGTGAATGGATTTTAACACCTGACAATTTACACCAAGCCTATGAACGTTCCACAGCACGTATCAAAAACCGATGGATTGAAAGCGTGCACCAGCAAATGGAAGCCGAACGTACTGTTCGTAAAATGCTGGGAGAACCAGAGGTATGGCAATCGATTCATTCTTCAAGCCAAACGTTGCGAGAGGCTAAAAGCCTTTTAGACACGTTGGCTAACAGTGAACTAGATACCAAATTAAGTACCGCCAAGACTGACTTTCTAAAATTATGTGATGAACTGTCTAATTTTTTAGAGGGCTTTTATGAGGCTTTGTGTACGGATGGTTTTCATGGTGTTCAGCAGTTGTGTGATGAAGCTCCAATCGATATTCCTAAACAAAAGATACGTTTGTTAAAAATCCTGCGAAACAGGAATCATCCACTTGCCCTAGAGGTAACTAATGTAGTCGATGACATACATATTGCTTTAGAGGCCATTCGTGAGATACGAGAAACAGTAACTACTCGTATGGTTGCTATTTTGGCTAATGCTGGCGATGGTAAAACACATTTGGCAATCTCCTTGGCCCGTAAAACGACTTATCGTCCTCATGGTATTTTATGGCATGCGAAAGATTTAATTAAAGGGCAAACGCTAAATAACTTTGCTGAAAAGATTTGCTTTGGAGGAAAACCATGCCCTTCAATTGAGGCACTGTTAGGTGCACTAAACTCAGCGGGCATGAGATGTAAACATAAAATTCCTATTGTTATCGATGGTTTAAATGAAACGGAAGATCCAAGGCTATGGAAACCTATTTTGAATGAACTTGATGAGCTCCTGAAAAGCTATAATTACGTCATGGTTATCTGTACGCTGCGACCAGGTGAGGATAATCAATTCCACAAGGAAGAAAGATACAATGACTTACCGTTTAATGATAATGATTCCAATCTCAACACAAAAGAGGCATTTGCTGGAATGGCTTTGCCTGAAGATATTGAGAAAATTCCCTTAGAAGGTTTTTATGATATAAAAGAAGCGGCAACAGCCTACTTTCACCACTACAACATTCAGTTTGATGACATTGAACAAATTGAAGAAACCCCTTTTCTTCAATCACCGCTTCATCTTCGGTTATTTTGCGACACGCTAAATCCTCAAGGCAATAATCAGCACCCAGTAACGCTGCCATCTCTACCGACATCTTTTATTTCATTATTTAAAAAATATGTGGATAGTATAGTTGAAAGAGTTCTTGAACTTTATCCGACTATTCAAAGGCATGACAAGGTTGTGCGGGCTATCAAATCGTTTGCGAATCTGCTTTGGCAACAAAATGCCCGTAGTATTGATGAGGAGAAATTTAGAGATCAAATTAGCGATAATGGTGAGTATACAGATAGCCTGACATCACTGTTGATTCAAGCGGGACTGATAATAAGAAACCCGAGCTGGATAGATGAATCTAAATTTGAGCTGGCACCTTCTTTTGATATGTTAGGAGGATTCCTGATTGCTGATTCAGGTATCGATAAGGACGTAAATTCTGAGCAATTCTCTACCCGTTTCATCGGTGAAGATGCTCATCCACTTGCAAACGATATTCTAAAAAACTTGGTTGATTTATACCCCAAAAATTACAAACGACAGCTCTGGCAGTGTATTCATACTGATTTAAAACCCGCAGCCTTGCACCTGACTTTATTTCAAGACCCAAAGTTTTTGAATGAAGAAACCTTGAATGAACATCGAAACATGTTCAAAAAGCCAAAAAATCCGAATACTTTCTTTAATGCCTTATGGCATCTTCGCACTGTTCCAAAACATCCTTTAAACGTTGATTTTTTAGATGGAATTTTATGTAACTTATCCATGACTGAGAGAGACTTGTTATGGACTGAGTGGTTACGCAATGGCAGAAGATATGACTACGATCAACCTAGCCGCAAGTTTTTTAAAGATTTAGATGTAGCAGAAAACAAATGGAATCACAGTAACTATGAACTGACAGAATCGGACGTTTTAAATGCCAAAGCATTGAAATGGTTGCTAACATCTACCAACCATTCTTTACGAAATGGAGCAACAAAAGTGCTTCATCAATTTGGGATGAAAGATCCCCAATCGTTGTTTGAGGAAACGACAAAATCACTGGCAATTAACGATATTTATGTTTCTGAGCGTATGTTGGCTGCTTCATACGGTGTTGCTTTAAAACTATGTTTAAATGCCAAAGAAAATACCGATATTTTAACAGGCAGTTTCAAAAAATTTACTCATGAATTGTACAATAAGATATTTGCTAACAATGCCCTCTACGCTTCTACACATCAGTATTATCGAGATTTTGCTTCAAAATTAATTTTATTAGGCCATCAATATGCCGATCTTCAGTTAGACCAAGCTGCATTAGCCAACATTCAAGCACCCTATGACGTTTCAAGGCTGGATAATTGGGAAGAGTTTAAACTTTGTGATGAGCATGGTCAGGAGCGTGAAGAATATTCTTATAAAAAGCACTCTCCGTTTCACATGGATTTTGAAAATTATACGATTGGTCAACTGGTCATAGATAGAGGCAATTATGACTTTAAACATTCTGAATATAAATCCGTTAGATCAAAGTTGCTGTGGAGGATTCAAAACCTCGGCTGGTCTCAAGAAGCATTTGAAGCTGTAGATAAAAATATAGCAAAAAACGATTACGGTCGAATTGAAGATAATCGGTTGAAATGTGACCGCTACGGCAAAAAATACGCTTGGATAGCCTTTCATGAAATGGCTGGATTAAGGAGAAGCCAAGGAAAATTGCGAGATAAAGAAGGTGATAACTGGTATGATGATTGGCGTACTGGAGATTTAAATATAGACCCTACTTTTTTAGATGAGCCATTTAAAAATTCATCGGATTATAATGAGAACTTTATTCTTAATCCCTCAATTAGTACTCAGGAGTGGATTCAAAACGAAGAACTGCCTGACTTTTCAGCAATATGCATTCGGCAGGAATTAAACGGAGAAGCTGGATCATGGAGATTGCTAGATGGGTATATTTCTAAAGAAAATAAGCAGTTAGATCGAGAATATTTCTACGCTGTACAAACTTTTATAGTTTCCAAAGATAGGGCTTCAAAGTTAAAAAAGAAGTTACAAAACTACGACTTCACAGCACATGTGCTACCAGAAGCTATCACATATGATGACTTGTTTTGGTATGAGTACTCCCTCTTGCCTAATATGCACATTCAAGTGCCTGAAGAATTTTTGAGGATTGCAACTTCATATCAAGAAGTCCAAAGAAAGATACCTGTCTTTCATAAAACATTTAAGGATGCTGCTGCTTTTTCCCTTAGCATGACTGAAGAGCTGCAGGTTATTAAAGAACCACAATATGATGACTTCCCCGTGGATTTACCAAGTTCAAGAATAAAATATAACTTGGGCACATTTCATTCAGAATATAGCTTTAAAGTAATTTCCCTACCCTTGATTCGTGATCTAAAGCTTAAGCAAAAACTAGGTAGTTGTAATTTTTACTCGGCTGATGGTGATCTTGCAACATACTATATCAATGACGGAAAGTATTCCAGAAACAAAACCGATATGTTATATATCAAGACGGATATTTTAAACGAATACTTGAATCAACACAACCTAGAGATATTAACTTGTGTTTGGGGTGAAAAAAGTTACTATAAAACAGGAGCCTCTTGGTCAGAAAAATACAGTCCAAATTATCAAAAATTCTACAAATTACTTGATTTAAAATAGCAATATTTTAATTTTCTAAAACTGCCTTTGATAGTTTACTTTTGCATTCCCTCCTAATCCGAACAAACGATAGCGTCGTGATTCAAGCTCGGGTGTAGCTTTTTCATTAAACAAAAAAATAAGCACACACCTTGCAACTTCCCAGTATTTTTTAAGTTTCTCCGTCCAAGCCCCTGAAACGTTGAATCGTATTGAAAACAAACTTGGACTGGACCATAAGGCAAGAACCTTGGTTGCGTCAAAATACTCAAACAAAGTAACATGAAAAACCCCAAGGCAGTGACTGCCTCGGGGGGGGGGTTACCACCACGAGTCATAAAAGACGGTCTGCCCTTGGGCAATGGCTTCTCTGGCTTTGGCGATAAAGGCGAGATCATCTGCCTGTTCAGTACCGTCGGATTCACCGAAAAAGAAACCTTCCGTATCGGGAAGCTCAATTGCTTTAATATCTGCTTCTAGTCTACTCAGATCTTCCAAAGTCAGTTGAAGGGTCACACAGTTAAAACTGTCGGCTGCTCCGCCTTTGGCATAGTAAAGTGCTTCCATCCAGCCGTGTAGGTTGGGGTGCTTTCGCCAATAATGAAGATCGGTGGCATCTTCTGCTTTAAAATCCACGGGGGATTCAGGGGTGTTGTTGGTAATCATGGCGTACATATCAAGTCCCATAACGTATCTCCTTTTTGTTTGGGGTTTAAACTGTCCCGAAGGACGCGGACACCCAAAGCAGGCAGAAAAGACGGACGTTCAAGGGCTGGTACAGCCGAATGGTTTACCCTTGAACGGCAGGCGATGCCTGCTAGAACGCGGTCATTACAGAGGGATTGTTTAACACCCAAAAAAGGGGGAGTTAAGGGCTTATTTTGCCATGTCCACCGATACCCTTGAACAAAGGGATTGTGCATCAAAGCCACCGAACACTCTGCGAAGCCTCCACAACAGAACGGCTGGTTATGGTATTCTCTATTCAAAGCGGTGGCATGACAGTTTGATTGAGACCCTGAAATAGCTGTGAAATCTGAGAAGACTTGCAGAAAATCCAAGCAAAAGGTGAAGCCTAAAGGACGTCTTTTCGGCTATGTTACGGCTAATTTCGGCTATGAGAGTCACGAATCCACTAAGCTAATTTAGTAAAAGCTCTGCCAAAGGCTTGCTTATTTCATCCGTATCGGGTAAAATCGGGTATAATCAGGTATATTATCGGGTATTTTTTATGAATGAAGTTACACTGTCTTTATCTTCCGATCTTGTCAAACTCATTGCTGAGATTGACGAGTTTAAAGGGCGTTGGGATGCTTTAAAAGTGTTGTCTCCTGAACGCTTAAATGCCTTAAAACATACGGCGACCATTGAAAGTATTGGCTCTTCCACCCGTATTGAAGGGGTTGCTTTAACAGATATTCAAGTGGAGACATTGCTTTCTAACCTGCAAATGACCCCTTTTAAAAGCAGAGATGAGCAAGAAGTGGCAGGTTATGCCGAAGCGATGGATCTGGTATTTCAAGCCTATGCAGAACTTCGCCCCACTGAAAACCACATCAAACAACTGCACCAGCTTTTATTGAAACACAGCTCCAAAGATGAACGTCACCGTGGACAGTATAAAGTACTCGCCAATCACGTTGTGGCTAAGAACGCTCAAGGCGTTGAAGTGGGCATTGTTTTTGAGACAACTACGCCCTTTGACACCCCCCGTGAAATGGAAGCGTTGGTGCATTGGTTTAACAAAGCTATTCAGGAAGAGAGCTTTCATCCGTTGTTGCTCGTGGCGGTGTTTGTCGTGTGTTTTCTCGCCATTCACCCGTTTCAGGATGGGAATGGTCGGTTATCTCGTGTTTTAACAACCTTGCTGCTGTTGCGGGCGGGCTATGCGTATGTGCCTTATGCGTCTTTGGAACATGTGGTTGAAGAAAACAAGGATTTGTATTACAAGGCGTTACGTCGTACGCAATTGACCCTCAAATCAAGCAAACCCGATTGGGAGCCTTGGCTGGGATTCTTTTTGCGTTGTCTAAAGAAACAAAAAGACAGGCTTCAACAGCGATTGGAAAAAGAACGCCAAGCCTCTAGTGTAGATGAGACCTTGCCGTCCTTGTCTATAGAGATTTTAAAATGGCTAAGCCTTCATGAACGGTTGACCATTGCTGAAATGGTCAAATTAACCAACGCCAACCAAAACACCCTCAAGGTAAGACTTCGGGAGTTAGTGGAACTCGGTCGAATACAGCGTTTTGGCAAGGCCAGAGCAACTTGGTATAGGTTGGCGTAAAACTAATTTGCTGATCTATCTTAACTCTTAATCCTCATTATATTAGCTCTGTCCTGCTGCGTCACTTTTTACTTTCATCTGCCAGTGCCAACAGTTGATCCAAAATAAAATTATCTAATTCTGTCAGATCAGCGAGTATTCTAACTTCAGATTTGAATAAAGCTGCTTTTAGATCGGCGACTTTGAGATCCTCGAAGCTTTTTAAATAAGGCTCAACTTTCCTACGATCTCGCTTTGTTTTTCCGAGATTTATAATTTTTTGTGAGATATGAAAAGGTATGCCTTGTTCATCTAAAGTATAAACAGCAGAAGGTGTTTTAAACCTTGAATACATGACAGCTTCTTTTAGAAGTTGATCCGTTTTAGTTTTATCTAATAACCCTTCGTGTTGTGCTGCTCTAAATAAAATACTTAAGCCTTTTGGTAACTCAAATTGAATTCTATTGAATCGCTCAAAAAATGCGGTATAGGCTCTATCGGTATCACTTTGATAGTAGTCTCGAATATGTTTTGAGCTTGTTGATTTATTTAGTGCTGCAACAGGGCTATTATTATTCAAATGACTTTGCTTCAAATTTGAATCACAAAAATTTAAAAAAGCAGAAACAGCCTCTGTATTTGTAGACTTTAACAAATCTTTTATGGATTTTATGGGGAAGCAGGATTCATGTTGCCTGAGTAATTGAACGGCTGTTTCAATTCTAGGTATCCTTAAACCAGGAAACTCTTTTTTGAAGTCTTTTAAAACTTCTTTGGAAAAAGGAGATGGGTTCTTATAGAGCTCTCCTTCATCCGACGATTCACCACTATCATCCAATGGTGGAAGCTCTATAGAGGTCTTCTCTTTAAATGGAGGTTCGTCAAATAAATAAACTATTCCAGTGATATGAATATTTAGTCGTCCTGCCCTGCCAATAATATTTTTATATGCGAAATAATCAATGGATTTTCCTTCATTAGAGTTTTTCCAGTAAACAAGACTTTTAGCAGTTGTATTGACTCCTTGTACTATGGTTGGTGTCATAATGAGCGTATGTAAATACCCTTTATTAAAAAGGATTAAAATAATTTTTTGTAATGAGCGTGGCATTTTAGCATGATGCACGCCAATACCTTTATTTAAGGCAGTGTATACAGTCCAGAGTTCAGCATTTTTATAATTTTCTTTTAGCCACGCAAGAAGCTGTATCACATATTCAGATAAAGAAAACTCAGGTTTCACTTCAGCTGAAATCAGCTCTTGTGCTAGATTATGTGCAGCTTTTGGTGAGGGTCTAAAAATCAAAAGGCCTTCTTCTGAATTATTGACTATTTCTATAGCTCTATTTGCTTTTAAATTTAACTGGTCTTCGTTAGGCTCATTTCCCCATTTTTCATATTCGAGATAAACCTCCTGTCTAACAGGGGTATAATCCGTTTTTTTTAATAGTATTGCACTATCTTCTTTAAGGTTGTCTGCGACAGGACCAAGTAATAGAGTTTTGTGAGCATTGGTTATCAAATTTTTATAAACATATTTCAATATTTCGATTCGCTCATCAATTTTATTTTCGTCCAGCTCAGAATCCTCAGGCAAATTTCGTTTTGGATCAATAAGATAAAATTCATCGATGACAAATAAATCGATAAAGCAGACGTTCTCTTCTTGGCTATTTATCCATTCCAAACAACGTTCTTGAGTCCAAACAGCAATCCATTTATCAGGAGAAGAATCAAAATCTTCTGTATCCATAAATATTAAATATTCAGAAGAGAGGTTACTAGATGAAAGCCTTTTATGGGTTTCTTCAAGCAGTGCAATTGTGGGCTGAATAATGATTACCTTGTTTGGTTTTTTCTTTTGAAGATAGTAATCAACCAATTTAGTTTTCCCAAAACTCGTGGGTGCCACAATCGCTAAACGAGGTTTATTATCATCTAGTAAGTCACCCAATAATTGAATTTGCCCATGATGAAAGAATTTACCTTCTTCCATTTCGTAGGGCATGAGCCTTAATAAGTCGGTCAAAGAAAGAACGTCTATATTTTGATAAACATAAGGAAGGAGACCTGCACTTTCAAGCAAATCAACAATCATTTTTTTATAAGGATACCATTCTGACTGATTATCTTTTGACTTAAGATCATCATAAATTCCGAGTAACTCACTAACCTCAGAAAGGTGTTCGTCAATGACACCATTCTGGAAAACAGTTGCAAGTTTAGCTAACGTCTTAAAGTGCATCTTTCTTGACTGCTCCCATAATCATACCCTCAAAGTACTCCACTAGCGATTCGTAATTACCTAGAGGCAGTACAATAACTCTTATGTCTATTGCTTTAAGTTCTGAGTAATTATTAGTAAGGTTATCAACAAACGAAGTGTCCGCTTTTGACATAGACTCCGTTAAAACCTTTTTTATTTCTAGGTCTGTCATTTTAGAAATCTCGGAAATTTTTGTCTCAGAAATAACCAAGAGAACAGGTATCGTAATTTTTTCCAGAAACTCATCAACAGAAATCTGTATATTTTTTTCTAGATATTCATTGATTTTATCAACAGTTCCTTGATTCTCTCCATGCCCACCTGCTGTTGAGTATCTTGAAATAAAAGCAACTTCTCCTTTTGTGCCATCTTCTCTTTCTTGCGATTTCAAATATCCATACCCACACGCTTTTTCTAAACTTTTCAAGGCAGAACTTACCGCACCGCTTAATGTTTTATGAAATTTTGCTTCTCCTAGCCATAAAGAAAAACCTAAATCATTTTCGGATTCTTTATAATGAACAATGTCAAAGCCGTGTACTGCAGATTTGCCTTGATGGAGATAGACTTTAGAATACAAACTTTGTGTTTCAAAAAAAACAGAGCAGAATGAATGTAAAAACCACTCACCTAAAACACCTTGTATAGGCCTATAATCCTTTTCAAATTCTACACCTTCTATTTTCCCTTGTTTCCAACGGTCGCAATATTTACTAAGGAATCCGTATGCTTCTTTGGCTCTCTTTATTACTTGATTTTTTGATATGTTACTATTCCCATCAGGCATGAAACAGTATGTAATTAAGTGTTCATCAAGAAACTCAACAAATCCTTCCTGATTCCAGCTTATACCTTCAGGTCTTGTTTCAAACCCTATTGTGACACCTAGAGATCTAATGTTCTGAGTAACGTCACAAACTCTATGATGTAAAACTTTAGGCATCAAAATATGAGGAAATGGATTCGAATTAGAAGTATCTCTATTCATCATTCACCTTCTTTATTTGAAGATGATGCCACTTCAAACATTTTTCTCAAACCATCAAGGGTCATGTTTTCGGCAATCTGATCATGGGGTATCAACAGATAAACCCACGGCTTGCCGTTATACGTTTTTGCATGGTGGCTGGCATTTTCACACCACTGAACAGCTGCTTTTGTTTTCGCCAGAACATCGGCGTCGTTTATGTTCTTTGCAGCTTTGGGTTCTAGCATGTAAATACAATCTTCTGCTTCAGCCACAAAATCTGGCTGATACTCCTGCTCGCCCATATAAGAGATTTGAAACTGCCCACGAACAGGACGAAACCACTTGAGGCTGTCACGATCCAAAATGACCGCTAGCTGGCGTTCTGTATCAGAGTCAAACTTTTGAATGGGGTATAGGCAACGACTAAATCCCGCAAACACATAGCGTGCCATGTTGCTCTTATCTTTGGGTGGTAGCTTAAAGGGTAAGAGTGATTGTGCATTATTCGTGGTGTAAGCAGATTCCTTGAGAGGACTAAAACCTGAATGCACTCTTACTTCATACCCTTCGCTAGCCTCATATTCGTAATGTTCTAGCATTTGGGAATGGATCAACTTTGCCAGTTTTCGCTGTTCGTAGCGTAGGACTTTTGTAATCTCCTGTTCAGACAAATAGCTTTTCAAATGCTCTACTACTTGGTCTGCAAGATCATACAGTAAGTCGGCGTTTTCATCGTAGGAAACATCATTAAAATCAATCAAACCCGCAACAATATAATTTTCTAAGCGGTCTTCTTCGATGCCACCCATCATACCACCCAGCTCAACATTTTCGCCTGAACGCAAGTATTGCACCCATAACGATTCATCTGGCACGATAGGCGTATAGTTTTTAAGGTCAAGCTGGAAGGGCTTAAAGCGGGAAATGACATCCCCCTTTGGCACCACTGAAATACGAGGAATATCAATCGTGTTCTGAATCATCAAGTCCACGGTTTTGTTGATAATTGCAGAAAAATCGGGCTTCTCAATAATTCCTTCTAACTGTAATTGACCTGACTGATAACTTTGCTGGACTTCCCGCAACAAATTTTCTTTTACTTGTTCATGCTGTAAGTAACTAACACTTGGGATACTGGCAGGGTCTTTTGCCAAGCGGTGAATTGCCTGATAGGCTATTTGTGCCACGTTTTTTTCTTCTGACGTGGTAAACATAGGTGGCTTTTCTGCCGCAGGCGGAGCAATAACCGCCTGCCCTGACGTATTTTGTGGCATAAAACCCAGCTGACTTTCTAGGTTGGGAGAAGCCACTATAACCTTATTAGCCACTTCTTCTGGATTTTCAGGCAGAATAATTTGCTTTAGGCGAATCGTGGAGTCTGGCTTTTTAGCCTCATCGACAATTTCTTGAAAACGGTCGTGGGCAACGATACTTAAACGATCCACGGCATCCACCCCTGTACGCTTACCATAGGGTAGACGTAACCCCCGCCCGATAGATTGCTCAATCAAGATACGAGCATTGGCAGCACGCAAAGGCACGATGGTATATAAGTTGGTTACGTCCCATCCTTCTTTTAGCATGTTGACGTGAATCACAATCTCCGTTGGTTCAGTGGTACTTTCCACGGCAAGTAGTTTCTGAATCATCTCATCTTCTTTTTCGCCAGTTTGGCTAGAATCCACCTGAATGACCTTCTCTTTATATCGCCCCTGAAAAAATTCGTCTGACTGAATCAGCCTTAGCAATGCCGCCGCATGGGTTGTGTCACGGGCGATAATCAATAAAAAAGGTTTAACCAGTTTGTTGCCTGTCTCTCTGGCATAGGTTTCCAGTTCTACCTTGGTATTTTCATGCAGGCGGATACCATCTTCCAGCTTGAGGCGTTCAATTTCTTCGGTACTCATACCTGAAGCATTAAAGTTTTTACGGGTGGCAACAGCGGGTTCTTTCACATAACCATCATCCATGGCTTGCCCTAGCGGATAGTCATAAATGACGTTCTTAAAAGGGATTGCCCCCTTACTTCCTTCCGAAAAAGGAGTGGCGGTCAATTCTAAGCCTAGCACAGGTTTCAGTTCGTTAATGGCACGCAAACCCGCCGAAGCCCGATAACGGTGCGATTCATCCATCAGCAACACCAAGTCTGGCTGACTAGCCAGATACTCAAAATAGCTTTGCCCTAGCGTTTCTTTAAAGCTACGGATTTTGGAGTTTTTACCGCCTCGTACCTCGGTATTGATTTTTGAAATGTTGAAAATGTTAATCACCACATCGTCATTCACCCTAAAAAAGTTGGGTTGATACACGGCAACATCGGGTAACATATCGCCCCGAACCCCTTCGCCCGATTCATAGTTTTCACCTGTTACAATAATCGGTGGCTTAATGGCAAATTCAGAAATGCCCTTAAACACGTATTTAGGTGAAGACGGCGTAAAATCACCGATAAGCTTGTTATAGATTGTTAGGTTAGGGGCTAGAATAAAATACGTATTAAACCCACACGCTTGATGCAAATAGGTAATAAACGCCCCCATTAGCCGAGTTTTACCCACGCCTGTTGCCAGTGCAAAACAGAGCGAGGGAAAATCCCGCTCAAAATCCGTCACCAAGGGATATTCTGAACGGATAATCTCAAGGGCTTGTTGAACATCGGCATCTTTACGAGGTGGTACAATTTCGGTCAATCGAGCCAACAAGTCCAACGAATGGCGTTGCGGGGTGCGGAGCGATAAACGACCTGCAATAGAATTCACAATTTTTTGCGACATGGCTTAAGCTCCCTCACTGGTTTCTGGTAATAGGCTAAGTTGTTCAGGGCTTTTGGGGGATTGACGGGCTGAACGAGTCACCACGTTTTCAGGTTGCTTTTCCGCCATGGGCAGATTTTCAACATTCAGCGAATAATCATCATGCCCCCATTCGCACTTAGCCAGCACGGCACGAGGAATCTTTTTAACCGTGAGGTTGCTAAAGCGTTCAGTATTGCCCTTAAAGGCACTGCACAACACCAACAAACTGCGTTCTGTTCCTACCTCATCGCTAAGGGCTTGCAACTGTTCGGCACTGAGGGTTTGCGTGGTAACGTAAATATAATCCGTTTCAGTGGAATACCCCTGTTGCCAGTAGACGGATTCGCTTGGGGCATAGGTAAAGCCCTCCAGCTTGCATAAGGCTTCGGTTAGCATGGCGGGGTTGTATTGCTTGCTAATGACCCAATTGCCCCAATGGTCTTTTTCTAGCAGAGAGCCTGCTAGTTTGTAATAGCGAAAGCCACCGCCACCCTGCCAGTTGACGGCTTTGCTGATACCGCCTTGATCCGTGCCATCAACCACTTTTTGTAGGCGGGGGATGATATGGGTGTGGCAGTGTTCGCCTAATTCCACCATAATCCACCGCCTGCCCATTTTGTGGGCAACCGCCCCCGTAGTACCACTGCCTGCAAAGGAATCCAGCACGAGATCACCAGAGTTTGTGGCGATTTCAAGAACTCGCTTAAGTAAACGTTCTGGTTTTGGTGTATCAAATACATCAATATTATTGAATTGTTTAGCCTCTAACTTGGCTTCATGGTTATGACCGACTTCATCATTTAACCAGATTGTAGCTGGAGGCCTAGTTGCTTCAAGCTCCAGAAACTGTTTGACGTAGATTTCCCATACAGAATCTTTTTTAACAAAATCAAGATCCGATATATTTTCTTTGACATTATCTTTTTTCCACCTCCATCGTCCCTCTGTCCCATCAGGTTTTAAGGGGTAAATATCTGTTCCATCGGGAGCTTGAATTGCGTACCACATAGAAGGTCTATCTGAGCGTAAAGATTCTGATCCTTCTTTTCTGAGAGATCGCCGTCTATAAAATTTCTGTTTTACATCATCAAAAAAATTAAACTGTTTTGAGTTTTGTTCTTTAATCAGCTGTATAGGTTGAAAAGAGGGGGATTTTCTAAAAATTATTAAATGGTCGTGCGAGTTGCTAAAACCTCTAGCATCCATTCTTTCACTATAAACTTTTTGCCAAATAACGTTAGCAACAAAATTGTTACGCCCAAACACTTCATCTGCCATTACCCTAAAATAATGGGCTTCGTTGTCATCCAGCGTTACCCACAAACTGCCGTCATCGCTTAGCAGGCGTTTAATCAATTCCAACCTGTCTCGCATTAGCCCCAGCCAAATGCTATGCTCCAGCCCGTCATCATAATGGGTAAACGCACTGCCCGTGTTATAGGGTGGGTCTATAAACACGCACTTAACCTTGCCTGCAAATTCTTGTTCTAGGGCTTTTAACGCCAGCAGGTTATCGCCAAAAATCAGGCGGTTGTCAAACAAGTCGTTTTCGGTTACTTTGTGGGGGGCATGGTGGCTTAAAGTGGGGTCTTCCAGCAAAATGCGTGGCTCTAGCCGTGGGCGTTGGTCTTTGCCAATCCATGTGAGTTCTAGCTTGTTTTTTTTCGTACTCATTCGTCTGTTTCCTGTGGCTTGTCACTTTTGAGGCGACGGTTTTTAGTCTCATTCAGGTGTTTGTAATTTTCTTGACTCAGCACGGGCTTTCCTGATTTTGCTTCCAATGCTTTGCGTGCATTCCCTGCAATTGCTCCGCCCTGCTTTGCCGCAACTTTGTTGGCTGGAAAGCCTTGAGCGTCTTTCTCTCGAACAATCTCGGCTGTTGACGCTTCGCCCAGCATCGTAAAAATCAACTCAAGGTCAGTCATATGATCTCGTAAATTATCACTGGATTTCGTTAATCCTTTGTGGACTTTATGTTCCGAAGGTGTTTTCCCGAATGTTGCCCGTGCAATTTCCGCTGTCAGAATGGCATATTCTTGACCTTCTTGCACCCCTCGGTTTTTCCATTCATGGGTTAAATCATCCCGAACGGCAATGCCACGCATCCGCTTTTCAATCCATTCAGAGCTATATCCTTTGCTTTCGTATAGCTGCCGCATACGAGACATTGCCAACTCTGGATTTTCAATTTCTTGCAACCGCTCGTAGCCTACTTTGGCAAGCCATCGTTTAAAAGGTTCGGCTTTGGGCGAGGGAATGGACTGAATAATCCGCAAAAGTCCTTCAACATGAGCACAGTCTTCAGTCCGAAGCTTTCCATCTAAAGCTCGGAGTTTCAACCCGTGACAATTTGTCACGAGTTCAGGTTCACGTTTTTTTAGTTGTCGCCAATAAGCCTTTGCATCGGCACTTTCAGTCAGTACTGAAACCACATCTGATACAGAAAAATACCATTTTTGCTCGGCTTCGTTCCATATAGAACGGACTTTCATTTCTTCAAACAGTTTAATATTGGTCATGCGGGTTATCTCTTGTTTATCCATTAGGGGTACTACTCCAATTCCCAGTTAATCGTAAAAAGGTCGGTTACAGTATGTTGCATTGCCAACTGGCTTTCAATCAAGTCTAAAATCTTCATCCGCTCAGCTTGAATACGTTCTTGCTCTTGAAAGTATTCTGCCTTCTTCTTGGTGGCTTCACCTTTCAGGTGGCTGGCTTTACGCTTGAGTGTCAGTTTTTCTTGCAGCAACAGGTTAGGGCTTCGGGATTGTTTATCGAACTCGTTGGCTTGTTTTCTCAGCTCCTTAATTTCAGCATTAAAAGCAATTTCGCTTTCATCTGCCCACCTATCCAGTTTGTCGCTTTCTTCGTTCAAGTAGGTCAAGTTTTGATCTTCGGCATGTTCTAACAAGTGATTGACCTGCTTTTGTTGTTGAGCAGAAAGCAACGCCATATCATACGCTTTTTGAGGGTTCCCCATAAGTTTAGCAGGAATCATCATCAGCCGTTTTACGCACTCGGTATCAAAGGGTTGCCCCTCATTCGTCATACCCGCAAGTAGTAAATGCTCTGTTGTTTCAACGGCGTTTTGAAGGGTCATTTTTTGAACTTGGATAATACCCGATTTCCCCCGATAAGGTAACAGGTTGCTCAATTGCCCATCGCCTTCATAAGCGTCATAGTCAAAACGTAGGGTAGCAGGTGGCAAGTGGCGTTGCTTTGCCCGTTGAATCAGTTGATCCGCAAGCTCATCTTCTTTGCCTATGCGATAGAACTCCCAGCCTTTTTCGTCTGCTTCTGGCCATTCAATGCTGTACGTTTTGCCTTGGTACTCAAACCGCTTATCGCTCAGCCGCTTGGCTTCAGGTAATTCCGCCCATGTGAACGTCATCAATTGGCGTTCAAACAGATTTAGTTTCTCATTGATTGTGTCTTTACGGCCTTTCAGCTTTTGAACGACTGATTCATCCACATTCTCAAGCAGGGCTTGCCGAGCTGTCGCTTCCGTTGCCGTAATGCTTTCGTTGAGTTCTTCTTGTAATTTGTTGAATTCCTCATCAAACTCTTGGGGGTTTCTACATTTTTGATAAATGGCGTTGATTTTTTGTTCAATATCCACACCAGATTCAATAGCCCCCAAAACTTCATCCGAAGAACCAAAGACACCATCAAACAATTTGAATTTTTGATTTAACAGTTCAAACACACGCTGATCGGCACGATTACCCCTGTTAATAAAATTCAGGACGGCTACGTCAATTTGTTGTCCATATCGGTGGCAACGCCCGATACGTTGTTCAACCCGCTGAGGATTCCAAGGCAGATCATAATTGACGACGAGAGAACAAAACTGAAGGTTAATCCCTTCTGCACCACTTTCTGTAGAGATCAGAATAGTCGCCTTATCACGAAAAGCCTCAACGATCGCCGCTTTCATATCTGCGGTTTTGGAGCCTGAGATTCTATTGGTGCCTTTATGCTGCTGCACCCATTCTTTATAAATACGCTGGCTGTCTGGGTCTGTATTAGAGCCGTTCAGCAAAACAAGTTGCCCTTCATAGCCATTGGCATTCAGGAGGTCTTTCAAAAAAGATTGCGTGCGAACAGATTCAGTAAAAATAACAGCTTTCCGCTGTCCTTGCTTTTCCACCACCCGTTTAAGGGCGGTATCTAAGCCTCTGATCAGGGCTTTGCCTTTTTCGTTTTCTTTGATGCCTTGGGCAATTTGACGCATTGCTTTTAGCAGTTCAATTTCGGCTTTGAGCGTTGTTTTTTGTATTTCGTCGGTATCTTCGCCTAATTCGTCAATTTCAAGATCTTCAGCTGTTGCATCAATCGGATCAAAATCGTTCAATGTAGACGTATCGATACCAAGATCGTCTTCAAGGCGATCAATCATCCGTTTAAGTGTGTCCGCAATCGCAAATGATGATGAAGCCAAAATTTTACGAATAACAAGAGTGATCAAGTGTCTGCCGTTTTTACCGACGGCCAACGTCCCTTCATTTTGAAGATACGCTGAAACTTGGTCATACAGGGCTTGTTCTTCAGGGGAAGGGGTAAAATCTTCAGTAATACAGTAACGTTCTCTAAACGGAATTAAGCCTGCTTCAAAAACTTGTCGTCTCAATGTCCTATGGCAGATCGGCTTTAACCGAGTTCTTAAATCATCCACTTGAGGATTAGTAGCCTTTGTGTTGGCGTATTGTAGCTTAAAAGCGGCTTCCCCACCAAAAAAGTGTTCATCCACCACTGAAACCAGTCCATACAGCTCCATCAGGGAGTTCTGTAGAGGGGTTGCTGTTAAAAGAATCTTGGGCTTATCTAGTACCGCATCTCTTAATTTTTTTGCAGTAACTGAGCCATCTTTTTTATAAACATTTCGGAGCTTGTGTGCTTCATCAAATACCACACAATGCCAGCCAACAGCTTTAATCTCTGCGGCTTTTCTAAACGCAAATGGATAGGAGCAAATAACAATGTGATCTTTATTCTCAAAAGGGTTTGAATGTCCGTTTTTCTTGATCAAATCAAACGACTTCTTCTCAAGAATAAGTGAAGGTAAAGAAAACTTATCGCTCAGTTCTTGCGACCACTGTTTGCGAAGAGAGGCAGGAACAATTAACAAAAGCCTACGCTTACCTTCTGCCCATCGTTGTGCTAAAACCAAACTAGCCTCAATCGTTTTACCAAGCCCCACTTCATCAGCAAGTATGACCCCTTTAGATAAAGGGGAGCGTAAGGCAAACAAAGCAGCGTCCACTTGGTGTGGGTTCATATCAACACGAGAACCCTTTAATGAACGAGAAATAGTATCCTCTGCTTGTCCTTTCAACGTAATGAGATTAGCAAGATATTGGGATTGATAAGCAGTATAAGAAATATTGTCGTAATAGCTTGGATAAGGCTCATGCAGTGACATTTAACGCTCCATTCATACCTCGATACCCCTCAAAGCATATAAAACCAGAAGTATAGACACTCTGGGATTTATCATTTTTCAGACAAGTGTTTTCACAGGCAGGAGACAATATCGCAATCCTTTTTTAATTATTTAAAACCCTTAAGCATTGTACCATAACTTTGGGCTGAAACGATGACTAAGCCCAGCCTTGCTGAGCATACCAACGGCACGCAGACTCTAGCATTATCGTTAAGGCACTTCAAGCGGTTTGGTGTATACTAGCGGTTTTTGTTAATTTCCGCTTGCATTTTTTAGGAGAGTATTTATCCTGAATCCCATCGATTAGCAATCTGGATGGTTTCGGTGATATGACGACAAAAAATAAGGCGTTTCAGCGGTTGGTGGTGGCAGGCTATTTGGGGCTGACGCTTTTGTTTATCCTGATTTATTTTCTAGCGGGTTACATGCCTGAATCAACTGCAACCTTGGGGAAGTTGTTGCAGGATGTCGCCTTGAATTTAACCATCGCCCTAACGATTTCTTTTGGATCCTATGCCTTGCTTCGTCCTTTCATTGAGGATAGTAATCGTAAAACGCTAGAGGATTTTCAAACGGCGGCGTTAGAGTTGCTCACGCTTGAAAAGGGCGTTCGTGAAGCGGGTGTGGTACGAATTTATGAAACCTTAGATGATACGGTTTTACAAGAACGCCTAGCGAAAGCAAAAGAGCGTGTTTTAATGATGGTCATCTGGATTGATAGTGCTGAAAAAAGATTTAGCAGTGTTTTTGAAGGGCTCTGCAAAAAGGAAGTAGCCATTCAAATCTTACAAGCCAAGCCTGATTCTGAAATCTCTA